>NZ_JACVTM010000001.1:0-1056247 GCF_016624415.1 Paenibacillus sp. S28 | reverse complement strand
AACGGAGAAAGAAATCTCCGATCTGACTTTCTCGGTTATGGCGATCAATGCTTGGAACCGGATCAACGTGGCCTTTAAACAAGTGCCTGGGTCGGCAGACGCCGCATATGGATTAAGTAAAGCAGGTTTGAGCTAATCGGAAAGTTAATGGGGTTAAAGAAAAATGAGCCGATGTTTCGGCTCTTTTTCTTTTTTGCGAACATGCCACATAACCGGCAGCCATTGCCACAAAAGAATTTCTTCTACTGTGGCAAGGGAGCAAATTTAAGTGCCAGTGGATTTCTATAGATGAAATTCATTTATAAGTTGAAGAATTAGAAGAGCTATTAAGCTAAGCTAAGTGAAACTGCCAACTTATACCAACGGGTAGGTAGAACGAGTGAAAGTAAAACTAAGCTTGTCGGAGGACAAGAACATATTCCCATTGAAAGTCGCTATGTTAGCGGCTTTTTTGTTTTATCGGTACAAGTTCTTGTCCCGACCCCAGGACAAGAACTTGTACCGATTGCCGTAATGGACAAGAACATGAGCCGATTACCGATAAGCTCTTTAAGCTAACAGGCAGCATTTCTATAACGCAGAAATATCAGGTATAAGAAAGAAAAAGACTCCTTGGTAAAATTGTTTTGGGATCCCGGTAGCTGGCCAGCGAACGGATACCAAAACAAAACCAAAAAGAATACTACATGAATTCTACTCAAAACGAGCGAATAACTCAAATCACATCAACGACTCTCATAGTCGGGGTGAATATCGCTAAGTCTAAGCACGTGGCTCGGGCCCAGGACTTCCGGGGAGTCGAAGTTGGAAAGCCGGTAACTTTCGGGTAATTCCAGTAAATTACGTGTATAATACAGATTATACATATATTGTTAAATTAAAGCTAATATACAAAAAGAGAGGTGTATTTATGAAGTCAAAGCTTTTTCTTTTATTAACTATTGTTTCTTCCACATTATTTTTTTCCTTAATGGGTACGATTGAAGCAGAGAGTATTCAAACTAAAAATGATACGAGTACTGATTTTAAAAACACGATGGTTCTTTCCCTGGACAGTTCCGTGGCATTAATCAATGGTCAAAAGGAATCGGCTGTAAAACCGATTGTTAAAGATGGCAGAACATTAGTGCCACTTCGTTTGATATCTGAAGGATTTGGTGCAGTAGTAGATTTCAATACAAAAAGTCAGTCCTTTCGCATTCAGTATTCAAATAAAACAATTTTAATGAAAATAAAAAATAAAAACATCATTATAGACGGTAAAACCGTTGCTATGGATGTACCTGCAAACATCTACAATGGCTCAACCTATATTCCTCTAAGATACATTGGGGAGGCTCTGAACAAAAAAGTAGTATATCAAAAAAGCACTGAAACTCAGCCATATAGACTTATTATTATAAGGGATGTCAATACTTCAACGATTGAAGAGTCCAAACTAATTCGCCTCTATGGGCTGACCTACGAAGGTAAGAATGTTATTTATAGTGATAAATATTTGGTTGTAACAAAAGAGAACAATAAATTACGGGTAAGCAATGATTTCTATACGTTCAACGACTTTAGTTATCATGTAACAAATGACGACAAGAACACAGTTCATCTTGGAGATATTTGGTTCAAAACTGAGAAGAGTGACTTCTATCTGAATTATGACTACAATACAACGCAAAAATTTATTTTATATCAGGTAAATGGAGAATCGATTTCAAGAGTAGCTACTGAAAAGTTGCCTATAAAGTCGGTAAAAACATATTTAAGCAATGTCTATTATCTAACTCAGTATCAACGTGGCTTGGAAGATGCCGATCAAACAACCAATTTGAAATATGCAACACACAATAATGGACAATGGTCTTCAGAATATTTAGGTAAGCATGGATTTTATTATGGGTTTGATACCTTAGGTAAGGTCTATGATTGGACCATTGATAAAGATGGGATCTCTACATTCGGTTATCAACGTGCTGGAAATCTAAGTTCAGATGAAAGAAAAAAAACGTTTGGACAGTACAAAATCAAGCTGAGTGGGCATCAACACGAGCTTTCGAAGCCATAATGAATTACCATCTTGAGTAAAATTGGTTACCCAAGAGTTTGCCGCAAGGCAAGTTACAATTGATTAGGGCTCGAAGGTCTGCTGTCGAAGGACAAGAACATAGTCCCATTGAAAGTCGCAATTTTAGCGGCTTTTTTGCTTTTATCGGTACAAGTTCTTGTCCCAAGCCCATGACAAGAACTTGTACCGATACGGATTCCCATTACAGATGCAGTTTTTAGACAGATGCAGTTTTTAGCATTTTATAATACATGCAATATCACTTTCTTGACTTGACAACAAAATACTTGCACCATAAACTTACAATGTAAACTTATGGTGTAAGTATTTAGGTACAAACAACACAAGGAGAAGTATATATGGAAAAAATAGATCGAAAACGATCTCTAACTCGGGAAAAGGTACTAAAAGCTGCTTTACAATTGATTGATCAAGAAGGTTTAGAAAATTTTAGTATGCGGAAACTGGGATTAGCATTAGGCGTTGAAGCAATGTCCCTTTATAATCACATCGCAAATAAAGAAGAGTTGTTTGATGGAGTTATTGAATTTCTTTTATTACAAATACCATTCCCAGAAACATCAAATTCGTCGCCGTATGATGATTTATGGGTATTTGCACATGATTTTCGTAATGTCCTACGTGCACATCCACGTGCACTGCCTTTGTTTGCATCACGTCCATTACGAACTCCTGCATCCCTGTCCATTTTGGAACGTCTCCTTGCTACTCTCCAACGTGCAAATATATATGGAGCTCACGCGATCTATGTATTAAATGGTATGGTTGGTTTTATTATTGGTCATGAGCTACTTGATGTAGGTTCAGTCCTTTTTTCTGGTATGAAGCCAGAAGGGTCTTATTCAAAATTGTGGCAAGATATTCCCGGAAGCAAGTACCCCGTTCTCCATAATTTGATGTCAGACCTTGAATACGTGAATCCAGATCAACAATTTTCCTTTGGTTTACAAGCACTTTTGAAAAGGTTAAATGAGTAAATGACTATGACTCAGCTTTCAGTATTCCACCCAAAAATATCACTAGAGAGGTTTGATTTTGAATAATGGCGCCACTATTAACCTCAATAAGGAGGAGAAAATCAACATGGCTAATTTCGACTTTGCCCATTGGCAAAATCGTATCGATGAGTTACGTGCTATTAATCATGTTCCTGGTGCATCATTAGCAGTACTTGTTAACGATGAAATTCACGAATTGGCGAGTGGTATATTGCATCGTGGAACGGGTGTAAGGGTAACGACAGACTCAGTATTTCAGGTTGGTTCGATAACCAAAATTCATACTGCAACAATGGTAATGAAATTGGTTGAATCAGGTGAACTAGACTTAGATGCACCAGTAATAGATGTATTACCAGAGTTTGAAACGGCAGATAAGATCGCTACTAAAACCATCACTATTCGACAATTGCTCAGCCATACGAGCGGTTTAACCTGTGATTTTACCCATGATACGGGACGTGGTGATGACTGTTTAGCACTTTATATTGAGGCCAGTAAAAACATAGCTTTGGATTGTCCACCCGGCAGGACAATTTCCTATAGCAGTGTTGGATACAACGTGTTGGGACGTATTATTGAAGTTGTAACAGGACAAACTTGGGACAATGCACTTAAGGATAGATTGTGTACTCCACTTGGACTAAATCGTACCGTTACATTACCAGAAGATGTATTGCGATTTCGATCGGCAATAGGTCACATTGGACTACCAGGTCAAGAGCCAGAACCATGTCCAACTTGGAATCCATTACCCCGTTCATCTGGTCCTTATGGCGGTGTTCTCTGTGCTTCTGCTGCGGATATTGTACAATTAGCAAAAATGCATATAGATGGAGGAATAGCTTCTGATGGAACTCATTTTTTGAAATCAGAGACGATATCTGCCATGCAAACACGTGAAGTCAATTGTGTTGATAAATGGACGTTTAGCTCCGATGGTTGGGGATTAGGATGGGCATTGTATGATTGGGATGGCGTTTTTGGATTCGGTCATGATGGTGCTACGATCGGACAGTATGGTTTTTTACGTGTAGCACCAGAATCAGGAGTTGCGATCGTCTTATTGACGAATGGTGGGGGTGCACAGCAGCTTTATTCTTCCTTATTTAAAGAACTTCTAAATGAGCTTGCAGGTATTAAAATGCGAGATTCCTTCGCTCCCCCCAAAAAAACGATCTCTGTAGATTTCAAACCGTTTATCGGCAGTTACAAGCGAGAAGGCATTGTTATCTCCATCACAGAACGAAACGGTAAACCATACTTTGTAGGGGAATTTGTTGATGGTATGAAAGGATTTGCACCTCCGCTAGAGACGAATCTCGTACCAGTATCCGATACAGCATTCGCTGCATTCTTTGGGGAGAATTGGCTACCTGTTGTGTTCTCTACTTTTTCAGACGGTACCGAATTTGTTTTACTTGGGATGCGAGTCGCTCAAAAGATTAAGTAATACCTCCGGGTGCAGGGAACCGAAGTACAACAAGAGTAACGGTGTTGAAGGACGTCATCCCCCCTAGGGCAGTTTCGAGCCTTACGTTAATACCTGTTCATACCGATTGCTTGCGGTAACCTGGAAGGACCCGTCCGACGCGGACTTGGCTGTGATTACCCTCCGCTGGAACGTAAAGGGGTTAAGCGGAGCTCAGCGAACCGGTCGAGATGTCGAAGGGAACCGAGTCGTTCGGAACGGCTCAGGTAATCGGAGAAGGGACGACAAGAAATTGTGTAGGATTCTAATTCTTCACAACCATTAAGGAGTATCAATGAATATTATAGCATTTTCCATTTGATGCAAGCATTGATAGTAATATAATCGTTGAGTGCTATCCCTCGATAACGGCCGACAGTCGGGCAACCCATGCGAAGTTCTACTTGGGACGCGCTGCGACATCCTTGGGGAACATCGCGATTCACAAAGACTAGGAGGGGCGAACGCTTAATTGAATCCGAACAGGAGGACCGGCCGGCCAAGGAGGGCCAATATCCACACCAGCCTGACGTGATGATGATATCTGTCGAGGGACAAGAACATAGCCCATAGAAAGTCGCTAATTTAGCGGCTTTTTTGTTATATCGGTACAAGTTCTTGTCCCGAGTCAAAGACAAGAACTTGTACCGATTGCCGTAATGGACAAGAACATGAGCCGATTACCGATTAGATAAGTATCTAACTATATCACCTACGACAGTACATTCATACGTTTATGTATTTTCTACCCATTTAGCAATTTCCACACAACATTTTCCTCTTTATAGATTCATGCGCTGGGTTAGGTAAGTGGCAGCAGCAGAAAATCAACAGCCTATGGAAATATGTAGCTTTACTAAAAAGTAAAGCGGTTTTTATACTAAAGAGCCTACGAAGTCTGATGCTCGCTTGGAGTTGGTGAATTGCACAATAAACTAACCAACCACAGAGCGAATGACCGTAATGGCAATAAAATGAGGATCATGGTGATAGCAATCGTGATGGCCGTGATCAAGAGGGGGGGATTGAGCAGTAACCTGACATCGATCGAGATTTACGTATGATCTTTACTGTACCAGGCAAAGGAACTAGAGCATGAGCAGGTTTAAAGATGTATAGTCCCAACCTTTGACGAATCAATTTAAAGCGCTTTCAATCATCATAAGAAACGGGGGATTACATTAATGTCAAAAAGGATTGTTTACGCAAAAAGAAGCGCTATATCCATTCTTTCACTCATGTTGGTTATGGTATCGCAATGGTGGCTCGCGGCTCCGGCAGATGCACGAGTGGACAAAGCGTTCGGAGAGCCGGTCTCCATCGGTTCCCCGATTGAGACCGTAGCTGTTTTTGACGCGGCTTTCGGAAACGAAGATGGCCGAGATGTCATGTATACGACGGTAACTGGCAAGCCGGCCATATTCCAGGTGGTAGATCTGGTGAGCAGGGAGGTGCTGCGCAAATTCAGGCTTGAAGGAACCGAAAGCTCCTGGACGCATATCACTCTGCCGGACGGTACGGTCTATATTGGCGGTAACGGTAAGCTGTATACGTATTCGCCTGTAACGAAGGAGCTGCGCGACCTGGGCGGGATTGGAGAAAGTGTCGTATACGGACTGACGTATGACGAACAGGGCCGGGTATATTTCGGTTCTTATCCAAATGCCAAGGTTGGACGCTACGATCCCTCCACCGGCGAGATGAAGGATTACGGCAACGTAATGCCTGGTCAAAGTTATACCCGGGCCACAGCCTATCATAATGGATATCTATATGCAGGTATCGGTATTCAGGGAAGCCTTGTAAAGGTGAACGTGGATACGGGGGAAAAGGAACAAATTCCGCTACCGACATATGGTGGTGCGGTGGAGACTGCGCAAGTGTATCAGCTTGATGCAGCAGGTAAGTATATCGTAGCTGGCTTAAGCGGAGGGAATAATGCTCTGCTGTTCTATGACACTGAAGCCGGGGATTGGAGTGATACCTATTTTTTGGACAATAAGGGAATTCGATTATCGTTTGGCGAGCCGGGCAGCAACAAAGTATATTTCGTACAGAACAACCGGTTGATGGAGCTCGATCTCATCACAATGGACGCGGTTGACACCGGAATCGAATATACCACCTACCTTCGCAATACCGCGTGGGTCGAGATGACGAACGATCCGGAACTCCCGGGAAAATCGCTGGCTACCGTCATGTGGTCGGGAGCGGTGGCTTACATGAATATGGAGACGAAGAAGGTAAAGTCGGTTACCTACCCGTTCTCCGGTAATCCGATTCCGATTCAGACGCTGGAGAAAGGGCCGGACGGCAAGCTGTATATGAGCGGTTATCCGGGTGGGAAAGGGGCTGCATATTCCCCGATTTCCGGTGAAATTGAAACCTTCTCTTTAGGACAGGCGGAAGGCATGGCTGCACTCGGTGACAAAATGTACTTCGGTCTTTATCCGGGAGGCTACATCCGGGAGCTGGATGTGAACCAGCCGATTCAGGATGGAGTCAATCCGAAGGCGATATATAAAATTCCTCACGAGGACAGACCGTTCGCCATGACGTCTGGCGAAGGTAAGCTGTTTATTGGCACGATTCCGGACTACGGAGAACTCGGCGGCTCGCTGACCGTGTATGATCCGTCACGCGGTCCTGAACAAGGATTTACTGTCTATGAGGACGTTGTACACAACCAGTCGATCGTCGGCCTTGCCGTCCACAACGGAAAGCTTTACGGTTCGACTACCATAGCTGGCGGCCTTGGAATCGATCCGACGGAGACAGCGGCCAAAATATTTGTATGGGATATCGCCAGTGGAAGGAAGCTTCAAGAATTCGTTCCCGCCATCCCGGGTGCATCCGTTCAACCAAACATGATTGGCGGACTAAGTATCGGTCCTGACGGATTGCTCTGGGCAGCGGCGGATGGGACGATCTTCGCCATGGATCCGGAGACAATGGATATCGTGAAAAGCGCCAATATTTATCCGTCCGTATCCAATTATGGAAGATGGCGTCCGGTTCACATCCGGTGGAGCGAAGACGGCTACATGTTCACGACGCTTGCGGGCAGGATAACCATAGTCGATCCAAAAGATCCGGAAGCTGCGGTCACGCTCTCGTCAACGCAATTGATGACACTTGGCGAAGACGGGCATATCTATTATTCAGATGATACATTACTTAAAAAAATCGAAGTGACGAAGGGAAGCGGAGCTGTTCACATCCCGATCGAGCTCCCTCTATTGAACGGAAGCTTTGACCAGCCTCTTGATTCCGGCGTGATCCCGGGCTGGAGCTCCTTGTTTAATATAACGCCAAACGTGTCTTTTGGGCTGAGTGATGAGCAGACCGTAAGCGGGCCGAGTAGCCTGAAGATAACGGATACTTCCACGACGGAAACGGTTGCGGTCGCATCCGATTCCGTTCCCGTGAAACCGGGTACGGCGTATTCGGCGAGATTCCAGGTTTACTTGCAGGAAGGACGTACCCTCGCTTCATTGAATTACTATGATGCCAACCATAAGCAAGTCGGCGGGACTTCGCTTCAAATTACCGCAGGAAACGGAAAATGGCAGCAGCTTGAGATGAGCACCGTTGCTCCGGAGAATGCAGCTTACGTCAGGCTGGTCTTTTTCTGTTCCCAGTTATGGATGACGAAGGCGTATTATGATGATGCATCCATAACCTATATGGAGACGGTCACGCCGGATCTGCTGCCGGAATTAATCGAATCTCGAATCGATCAAGGTGAGATACAATACCCGCTGTCGAAGCAGCTTTCTAATGCAATCCGTCAAGCACTGTTTCACTATGGAGAGGGCCGCCTCGAACAAGCGGTTCATCAGTTGGAGAATGCACTGAAGCATCTGGATCGTTCGGGGGAAGGAGACATCGAGGAAGAAACCCGGATATACGTTCAAAGCGTAATTCGCGCGTTCACCCAATCCTGGCGTTAAATAGATAAACGGATCAATTATCGTTGATCCAATGAAGAGAGCTGGAATTCACCCTTCCATGCTCTCTTTTTTGTACGAGCTCAGTTGTGTCGAGGGACAAGAACATGGTCCCAATGAAAGCCGCTATTTTAGTGGCTTTTTTTGTTTTATCGGTACAAGTTCTTGTCCCGAAGAAAAGACAAGAACTTGTACCGATTGCCGTAAAGGACAAGAACATATCGATTGTCGGGGGACAAGAATAACTCCAGCTGGATTGGTCAAGGTAATGATCAGATTGCCATTAAGGGAATGCCTGCACGGTGGGACGAAATCATTCAGAAATACGGCGTTCGGATTTCTTCTGGTGGTTACATACGACGAGGAGATTGAGCTTGGGGGAGATAAAAAAGTGCCCTCAGCTGCTTAAGCCGAGAGCACTTCAGTGTTTATTCGCTTTACCCAATTCCCCTGTAATGTTGTTACTTAAAGTTCTTTCAAACTTCGAATGCTTATGTTTCCCATGATTGCTCCTCCTAAAGTGAGTATTAAAATTTTTATGGTATTCCATGGTTCTAATCAACTTATGAACCACCCTATAGGAAGTTCGTTAGATTTTGATACTCGAGTGGGTTATTGATATATATAGCGCTTTCATTCCTGATTATAATGAGTGTCAGACAGATAAATAAACCAAGGAGGATTAAGATGAGTACCAGCCTTACAGAAACTGCGAATTCTGCGCCTATAAGAAAGCGGTTCCAAATCAAGGATAAATATACACTCTTCTTGACGGCGTTGCCCTTTCTTGTACTCGTATTTTTATTCTCGTATTTTCCTCTCTACGGGTGGATTTACGCGCTGTATGACTATCAACCGGGCATTCCGCTGGCGAAAACGGACTTCGTCGGGTTGCAATGGTTTACTGCTATGGTATCGGATAAGGTTCAACGGGTTGAGATGTTCCGGGTTCTGCGGAATACGTTCGCCATTAGTTCACTTGGCATCGTGACTTCGATACTTCCCGTCATCTTAGCGATTCTTCTGACGGAGGTACGGAATTCGAAGTTCAAGAGGATCGTTCAGACCTTGACGACTTTGCCGAACTTTATTAGCTGGGTATTGGTCTATTCCTTCGCATTCATGCTGTTCTCGGTTAACAACGGCTTTCTCAATCACTTTTTGATGAACCTCGGTTGGATTAGTTCGCCGACGAACATCCTCGCCGACGACAATCACGTGTGGCTCGTGATGACGTTGTGGGGAGTGTGGAAAGGGCTCGGATGGGGCGCGATCATGTACATCGCCGCCATTACGGGCATCGATTCGGAATTATATGAAGCGGCCAGAGTAGACGGTGCGAACCGTTTCCGCCAGGTCTGGCACGTGACGGTGCCAGGCATCATCCCGACGTACTTCGTGCTCCTGATTTTGTCGATTGCGAACTTTATCAATAACGGGCTCGAGCAATATTTTGTGTTCGCCAATGCCTTGAACATGAACCATATCGAAGTGCTCGATCTGTACGTGTATAACATTGGCATGGGGAACTCCAACTTTGGGTTTGCAACCGCCGTCAGCATCATGAAATCCATCGTCAGTCTGTTCCTGCTGTTCGCGGCCAACGGCATGTCCAAGCTCATCCGCGGCCAAAGCATCATCTAAGACGAGAGAGAAAGGAAGAAGAGACCCATGGCGACCAGGCAAAGATTTACCTTGTTCGACGCTTTAAACTACACGCTGCTCGGCTTGTTCACATTAGCCTGTTTCTTTCCGTTCTATTATTTGTTTATCAATACGATCAGCAACAACGACATAAGCAGTAAAGGGCTGGTCATGTTCTGGCCGAAGGGGTTCCAGCTGTCCAACTATGAGCATGTTTTTCAAATTCCCGGCCTGGGAATGGCTGCAATCGTATCGATCGGACGTACCGTGATTGGCACGGCATTGACGGTTGCGGCATCCGGCTTGCTTGGGTTCCTGTTCACGAAGAATCAAATGTGGGGGCGCCGGATATGGTACCGATTCATTATCGTAACCATGTACTTTAACGCCGGTCTGATTCCATGGTACCTAACGATGCGCAATCTCGGACTAACCAACAACTTCCTTGCTTATATTCTGCCTGGGATCGTATCCCCATTCTTCATTATTTTGGTCAAAACATACGTAGAGTCGACGCCGATTGCCCTGCAGGAGTCCGCACAGATCGACGGGGCGGGACACTTAACGATCTTTTGGAAGATCGTTATGCCGCTCATTAAGCCGATCCTGGCTACCATCGCGATCTTCTCTGCCGTCGGCCAGTGGAACCAGTTCCAAGACACGCTGTTTCTTGTGACAGATCCGAAGCTCTTCACGCTTCAGTTCATTCTGTATCGATACTTGAACGAGGCTTTGTCTGTCGCCGAACTCATGAAACAAGCGATGAGCGGGGGAGGAGCGGTGGCTAATCTGGCTTTGCAGCCGACGCCGACTTCAATCCAGTCGACGGTGTCGATGATTGTCGTGATTCCGACATTGCTCGTCTATCCGTTTTTTCAGCGGTATTTTGTGAAAGGTCTCATGATCGGCGCGGTTAAAGGGTAGCGTACCGATCTGATAAGCACTGACTTTTTCAAGGAGGTGGTTCATTCGTTGTGAGCGATTGCAACGGAGTAATCGGTTAATTCCGGATTTCTCGGCGCACATTGCGCGCCTTAAAGTAAAGTAAAAGCCGTTAATATGAAAAGGGAGGCTTTACAGTATGCCTAGGCAAAAAAAATGGACCTTTCTCGCTGCTCCTGTGTGCCTAATGATGGTTATCGCGGCATGCAGTTTCGGAGGAGGGGGCAATACGAGCTCGCCCAGTGCCACTAGCAGTACGGGAACAGCGAGTGCTTCGGATAACGGAATCATAACGGACTGGTCTAAGCAACCGGAAATGACTTTGACTGTATTCGATACTTTGGCCAACTATGCCGGCGAGCAGCAGGGCTGGTTCGCCAAGTTGATCAAGGATAAATTTAATATCAAACTGAACATCGTCGCACCGAACCTGTCAGGCGGCGCTCAAATGATCGCTACGCAGATGGCATCCGGCGACCTCGGCGACCTGGTTGTAGGACTTGGCGGCAAGGATTATGAGAATGCGATCAAAGCAGGAATGATTCTCGACTGGACGAAAGACGGCCTGCTCGACAAATACGGCAAAAATTTGGAGAAGTACGCCGCTCAGGCACTTGATGCGAACAAGAAACAATACGGCGGAGGCACCGCGATTTACGGCATAGGGCATAACGTTGGCACCGGCGACGGCCCGAGTGAAGGGGCGGACATGACGTTCGGACCGATGCTCCGCTGGGATTTGTACCAGAAGCTCGGCAGCCCGCAAATCAAGACGCTTGACGACTATCTGCCGATTCTGAAGAAGATGCAAGAGATGGATCCGAAGAGCGATTCCGGCAAAAAAACGTACGGAATGTCGCTGTGGTCCGACTGGGATGGAGATTGGTCCACCTTGGCTAAAGTTACAGCACAGTTTTATGGCTATGCAGAAGGCGACACATTCAATCCCGGGGACATGATTCTTACCAAAGCCGATGGGCCGGAATATCAGGGTTTTCTTGATGATAACAGCTACTATATGCAAGGACTCGAGTTCTACTTCAAAGCTAATCAGATGGGACTGCTCGATCCGGACTCCCTGACTCAGAAATTCGGTGATGTTTCGAACAAATTTAAGGACGGCCAAGTGCTCTTCTCTCAATTCCCTTGGATTTCCAACGTGTATAATACACCGGATCATACGTCTGCAGGCAAAGGATTTGTGCTTGTTCCGTTCCAGGACGAGAAAGTGTACTCCTCTGGCTTCAATCCTTACGGCGGCTCATTGATCTGGTCGATCGGCTCCCATGCGAAAGATCCTGCGCGTGTACTGGCATTCGTCGACTGGTTGTTCTCGCCGGATGGCGTACAGGAAACCAACATCGGTCCGAAAGGCCTCGCATGGGATATCGGCAAGGATGGCAAGCCGGTATTGACCGATTTCGGCAAGAAGGCGACGACTAACGGCGACACCCCGGTACCGGTGCAATATGGCGGCGGAACTTGGAGGAACGGTGTTTCCCAGCTTAACAATTCGACGCTTACCACATCTCAGATCAATCCGAATACCGGGGCACCGTATGATTCCAACCTGTGGAATTCGACGTTGACCGCTAACCCGGATCCCGTGACGAAGAGTTGGCGCGAAGCGATGGGCGTGACCACTTCGAAGGAATTGTTTGTCAAGAATAACCAGGTTGCGGTCACGAAACCGTTCTTCAACGGACAACCGTCGGCCCAAGAGCCTTCGGATATCAAGCTGAAGCACACCCAGGTTGGCAAGGTGATCAAGGAGTACTCCTGGAAGATGATGTTTGCCAAGGATCAGAGTGAATTCGACCAATTGAAGCAGCAAATGGTTCAGAAGGCAAAAGGCCTCGGCTATGATGATGTCGTCAACTGGGAAGTCCAGCAAACGAAAAATACAGTATTCACGATGTACAAATAAGTCACACTTCGATGGGAAGAAAATAAGGCTGGTGTCGCTTCCCGTACCCGATCCATTGATTGGGTGCGGGAAGCTTTTAGATTAAAGATAAAAACGATTAATCATGATATAATTTAGGCTCATCTGAACAAGCATGAGGTGTGTCTGCATGGCTCAACTGAAACGTTTGGGTGTCACTACCAAATTCGTACTCACTTTTATATCCATCCTGACAGTATCGATGTCGTTCATGGGCTATATTCTGTATTACCAGTCCTCTCATGCAGCTATCGCACAGGGGCAAATTCTCATGATGCAGAACGTGCTGCAAATGAGGAACAGCATGAATCAAAAAACGGACATGGTTCAGAACCTGTCTCAAATCATTGCCTTTGATCCGAAAATTCAAAATTTCCTCGGGACTGCTTTCTCGGGCGATCCCTTCCAATTGATCGATTACCGATACAACATCGCGCCGATTTTGGGTAATCTGATGCAGCAGAACACCTATATACACGCAATGCGGATCTTCATGACCAATAACGAGATCCCGGAGATGAACGATAGTTTCTTGCATCTGAAGCGTGTGCAGTCAGACCCTTGGTATGCTTCGTACATCCATTCAACGGTGGTGGGTGATTGGCAGGGGCTTCATACGGAGAAAAGCTTTATCGGCACTTTCGATCCTAGCGCCCAAAAGAAGGTATTCACTTACGACCGAAAAATCGATTCGTCCAAAAGTACGGCGTTGGCTGGAGTCCTAGAGATCGAGGTCGATCGCGAAGTTCTGTTCGATGGACTAAAGAATCCGCAAAGCGAACATTTCGGGAGCATCTTCGTCGTTGACCGCCGAGGTGAGATCGTATCTAATAACGTGCCTCAACTGGCAGGCGAATCCGCCAAGTCGCTCGGACTGCCGATACCTGCGCAAGGCACCGAGATCAACAAAATCATGGACATAAAGGGAGTACGATCGATTGTGATTTCCGTCCCGCTCGGCGGGACGGAACTTTACATTACAGGCGTTTTTCCCGTCAGTCCATTCATCGAGAGTATGAGGCTTTCGCTGAAATGGATCATCGTAATCCTCGTATCTTCGCTTATCCTGCTCAGCGGCGTCGTCATCTTTATTACCCATGCGCTTCTGCGTCGGATGAAAGTGCTCGTAAAAGCGATGAAGCAAGTACGGGAAGGATCGCTGAACGTATCGGTCCCCGTCGTAGCGAATGATGAGTTCAGCCAGATGGCGGTAAGCTTTAATCTGATGACAGCTCGCATTCACGATCTGGTCGAGACGGTCTACAAAAGCAGCATTATGGAGAAAGAAGCGGAGCTACGGGTGCTCGAATCGCAGATCAATCCGCATTTTCTCTACAATACCTTAGCGACAATTTCCTGGGTGGCCCGCAAAGTGCATTCGTCCGAGATCGCACATCTGTCCAATTCGCTGGCCAAATTTTACCGTTTGGTATTGAACAAGGGCAAGTCTGCTATACTCGTTAGGGATGAAATCGAGATGGTCAAGGCTTACCTGGAGATTCAGAAGTTCCGCTTCGAGAATATGTTTGATGCGGAGTTCCGCATCGACGATCGTGTTCTTCCTTATATGGTCCCGAAAAATATTTTGCAGCCGCTAGTGGAGAACGCATTGTCGCACGGCATCGAGCCAAAATGCTGCCACGGCACGGTCATTATCGAAGCAGGCTTGCAAGAGGAGAGCATCGTCTTTCGCATCATCGACGACGGGGTCGGCATGACACCGGACCAGATTGGAGCGGTGTTGAGGGGACAGGTACGCCGGACGAGCGGAAGCGGCTTTGCGGTTAAAAATATTATCGAACGATTAAATAGTTATTATGTCAACAACTACAAGCTTGAATTGTTCAGTCGCCCGGGAATCGGTACGGTCTTTGTCATTACGCTGCCGAAGGAGTGAGTTACCCTTGTTTACCTTGCTGATAGTAGAAGATGAAAGGTGGGAACGGGAGGGCCTGGTCGATTTTCTCGACTGGAAGTCTATGGGGATCGAGATAATCGGCACTGCTTTCAACGGCTTGGATGGCGTCGAGAAGGCGCTCACCCTGCGGCCAGACATCATCATTACGGATATCCGTATGCCGGGAATGAATGGGCTTGAGATGGCTAATCGCATTCGCGAGCAACTCCCGGATGTGCGTTTCATCGTGCTTACGGGATACAATGAATTTGAATACACCCGGGAAGCAATCTTCCTGCATGTGGACGACTACGTGCTCAAGCCAGTGGAAGAGGAAGATATGAAGAATGCGATGGCAAGGGTCCTGAAGGAATGCGAGCTTATCCGCAGCAGGAGGCAGGATCATGTGAGGCTGCAGGAGAAGCTTCAATTCGGAGCGAGAATGGCGGCGGAGAAGCGGCTTTCGGAGCTGCTGCATGACAGGATTGATCAGGATCAGCAGGAGCATGACCTTCTCGCCGGAGCGGAAGATCTTCGCGCTAATTTCTACGACGCAATGGTGATTGCCCCGATGGATTCGACCCTGCGCGAAGAAACGGTCCGAAGGCTAATCGGCAGCCCGTGCTTCATCGTAAGCTGCGACGAGCTTTCTGGCGGAATGGCGGTGATCCTGCCGGACCCCGGACCTGACACGGTGTCGTCGGAGACAGCCGCGAAGATTCTGATCAAGGAATGGAGCGACGCGCGGCCCTATATGCCTGTGATCGGGATGGGACATAAGGCAAATAGTCTCCACATGCTGAAAAAGTCTTACCGGCAGGCTTTGAACGCGGCCAAGTACGGGGTGTTTTACGGTCATGCCGGCGTCATAACCGCCGAGATGGAAGAGATGGCGAGAATTCGGTTCTCCAAACAGGCAGGGGAATTTCTCGCCGCCTGGCAAGAGATGTCCCGGCAGCTCCGGCTTCACCTGCTCGCGCTGCATAAGGAAGAAGTCTACACGCAGCTTGAAGCCATGATCAAGTTGATTACGGATGCCACCGGGGCCCATGTCGCGGCGCTGCTGAACTCGCTCATCATTGAGCTTTCGGTGCTTGCAGACGGTCAGGGAGGGAACAATGGGAGTATCCAGCAGTTTCTCGCGATGAACCGCCTTCAGGACATGCACGGCTATGTGCGGAATTACGTAAGCGAAATCATCCATCTCCTGGACGAGAAGATGAACAACAAAGATAAATATATCGTCGACAAGGTCATCCGCCTGATTGACGAGCGGTATGGATCGGGCGAGCTCAGCTTGACGGTTCTGGCGGACGAAGTGTTCGTCTCTCCGAATCATCTGAACACGATGTTCAAGAAAATAACGGGAAGAACGGTTCACCAATTCTTGGTGGATACCCGGATGAGCAAGGCCGAGGAACTGCTTCGCACGACCAAGCTCAAAGTATCCGAAATCGCGGGCAGCATTGGGATGTCCAACATATCTTATTTTTGCTCGATCTTTAAACAGGAGTTCGGACTGAGTCCGGGTGAATACCAGGAATTGATGCAGCGGCCATAAAGGGTCCTTATGTATATGTGTGCCGGCCGCTAACAGAGCGGCGGGCAATCCTGGATGCGATCTTAACGGAGAACCAGGCTTTTAAACGCGTGCTGCAGGTAAATGGAGCGGGCAAAGCCTTGTTTGATATCGAAGCAAAACAAATATTTTAGCTGTCGAGGGACAAGAACATGGTCCCAATGAAAGCCGCTATTTTAGCGGTTTTTTGTTTATCAGTACAAGTTCTTGTCCTGAAGAAAAGACAAGAACTTGTACCGATTGCCGTAAAGGACAAGAACATAATCCGATTACCGATTAGATAAGCATCAAACTACATTTCACTACACAAATTCATTAAGCTAACGGGCAGATTTCTTTAGTTACAACATTAAAGTTCGGGAAAAAACAAGTTCTACTGCGATGTCCAACTGATACTTTCTTAACTAATCAAAACTTTACCTATACCCATGGTAAGGTAGCATGATAACATATTACCTTTTTCCAAAAAATTTCCATTTTCGGAGGTGTGTTAATATATGAGCATCAACTTACAAGATTGGATTCAGGAAGCAGATTTGGTCAGTATGCAAAAGGCAATGTCATCGGGTGAGTGTACATCCGAAGCTCTCGTACTTGCATATATCGAGCGTATTCATAGGTATAATCCTCTGATCAATGCCGTATTAGAGATCAATCCAGATGCGCTTGAAATAGCAAGGGACCTTGACCATTGAGCGAAATACAACAGGTAGTAGGGGGACGCTGCACGGAATCCCAATCCTGCTCAAGGATAACATCAATACGCACGACCGGATGCACACGAGTGCTGGTTCAATCGCGTTGGCTGAGTCATTTGCTCCTGGAGATTCGTTCATAGCTGCAAAGCTCCGCACTGCAGGCGCGGTACTTCTGGGTAAGGCAAACATGACCGAGTGGTCGAATTTTATGTCCGATCGGATGCCAGCTGGATACAGTTCCAGGGGCGGATATGTATTGAATCCATATGGACCTGGCAAGCTTTTCGTGAGCGGGTCAAGTTCAGGATCGGCATCAGCCGTAGCAGCAAGCCTGGCAGCAGCAGCAAATTGTTACATCCTTATGAGTTTAGTAAATATAAAATAAAGCGAAGGCTACCGACTGTTTCGGTAGCCTTCGTAATGTCGAATCCAAGTATAATCAGCCTGAAATGAGCTAACCAGGAATGATTTTTATAGCTACATTAGTGATTGAAGGTAGGGTAACAGTGTGATGGACTTGGACCGATTGACCTTACCGTCATCAATGAAACGCAGCTAAGAATGTAGCATCCTTTTCATGCAGTACCTGAAAGGATTGAAAGCAGTCTACGCACAGTTGCCAGGATATTAGGGGCGAATCAAGACTCTAATTGAACTAAAGGACATTATTCTGAAAAGTAACCTGAGAGGGTTTTCGGCACTGATATTCAGCGTTTTGAATCGAGCGGTTGGATGGACACGAAGGTCTACCTCATGGGATTTTTTTGAGACTGTTACCCCAAATAAGTGAGTTATTTATCGGAGAGGGCCCCTGGAATCATGGTCACCTCTCACTTCGGGATTCTTGGAATTGTCGTTTTATTAGGCAGCGGAAGCCTCTGCGAACCACCTTTTACCCGTTGCAGTCACGGTCTTAGGTTCGGATCCATGGAGTGGAGTAGCGTCAAAGGTGGTGTCATATATCAGTCAGCGTGATGATATAAGTATTTAAATGATAAAATTATCCCCCCAAGATGGGGGGCCGCGTTTGGTAATGATCTATCACCTAAGCTTAATTTTACACTGCAACAAGGAATACAATCCTAAAACCCCTTGTATTGAGGTTCCTCATTTTCTAGCTGTTGAACCCGGCTTTCCACCTGCTGTACGATCTGGCCAGTTTGCTGGGCCGCCTGAGTAAACAAGTTTTTCGCTTCCTGGTTTTGTGTGCTAAGAGCAAAAGTCTCCAAGTTAGCTTGGGCACTTTTTAGGGAAGCAAGTGTTGTTTTGACCTGAGAAGAAACTGTCATCTCCTTCACCCCCTTTATAGAACAGTACGAATGTAATCTAACCGGTGGAGGGGCAAAAAATTCATTGAAGCCTTTTTACCACTATCCAAAAATCCACTATTTTCATTTAACTATTCGATGAGCCCAAGCTCTTCATATACTTTTAATGAAACAACCCCACGTATACAAAAATCATCAAAAAAAACGCCAATTAGGCGGTCCTCCTTAATCAATTCAGAGTTATTAGGCGTTCGACAAATTCAATTTCATTATAGGGAATCCTTAAAGGACCATCGTCAGTTCGCACTTTTCGGTGAAGACCGCTTGTCCGGCGGTCTTCCAATAGCGCGGCTTCTTCGCAAGTGGTATGGCCTTCCAGAATAAAGGAGAAACTAGAAACAAAGTCCACTGCCCTTGACGAGGAGAGCCGAATGAAAGTTACCGAACAAATCACCGGAACCCAGCTTGGCCTGCTGCTGTTTACATTTGTGTTTCCCGCGCTTGTCATTCCCGCACCCGGAATTACGGCCGCATTTGCTGGGCAAAACGCCTGGCTGGCGGTATTTCCGGGCGCCTTGCTCGGGGTCACCAATATTTTGGTTATGACGGCGCTTGGAAATCTTTATCCAGGTCTTACGATCCTGGAATACGGCGAAAAGATCGTGGGCAAATGGCTCGGAAAAGGGCTTGGGCTCTTTTTTTTCTATTACTGGTTTTCGTTAGTCACAGTTTCCATCAATGAACACTCGCGGTTTATCAATACATTTCTGTTGCCGAGAACGCCGTCCGTCGTCGGAGGGCTGACGATCGTGGCGCTTAGCGCACTCGCCGTTTATGCGGGAATCGAAGTGATCGGTAGATGCAACATCTTTCTCTCGCTGCTCATCTTCATGGTTCTGGTGCCGCTCTTTATGCTCGCACTGCAGGACACAAACGTGACGCATCTGATGCCAGTGATGGGGGAGGGTTTCGTGCCGGTGCTGCTGGGGTCCCTTCCCCTATCGGCAAACATCAACCAAGTTTTTCTGATCGGATGGTTGATTCCGTTTCTGAAACAACGCCGCGAGGCACGCAAGGCCGGAATGCTTGCGCTTCTCGGTATCGTTGGGCTGATCGTCATTGTCGATTTGCTGACGGTCATGACTTTTGGTCCTATTACCGGTAAGCTGACTTATTCGTTTCTGTCTCTGATTCAGTATATTGGCATTCAGGGCTCCTTCGAACGGCTGGAAGCCATTGTCTTCGCGATTTGGGTATCGGGTGTTTTCGTAAAGGTGGCCGTATGCCTGTTTTTGCTGGCCCTCTGCCTGACCAATGTGTTCGGGATCCGCAATTACCGGAATCTTGTCGCCCCGCTTTCGCTGCTGTCAATCATCGGCGCGGTGTGGGCGTTCAAAACCAAGGCGCAGTTTCAGCAGTTCGAAACGTTCACCTATCCCATATGGGCGATTCTCACGCAAAATCTGGTGCCGTCACTGCTCCTTGCCATCGACGCCGTCAAAAGAAAGGCTAGTTCACTGCTTTAGCAGCGACCTGCCAATCCATCTGAAAGCGGCCTCAGCCGGCACATTAAAGCTCGGCACTGTGACCCTTGCCATTAACAGCGAGCCGATCACGATGCAGATCAACATGATAATGCCGTACAGGAAGGCCGCCGAAGGCTCCCGCTTGAGCAAGAGGGAATGGACCCGGACATACGTCCAGACTGCGAGCAGTACGAGATATCCGATAATTTGCAGTATCAATTGACGATCTCCTTTTCTTTCAACTGCAGAGGCGGTCCCGCCACCCCGGTATCACGCAAATTAAGCTTGACCGTAACTGTAATCTCCGCTTCGGGAAACACTTTGTCCCATTTATTCTTAATCTGTTTCCATTTGCGTGGGTGGCTCCTGTACAGGACGCCGCCGAATCCGGCGACATCCGATTTATATTGCTTCTGGATTTTGAACAAACAGTCTCGCACTTGTTTTTCTACCTCTTTCTCCAAAGCTTTCTGCGCAATCCGGAGATTCTGCATATTGCTGACATCAAGCCGCGAATTATTTTCGAACAGGTCCCCTTCACCTGTCAGCAGGACGTTAAATTTGACTTTGCCGCCGCTTCCCATAAAGGTTATCTTTCGCTTGGCGCCGATCAGGACCATCCCGACATTGCCGTACCCTTCCGGAAGAGCGGCGGTAATTCGGCTATGTCCCATTCGTCCGGTAAGCCACAGCAGACCGTCCGTTTCCTTTTCGTTTAAAAAACCGGCTAATTTAAGCCCCTTGAATACGGCCGCGCCAGTGAAACGAAACATTTCCCTTTCGATTTTCCCGTCGGGTATTTCGGGGTGAATGACTGCCGTTACCGGGCTCGCTCCTTCGCTCGATGCGGCAATAAAGAAGTCCCGCAGCGTAACCGACAGCTGGCCCCCCATAGACTCCGCTTCCCTTACCGCTTCGGACGGCCCCTCTTCGAATGGATAGCGGACCTGCACGATGTTTTTCGCGTCCTGATCCTTTACAACCATAATATAAGTCCTTAACCGGTTGTGGGGATCGTGCGTGAAGACATCGAGCACATCGTCAAGGCCCCGTCTGGCCAGCCGTTCGCTTATAAAAATCACGCCGCGATGGGACGTGAACAGCTGCCGGGACAATTTTTTCTGCAGCTGCTTTTGAAGTTCAATGTGGTTTTTTCCGGAAGCAGTCAGAACAAAAAATTTATCTTTCTGGCTGTTTCCTCCAATCATTCCTGCTTGTTGGGGAAGCGCGATCTGGATAGACGCCTGGAGTTCCCCCTTCTCCGTCAGGTCAAACGCGGTGCCCATATCGAAGGCAAGGTCATTGATTTCCGTACGGTCCCAGCAGCCGGTTGTCAGCAGCACGGCGGCTAGTAGGACGACGCACATGATCGGTCTTATCATGACGCTTTCTTCCTTTCTTCCTTTCTTCCTCTGCCGTTTTACCTTGTTCCTCGTTCCTCGGATTCCGCTGCCGGCGGCCTGCTTGTTTTGTTCCACACAGGTACGCGTAACACTACGTCCTTGAGATGCCGCAGCGAAAGCGGAGCCACCGGAGCGAAATAAGGAACGCCGAACGACCGCAGTGTGCAGACATGCAGCAAAATGCCCAAAAATCCAAGCGCTATTCCATATAACCCCAAGGTCCCCGCCAGGAATAGCATCGGAAACCGCAGCAGCCGAATCCCGTTGGCAAAGCTGTACCGCGGGATCGTAAACGACGCAATGCCCGTGATCGATACAATAATGACGACTGGGGCCGAAATGATGCCTGCTTGCACGGCCGCTTGACCGATGACGAGGGCCCCAACGATGCTGATCGCCTGTCCGATTTGTTTGGGCAGCCGAATCCCGGCTTCGCGCAGCGCCTCAAAGATGATTTCCATCAATAACGCCTCGATAAGCGCCGGAAATGGAACCGGCTCCCTGGAGCCTGCAATGCTCAGCAGCAGACTGGTAGGAATCATCTCCTGGTGAAAGGTCGTCACGGCCACATATAGGGCGGGAGCAAAGATCGCGATCATCAGAAAGATTAAGCGGATCCACCGGACGAAAGTTGCGATCGGCCACCGGATATAATAATCCTCGCTTGCCTGCATGCCGGCCCAGAACGTCATCGGAAGCAAGAGCGCGAAGGGCGTGGAATCGACCAGAATGGCGATATTCCCCCCGAGCAGCCCCGCGGCGGCGACGTCCGGCCGCTCCGTGCTCTGAACCTGCGGGAAAGGGGAGAAGGCGGTATCCTCGATGAATTCCTCGATATTGTTCGAATCGAGCACACCGTCGATGCGAATTTCGCTGATCCGCTTCCGGACTTCTTCCACAAGAGAAGCGTCGGAAACGCCCTCAATATAAGTCAGTGCAACCTCGGTTTGAGTCAGATCACCGACCGTAAAGGTTTCGATTTTCAGGCGGGACGTTTTCAACCTGCTGCGGATCAGCCCGATATTGGTTGAATTATTTTCGATAAATCCGTCCTTCGGCCCGCGGATGACCGGTTCGGAGGTAGGCTCTTCAAGACTGCGCTGCGCCTTGCCGCTGACCGAAACGGCCATCGCCCGCCTGTTTCCCGCCGCCAGAACGACGGCATAGCCATTCAGTACATACCGCACGATTTCGGAGATTTTGGATGCGAGCGTGATTTCGCCGATGGAGATGAACAGGTCGTCGAGCGCTTCGATACTGCCGCTTACGTTTTCGTTCGGGTTGGTACGGCGTTTAATGAGCGGGCTCAGGATATGCTCGTCCAGCATCTTTTTGTCCACCAGCGAAGAAATATAAACGACGATCCACCGGGTCTCGCCGCCGAGCCGGATGCTGCGGAAGATCACGTCGGAGCAGCCCCGAAATATCGATTTTAATGCCGATTCGTTATATGCGAGATCGGGTACGACCTCACCATGGTCTTCCTCTTCAAACGGGACCTTCCCACGATCCCTGCCCGTTTTCACATCCATCACCCCATTACTTAGCAGATAAGGTTATTTTCCCAAAATCCGTCACGAGTATTCGGCAACCGGCTGCGGCGGTGCGTAAACGCGGAAGAAGCGGACCCGTCGTCCGCTTCTTCCACATAGGCTTTGACCTGTCGAACCTGGGCCCGCCGTCTCTTTCTTGCTGTCATGCACTCAGCACATTCCGTTAACAGGGGTTAAAATTGAACGACCGTCCCCGGGGGCAAATCGCTTCAGGCAGGAGGGACCCCAAAAATGAAAAACGCCCGCTGCCTTGCCGATTTGGCAAAGCAGACGGGCGCTGCAATCCCCTCCGACGGCTTTCAACGCCGCGGAAGACCGACCGTTTGCTGCTAGGGTCGGGATTCATTGAATTGTTTCGCTGCGAACCGTCTTCAGCGATTCACCGAGGGCGAATACCGAAGCAGCCAGCAGGACAAGATCCTTCAAGAGAAATTGTCCCGGAAACGCCGAGAGAGCCGGAAAACCAAGGCTCGGCTCAATAACGCCGGGTGTGGAAAACATGAAGCTGATCGTGGTCAGAAACATGATGCAGGAAAGCGCCGCTCCGACAGCCGACAGCCTTGTGGACACAAAACGGCCGAGCAGGAGAAGACCGATGAGAATCTCCAGAACCCCGAGGAGAGAAGAGAACGTACGGACCGGCATCACATCGTAAAGCCACCCCAAGAGCGGACTGTTGCTGACAAGCGGCGCGATCCCGTTCGCCTCGTAAGCCGTAAATTTCATCCCGCCAATCCAAATGTAAACAATCGCCAAAGCGATAAACAGGCAGTTAATTCCGAATGTTTCAAATTTTATACCAAAAGCATGAGCCAACTTGGACATTGTTTTCCTCCTTATACCATCGTAAGTGGCCATTATTGCAACGAACGGACTATTTTTAAGGCCTCGGACGGTTCCATCCGCGTTCTATGGTTTACATCTGAAGCACCAGCTCTGACGGTTCCTTTTTTATCGATAATATACGTGGCTGTGACAGGAAGCTCAAATGTATGGTCACCGTTATATTGATGCAGCTCAATACCAGATCTTTTTTGAATGGCTTGCATAAAGTCAGGCAGCCTGTATTTAAGATTATAGTTCTCCGCTGTTTTGTTGTTTGTATCGCTAAGGACGAGGAAGCTCAGTTCATGTTTTTCTTTCATGGAAAGCGAATGATCCGGTGTTTGCGGACTAATGGCAATCAATTGAGCACCAGCAGCTTTAATCTCATTGATGATGCGCTCATAGGCCTTCAATTGCAAATTGCAGTACGGACACCATTCACCCCGATAGAACACGACAATGACGGGGCCCTTGGTTAGTTCTTCAGATAATGTGACGGGTTTGCCCGTAGCATCTTCCAGAGTAAAATCGGGAGCCTTATCTCCGATATTCGGTCCTTTGCCTGCACCTTGATCTCGAAGGTCCTGAAGCAATCTGGCAAATGCCGCCGCGGCATCTGGCGACATTTGTTTTTGAGCCTGAAATGCATCAAGTTCATCCTTTAAGCTTCTTTCCCATTTAGAAACACAGTCCTGGACCATTAGCGAAATCGATTTTTGAATGGGCGGAAAATCAAATCCTAAAGATGCGGCTCTGGCATTCAATATCTTCCAAGTATAAGGGAACATGGCGTAGGGGGATAAGGTTTGTTCTTCATGCCGGCCTACATGAAACAGGGGGGGCGTATGCAAGCAGTCCCCTATCTCATAACAGAGTTTTTGGATGCTGAGGTAACCTCTATTCGCTGCATTGATTGGTCCGACAATATCGGATTTGGCTCCGATAAAATGAAGAAATTCGGCCGCATCCCACGCTGTCACATAAGTAATAGGGTGCTCGACTTCCAACACACCGATCGACTTATGTTCAGCAACATGCTTCACATAATAATCAAAACGGCCCGTATAATCGTCGGTTCCCGATACGACCATGGCAACGCGAACGGCAACGACGGGAAATACCGCATTCCGGAAGAAATAGGCTTCGGCTTGGCGTTTTCCTTCAGCATAGTCATAGTTCTGAACGTCTAAATCATAGCTGTATTGTTCCGGTATGAAATCGTCTTCGGTGATTTCGGTATCTTTACTGTTATAAACCGCCATACTTGAGGTTAGTACATAGCGCTTAATGCGGTCGCCAAACGCTTCCAGGGCAATCTTGGCATCTTTAGGATTAAAGCAGATTTGATCGTAGACGACATCATAATAACAATTGCCGAACGCTTCCTTCATGGCATCCTGATTCGTGCGGTCCACCTTTATACGGGTCACGGCGTCGCCAAAATCATCCGGCGTCTGACCTCTTGTTGCAATTGTCACATCATGGCCATCGCTGAGTAATAAATGAACTAACCTGCGACCGACAAATGCTGTTCCTCCTAAAACGAGTACCTTCATCCATATCTCCTTCCGCATTTTTATTCATGGAGCGATATTTTGTCCTGCCATACAGTACAAAATAAAATAGACTGATCAATAGTACTTGTCTATTTTTATTACAAGTTAACATGCTGACTGAATGAACATCTGTAATCTACATTACATTGTTAAGTGATTTTATACCAAAAATTGGTGCTATTAACTCTCTATTTTTTTCAACAACACCATTTCGTTTAGATGCTTCATCATAGACAGGGACACGACGAACCGCGATTTCAAGAATGACGCATTTGGGAATATAACTGGAGTGTACAGCTTGGGAGATGTGCGAGTACGGCGGGCAGCTGGTCGACATGATTGACTGTTTTGACCACCAGAGTGAGGCTCTCACTCTGCGGTAATTTCAGAACTTCGACCAAAACCTGCTGTAGTTCCTTTCATCAGGGGGGGATGGGAGCTTAACGAATGTTTCGCGTTATATTGGCCAGGCCCTTATTTCGTGCTTCTCAAGGGAATCCTCTTTTTTCAATGAGTTTGCTGTAACGTCAGTAGCGACTTGAACTCGGTACTAGATACCACAACGTGTTTCCTTAGTCGCTACCCGTTTTTATCCAATGGCCTGATAGTACGAATGACAGATCAATGCTTACTGTACTTGATCAGTCGATATTTTTTGTGACTCCACCCAAGTATAAAAAGAGCTTTTTACAAAGGATACTGTGGAACCATTATGAACAACATTATGAACAAGTAACAGTCGATTCGAGCCAAATAAACCATGGTAAGTCGCGTTACAGGCTATCTTTGCATCTTGCGAGGGTGATTAAGTGCAAGGGGCTATTAACGTTAGAAGGAACGATATGAGGGAGCGAAAGTGGTCACAGGCGTTCAAATCTGGATTGCGAAACGATGCCCGACGTACTCCCAGCTGCAAGTTGGATGACTTGTGGCTCTATGCCTCGATACACACTTTCCGGCAACTAGCACTTTACACGGTAGGATTTGGGCCCGGCCGATCAATCCACAGCAGCTGAGGTTGAGTCGGGAATTACTTGAAAATCATTAAATGGACTCTCGTTTGCTCTTTGGAAGGCTTTGTACAACTAAATCGTAGGAATGGTCAATCATATCAAAGATAGCCGACTCTGGCAAAGAACCCCCGAGAATAATCGTATTCCAATGCTGTTTGTTCATATGGTACCCCGGTTTAACGTCTTCATGCTGCTCTCTCAAGTTTTCGGCAATTACGGGGTCGCATTTTAGGACCAAGTACCCTTTTTTCTCAAATAAAAGAGCGAATATTTTACCTGCAATTTTTATCGCGATTGGATCGGGTCCCGAGGGATAATCTTTAATCGCTCCTTTTTTGTTTAGACAGTACTCGATAAAATTATTTTTCAAAACGACTCATCTCCTTCGTAATTACATCGTGTGTTCTACCCCAATCATCTAAACCGTCTGCTGTAATAATTTTCAGTTTCTTTATATTATAAAAAGAACGTTCGTTAACTTCTAAAGGCAGTAATAGCCCCATCGACCTCAGAGATTTTGTCGGTACTTCGAATATATCGTGAATAACCCCTAAGAATAATGCTGGAGATTGCGCTATGAACGGTTGTGTTTATTTCCGGAATTTCTTTGCCATAAAGATTAATTTGCTTAATCAATTCGTTCGGATTATCTTACGGTAGTTCTCAATAAAATATTTGCCGACTTCAAGACTAACTGAATCAGGATAACCAACACTGCATGCGATCGAATAACATGGCGACATGATTAATCGTCGATAGCATTTGTCATGAATATAATTCAAAATATATATCAAGTCAAATCAATTTCATGGTCGTACCCTCTTTACGAAAGGGAGTTTACTATATGCAGTTGAGAGTGTGGATTCCTTAATGACACAGACATCACGTGCCTTGCTTTAATGCATGAAATCAGGGGGAAATGAGGATAATACATAAATGTTTACCAAGGGTTTGTCCGGCCGGCTGAATCACTGTAATGAAGCATGTTTTTTCTAAAATTTTCGTGATCTTGAATATTGAAGAGATGAGGTGTTGAAATGAACAGCACAAACGATAAACACAAAGAATTGGCTACTTTTGCTGGCGGGTGCTTCTGGTGTATGGTATCGCCGTTTGAAGAAATGCCGGGCATTATTAAGGTCGTTTCCGGCTATACAGGTGGACATAAGGATAATCCTACCTACGAGGAGGTTTACTCCGAGACTACCGGACATAGGGAAGCGGTGCAAATTACGTTTAATCCGGAAGTGTTTCCCTATGACAAGTTACTGGACATTTATTGGTCACAAATCGACCCGACCGATCCGGGTGGGCAGTTTAACGACAGAGGAGAATCCTACAGGACAGCTATTTATTACCATAATGAGGATCAGAAGAACAAGGCGGAAGCATCAAAGCGAAAAATTGCTGAGAGTGGCCGATTCAATAAACCGATTGTGACGGATATTTTGCCGGCACAAACATTCTATCCAGCAGAGGATTATCATCAGAACTATCATAGAACTAATCCGTTCCGCTATAAAATGTATCGCAAAGGATCCGGCAGGGATCAATTCATTGAACAGCATTGGAAGCTCAAGAAGGATCCGAATCAATTAAAGAAGACACTTACTCAGATGCAATATGAAGTGACTCAAAATAGCGGCACAGAGCCGGCATTTAATAACGAATATTGGGATCATAAACAAGAAGGGATATATGTCGATGTTGTATCGGGAGAGCCCCTCTTCAGTTCGCAGGATAAATATGATTCCGGCTGTGGATGGCCCAGCTTTACCAAACCGATCGCAGAGTCACACTTGACCGAAAAGCTTGATCAAAGCTATGGCATGGTCCGTACCGAAGTGAGAAGCCATGAAGGTGATTCCCATTTGGGCCATGTCTTTGACGATGGACCGCAGGATAAAGGGGGTATGCGTTTTTGCATTAACTCAGCAGCACTGCGCTTTATTCCAAAAGAGAATTTGAAGAAGGAAGGATATGGGGAATACCTTCACTTTTTTGAAAATGATACTTACAACGACTAACTTTGTCCATATTGATTAGTTCAAAATATGGATACTATGAACTGTAATCTACTTTACAGAACTGAGCTTAAACCTGCCTTTATAATCAAACCATCAAATCAATATTGGAGGTTTAAGAACAATGAGCAACCAAAGTTTAACCGAACAGCTGGAAGAAGCCGCTCAGCAGTTTAAAGTAAGTACACCTATTGAAGCGCAGATTAAACTGAGTCAAATGATCGAGGAGCTTCAGGAAACGGGGATCGCTTCCGGGAAGCAACCAGGCGATAAGGCGGTAGATTTTAAATTAAAAAACGCACTAGGCCAAGATGTGATTTTATTTGAAGAGCTCGCGAAAGGGCCAGTTGTGCTCGTCTTCTATCGAGGGGGATGGTGTCCTTTTTGCAATATGCAATTAAGGGCTTACCAGCAGATATTACCGGAAATCCAGGCGATCGGGGCGCAGCTTATCGCGATTAGCCCACAAAAGCCTGATCATTCGTTATCCCTACAAGAAAAGGAAGGATTGGAATTTCAAGTCCTTAGCGATCCGAATGGCTTGGTAACGGCCAAATACAATTTGCTCTTCGATGTTCCGTCGGGAGTACAGGAAATCATGGAAGGTGCCGGACTCGATCTTGCAGAGTACAATAATACCTCGAAATGGGTTTTGCCGGTTCCAGCTACATTCATGATCGATGAGAGCGCTAATATCCGCTCCGCTTATGTCAATCCGAATTTCATGCAGCGTCAAAGTCCGGAGGAAATTTTGCGAGAACTAAGAAAGCTCTAACGATTTTTTATCTTTTCGTACTGTAACACTGTTGATAGCGTGTGGATCGATTTGAAAAAACGGATCCTGCTGTACATGGACCCACCATGAATTTACTAGTTTTAGGGAGGATATCATGACAATAACAAAGGAAGAAATTTTGGCAGCTCATCATTTTCGGCATGCAACCAAAGAATTCGATCCTAACAAAACCATTTCTGACGAGGACTTTAGATTTATTCTGGAAACGGGCCGGCTTTCGCCCAGCTCGTTTAGCGCTGAGCCGTGGAGATTTGTAGTTGTTCAAAATGAACAGCTTCTGAACAAAATAAAAGACGTTTCTTATGGAGCGGCTAGCAAATTACCAGAAGCCAGCCATTTCATCATTATTCTATCCAGGACCGCACAAGATATGAGATATGACTCCGCCTACCAGTTGGAGCAGCAATCCAAAGCCGTTCCGAAGGAACGACTGTCAAGGCATCTTGAAATCTATGAAGAGTTCCAGAGAAATGATTTCAAGCTCTTGGATCATGATCGTTTTCTTACGGATTGGGGCATCAAACAGACGTACATTCCGCTTGCGAACATGATGACGGCTGCAGCATTAATTGGCATTGACTCATGTCCGATCGAAGGTTTTGATATTGAGACAATGAATCGGATATTGGAAGAGGAAGGACTGCTGGAAGACGGACACTTTACCATTTCGGTCATGCTCGCCTTCGGTTATCGCAAAAAAGAGCCGGGACCAAGAATACGCAGACCCTTTGATGATGTTGTGAAATGGGTTAAATAAATATAATTTTTCTCACATTTATACCAATTAATGTGGATTGAGGTTGGGCTCGCGGACTGGACTCGCGACGGCACCCTAGCGGAATATGTGTCTGTCGAGGCGCGCAATCTTGCACCGCTGCCAAGCGATATCGACTTCACGGTAGGTGCGAGCTTGCCGATCTCGGGTCTGACTGCGTGGCAAGGACTATTCGTGCACGGCCGCTTCCAGGCGGGGCAGAGTCTCTTCGTGCATGGCTCGGCCGGTGGAGTCAATTCGATGGTGACGCAGCTCGCCCGAGAGGCGGGAGCCTACGTCATTGGCACCGGACGTGCAGCAGATCGTCAGACGGCGCTCGATTTCGGAGCGCATGAGTTCGTCAACCTCGACAACGATTCACTGGAAGACTTCGTTGGCGTCGATCTGGTTTTCGACGTGATAGGTGGTGACATCGGGAAGAGGTCCGCGGGTCTGGTTCGTACAGGCGGAATGCTGGTGACCATCGCAGGCCCGCCCGAGGTACAGCCGACCGAAAGCTTGGCGGTTGATTTTGTCGTCGAGGCCGATCGTGAACAACTAGGTGAGATCGTCCAGCGCGTCCGGGATGGTCGGCTACGAACAAACATCGGCCAAATCGCCAGCCTCGACCATGCCGTCGCTGCTTTCAACCCAACCGAGCGGATCAGGGAAATACGATAATCCGTGTTCGTACGTAAGGGCCCAAGGGACAGTGAACCAGGCTTCGTATCATCTTCATCAGGGAGGCCCGGTCATAGATGGCTTTAGAAGCGTGACGTATGGCCTTAAAGTAAAACCAAAGACCACCGGAAATCAGGTGGTCTTTTCTTATCAATGGTAGCGTTTGAAGGCATATTTAATTAGCTTACTCATCACTGTGAACACCAAGCATATGGCTAATCTCTTGATATAAAAAGGAACAGGGCATATCTATCTTGGATGTCGCCGAATGGTTCAAAGTTTGAAAGAAGATGGAACACGCGTTTTCTAAGATAATGAAGCACAAGCGATTCCGATTGATCGCTCGTTTTTCCTGTCTCCGAATGGGTTATGAAATTTGAGTCCGAGAAGTGGTGTTGCTAAGAAGTTCGTATTCCGTAAGAGAATGAAATTGACTCTCCGAATCTATTTCCCCATCACTCTCTTTTATATCTTCTCGAGACAATTGTTCAAAAATGATGAACATAACTCCGGCTTGTGCTGAATTACAATCCGATCCTCAATTCCACCTTGGATGTTTTAGAACAGGTGATAGGCCTTAAATTGGATGTCATTATCTCGCGTATAAAAAGCTGGGCTCAACGGCCATTGGGCGGGTGCACCGGCAGTGGCCTTATACCCTGTTCGTGCGTTTACATAGTTCACAAGACGGCGTCTCGAAGAGAACAAGTTGATTCAGAAGGGATAAATTAATGGAAAAGAATTCTCAACCTCCGGTTTTAAACGCCGAAAAATTGCTTGGTCATTGGTTAGGTGCAGTGAGGTTCCGATTCACTGTTGCCATATCGGCCAATTGACGATGCTTCGCAGATTGGCAGGAATTCCGGTGGGGTACATCAATTTTTCGCAAGCAACGATTTAAAGAATGGGATGGTTGGGATAAAGCGTCAACGGCCGCCGCTTGTCTGATGAAGAAGCCAAACGTTTTTTATCGATTCTGTGCGGATGGAACGGACGATGAAATAAACAATCCCTATGGATTTTTGGGTTTGGCTCTCAAGCCACGAAACTGGCTAAGACAAACGTCTTGAAGTTGTCTATGGGGTGGCGGAGCAAGATAAATACTGATATCCCGGGAAGGTTGCTTTTCATATACTCGGGGAGTCTTCGGTGAATCCAGTTAGGGCACTTGCATTCTAGTTTGAGATGCAGATGGACGCCTGAGCGAAACGCACGGATATCCTTGATCATCAGATCGACTGCGGCGAGCGCGGCATAATTCGTCTCCGAGCGTTGGGGGCGAAATGCCAATTTGGAGATATCATTTAGGAGATATCATTGAGACAATTGTTTTTTTGCGAGTACTGGATGGTGACCAAATCGCAAAGGTCCTTGTTCGTTAACGCATGTATGGATAGTTTTTTTAGCCATTTCAAGAGGGAATCCTTGCGGATACATCACTACACAAACCAAAAGCAACTCGTAGATGAAATTCAATGTTATATTTCTGTTTAATAATCTTCGCCTCTATAATCATCACCGATTCCCAAAAAACAACCTTAGCCCGATTGAGTACCGAACTAAGGTTGCCTAGGTCCTTTTTATAACTGTCTACTTGACAGGGGTAAATCCAAAACCCGGTGGTCTTTGCTATCATTGTTTAGGGTTTATAGGATTATTTTCTTCAAGCATAGTGACAGCAAGTTGAACAGACAGGCGAGATGTCTTAACGACGCCATCCTTAGCAAGCTCACTCATCACGCCACTGACCGCTTCGCGGCTAGCACCAAGCATATTGGCAATCTCTTGATGTGAAAGAGGTAGATCAATCTGGGCATATCCATCTTGAATGACGCCGAATTTGGCGCTCAATGTGGAAAGGAGATGAAGGACGCGCTTTCTAAGACCATGAAGCGCAAGCTGTTCCAATTGATCCTCCCGCTCTTTTAACCGGTCACTGAGTGCTTTAAGAAATTTGAGCGCGAGCTGAGGCCGATTGATCATAAGCCGTTCGAAATGAGGCTCGGACATGGAGCAAAGAAGCGACGATTCCATCGTTTCAATATAAACCTTCCTGGTACCGAAAGAGAATGAATCTAACTCTCCGAATATATTTCCTCTTGTGAGAATGCCAAGCGTAAACTGTTTTCCGCTGTCGTTCAGTTTATAAAGTCTAAGCTTTCCCTCCTTGACGAAATAGAAGCCCTCGAGCGTGGAGTCCGGGGTTTGGACCAATGTATTTTTTGTAATCCAATTGAAATGATGGATGGTATCTAACTGATCGATGTCTCTTATCTCTTCTCGGGACATTTCTTCAAAAATGCTGATTTGAGATAAATACCAGAGCTTGTTCATTGAATATCGTTCCTCCAAATTGTATTAGCCTGCGGGATACGGATACTTGACTAATTGGTATGAATCCGAATGGCTGTTTCGTAAAGTTTTAAATGCTGCAGTCGGTTATCCCAAAACCAAGTCGCGCAATGTTTTCCTAGAGCATACCTGAAATCGGCTTCCGAATCGGCGAAGACACAACCAAGCAAACGCGCTCAGGAATTCGACATCTCCTAAGGCATGGCAAAAGGGATAAGTTTTATTCCTTGCGTATTCCACATGAAACAGCTCAGATTGACATTTTCCTTCGGAATAGTCATTTTTGCGTTTAAATCATACCTGTATTGTTCCAGCATAAGATCATCTTCGGTGATTTCGGTGTTACTATTATAAGCCCTCAAGATTAAAATATTTCGTCTAACCCGGCCACCATAGCTCCCACAGCTATTCTGGAGTCTTGAGGATCAGGCAGATTTATCGCATACGTTATCATGATGACAGTGGTAAAACGCGATTATTATTTTTTCATGGCTGCCTGTTTCTTGCATATTAACATCCGGCTGAATCGCTGTAAGTAATCTACTTTACATTGTTCTGCCGGTTTACACATTTCCAAAGGCATCTCTGCAGTTTAAGGTCAATTCACCATATAAACGCAGATCAAGCTCGGTCAAAGGATTGAGCAACTTGAGTAATCAGGGACCGCCTTTAAGAGGGAATCAGAAATGCTTTCAAGGCCATGGCATGAGATGTACCGAGGTAAGGAGCGAAGAAGATGATTTCATTTGGGATATCTTTAGTTCAGGCCGTCGATGTTGAGTATGCCTAAAACATGTATAAAATCAATCTGGATAATCCAGAATAAAGGGGCAACTATGTGAAAATAAACATAAGGTAATTTTTTATGGTAAAGACAATAAACATATATAAAAGACTCGTCTGGATTGGCGCAATTATCTCGGCTTTAGCTTTTTCATTAACGGGTGAACTTTTTTATCTGGTATTTGTGGTGATAAATATCTTGGAATTGATATTTGTGCCTAGATGGATCGAACGATTTAAAAAGTAAGCCTTCTACATGCATAATATCAATCGGATATTCTAAACTAAAAAGGGTAAAAAAACACTTTTGCCAATATCTGCTCCAAAAGATTGAGTTAAAGTGACCTTTTCCTTGCCGTCCTAATTTGGCGGCTTTTTTTTCTTACCGTCTTTTTAATGAAACTTACGAAAAGAATATTTGATAGAGCATAGAGAAAAAGGATTTGGAACAGGAACATGAGGAACGGTTATCGATATGACTCCCTGTATAAAATATGCTTATGCTGGCAAAGGACAAATAAATATAATCCAACGCGGGGGATCATCGCTAATCTCTCCGGTGCTTTCAAGAACTGTGATTTTATTATTTTAACGTTATAAGATCATGTGGATCGATTCAAGTATGTAGTTTACTTTACATAACTTTTTTTGTGTAGTGATTAAAATGAAATGTGTCTCGCAAGCATAGGAACTTGAAACATTGAAAAACGAAAAATGTAAGGAGAGGTATCATGGAAATCTTAGAGAAAATGAAAGCGATTGTGGTGACGGACGAGGCTGCGGGAATGTCCGGGATGAAGCTGGTGGAGCGGCCGAAACCGGACGCGGCGAGGCTCGCCAGCCTCTCGGGCGCGAGCTACGGCGATGTCGTCGTTCAGGTTCATGCATCGGGATTCACCTGGGATGAGCTGACGTGGCCCTCGACCTGGACCGATCGTATCGGGCGGGACCGGACGCCGTCGATCCCCGGCCACGAGGTGGCCGGAGTGGTCACCGCCCTCAGCTATGGCACAACCGGCTTGTCGGTGGGACAGCGCGTATTCGGCCTCACTGACTGGACTCGCGACGGCAGCCTCGCAGAGTATGTAGTTGTTGAGGCACGTAACCTCGCGCCGTTGCCGAACGATGTTGACTTCACCGTGGGCGCTGGCGTCGCAATGACGGGCCTGACCGCCTGGCAAGGTCTGTTCGAACATGGTCACCTCCGGGCGGGGCAGAGCGTCCTTGTGCACGGTGCTGCAGGCGCAGTCGGCTCGATGGCAGTACAACTCGCACGCCAGGCCGGCGCCTACGTCATCGGCACCGGACGCGCTGCCCACCGCCAGATGGCGCTCGACTTCGGTGTTCAGGAGTTCGTAGACCTTGAGAACGACTCACTGGAAGATGTCGGCGGTGTCGATCTAGTTTTCGATGTCTTCGGCGGTGACATCGGGAAGCGGTCCGCGAGTCTGGTCCGAGCTGGAGGAATGCTGGTGACCATCGCCGGACCGCCTGAGGCGCGGCCAGCCAACGGCCTGGCCGTTGACTTCGTTGTCGTGTCCGATCGCGCCCAACTGAGTGAGATCGCCCAGCGAGTGCGTGACGGAAGGTTGCGGACGAACATCGGCCAAATCGCCACTCTTCACGATGCCGTCGCCGCTTTTAACGCAACCGAGCGGGTCAAGGGAAAGACGGTCATCCGTGTTCGTGAATGAGTCATAAGGAAATGGGCTTCATGGTCACAGGGGAGTATCAATTGCCAAATTGGTTCGTTGAGCAGTTTCGTTTCATTCAATTTGGTAATTGTTGTTGGATCCTTCGGGGGTGAACATCCTCATGGGCTTCTGTTTTTTGTCCAACTTTATCAAATATACGAATTCACTTCAATCGATACTTTCTGGCTCAACTCTTCCACTTCAGAAATTGTCACCGATGCAATCGATGAAAAAAGGAAAAATAAGATAAGGAGAGGTATCATGAAAACCTTGGAGAAAGATTTATTGACTGCACTACGCGAACGGCGCTCCGTTTATGGAATTAGCAAAGAATCGCCCATTTCGGATCAAAGTATCCAAGAAATAATCGAAGAAACCGTCAAACATACACCATCGGCGTTTAACAACCAAACTACGCGTATTGTTCTTCTCTTGGGAGAACAACATGACAAGTTATGGGATATTACGTCCGAAGTTCTCAAAGCATACGTTCCTGCCGAACAATTTGCTTCTATTCAGGAAAAAATGAACGGATTTCGGAAAGGATATGGTACAGTCCTTTTCTTTGAAGATCAGTCAATTATTAATAATTTTATGAAACAATATCCCTCTTACCAAGAACACTTCCCGATTTGGTCACAGCAAACCAATGGAATGCACCAATTGGTGATCTGGATGGCGTTGGAGGCAGAGGGGCTGGGTGTAAACTTGCAGCACTACAATCCATTAATTGATGAACGGGTAAATGCAGAATGGGAGTTGCCGGAAAGTTGGAAACTGATCGCCCAAATGCCGTTCGGTAAACCGTCTGCCGCAGCAGGTGACAAGAAATTTAATCCGGTACAAGAACGTATAAAAGTTTTTAAATAAACATAACCATGAGGCTGTCACCATGACAGTCTCTTTGTTTAATTCTATGGAGATGATGGATCAAACGATGGAGTAATTGGGTGACGAGCGCATGGAATCTCTTTCTGCAGATACTTAGTGATTTGGGACACTTAATAAAAACACCTCGATGTCCCAGCTCATCTAATATTCGGATGAGGATGCCAGGGCGCCGCAGCAGAATTCGTCCGTTTATTCATCTATCACTCCCAGCAGATCCCAAATCAAAAATCCGATGCCTGCTTGCGAAGAATCAATATGATTGTATAAATCTTTCCTTGAGCATGCAAATTAAATAAATGAGTAAAGGGCATGAGACTATAGGAGGTTAAATCTACATGGATACATTTAATGATACCGAAGATCGGAAATACTCGGTTAATAAGGATACTTATGGGGTTCTTGGGGAGGAGACGGAAGTTGATTCCGACGTTAATGAGGACCGCAATCGGGAACAGCAATTGGACGACTCTTTTCAGGATTGGTACCACAATATCGGGTATTGGGTTCAGCAAAAAGAAAATATGACCCAAGTGCCGAAGTCGAACGTCTTTGATGATATACCTGATATAGAAACCGAATAAAACAGTAACCAAAGGAGTTATATCACAAGAACGGTATTTCTCCTTATTTCATGCAAAATGGATTCCAAATCCTGTTATGATAGCAATAAATTTTCAGCTTTTGGGTAATATAAGCGCAAGGTGGTGTATTAGAATGTGGATTATAAAGACCGAACATAAAAGAGATGAAAACGGCGGAATTGCAGCGCTAGAACTCGAAACAGAAGATAAGCGTTTTGATGTAAATATTAGATGGGATGGCTGCGCTGAGATCCATGTATATTCAATTACGGAGGAAAACCGTGAAATCAATGATACCTTCCATACCTGTGATTTAAAAGGAATGATCGATATGCTGCAGTCACTCAACAGCGTATGTAAAGATTACTTTGGTAAAGGAAGCTATTGGGAGGATACTGATGATGTTAAATTTGTCTGAACTCAAAAATCTTCACGCCGATATTCAAGCCGTTCACGAGATTTTCCGAACACTGAAGGTTATCATCGATGGTAAAGAAATTGAAATCGATATTCTCAGAAATCAGAACGGCCATTATTTTTATGAGCTAAGCCATTACTATAAAGACGCGGACAAAACCGATCCTCACAAACCATCGGAAAATAGATATTCATCTGTTGAAGAAGCGGCACGCGGAGCACTCCGCTACGCTACGATGTTTTACCGGAGTACGGATGAGGGTGGAGCTTGGGTGAGAAAGGAGTCTTTCACTCCATAGCAATATATGGCTACCGAATATCACGAGACACCATAATAGGTGTCTTATTTACGCGTCAGGTACGCAAATAGGCCATTTAGATTTCGTTCATGCACTCATATGTTTCTGTTGTACGTCTCATATAAGAATAACTCACAAAAGCCAAGGGAACTATCATTAGCGGTTTTCGGATTTCATCTGAAGCTGAGGAGGAAGCGATCATTTCCTTTCGGAAACGATCGCTTTTTTATCTTGGACTATAAAGATTGTCAAAAATTGCATTAGATTGGTAATCCTCAATGCCCAGGAAAGACCTTCGGCAGGGCATCTTCAGTATCAATGTGTAGAATTTTGAGGAATATGTTCTTCAAGTATTGTAACAGCAAGTTGAACAGACAGGCGAGATGTCTTAACGACGCCTTCCTTGGCAAGTTCACTCATCACGCCACTAACCGCTTCACGGCTAGCACTGAGCATATTGGCAATCTCTTGATGCGAAAGAGGCAGATCGATCAGGGCATATCCGTCTTGAATGATGCCGAACTTTGTGCTCAGTGTGGAGAGGAGATGGAGCAAGCGTTTCCTGAGACCATGAAGCGCAAGCTGCTCCAATTGATCCTCCCGCTCCTTTAACCGGTCACTGAGTGCTTTAAGAAATTTGAGCGCAAGCTGAGGCCGATTGATCATCAGCCGTTCGAACTGAAGCTCGGACATGGTGCAAAGAAGCGATGATTCCAACGTTTCAATATATACTTGCCTGGTTCCGAACGAGAATGAATTTAACTCTCCGAATATATTTCCTCTTGTAAGAATGCCAAGCGTGAACTGTTTTCCGCTGTCGTTCAGTTTATAGAGTCTAAGCTTGCCCTCCTTGACGAAATAGAGTCCCTCACGCGCGGACTCGGGGGTTTGGACCAATGTGTTTTTTGTAATCCAATTGAAATGATGGATGGTATCTAACTGATCGATCTCTCGTATCTCTTCTTGCGACATTTCTTCAAAGATGCTGATTTGCGATAAATACCAGAGCTTGTTCATTGATTATCGAGCCTCCAAATGGTGTTAGCCAACGGGATACGGATTCTTGATAAGCTGCCATGCTTCTCCCTTGGTTGGTTTGTAAATATTTAAATGTTACAGCCCTTTATTCGAATACCCAGTCGCGTATATACTTTCCTGGACCTTACACGCAATTGATTTCCGAATCGGCGAAAACGGCATTCGACTGCTTCCTTATCCTGGCAGAAGGGGATAAGTTTTGTTCCAAAATAGCAGTATGAAGTAGCATGGAGCGGAATGCGCAACCATACGCAAAAATGCCACACACTATATCATAACCAGTGAACAGGCAATCCCCTGTTCACAGTATGATTGCCGAGTCGAATAGATACGAGTCGAATGGATAGCGGGCGAAAGTAAGCCCATGCAAAGAATCAGGATAGAGGTTAATAAACTGGGAGCAAATGCATTCATGCCCAGATATCGTCGAATGACCTCTAGTATAGGTGCGATTAAACTAATCGTAGACCTCAATACATAGATGCCATAAAGAGGGCGGTATCAGAACCCAGTCGCCGCCTTCGACAGTATTCCCTGAGGCTGAGTTTGCTTCACTATTTCGGACGTCCCTCGTTCACGAGTCCGAATAGGACAAGGTTCGGAGGTTCATCAGTTCATCTTCTATCCCAAGCTTTGTATTGGTAATTATTCATTTTAGCATGTAAAATTGGATTCAATCAGATCCACTTTTATTTGAAAATCAGCATACCACTTATTTTAAATGAAGGAGAAATGCTTTATGCCTCCACGCACGCCTGCTACAGTTGAGACTAAAACCAAACAAATCTATTCCTTGCTGCGCGAACAGATATTTCAAGGTGTCTATGCAGCCGGTGTTAAACTACCATCGACGCGGGATTTGGCAAACGAATTCGGAGTATCACGTGCACTTATCGTGGACGTGTTTGAACAGCTAATCGCCGAAGGGTACTTGGAAGGCCGACAAGGCTCTGGGAGCTATGTCGTTGATCTTGGCGGAACCAAACGACAATTCTATTCACAGCTTCAAGAGATCCATTCTACCGGTGAAGGGACTGTTGCGGAACCCCCGGCTCGCTTCCAAGGCATTGATTTTCGCCCAAGTTTTCCGGCTTTGGAACACATCCCTTTCAAGAAATGGAAAGAAACCGCTATTGCCGCATATACAAATACTCATTCAGGAGACTTTGGCTATGACGATGACCCTGCAGGCAATTGGCAACTTCGCACGAATATTTGTCAGGTTTTGCTGCATACCAAAGGGATTCGGTGTCTGCCTTCGCAAGTGATCATAACCGCCGGAGCGACTCAAGCCATAGCCATGCTGTCCAGGCTATTATTGAAACCGGGGGACGCAGTAGCCATAGAAGATCCTAACGCCACCTTTATTCAACATATTTTTGAATCGACAGGTGCTGATATTATCCCGGTTCCCGTAGATGAGCATGGTCTGCGCGTTGACGACCTGCCGACTCATCGGCGCCCCAAATGCGTGTTCGTCACTCCTTCACATCAATTTCCTTTAGGCAGCATTCTTTCCATTGGGCGGCGCATTCAGCTTATAGATTACGCCCGACAAACCGGATGTTATATTATCGAAGATGATTACGACAGCGAATTCCGGTATGCAGGAATGCCGGTACATGCCCTACGAGAGCTCGACTCGGAACGTATCGTCTATATCGGGACTTTCAGTAAAAACTTGTTTCCTGCATTGCGTATTGGTTATATGGTAGTTCCTCATGAGCTGCTAGATCCGCTTCTTCGTTTAAAAAAGCTGTTAGATATGCACTGTCCGATCTTGCCGCAAATCACTTTGGCGAGATTTATCACCGAACGCCACCTGGAACACCACATCGCCCGTATGAAGCGTATTTACAGCAAAAGACGAAAATGCCTCATCGCAGGTTTGTCCAACATTTTCGGCAACAGAGTGAAAATATCCGGGGATGCGGCAGGCCTGCATTTGGTTGCGGAAATGGCCGAAAGCTTCTGCGGCTCCCAAGTAGTCGCTCAACTTGAGGAACTTCATATTAAAGTGTATCCAGCAGAAAGATACACCATTGTAAAAGGAAGGTACGAAAATCAACTTATTATGGGATTTGGTAATGTGGGAGAAATCAACATTTTAGAGGGAATCAAGGCGATTGCGAGTGTCTTAAGACAGTGTTAAGAAAAGCACTGCGAGACGTAAAAATGGGGAGCGGTTAACAAAAAAATCCCCTCGAGGGGGATTTTCACGTCCGGTTCGTTACCAGGCCGCGGCAAGCTTGACGGCCTGTTCCATTGCTGCCCGGATGATCTCTTCCGCGCGCTCCGGCTGAAAATCATGGCCTTCAACGTACAGTGCTTGGATGTCACGAATCCCGACGATGCCGAGCACCTGGCGCAGATAGGGGTGGCTGTAATCCATGGCCGCTGCCGGCCCTACGGAGTAAATCCCGCCGCTTGACTGGATGTGCAGCGCTTTTTTGTCGCGCAGCAGGCCGACCGGCACGCTTTCAATGTAATGGAACGTCTTGCCGACAATGACGAAGGCGTCGATGAACGCCTTGAGCCGAGGGGGAATGCCCCAATTCCACATGGGGGAAACGAACACGTATTTATCGGCGCGCATTGCCATCTCGGTAATGTCGTTAAGGGCATTAACTTTCTGCTGTTCCACGGGTCTTAGTTCGGAAAAGTCCAGGCGTTCTTTTCTTAATTTCTCCCATGCCCGCACGACATCGCCATCGACTGTCTGGAACGTTTCTTGGTAGACATCGAATACTCGCACGCTGTCGTCCGGATGAGCTTCCTGATAGGCTTGAAGAAACGCCCGTCCGACTTGCAGGCCGACTGAACGGTCCGGCGACTTGGGGGTAGCGGTGATATATAATAATTGCGTCAAGTTACTGCCTCCTAAATTTGTAATGTGAGCGGTAATCTTCGTAAGTGAGAGGAAGAAAGTGAAAATTTCTAGAGCGCGGCATCACGGCTACAGGCCGAAGCGCGAACGGAGTAACTCGCGATAACGCGGGCTGTTGACAGTGTCCCCGATTAATGGCCCGGATATTCCAGCTACTCGTCGTAAAAATACGTAAGAGTGCTTAACCATCTCATAGATAGCCGACTCTGGTAAAGAACCCTCGAGAATAATCTTATTCCTGTGCTGTTTGATCATATGATAACCCTGTCGAACTTCAAAGCAAACTCGTTATTGCTTCCCGATTCGTCCTGTCCGCTTTTATTCGGGTCTCGGGATCGCCAGAATTATCCGGTGTCTGACCTCTTGTTGCAATGGTCACTTCATGACCTTCCACGATCATAGACGAACCAACCGGCTACGATAAACGCTGTTCCTCCCAAAACGAGCGAGTATCTACATCCGAATTCTCCTTTCATGTTTGCATTCCTACTTTTTAATGGGGAAACTTTCTCCCGCCAGGAAAATAGATGCGGTTAATTGATAACCATTGTCCATAGCAGGCTGTCCGCTTCTTGCAGATTATCATGCCAGCCGAATCGGCGTCTGTAATCTACTTTACATTGGTCTTCCCGTATTTCGTATTTTAAATATGGTAAAGAACTGTAAGCTACTTTACAGAACACCGTTTTTATTTGGATTTATAATCAAGACCGATGTAACCCGCGAAGCAGAAGGTCGTTATCACTTTTGGCCGCTCCGATGCGTTCGGAAGCTCACCAGCCAGTCGAAGGCTGATCGCGTGCCCAATTGTAATCTGGTTTACAGATAAATAAAAGAATTGGTTTGTAAAATAAAACTAGGAATGAACGAAATTTGTAAGGGAGATGCTCGAAATTTTTTAGCCTTATCTGGAAAAACACCACAGGTCATTGGAGTATTTCTCTCATACGTTTTGTTTCAAATCTATTTGTAAGCAAGTTACATGCTACGTGATATGGATGAAAACCGAGGAGGAGTCTACCTATGCATTACAAAGCGATTATTATCGGTACAGGTCCGGCAGGTCTAACAGCGGCAATCTATCTGGCAAGAGCGAATGTTACTCCACTTGTCATTGAAGGAATTCAACCCGGTGGTCAATTGACGACAACAACGGAGGTCGATAACTTCCCCGGGTTCCCAGACGGAATTATGGGTCCCGAGCTTATGGATAACATGCGCAAGCAAGCACTGCGCTTCGGTGCTACGATTCAGTCTGGTCTGGTGACTGGAGTGGACATGTCCAATCGGCCGTTCACACTGTTCTTGGAGGACGGCAGTAAATTGACGGCTGATTCACTGATTATTTCGACAGGTGCATCGGCCAAGAAGCTGGGCATCCCTGGTGAAGCTGAGAATATTGGCAGAGGTGTCAGCACCTGTGCGACCTGCGACGGTTTCTTCTTCCGCAACAAGAGAATCATCGTGATTGGCGGTGGAGATACTGCGATGGAAGAGGCGAAATTCCTGACCCGTTTCGCGTCCGAAGTTCGCGTCGTGCATCGCCGTAATGAACTAAAGGCTTCGAAGATCATGCAAGATCACGCGCGCGGAAATGAGAAGATAGCTTGGAGCTTGAACCGGACACCGCTTGAAGTAACGGCTGGTCCGATGGGCGTAAGCGGACTGAAAGTGCGTAACAACGAAACGGGCGAAGAGGAACTGTTGGAAGCCGACGGGATTTTCCTGGCGATCGGCCACACGCCGAATACGGGCTTCTTGGGCGGGCAGCTGACAACGGATGAGCTAGGTTACCTGCAAGTCATTTCGGGCACATCCCAAACCGCCATACCTGGCGTTTTCGCCTGCGGTGACGTGCAGGATCGCATTTATCGCCAAGCCATTACGTCGGCTGGCAGCGGCTGTATGGCTGCGCTGGATGCAGAACGGTTCTTGTCCGAGCAGACGCTTCATATTTTCGCATAACGAATCAAAAATTCCTTAGGGAGGCATATGCCATGTCAGTTCAACCGATAACAGATGCTATTTTCCAAAATGAGACCGCAGCGGGCACTGTGCTCGTCGATTTCTGGGCACCTTGGTGCGGACCTTGTAAAATCGTAGCTCCGATACTAGACGAACTGTCTACCGAGATCGGCGATAAAGCCAAAATCGTAAAAATCAACGTGGATGATAATCCGGAATCCGCGGCCAAGTACAACGTCATGAGCATTCCCACCCTGTTAATATTCAAAGACGGGCAAGTCGTGAACCAACTAGTCGGGGTGCAACCGAAAGATCTATTGGAGGCTGCTATCAAGCAGGCCCGAGAGTCAGAAGATACACCTATTCACCATGATTAACTCAGCAGCACTTTGCTTTATTCCAAAGGAGGATCTGAAGAAGGAAGGATTGGGGGAATACCTTTACCTAATTGAAAATGATTCTTCGATGGAGTTTTATGAGATCCGCATTCGGCAGTACCCCAAAAATAATGAGGAGGAAGCGTGAAGTAATGGGAGCACGATTGAACTTAAAACACAAAATCGGTCAAGGAATTCCACCTCAACAATTCATAGATGGCATGCAGAATCGGACGATGGAGACCAGTAATATCACGAATACCAAAGAGCGGTTCATCTCCGTTTACGAGAATTTCACATGGGCGCAAGAAGATCAGAAAGTATTTTTCACCACTTTAAACAATCCCTCCGACCTCCACTGCTTGATTCTATGTACAGATTGGTGCCCGGACGTCATCTGGAACGTCCCCTTATTGTTTCGAGTGATGGAGCAGAGCGGTATTTCTACTGAAGTGTTGCTCATGGAAAAGCATTTGGAAACTATGGATCTCTTTCTCACGGATGGCGGGCGAAATCAGCCAATCGCGGTTTTCTTGAATGCGTCCGGAGATGTTCTAGGCAGATGGGGAGCTCGTCCGGCCTATATCCAGGCCGTGATGGATCGGTTTAAAAAGAACAATCCCAATAAACAGGCAGCCAATTATAAGGAGAAACTGAACCTAACCTATCGGAAGATCGGCGATCTCTATCAAGTTAACAACGAATATCAGGAAGTTATCCTTCGCGAATTAAGAGATTTGTTCACTACCTTTTCTTCGTGAATGTTCAATCTATCTGAGCGTAGGGATGACCGGACAGCAGTCACTTCACCATTATTGATTGTTGTCCGTATCAAACCTGAAAGATAATCTTAGTAGGCTACGCAGCAGCCCTTCATTAGTCCAGGTTCTCGTCCTTTTTTTAAGATGAGTTCACGGCCAACACCGTAGGTTTTTATTTATAAAGGAGCGTGCAGGAAATGAGTATCCATGGCAAAGTTGTTATAATTACAGGTGGCAGCAGCGGGATTGGAAAAGCACTCGCCATTGAATTGGTCAAACAAGGAGCAAAGGTCGTTATAAACGGTCGCCGTGAACAAGCGCTGGCTGAAGCGGCAAGAGAAATTGATTCCACGAATACCCAAGTTGCCTATGTGGCTGGAGATATTTCGAATCCTGAGGTAGCGAAGCGATTGATCAGCGAAGGACTTACTCGTTTTGAGCGTATTGATACGCTTGTGAACAATGCGGGGATTTACTTGGGAAAACCATTTACAGACTACACAGCCGAGGAATTTGAAACGGTGCTGTCTACTAATGTGGCAGGCTTCTTCTATGTTACCCAGTATGCAGCGGCAGAAATGCTGAAGACTGGCGCTGGGCACATCGTTAACATTACGGCAGGCGTCGCTGAACAGCCAATAAAAGCCGCACCTTCCGTGCTGGCTGCGCTGACGAAAGGCGGACTGACATCAGCAACCAAGTCACTGGCGATTGAGTTTGCAGACAAGGGCATCCGCGTGAATGCTGTTGCGCCTGGAGTCATTAAGACGCCGATGCATCCGGTAGAAATCCATGATTTTTTGAGTAAACTACACCCAATGGGGCGCATGGGCGAGGTTCAAGAAATCGTCCACGCCATTCTTTATCTGGAATCTGCAGATTTCGTCACCGGTGAGGTTCTTCATGTCGATGGCGGTCAAAGTGCCGGCCATTGGTAAGAACGATTTTCAATCGATATGGTAAAATTTAAGAGCGAGATGCTCATGCAATTGCGGATTTACGATGTGATTCCTGGCCGCATGCAGGCAATATTGAATCGCTTCCGGGATGGCACGATAAGAAAGGGGAACTTTCAAGCCTTCACAGAAACTCCGCAATATATGAAGAATGCACCTTTCATTCATCATTGATAACTAACTGAGTATAGATAATAAAGCTCGAAGGGTCCCAAGCTACTATGGTTCGTTACTTGGGACCTCTTCTTTAAGACTGAAAATGAGACCGCCTCTCGAATAAGAAACGCTGAGAATAAATGTAAGTTATTGGCTTTGGGAGGTTCTTTTTATGAATCTATTGGTTTTAGGTGCAACTGGACGAGTAGGGAGCCATATTGTTAAACATGCTCTTCATGACGGACATCATGTGACAGTATTAGTCCGTACCCCAGAGAAGATTCAAAATTTTAATAAAAATTTGACTATTCTAAAAGGTAATGTTCTAAATAAAGAAGATATCACACATGCAATAGACGGAAATGATTTGGTTATTAGCGCACTAAATACAGATGGTACAACAACTCTATCCGTTAGTATGCCATTAATCATCGAAGCAATGTATAACGCAGGTATACAACGTATCATAACCGTAGGAACGGCCGGTATTCTTCAAAGTGAGATCTCCTCTCCTTTTTTAAGATATCAATCAAGTGAATCCAAGCGTAGGTCAACCCGTGCAGCAGAAGAACATCATCAGGTATATAATTTGTTAAAACATTCAACTCTTCATTGGACTATCGTATGTCCTACTTTTTTGGAGAACCGAGAAAATATAGGGGAATATCGTGTGGAACGGAATATTTTACCTGAAGGCGGCATTAAAATATCTGTGTTGGATACAGCAAAATTCACGTACAACCAGATTAAAGATTGCAATTTCATAAGATCACGTGTAGGTATTGCTTACTAAACGGCAAATTTTATAAATTGTTTTGGAGATGCTTAAAATTATTAACTTGTCGCGCTGAGCTAACGGGAAACGTTAGTTCAATAAAAAAAGGCAGCTGCATAAAAAACCTTTAATCTCTTCCGGAGAGGAGAAGGTTTTTTTGTTAAAGCGCAAAGAAAAATGAACCAATCACTATTGCAATAAACCCGCCGAATTTTCGAGCTTCAATGTAGGCGTCACTTGGCTCGGAGTCGTCTTTTACTTTCCACGCTTCATTCATATTCCAGCCAAACGTGGGCTTAATGCGACTCAGGATGCCGAGTGTAATAAAAATAGTTCCGAAAACAAGGTAGAATGTTTGAACCATGGGTAAATCAGCTCCTTTATTTATAAGACGTTCAGAAGCTGCTTGAGGTTCCGCTTAGAATCAAATCATGAAAGATGTCGGGGGACAAGAACAAAGTCCCATTGAAAGTCGCTATTATAGCGGCTTTTTTATTTTATCGGTAAAAGTTCTTGTCCCAAACCAAAGATAGTACCGATTGCCGAAAAGGACAAGAACATGAGCCGATTACCGATTAGATTGGTTTGAACAATTGAGAGCAGAAATAGAGGGACATATTGCATAATAAAAATACGCTTTGGTGTAAGCGCGAACGTTTGGACGTACAAGCTCAGATCGATACAGCCCAAACCAAGCGTTTGAGGCTTGAGATCGAGCACAGAATCCAGAACGACCCGGAGTATGTTTGAATCGTTCCGGTAACTTTATCGCCGTCAGCAATCCGTTCACTCCTTTTTAGCAATAAAAAAACCGCCTTTGTAAAAAGGCGGTCTATTACGCTATCGTACTTCGTTCTTTACCCACATAATCGCTTTTTAATCACCTTGATACCTTTTAAAGCAAACTCATTTTTTGGTTCAATAAAAAAGGACGCTCCCGCGCCATCGCTTAGGAACGAACCGAGGCTCCGATTGCTTCGACAACCTCCTTTTGTCTATACCCCTCGCGTTTTCGGATATATTTAAGCTCTTCACAATCAAATTCCATCAACTGTGGACCGGCGTACAACCTGTACCAGAAATCATCTTCATCTTCTTCTTTCCCATAATCCGCGTAGTTGCGGCTATTATATTTTCTTGTCAAAACCAGACGACAAGAACATAGATCGTAAGGTTTCACCTACAATTTTTTCGGATGTGATCGCCGTTTTCGAACCTTGCCAATCATCCACATAAGGAATGGAATACCGATCAACTCAATAGGCATCACGTAACGAACGCTTAGATGAAGCTGAATTTGGGAAGTGTAGAGGACAGTTTTAGGAAAAATCCAAGCTATAATATATACGGCCGGAGAAATTACCCAGACTGAAATACTCCAACGTTTCAAGCCCATCCATTGGGACATCCCGTAGCAAGCAATAAATAAATAAAGGCTCAATTTGAGAAACACACTGAAGAACCATAAAACAGACGAAAAAATTTCGATGTTCTGGATGAACTCCATAAGTGAGACGTATCGCATCATCTCAAATGTTGGAAACAGCATCTTTGATGCTAATGCAGATCCGAAGATGGATAAAGCCGTTAAGGTCAGCACAGAGGAAATGATGGCAACTGACGCGACAGCCCAAACGGCAAATTTAGTACCTTGACGGGGATTCTCCATGAACTTGGTCACCATCAACAGAAATACGGTGTCTCCCAGAACCGAGGCCGGCGCCAGACTTCCTCGCATAATTGCTCTTGCTCCTGAATCCGAAAAAATAGGGAAAATTTGTTCTAATTCGTAATTGTTAAAGCTCAATAAAGTGATCGCAACAATGATCAACAATATGACGGGTCCCATCAATTGGCTGCATCGTCCAATTCCCTCGATTCCTCCAGCCCAAACTAAGCTTACCACTATTACCATCATGAGAAGCATCAGGACGCTTGTAGGGGTTCGATCAAACAAGATCATTTGAAAGAAATCGGAAAATTGACGAAGAAGAGACCCAGACATGACTATCCATATTAATAAAAAGGGGACCACCAAAATCTTCCCAAACCAACTCCCTAAGATTTTCGTACTGAAGTCGTTGAGCGATTGTTCAGGGTACATAAGGGACAGGGCCCTGGAAAGAAGAGTGATTCCGCAGGCAATAGCTCCGCCGACCAGGTAAGAAATCCACGCATCCTGCTTCGCTGTTTGGATGACTGGCGATTGCGTGAAGAACAATGTCATAGCACACTCGATCGAAAACGTGATCCAAAATACCTGTATGTTAGAAATTCTCGGTGTATTCATTTGATCGTTTCTTCCTCCCGCAGATACAAACCTGGCCCCGTCAACCCTATTTGGGTTATGGTCAATTCAGCTTTGACATCGAATTCTGCTGCTGTAAAATAATTATTCCAGTTGTCTTTTATTTTTTTCCAAGCTGACGGGCTTTTCCGGTGCAAAGTCTCACCAAATCCGAAAATATCTTCTTGGTATGTGTTCTGCATTTTTAAGATGATTTCTTTAATTTCCTTTGCTGCTTCAACTTCTAATGCTTGTTTAACTAACTTGACATTAGTTGGGCTACGAAGATCCAACCGAGTCTGGTTCTCACGAATAACGCCTTTGCCCGTTAACTTGACATGAAAGACGATTTTTCCATTGTGGTTTTCTGGTAAGATTCTACGCCCTATCCGTGACAAGTGAATGCTGACTCTCCCTTGATTTTTCGGAATGGGCGTTGTCACAGTGGTGCTATTTAAAACACCTGTAATCCAATTTACATTTAACGCTTCTTCTTGACTGATAAAACCTTTTAATTTCAGCTTTTTTTTATCGAAAATGGCTATGCCATTCATCCGAAATGATTGTTGCTTAGTTACGTCCTCAATTTTATTACCTTTCCGATTCAAAGAGATCACGGGTAATACGGGGCTAACACCATCGCTGCTAGCTGCCCTTAAAAATCTCATGAAAGTGGCTTGTTTCATGCCACTCGTATGTTCCAGTTCTTTATATGCGCCGATCGCGGGTATTTTCTCCAAGGGATATGTTGATTGGATCAATTCACGTGCGGTACCATCTTTTACGACGAAGATATCAGTTCGTAACCGGACCAGTGGATTCCTAGAGTGTTCATCCAGCATATCCGTGACACCATCTCTTGCGAACTGTTCTCCAAGAAAAACGACCCTACGGTGGCTCGGAAATACTTCCCTGGATAGACTTCCTTGTAAATCGGCTGCGGCTTGACTAACGTTTTTTCCCATTCCCGAAACCACGAAATTGCTTGTGCCATTTCCGGAGGAACCTCCTTTTCCTCCGGTTTGGCCTTGTTTGCCGGGGATCAGAATTTGGCCACTTAATACGATATCCCCCCTCCCGTCCCTGTCAAACCCTGAGCCGATCCAGATGGACCGGCTGCTAAGCTCCTTTTGATCCCAGCATCCTGTCGTGAGCACTAGAATAAGTAAAAGGGCAATCCCAAATTTAAAATACATGGGCCGTCACCTTCCTTTGGATTTATGACAGCAACTTATCATGAGATTCGTTTGTCGTTACTCCCAGCCGTGTTTTTAGGACGATATCGTAAGCTCCATCTCGGTGCTCGAAAAATGAGATCTTTTACATAGCCTGTCGTTTCGGGAGTAACAGGACTAAGGTAAGGGACGCCAAATGAACGTAGGCAAGACAAATGGATTAGGAGCGCCGTAATGCCGACCAGGATACCGTAAATTCCTATAAATCCAGCGAGTAACAACATAGGAAATCGAAGAATCCGCAGAGCGGTTCCGAGATTGTAACGCGGTATGCCAAATGACGCGATCCCCGTCGTTGCCACAACGATGACCATGGGAGCAGAGATGATACCAGCCTCAACAGCGGATTGGCCGATAACCAGTGCTCCCACAATACTGACGGCTGAACCAATTGTTTTCGGTAGTCGGACGCCGGCTTCGCGAAGGGCTTCAAACATAAATTCCATCAAGAGGGCTTCCATGACGGCGGGAAAGGGGACACCTTCCCTTGCCGCTGCGATGCTAATTAGAAGAACTGTTGGAAGTATTTGTGGATGAAAAGTAGTTAGAGCAACGTAAACCGACGGCAGCAGTAGGGCGATCAGGAACATGAAGTACCTAACCCACCTTACAAGTGTGGTGAAAATTGAACGCTCGTAATAATCTTCCGATGCTTGAAGACCGGACCAGAACGTCATTGGAACAATCAGCACGAAAGGGGTATTCGCTGTAACGATTGCCACTTTCCCTTCCAACAATGCAGCACAAACGACATCGGGTCGCTCTGTATTCTGAATCTGAGGAAAGGGTGTAAATGGAGTGTCTTCGATCAGTTCCTCAATATATCCCGATTCCAGGACCCCGTCTATTCGAATCTCACTGATGCGGCGAGTTACTTCTTCCACGATAGAAGCTTTAGCTACCCCATCTAAGTAGAGAAGTTCAACTTTTGTATCGGTTTTTTCTCCAACTTGGAACGATTTGTTGACCAATTGGGGGGTGCAGAGTCGCTTTCGAATCAAACCTGTGTTTACTCGAAGAGACTCCGTAAAGCCATCTCGGGGTCCTCGTACAACGGGCTCCGTCGAGGGCTCTTCAACACTACGCTCCTGGTAGTGCTGGAAATCTGCTAGCTGTGCCTCGGAGTCTCCTTCAGCAAGGAGGGCTACTTGTCCTGTCAATATTCCCTTGACCACTTGTCCTGCTTTCGTAGCGGTGGTTACCTTTAACACCGGAAGAAATAGCTGGTTAACTGCTTGCTTGAGAAGGGTGTCGCTACCCAAAAGACCTTGGTTGAATAAGGGTTTAAGAATGATTTGCTCCACCAAATTAGTATCACATAATCCCTCCACGTAAATGAGCAAAAGCGTTTGACCATCCAAAGGAAGCCTCCGAAACACCACGTCAGATGAATTATGAAGGAGTTCTCGCAGAATAGCCTCATTGACCCCAAGATCTGTTGTAAGATCCTTCTCCTCCAATTCCATGGTCATCCCTCCAATTCATTTTTAATGTGCATCAGGGAGGTTTTTTTATGCAAAAAGTGTAAGTATTTTCACTGCATAATAATGAAGATTCAACGATCTGAACATTTATTTTTTGTTGAGAGGGGCGGGGATTTTTATCTTTAAAAGTCCATCTAGTTTTCCGTGCCTCGTTGAATATATCGCGTTTAAATCAATAAAGGGTTTGCTGTGAAGGAAACGTGAAGTGTATATAGATTGTTTCTATTGATGGCCAGTTTTCAAAAATAGTTGCTAAAACATTAAATTATTGTAGAATGAGACCAAAACAAATCCAGCATGAATCCGATTCATACCAAGGGAAAGGAAACAGGGATTGATGACTATCCAATGGAACGAACAGATCAAGCAGAAGATGTTCGGGATCTCCTTCAAACAAAGGGTCCGTTTGGCATTTATCATGATGATAACGCTTGCAGTCGGGACGGTCGGCATCGCCTCATATGGGATAGCCGCGAGAGAACTGCAAAAGAATGCCTTTGCGTCCAGCCAAGAAACGGTGAATAAAACAGCCCAGATTCTGGACGACAAGCTGTACAGTATCTCGACTTCCGTTCGTTCGCTAATGCTCAGCGATGCTTTTAAGCAGATGATGTTGGATGTCCAGAGCAACACCATCGCGAACTATTACGTGCATCTGTCGGAGCTTCAGTATGTATTGTCGCAGGTTACATTCAACGAACCGCTGATTGAAAGCATATTGATTGCCACCCCAATCGGCGACTATTACCCCGTATCGCAGCGTCGATCTCAGACCCAATCCTTTTACGAATCAAATTTTTATTATGACCTCAAAGACAATGATGGTGGATTGTGGGTGAAAGGTCACACGGATAAATTCTTCACGGGAAACAGCAGAGTCGTCTCCTTCATGACAAAGGGTATGCAGGGGAATATCACCAGTACAAACGTATTTGTCGTGGTCAATGTGAATGAGAATGGCTTAATCAACACGGTGAACAAGCATACCTCCAATGACGATGATGATTATTTCATCGTGGACTCCCATGGGGAGGAAGTCATTCAAACAGCCTGGTCCCTGCACCATCCGTTAAATAGGGACGAGCCGTTTCTGAGAAGCATTACTGAAAGCAGCCAGGGATCCTTCTTTCATAAGTTCGATACAACTGATTACCTGGTCAATTACACCAAGTCCTCCATGGTACCGGACTGGCGATTGTTCGGTATTCAGCAGAAGGACAAGCTGCTGTCGCAAATGAACGGCGTCAAGCGCACGACCATCCTGATTATGGTGATCTTTCTTCTGCTGTCATGGCTCCTATCCAGCAAGCTAACCACATTGCTTCTCCTTCCACTCTTCAAGCTGCAAAGGCTGATGAGAGAGGTAGAGGACAACCGCCTGAACGTCCGGTTCTCAAGCCGCTCTAACGACGAAGTTGCCCAAGTCGGAAATCAGTTCAACCGGATGCTTGACGAGATCAATCGCCTGATCGACGATGTGAGGGAAAGCGAGGCGGGTAAGCTCAAAGCGGAGATGCGAGCGCTGACGGCCCAGATGGAGCCGCATTTTCTATATAACACGTTAAATACAATCTATTGCAAATCGGTTTTGGGTGAAAACGACGACGTCAATGAAATGATTATGGCCTTATCCCAAATGTTCCAAATCGGCTTAAGTGGGGGAAAGGATTGGAATTCACTTGATGATGAGCTGTCCCATGTTCAGCAATATTGCGCCATTCAGCAGAAGTGCTATGAGGGCCTGTTCACATACGAGATTAAGGTGACGGATGAAGAGCTTCTGCGAAGTCCTCTACCCAAAATTTTGCTCCAACCCATCGTGGAGAACAGTATCCAGCACGGCTTCGAGGATTTCACCTCCGGAGGTGAAATCCGGATTGGTGCAATCAGGGATGGGGATCGGCTTCACCTGACGATCGAAGATAACGGCAAAGGGATGGACGTAGACAAGGTAGAACAGGCACTGCTGTCGCCGTCTTCAACGAAGAAAGGGTATGCGCTGAAGAACATTAAACACCGACTGAGCCTTTTTTACGGAGAAGAGGCAAGGATGGTCTTTTCCAGCACGCCCGGCGAGGGCTCAAGAACAGACTTGTGGATACCGATGACATCAGGGGAAGGTGGATCGAATGAGAGAGCAAACCATGACCAAGCTGTGCATTATTGACGATATTAAGAGCGTCGTTGACATGATCTCGCGAAAGCCGAGATGGCTAGACCATCAAATCGAGGTGGCAGGTACGGCGCTTGATGGAGAGGAGGGCGTAAGAATGGTGAAGGAGAGGAAGCCCGACATTGTTTTGACCGATATCCGAATGCCGAAAATGGACGGACTGGCCATGACCCAGGCGATTTTGGAGAGTGCGCCTTCTACGAAAATTGTCATTTTAAGCGCGTATACGGATTTTTCTTATACCCGGCAAGCGATTCGCCTCGGCGCGTTCGATTTCGTCAAGAAGCCGTTCTCCATCGATGAAATTGTCAGCGTGGTGCTGAAAGCCAAAGCAGCTTCGGACATAGAGCGACAGGAGCAATCCAAAAGGAATGAGCTGGAGCAGGATATGCGAAAAAGCCTTCCTGTCCTCCAGCAGGAATATTTGTCGTTTCTGGTCAAACATCCAGTAAGCACGGAAGCGGCCGCACTCCAATGGGGCCGGCTAGACATCCCTTTAGAGCCGAAGCATTTTCAATTGTTTATCGTCGAATTGGACCACTTTATGGATAAGTATCGATCTCAGCCGGCTCGCGAGGTGGAACTGATCCGGTTCAGCCTACGGAATATTCTCGAAGAGACCATTTTCATGTTTTCCAAAGGTGTGGTGTTCAGTGAGGCAATAAACCGCTTTGTTTGTTTGATCAACGGTTCGGACCATTCGCTTGCCGAACAGGTATCGGAGGCCTGCCGTCAAAATATTTTCCAATTCACCCGCTCCACGGTTTCCATCGGACTGGGGCAAGGGGCGAAAACGATTGAAGAGCTGCCGGTCGCGTACGATCAAGCATCCAGCGCCCTTGCCTACCACTTTTATACCGATGGTAATGGCATTAACAGCTATATTCGCTTGTCCCACACCGAGCCAAGGCACGTTCTGCCGAACTATTCCGCAGCGACGGAACAAGAGTTTTTATTTGCTCTGCGGTCAGGCAACACGGATAAATGCCGGCTGATCCTCGAGCAAATTTTCAACGAATTGCTGCAGTGCGATCCGCTGCCCGAGCCTCGGTATATTCAGAGTTTGTGCTTTGAGATGGTTACGAAAATGTGCCGGACGATGCTAGAGCTGTTCCCTCTGGAGCGGGTGAACCAGTTGGAGGAGAAATGGCATGCAGTCTCCGATGTAGAGCATTCCTCTTTTCAGACCATGAAGGAGACCGTGAAAGACATATGCTTGGATGCCTGCTCCTGGATCGAGCGGGAGCGTTCGGATGAACCGACAAAGCTGATCTATGAGGCCAAAGATTATATCGGCGCCAATCTTCACCTGAATTTATCGCTGGAGCACTGCTCGAGGCAGTTTAATATCAGCCCGGGTTACTTTTCTAACCTGTTCAAGAAGGTGATCGGCATCTCCTTTCAGCAATTTTTGATTCACCAGCGGATGGAGAAAGCCAAGGAAATGCTGATCGGCGGATACCAGGTACAGGAAATCGCGCAGGCGCTGGGCTACGAACACCGCCGGTACTTCAGCGAGATCTTTAAGAAGCATACCAATATGACTCCGTCAGAATTTAAATTGTATAGCACGGGGAAAATCGAACCACCCGTGGATCTGGCCTAGAAAACTAACCATAGCACCGATTTAATGAAGGACAGCCCTGCTTCTTGTCTTGGACGGAAGCAGGGCTGTTTTGCCGAGAAACGTGTGGAGAAAACCTGCCCTGAATGTGTGGTTACCCGCATTATGCAAGAGCTGGCCCGAATTTATAATGAGGAAGAACAGTTCATAAAGAGAAAAGGGGAGGTCAATCAATGAAAAAACAGCTGTGGATCATGGCTTTGTGCGTGGTACTTATCGGAAGCATAACGGCCTGCGGAAGCAAGGAATCGGCGAGTCCGGAATCCGGATCATCTAGTGAAAAGACGAAGATTTCGTACTGGACCGGTGACCGCCATGATTCTGAGTATATCAAGGAACTGGTGGATGAGTTTAACAAAACGAATCCGGACAACATCGAAGTGGAGCTGGTCATCAAAGGCGATGATTTCGACCAGGCGCTCGATATGTCATTCCAGACTTCGGAAGCGCCTGACGTGATCCGCGTCAAGGAAAACACGATTCAGACGTTCTACAAGAAAGGCTTTTTGGCGCCGATCGACGAGTTCATGACGGATGAGCTGAAGGAAAAGTTTCCGCTTATGGATAACTTGAACAGCTTTGACGGCAAACGCTACAGCCTGCCGAACTACGGCACGACGATGCGGCTGATCTATAACAAGGAGCTCTTTGAAAAGGCGGGTATCGCCAGTCCGCCGACCACGCTGGATGAGCTCGTCGCGGACGCCAAGAAGATCACCGAGGTCGGCAAAGGCAGCGGAGCATACGGTTTCGCGCAGAACTTCAAGAGCCCGGCGAGTGCGCTGGGACGCTCCGCACGGGTTATCGCCGAAGTCAGCGGTTATGGCGGTTTCGGTTACGACTTCAAAACGGCGCGCTATGACTTCAGTCCATTTAAACCGATCATCCAGGCGTTCAAGCAAATCAAGGATGACGGCAGCATGCTGCCCGGCGTCGAATCCCTGGACATCGATCCGCTGCGGGCACAGTTTGCCGAAGGGAAAATCGGCATGTATCTGTCATTCTCGGCGGAAGCCGGCGTGTACCAGTCCCAGTTCCCGGCAAAGATCGACTGGGCAGCTGCACCGGCTCCATCCATCGACGGCAGCTTCAAAGGAGCTTCCGGTTTCCTTGGCGGTCAGTGGCTAGCCATCAGTTCCAAGACCCAAGAGAAGGAAGCGGCTTGGAAATTCATGCAGTACATGTACAACGATTCAACGCTCAAGCAGTATCAGGAGAAGGGCTTTGGCATCGCCATGGTGCCGTCCGTAAGCGAGGCTGCAGCTACGCCGAGCGTTAAGGGAATTGAAGGTTTCCTGCCGAACAAATACGACGGCGTTTGGCCGGTCGCTCCCACTGTAGCGGTTCAAGGCACCAAGTCAGACGACGCCTTCTTTAAGTACATCGTCAGTGGTGGCGACCTGGACGCTGTCATAGCGGATCTGAATCAACGGTATAACTCGGCGCTCGATGCCGCCAAAGCCAGCGGGGAAGTCAAGGCCGAACCGATGCCCGATTTCGACCCTGCGAAGTTAGCCGGACAATACACCAAATAAACAAACGTCCGGCGGGATGGGGGAAGCCCCATCCCTTTCCTATCCGGACGAAAGAGATCACAAGGAGTGATAGAAGATGAATAAAGCGAAGAACCTTGCCTTTTCTTACAGCTATATCCTGCCGAGCTTTATTCTCACGGTTGTTCTTGGCATCTATCCGATTGCTTGGGCCATGCGATATATGTTCTATGACTACAAAGGTTACGGAGCCGAAAAATTCATCGGCCTCGATAACTTTACCCGCGTATTCAAGGATCATGAGTTCTGGAATTCCGTCGTGAATACGTTCGTGTATGCCGGCGGCAAGCTGGTGCTTTCGATTCCGCTTGCCCTCATTCTGGCCGTTCTGTTAAATCAGAGGATCCGGGGCAGAAACTTGCTTCGCGCCATTATTTTTATGCCGACGATCATCAGCACGGCCGTCATGGCCGTCGTATTCTTCACCATCTTCAATTCGTACAACGGCATCCTGAACCAATTTCTGATGAAATATAAACTGATTGGCAGCGCTGTGGACTGGCTGGGCGTTGACTACTCCATGCTGACGGTCATCCTGGTGGCGGTATGGGGTGCCGTCGGCAATTACATGCTGCTGTTTCTAGCCGGATTACAAAACATTCCGGAGGACGTATATGAAAGCTCCGCCCTCGATGGAGCGAATAAACTCCAGCAGTTTCGCTATATTACCATCCCGATGCTGGGACCGGTCATGCAGATGATCATTATGTTGGCCATCATCAATGCGCTCAAAGGCTACGAGAGCATTATGGTCATGACAGACGGGGGGCCGGTGGGGAAAACCAACGTTATGTTTTTGTATGTTTATAAGTTGTTTTTCCCGACAGCCGGCTCGGGTGCAGCAACTCAGGTTCAAGAGATGGGATATGGCAGCGCGGTAGCTTTCGTTACGGCCGTGATTGTAGGCCTGATTACGATTCTTTACTTCTACGTTTCTAAGCGGATGAGCCAATACGAATAAGGAGGGACGCGTTCATGAAAATCGCATCGAGAACTTTGATGTGGGTGTTTTTGGTGCTGGTCGCGTTTCTTACGCTATTTCCAGTGCTCATTACGATTCTAGGTTCATTCAAGACCAATGCCGAGCTGACCGCAGGCGCTACACTGATGCCGACAATCTGGCAGTTCAATAACTATTCCGAGGCCTGGAAGCAGGCCAATTTTTCGACCTACACGGTGAACAGTCTCTTCGTTGCCGTTACTTCGACCATCGGCATTTTGTTCGTTTCCTCGATGTCCGCTTACGTGGTGAACCGGATGGAGTTCCCAGGTAAAAAAGTGTATGTGGGCATGCAGGCGTTTACGATGTTCGTCGCCATTGGCGCGGTGGTGCTACGTCCGCAGTTTGAGCTGATGATTAAGCTGCACCTGCACAATACGCTGTGGGGGGTCGTGCTGATCTTGATCAGCGCGCACGCTTCGGCCTTTTTTATAATACAGAGTTTTATGACTGGCATACCCAAGGAGCTGGACGAGGCGGCCCGGATCGACGGCTGCTCGCGGGGGAGGACGTTCTGGACGATCATTCTGCCCCTGCTCACTCCAGGGCTGGGGGTATGTGCATTGTTTGCGTTCCGTGGGGCTTGGAATGAGTACTTATTGCCGTTTGTGTTTACGCTGAGCAAGCCTGAACTTCAGACGCTGACCGTAGGGCTGGCCAACCTGAAATACGGGGTATCGGCGGCATCGCAAACTCACTATATGATGGCGGGAGCCTGTTTGTCGATCCTGCCGATCCTCGTTGTGTATCTTTTTGCCAACAAGTCGTTCATGAAGATGACTGCCGGCTCCCTGAAAGGATAGCGGCAGCACTTGATCAAGGAGGTTGTATTCAAGATGAGTTTACCGATTATAGGAAAGCTGTCATCCAGTTCCGTCATCCGGCGCCACCCGGATAATCCCGTTCTGGATGCCGCGCGCGTGCCCTACCCCACGGCGCTGGTCTTTAATGCCGGTGTCACCAAATTTAAAGGAAGGTATGTGATGGTGTTCCGTAATGATTACGGATCACTGGAGAAGCAGACTCTTGAGCCGCATCATACCACGGATCTTGGCGTCGCGTTCAGCAGCGATGGCATCCAATGGGACGTGCAGCCGAAGCCGTGCTTCAAGCTTCATGACGAGGAAATCATCCGGGCCTACGATCCGCGACTGACCGTGATCGACGGTCGCTGTTACATGTGCTTCGCTGTTGATACCCACCACGGCATCCGCGGCGGGGTTGCCGTCACGGACGATTTTATCGATTTTGAAATACTAAGCCTATCCACGCCGGATTTGCGCAACATGGTGCTGTTCCCGGAGAAGATCGGGGGCAACTATGTCCGCCTGGAGCGGCCGTTTACCGTGTACAGCCGGGGCGGCGTCGATCGATTCGACATATGGATTTCCGAATCCCCCGACCTCAAATATTGGGGTAATTCCGATCTCCTTATGGCCGTTGAGCATGTCCCCTTCTCAAATGACAAGATTGGGCCGGCTGCCCCACCGATCAAAACGGAGAAAGGGTGGCTTACGACGTTCCATGCGGTTGATATTGATCCGGCGCGCGGGAAAAACGGCTGGGAGGACACGTGGAAGAAACGCTACACGGCCGGACTCATGCTGCTCGACTTAGAGAATCCGAGAAAGATCGTCGGCATGTACCGCGAGCCGTTGCTCGCCCCCGAGACTGATTATGAGACGGGTGGTGGGTTCCGCAACGATGTGATCTTTCCGGGAGGCATGGTGCTGGAAGATGACGGCCAGGTAAAAATCTATTATGGCTCGGCGGATACCGTGGAGTGTCTGGCTACCGCTAATATTGATGATCTGTTGAAATTGTGCCTGGAGGGCTGAAAGGGTGGGATGGAATGTGAAAGCATGGGAGCAGCTGAAGAATCCGCCGTCCCGTTACCGACCAGTGCCTCTGTGGTCCTGGAATGACAAGCTAGATTCGAGTGAGTTGATCCGACAGATCGAGGAGATGCATCAGGCCGGCATCGGGGGCTTTTTCATGCATGCCCGTGGCGGCCTTCAGACGCCTTACATGGAAGAAGAATGGATGGAGGCCGTACGTGTTAGCATCGAGAAGAGCCGCAAGCTTGGCATGGAGCCTTGGCTGTACGACGAAAATGGCTGGCCCAGTGGTTTTGGGGACGGCAAGGTTCCGGCTCTGGGGATAGAGTACCAACAAAAGAGACTGGCTGTTGAATACGCTCCGTTCAATCACAGGACAGACGGAATAATTGCGTTATACAAGCGGACGGAACAGGGATTCCGCTTGCTGGACCTGAAGGAAATCGATAACGCGGATTTGCGCGTTTATTACGAAGTCAATCCCTACTATATTGATACACTAAGCAAGCAGGCGGTCGGCGCCTTTATTCGAGAGATCTATGATACTTATTGGGAGCGGTTTGGCGAATTGTACGGTTCGATCCTTAAAGGCGTATTTACTGATGAACCGCAGTTTGCACGCCGACAATTACCATGGTCGTTCGATCTCGCTGCTGCCTTTGAGCAGAAGTGTGGCTATTCACTTCTTCCTCACCTGCCTGCCTTATTTACGGAAACGGAACACTACCGCAAAGTCCGATACGATTATTGGTACTGTGTTACGGAATTATTCACAGAAGCCTATGCCAAGCAAATCGGCGATTGGTGCGGGAGCAGGGGATGGTCAGCAACAGGCCATGTTGTGGATGAGCAGACGTTGATGGATCAGGTGACTTCGGTCGGTGATCCGCTTTCCTTTTATGAATATTTGCAAATTCCAGGATGTGACTGGCTTGGTCGGTTCGTCGGCGACGATCCGATCGTTCCGAAGCAGGTGAGCTCGGTCGCGAGACAGCTAGGCAAAAGCCAGGCGATTACGGAAAGCTTCGGGTGCTCCGGCTGGAACGTTAGCCTGCAGGAGCTTCGGCGGATCGGGGAATGGCAGTTCGTGCATGGGATCAATCTCATGTGTCCGCATTTACAGAGCTATTCTCTGCAAGGCTTGCGCAAGCGGGATTACCCCCCTTCACTTTTCTATCAACAGCCTTGGTGGCCCGATTATCGGCTGTTTAATGATTATTTTGCGAGACTGTCCATGCTTCTGTCGGAGGGCCATCGACAGGCGGAGGTGCTGCTTCTTCATCCAATCCGGTCGGCGTGGGTCCTCCAGGAGGGAACGGACGCATCCGCAAGTGAGCAGTACCATCACGCCTTTGTGCAGTTATCTCGCTGGCTGTGCCAATCACTAATCGGGCACGACTACGGGAGTGAGTTCATGATTGAGCGTCATGGCGAGGTGCGGGGAGACCGCTTTAGGGTCGGAAACGCAACCTATAGCGTCGTCATTGTACCACCTGGTGTCACCATGGGATCAACAACGTCAGAGCTGCTGCTCCGATTCGTCCGGAATGGAGGTACAGTGCTCGCGTATGGGCCTTTTCCGCGACTAGTTGGCGGCGAATACAATTTAGAAGCCAGAGAGTGGATCTCCAAGGCGTCTCAGCCTGCTTGGAACCGGGAATCTTTAGTACAACATGTATACCGGGCGGCTGGGCCAAGCATTTATTTGACGGATATTTCGGGTACCCCCGTGGTGTCCGACCGAGTGAACGTCCAGGAATTGGAGTTGGACGGTACTACTTTGTTTTACTTGGTTAATTCGGACGAGAGAAGTTATGGGGAAGTGTATGTCCACATTTATCGTACCGGTGAAGTTTCCTTGATTGACTTGGAAAGTGGAGAGATCCAATCTGTAAGTTGGGAGACAATCGATGGCGGCGTGAAGGTGATCTTGCCGCTGTTTGCGGCGGGATCTCATATGATCAAACTCGACCCTGTAAAGAAACAGCAGCTATCAACGCCCGTGAAGTCCCTAGGTAAACCGGCGGAAGAAGCCGTCATCCGTCTGAACGATTTATGGAAAATCACCGAGACAAGTAAGAACAGCCTGACACTGGACACATGCCGCTTCCGAATAGAAGACGATAATTGGTCCGAGCCCCAGCCATTGTTCATTATTCAGGAGCGTCTGCTTCATATCGGCCGCTCCAGTGTTGAACTGGAATTTGAATTTCATAGCCAATTGAGCCCATCGCATGATCGGGCCCTGTATCTCGTCATGGAAAACCCCCATTTGTTTCAGATCACGATCAACGGACAACCGGTTGCACCCGTCAGTGAGGGCTGGTGGATGGATACTTCCTTTAAAATGCTGGATATTCGGGACCTTACGAAACCAGGGATCAACCGTATTGGGCTGAAAACAACGTTTCATCTTTCCCCCGAAATGAGTCAGGCTTTGGAGCGCGCACATCAATTTGAATCCGAAGGCAACAAGCTGACCATAGAGACAGAGCTCGAAAGTATCTATTTGTTGGGGGATTTTTCGGCTCAGTCCACATCGCCGTGGACGTTCGGGGAGCGTCGTGCCGTTTTTAACGACGGGCCTTTTTCTTTGGTAGAACAGCCGGATCAGGTTCATGCCGACCACTTGGCAGAGCAGGGATATCCCTTTTTTGCGGGGACCTTCACTCTGGAACAGACTGTAGTTCTTCCGCAAAAGGGTTGGGGTAGAGCGACCTGGCAGTTCCGAACGCCGCCGGACGCCATTGTCAGTCGACTGCGGATAAATGGCCGAGAGGTGCGAGCTTTTGTATGGGAACCCTACGAGGCAGATATTACGCAACATTTGCAGCCAGGGGAAAACCGCATCGAGCTGGAGCTAACGGGAAGCTGCCGGAATGTGCTTGGTCCTCATCACCACATCAAAGGCGAGGTATATAAGGTGGGTCCGGACAGCTTTAAGAATACACCTGGATGGACAGACAAGGATCTCGATCCCGGTACTTCGATTTATGAGCAGCGCTATGCTTTCGTCAGGTTTGGGCTTTCGGATCGTCCGCAGATTGTGCTGGAAACGCCGGAGGCTTTATAAAACAGGCATACAGAAGGGGCTCTGCCACAGACCTGATATGCCCCGACGCTTTGAAAGGGTTTACGGACGAATGAAGGAGGCGAATTCGGATGGCGAAGGTTAGGAACTGGTTTTACGCTTTATTGACGCTTACGTTAGTTGTGTCGGTATGGATGACGAGTACGAATGTTCGGGCGGAAGAAAAGAAAGAGAGGGTCACCAGTGAGGGAACCGTACCCGCGACGATCTATGCATATACGCCCTCAGAGCGATACGCGGCTTCGGCCAATTATACGCTCAAAGCTAACGGCGTGGAGATTCCCGTTGTCAAGGGGTTTGGTGATTATGATTATGCCCATTTCTCCATGTCCAAAGGTCCGGTTACGTACGAGCTTACGATTCTGAATACGGACAAGGTGCATGAATATTCCATCAGTCCGAAGAAGCTCGGCATTACGGCGGACAAAGTGGTTGGAACCACCCTTACCTTCACCGCACAATCTGACGAGTACCTAATCGTCATGATGAACAACCGGGCTACTCGGATGGTGATCGCAGCTGATCCGGCCGAAACCGATGTTCCAAAGAAGGAAGGGCAAGGAATCTTCAATATTACGAAAGCACCTTATCGTGTCGCTTCGCATGGAGAGAACACAGGCGCTCAAGGGAGAACGGCTGCTATTCAGCAGGCTATCGACGATGCAAGCGCTTATGGGACGAGTCAGGGGGGCGGCGCACAGGGCATTGTTTACGTACCGGCAGGGACTTACTATATCGGCAATCTTACGCTGAAGAGCAACACGGCGCTGTACATGGAACCGGGTGCGACTTTCGTCGGTACAGGCAGGACCAGCGATTATACAGAGCACTGGTTTAAAGATTCAATGGGCAGACCCGCAACCTGGTGGATTTCAACCGCCTTTCATTCCACCAACATCCGGATTTACGGCAGGGGTACGATCGACGGCAATGGGCAGGCTCTCCATGACGATAAGAGCACGAACGGAACCGGCATGATCAATAACCTGGTCGTTCCGATTGCAACGTCCCATTTTTCCATGGACGGGGTACTCATTCGGGAATCGTCTGCCTGGGCGGTGGTGCCTGTTCGTTCCAACGACCTGACGTTTACCAATTTAAAGATGCTGAACAGCCTGAATATGGGGGAAAACGACGGCATTGATGTGACAGAATCGCAAAATGTGCTGGTGCGCCATTCGATCGGCATCTCGTTGGATGATCCTTACTCCACGAAAGCGTGGGCGGAGGATACGGACATTGCATCGGGCAAAGTGCCTTGGCCGGGCCAACCGGAGCCTGTTGAACATGTTTTAATCGAGGATGCCGTGGCATGGACGAAATGCTACGGATTCAAGATCGGCCAAGGCGTTCTTCAGGACCAGCGGGACATCACCTTCCGGGACGGCGTCGTCTACAAGGCGGCTGTCGGCTTTGCCATTCACCATAAGTATGGTACGGGAAAGGTCGAGAACGTCAAGTTCGAACGGATGGACGTTGAGGATATCAGCGGCAAAAACGAAGACAACAGCGCCTGGATGACGATGTTTACCGTGAACGGAGGGAGTCTTGGCGTGGGGCCGATCAGCGGCGTCACTGTCAAGAATATTACGGTGCGCGACGCGGGCGAAAGCTTCGCTAAGATCAATGGGCAGGATGGGGCTATGATCTCCGGCCTGCTGTTCGAGAATGTGTATATGCCGGGAAGCAGCATGCCCGCCACCACGCTTCAAGAGATGAATTTTCTGAGTAAGGAATATTACAGCGACGCGAAAATTCTTCCGGTACAGCATGAGGAGCCGCTTCCGCGCACTAACCTTGCCCTGAACCGGCCAGCTGTCGGATCATCGAATGACGGAACTATAGACACAGCCCCCTACGCCACCGACGGAAATATGTCCACACGGTTTGGAACTAAGCGCGGAGTGGACCCCGGCTGGATCTATGTGGATCTGGGGGAAAGAAAACCGATCGATGAGGTAAGGCTGTATTGGGAAGCTGCCTATGGAAAAAGCTATAAAATTCAGGTGACCGACGACCCAACTGCCGAAGCAAACTGGAGAGACGTATATAGCACGACCGAAGGTAAGGAGGGCTTGAAACGATTAAGTTTGAGGAAACGAATGCAAGATATGTACGAATGTATGGCACAACCCGAGCGACCCAATACGGTTACTCCATTTGGGAATTTGAAGTTTACGGTCCTGATTCACCGTGAGATCTTCCTGCTTTAGTCTTTCCAGCGTTTTCTGAGAAAATTAATTAAGAATCTGCTGCACCATCCTGTTAGCCATGAAGTGACTCTTCCGGCAAGTAGTCGGAAGAGTCTTTGTCATGTTCTTCAACAGGATTATTATAAATTTATTTATGGATACATCGTTATAATCTAATTTGTCTTATTGGTAGGTGGATCGTAGAATAATCTCTGTAACCAACCAACAAACTAAAGGGAGGAAGTAAAGTGAACAAGAACATTTTGATTGTAGTAACTAATCATTCAGATATACAAGATGGAAGAAAAACGGGCATTTGGTTATCCGAATTCGCTGAAGCCTATGTCGAGTTTATTAAGAAAGGCTACCAGGTTACCGTGGCAAGCCCGCTCGGAGGACGAAGTCCAATCGATCCAAACAGCGTGAATGATGATACTCCAAGCGAAATTTTAGAATCCGCAGTGCACCTTGAAAATACAGTTCGTATCGGTGATGTATCTATCCATGAATTTGATGCGGTTTTCCTGCCCGGCGGTCATGGAACAATGTATGACCTGCCGGATGATCAACTCCTTCATCAATTGGTCCGTAACTTTTATGAAGCGGGGAAAATAGTTGCTGCAGTGTGCCATGGTCCTGCAGGGTTAACAGGAGTCAAATTATCGAATGGACAGCCCCTTGTAGCAGGTAAGCGAGTGAATGCATTCACAAATATGGAAGAGGCACAAACTGGCTTGGATAATGTTCTTCCTTTCCTCCTTGAGAGTAAGCTTCGTGAACTGGGAGCCATTTTTGTGGCGGCGCCAGATTGGACACCCCATCTTGAAGTTGACGGAAATTTGATTACAGGTCAAAATCCTCAGTCCACTCTGACTGTTACCAGAGCTGTTATTGAAAAACTAGGTTAAAGGGGTGATGGGGCTGCTGTTTATATTAAGTAGTGGCCCCATGCTTCTTTTTTGTATAAATGGATAGGGGGTTATTTATTTGGGTGCAGTAAATACAGAAAATAAACCTGCAAGTAAAAGCCCCACATTGGCGTTACTTGCGCTAACATTAGGGGCATTCGCGATTGGGATGACCGAATTTATTATTATGGGGTTGCTTCCTGAAGTGGCAGAAAGCTTGCAGGTGTCCATCCCATCAGCTGGGCTACTCATTACTGGGTATGCACTGGGCGTTGCCATAGGTGCTCCCATCATCACAGTCGCGACTCATCGAATGAAACGAAAGCAGTTGCTGCTCTTTCTAATGATTCTTTTCATAGCAGGTAATGCTTTGGCTGCTCTTGCACCGAACTATGGTGTTTTAATGGTAGCCCGCATCCTGGCAGCATTAACTCATGGGTCTTTTTTTGGTGTTGGATCTGTAATCGCAGCTGAACTGGTTCCTAAGGAAAAGCGGGCTGGAGCGATTGCCATCATGTTTACCGGTCTGACACTCGCAAATATATTGGGTGTCCCTATCGGCACATTTATTGGGCAAGCTTTTGGATGGAGATCCACTTTTTGGACGATCACAGTAATAGGATTGATTGCTTGGATTGGAATATCCATACTCGTGCCAAAAGTAAAAGCATCTCCATCCAGCCTAAGGCAGGAGCTCGGTGTACTGCGTCGACCAGCTGTTCATGTTGCTCTTTTAATGACAGTGTTTGGTTTTGGAGGAGTTTTTACAGCGTTCACTTATATTTCGCCGATATTAATTGATATTACAAAATTTTCGGCAAATTCCGTCTCTTACATTCTTGTCTTGTTTGGGGCCGGAATCACGATTGGAAATATCATTGGTGGCAAACTGGCTGACCGTAAATTAATGCCGTCTCTCCTTGGGATACTCGTTTTGTTGGCCATCGTTTTGGCAGTATTCGCAATTACGGATCAGTATAAAGTGCCTGCTTTGATCACTATCTTTATATTGGGAATAGCTGCTTTTGGAACAGTACCGGGATTGCAGCTCCACATGCTGAATACGGCCAAAGAAGCTCCAACGCTTGCGTCGACTTTAAATATTGCAGCTTTTAACCTTGGTAATGCGCTTGGTGCATATGTCGGAGGCTTGGTTATAGATGTACAATTTGGGGGAGGACTAGCTGCTGTTCCTTGGGTTGCTTCCATCGTTACCGTTGTCGGAATTGTATTTACGCTATGGGGTGCTCAACAACAGAAAAAGAGTATTAAGGCTTGATTTACGGTAAGGGTAAGCTATGCTTACCCTTCTTCATATTTCCATAGCTAAAGGGGATGAAGCAATGGTCGATTTTGAATGGTACCGAAGTTTTATCAGCATCTATAAACTTAGATCAGTATCGGAAGCAGCCAAAACAAGGCTAATGACTCAACCGGCAATGAGCCAACATCTTGCGGCATTGGAAGCCGAACTTGGCGAAAAATTATTTACCAGAACCACAAGAAAGATGGTCCCCACTGAAAAAGGGAAGGAACTTTACACACAAGTGGTTCCGTTGATCGAAGCCTTGGAAGAAACTACACAAAAATTCAAGATGGACACTTCTTTAACTATCCCTATGGTTAAGATTGGTACAGCCCATGAATATTTTCATGAGAATTTAGCCCCCCATTTGGGAAAATTTCCGTTTCGGATTAATGCGACTTTTGGGATTGCCTCCGATATTCTTGAGTTATTAATCGAAGAAAAGCTCGACATGATTATAACGTCAAAAAAAATCCCTGCCCCTGGTATCGAATATATCCATTATGTTCAGGAAGAGTTTGTGTTGGTTGCACCTTATAACTTTGAAGAAATCGATTTTGAAGATAGCGAACGTTTTGAAGCCTGGTTGTGCTCACAAGACTGGATCAGTTATGGTAGTGATCTGCCGATCATACGAAGATTTTGGAGAGAACACTTTAAGAAAAGGCCGCATATGCAAATCAAGCACGTTCTTCCGGATCTTCATTCGATTTTGACAGCAATAGAACATGGGGAGGGAATCAGTGCACTACCAACGTATATGCTTAAAAAGTCATTGCATAATAAAACCGTAAAAATAATATTTCCTCGTTTTAAGGTGACCAATGAGCTGTACCTGGCTTATCATATTAAACTTCGGAATTTACCCATCACGAAGATCATAAGTGAAGCACTGAAAGAAAATTTGCATAATGGTCACGATACGACGTGAATGAACTTCAAGGTTAACAATAACCTCAGTAATTCCACGGTTTTTAGGAATCCACATTTACGCAGGCCGTAGTATGCCAAAAGCGCGAGTAAACTGGTCACAAGGATGATTAAGCCCATAGTAATAGCAGTAAATTATCCAGCGATACCGACTAGCGGAGATCTGGCAGCCCCGAGCAGGAACGGCAACAGGCCCAGGAGCGCAGACGCACTTCCAGCTATGGCTGTGAGATTCTAGGGCAAGCGAGAATGAAGTTGTAGACGTTATACCAATTGACCCGACTAAACAAAATAACGGCACTACCATATTGCGGTCCCCGAACCGGTTGCGACCAGGATGAGTGCAGAGGCAAGCCAAGCAAACAGGATAACATTGATATTTGCACTGGTTGCAATTTCGGCAATGGCATTGCCGACACCGCTAGTAATCAGAACTTGCTTGAATGCACCGCCAGCGCCGATGATCAGAATGATCGGAGCGATCGGAGCGAGACATTCGCTGGTGAAGCGGGAGAGATCATGCTTATTGAAAGCCGCGAGCGAATCCAAGCGAGAAGAATGAGAAGACCGCAGCAATGAGCAGTGCAACGACTTCATGACCAATAATTTTGCAGATTACAGATATGGAGCTTGGGGACTCCGGATCGATAATATCGGCTGCAGAGCCGATAAGCATTAGAACCACCAGCAGCAGGATCGTAAACAAAGTGATGCCGAAGTCGGGCAGTCCCCGATTCGGTTTTGATTGAAAACTGCTCGGCAAGCTCTTCAGGTGGCTCGGTTCGTATCCGTTTCCCGATGAATTTACCGAACACCGGTCCGGCAAGTATCGCTGCAGGAATACGGACAAGGAACGAGTAAAGAATGATCATGCCCAGGTCTGCAGCGTAAGCTTCAATGGCAATCATCGGAGGGGGATGTGGAGACACCAAACCGTGAACAGTTGACGAAATTCATCGAGTTTAATCAAAAAACATAAGAAAATCAGTCCTCGTAAAAACGTATGAATTGCTGTAATCCTTCTACGGTAATATTATGGTCTATAATGCCAGAATAGCTAGCGACCGAAACGGAACCAACCACTCCGACATTTTTTATACGAAGCGGAAACGAACCCCCAAGTGATTTAAATTCTAAAGGAGAAAAACATGAAATGTAGGCGGAGCTTTTGTTATATTGATCAACGATCCTTTTTTTTCTGTACAACATAGGGATGCATTCAATAGATGCATTTTCCATTAGATAAGTGAAAATAGGGACGTTGTCTCGTTCGATTAGAATAGCTACTGGGTTTTTCTGTGCTTTCGCAAGATTAATAATAATCAATCCCAATTCCAGAGCATTATCGTTTGTGAAATCTGTTAGTATAAGTTCCTTTTCCAAATACTCCAAATGTTCCAGATACTCCAATTGCTCAATATTCATGTGATCCACTCCCGAAAAGGATTATGTGAACATTCTCGTTAATCATACTCAACGAATTGAAAACAAACAAAATGACCCTTAAATGTTTCTGATACAGAAACAATCATGTAGCCTTTTGTTATTCGTCCTTTAGGTGGGGAGAGTCCACTTTATTTCACGACACCAAAAGGAGCCTCCAGATTCAGGGGCTCCTTCGAAAGATGCTGTAATTACGTACTCTACAATTAGGAAGTTTTTATGGTAACAACAGTCTGAACAAGTTAGTAAATATACTAAAGGAGACTGGATATCTTAGCGCTACATTCCCTCAATTTTTTACTAACTGCCCGATCTCTTTTTCGGCTTAATCTTGCGGCAGGGCCGGATACAGCCAACGCTGCAATCACATTGTCATTATAAAATATCGGTGCAGCAACGCAGCGTAAACCCACTTCTGTTTCTTCATCATCAATAGCGTACCCTTGTTGACGGATCACATTCAGATGTTCCTTTAACAAGTGGTTATCGTCAAAGGTTTGTTTTGTTGCTTTGTGCTGGGTAAGATGTGTAAGCATTTTTTTTAATTGTTCATCATTTAGGTGTGCCAAAATAACCTTTCCAAACGCACTTAGATGGGCATAAGCGGAATCTCCTACTTGTGTATGGCTACGTATGGCATGATTTCCCTCTACCACTTGTACTGTCATCACCTTCATTCCATCTAAAATCCCGATATATGCTGTTTCTCCAAGTTCCTGTGCTAATTGTTGCAGGGGTGGAACGACTAGCCAATTCAGTCGTATGTTTACTGATGATGGATGGTTACCCTTTAAATCAGAAGCTTTGTACACATGACCTTCCTTTTGAATAAAGCCTGTCATTTCCAGCGTATATAGAAGACGAAAGGTCGTAGACTTGTTAAGGTTAAACCGCTGCATGATCTCAGTCATTCTCATCGGTTCACCTTGCTGCAACGCGTCAAGAATCAGTAGTCCTTTCTTTAGGGTTGAAACCTCGTATTGATCCATTGATTCACCTCAAAGCTTGTATTTTCCTTGTCTCCATGTTTCTAATGTAGTTTCAGGGTTGCTGTATCCATGACTTATACCCGACTTCGGAGTTAATTTAAGTGAAATTGACAAATAAATTAAAACCCTTTGTATGCTCCATTGTAAAATGTATGAAGTGAAGATGTACAGGTTTGGGTGATTGGGTTTTTAGAAGAGCCCAGCATTATGAAATAATTGGATATTTACAAGCATACCCATAATGCTACATAAAATAGTGGTACGGCTCATGGACTAAGTGCAAATACAAAAAAGAGGGCAGGGGTTTTACGCCCAACCCTCTCATGTATATTAATGAAACTGGTCGTAACTGGGACCACTTATTTTCCATTCAGAAACAGGCGAATGCCCTCAACAGCGTAAGCATGATCCAACTCGCCGGTCAATCCTCCTACCGTAACAGAACCCACTACACCAACACCTTTGACACGGATTGGAATAGAACCGCCCACCGCCTGATATTCTGCAGTAGAAAGCAGGGAGTGTTCTGCATGCGAAGCACCACTTTGGGTAAAGCGCTCATCGATGTAGGCAGAACTGCGGTTATAGTGGTCAACGATCCGTTTTTTGCGAAACAACCACGTGTAGTTTTCTTCTGAGGTGCCATCCATCAAGTGAGTAAACACAGGAACTCGGTTACGTTCAATATGAATGGCTACAGCCACGTTGTTTTCTTGGGCATACTGCACAATCCGGTTCCCAATAGCAAGTGCATCTTGATGGCTAAAAGTTGTAAATTCCAATTCTTTCTCCGAAAGGTCTAATTCATTCAAATTCATTTATCCTCTCTCCTCAATAAAAAGTTTCTGTTTTTTGTCCATTCTGTAATTGATTACTGCCAGTAAAAAGGCGAATCCCGCCATAATTGCACCAATCCAAGCCGTGTCCATAATATGCATATGGTCTACTGCAAGCCCACCCAATGTTGAACCAGCGGCTATCCCAATATTAAATGCAGAGATATTTAATGCTGAAGCGACATCCTTCGCAGAAGGTACCAACTTTTCTGCAAGCATTAGAATATAGGCCTGTACGCCGGGAGACATCATAAATGCGAACAAGCCGATGATTATCAGGGAAAAGATGGTGAGCGTCTTGTTGGGAAGTAGCCAGATTTGCAGCAGTAAGGCAATGCCCTGAAACAAGAATACGAAACGGAGTGCCTTTACAGGATGTCCATTTGCTAATTTTCCCCCGACGATATTCCCGATTGCCACGGCAATACCATAAATCAGCAGCAGCCATGAAATAGACGAAACTGCGTACCCGCTAATCTCTTCAAGGATTGGAGAGATATACGTAAATAAGGCGAAAGTGCCACCGAAACCGAGTACCGTCATGAGCAAAGCAGTAATGATCCTAGGGTTAGCAATCAAACTTCCTACATCTCTCAAGCTCGGCGAGTGCATTGAACGTGGGACTTTTTCTACGGCTACTAGACTGACCAACAATGCGACTAGACCTAATACAGCGACTACGGCAAATGACATCCGCCAACCATATACTTGTCCAATATACGTTCCAAGTGGAACCCCGAGAATGGTGGCCACGGTTAACCCGGTGAACATAATGGAAATGGCGGTGCCCTTTTTATTAGCCGGGACCATATCGGCTGCAACTGTAGCTGCAACAGCGAAAAATACACCATGAGAAACAGCTGTAATTATCCTAGACAAGAGCAGGACCGAATAGGTCGGAGCTACAGCTGCCAGAGCATTCCCTGCAGTGAACACGATCATAAGGAACACCAAGTATCCTTTTTTAGGCAACTTTCCGGTCATTACTACCACGATCGGTGTTCCAATGGCAAGGGCAATGGCATATCCGGACACCAGTGTTCCTGCTTGCGTTACAGTAATCCCGAGGTCAGTGGCCACCTCTTGTAGAATACCGACAATAACGAATTCCGTTGTTCCAATGGCAAAAGCACTTAACGCAAGGGAGATTAGTGCAATAATGATTTTTGAATTCATACATTCACCTCCTTTATGTAGGCTAATATTAAGCTAGGTATCAATAAAGTTCAAATAAAGAAAAAAAGTTTCTATAATAGAAACTTATTACGAGAGAAATGCATTGATATTAACGACTAAAGAAAGTAATGCTCATTATTAAAAATTGATTTACTTAGATATTATGATTCCAGATTATGCAAACGATACACATCCATTGTATCGATAATCGTCTCAATATTTTTTCGGTATGTTTTGTAATGCTCAGTATTTACATGTTCAGATATGGCGTTCTCATCGGCCCAAGTTTCATAAAAGACAAATGTACCTTTCTCTTCGATGGATTGATGCAGCTTATATTGTATACAGCCTTTCTCAGCACGTGACGGTTCAATGAGTTTGAGTAACTCATCGTGTAACCGCTCCTCTTGACCAGATTTTGCTTTTAGAATCGCACAAATTGTAATGACAGTCATGAAGTGCACCCCTTAGTAACAAATTTTATGTCCCGATGCCTAAGTTATATTCAGATACTAATGTCTAGCCGGAATGTCACAGAACTTACCAAATGTTCAATTATTTTTGTCATGTATCACTCCTAAAGTGACATATTTGTGTTACTGAAATATGGAGAAATACTGGTAATATGGCTTATCTTAAGTAATTCATTGGGGGAATTCAAAATAAGTTAGAAAGTTTCAAATAAAGAAAACTATTGATCTAGTCTTTACACCCCATCCATGCATAAGCACTTATTAGAAACTATAGAATCAATGCGACTTTTTGATTATATAATTACTCAGGTTTACGAAATACTTACAAATCAAACAGAAGATTGTAGAAGAACAACGATCAATCTAGATAGAACAACACAAGATCTACTTTTCAACCTCATAATAGTAACTAAGGAGTGTCGGCACGCTTCGTTTCTTTGATGCCAGAGGACTTAAATTATGCCGAAGCGGCAGCCTTACCTCTTGTATCTTTACGGCTTTACAAACATTAGTGGAATTTGGACAAGTCATTGAAGGGCAGAATGTACTGCTATCAGGCGGAGGCGGCGGGAACGGCACGACAGCAATTCAGATAGCAAAGGCTTTAGGAGCTTACGTAACGACAACAACAAGCCGTTAATCCCGAAGTGATTTTATTAGATGAGCCTACCTCTGAATTGGACCCGGATTTGGTGGGGGAAGTTGTGCAAGTAGCGAAGGAAGGCACAACGATGGTTGTAGTGTTGCACGAAATGGCTTTCGCTGAAGAGGTAGGTACTAAGGTTTTATTTATGGATGGCGGCGTAGTAGTTGAGGAAGGGTCCGCGAAGGATATTTTCAGCAATCCCAGGGAACGAGGTACGAGACAATTTTTAAGTAGGATTTTGAAAAATCATGATTATACGATTTAGGCCTGCAGCGTTCGCTGCACGGCTTTTTTTGTTGATTAGAAATTGTCAGCCCAAAATTAACTGTAGGACTGAGTTTAGACGGTATGTTGTTAATAAGTTTCAAATAGTGAACTTTTTCATTTACTTTTGTTTTACAGGTCAAGCAGCTTATATAATATTTCCGTGTCATAGACGAAGGGATGTAACGAGTTAGGTGTAATTCCTAACCCAATCCTTGCTGAATAATAATAGGATGGGGGAGTATAGATGAAAGTATTTATAACAGGTGCTTCAGGCTATATCGGTGGATCAGTTGCAAAGACTTTGGTCGACGCAGGACACACCGTATACGGCCTGATTCGCAACCAGGAAAAAGTAGCTGCACTCCAACAACTTGGGGTAGAACCCGTACTAGGAACACTTAATGATGTAGATATCTTAATAAAGTTCGCACAACGTAGTGATGCTGTCATTAACGCTGCTAACGCAGATCACCTGGCCTCTGTGGTGACGATTATTGGGGCATTGCGAGGTACGGGAAAGGCTTTTATACACACGTCCGGATCAAGCGTTATTGGCGATGATGCCCTTGGCGATACCATAAGTGAAAAAATATATGACGAGGAAACTCCTTTTGTTCCAATGGATATCCGGGCGTATCGCGCCCATATTGATAAACTTGTCCGCAGGGCCGGCATTGATGATTGGGTCAGAAGTATTGTGATCGTTCCCTCTATGATTTATGGAAAAGCACTTGGATTGCCAGCAGAAAGTGCTCAGGTGCCGCAACTTGTTCGTAAGTCTCAGGAAATGGGGGCAGGCGTCCATGTCGGAAAAGGTGTTAACCGCTGGTCCAACGTTCATATTAAAGATTTAGCACAGCTTTACCTGTTGGCTCTTGTGAAAGCACCGTCGGCTTCTTATTTTTTCGCTGAAAACGGGGAGGATTCCTTCGGAGACATTGCAAAAGCTATCAGCGAAGCCCTTGGTTATCAAGGCAAAACAATAAGTTGGTCGGTTAACGACGCAATTGCTGAGCTGGGGGATTGGGTACGGTCATCCCTCGCTTCCAATAGCCGTGTTCGTGGGGTGAATGCGAGGAAATTATTGGGTTGGGAACCAAAAGAGGAGCCACTACTGAGTTGGATAGGGCATAACCTTTATTAAGAAAGAAAAACATTATACCAAACTTATGCCGCGTAAACCGCGGCTTATTTATTTTCAACAATATAATTAACTTTGCCAGTCTCGTCATCCCCCTCATCACGAAGAATTTTATAGGCGGCATGGCGACTGATCGGCAGAAAGGGAAAGCGATAAGGTATTCGTCATCATCCATGTCTTTGATATATTCGTCCAGGATCGGCCGGAAATTTTTGTTCACGCTCGCGACATCGTTACGCTCATGATGATGTTCAATTAAGGATCAGGCCGCCACCCTAGATTACATAGGCTGGTCACAGTAAATGGTTGACGAAGCTACGGAATACTTTATTTTAGGATCAGACATTTTCGTTCAGGAGGCTGCCAAAACATTTGAAGGAGGAAATATTACGAGTAAGTTCAGCGACTGGGTTTTTGACAATCAGAATGTGATTCGATTTACATTCGCGGCTACTGTTACTATATCCCTAGTGATTTTGACAATCTATTTTTTTCTTAAGTTCATGCAATTTACGGCACAGTAATTTTTTTTCTGACATAGGTTCCGGCAGTGGACGGCCAACTCAGATTCTCTTCAACAAGTTTGCATGATCGGGTTGGCGGCCGGTGGTCGTACGCAACCAACGTAATTAAACAGCGCTCTTTAAAATCTTTAAAAGGATTTGGCTGTCGGCGCCAGGTATGAGCGTCCATTCCATAAACTAGATGAATATTCTTATTGGGGAAAGGCAAAATAATTTTGATGTAAACAGGTATAATGCCACGGTAAATATCCCAATCAAGTTGAGGAGGTTTAACATGCATCAACGCGCTGTACTCGCTGGGGGATGCTTCTGGGGGATGCAGGACTTGATCCGCAAGCTTCCCGGAGTCATCTCGACTCGCGTCGGCTATACTGGCGGTGACACTCCGAACGCGACCTATCGCAACCATGGCACTCATGCGGAGGGGATCGAAATTGTCTTCAATACAGCGGAGACGAGCTACCGGCGCATCCTGGAGTATTTCTTTCAAATCCACGACCCTACGACGCGGAACCGTCAGGGCAACGATATCGGCACAAGTTACCGTTCGGCGATCTACTATACGAGCGACGAGCAGAGAAAGGTGGCGGAGGAGACGATCGCCGACGTGAACGCGTCGGGTCTGTGGCCGGGCAAGGTCGTCACCGAAGTGATGCCGGTCGGCGACTTCTGGGAAGCAGAGCCGGAGCACCAGGACTATCTGGAGCGCTATCCGAGCGGCTACACCTGCCACTTCCCACGCCCCAACTGGGTCCTTCCTAGGCGGGAACAATGAAAAGAGCACTAAGGAGCCTTAGTTCGATACTTCACCGGACTAAGGCTCCTTAATTTATTCTAAACTGCTTATGATTGTAAAAGTGCCTTGGTAAAATTGTTTTGGATCCCGGTAGCTGGCCAGCGAAGGATACCAAAACAAAACCAAGGAGAATACAACATGAATTCTACTCAAAACGAGCGAATAACTCAAATCACCTCAACGACTCTCATAGTCGGGGTGGATATCGCTAAGTCTAAGCAAGTGGCTCGGGCCCAGGACTTCCACGGAGTCGAAGTTGGCAAGCCGGTAACTTTCGGGTAATTCCAGTAAATTACGTGTATAATACAGATTATAGCTAATATATGTCGAAGGACAAGAACATAGTCCCATTGAAAGTCGCTATTTTAGCGGCTTTTTTGTTTTATCGGTACAAGTTCTTGTCCCGAGCCCAGGACAAGAACTTGTACCGATTGCCGTAATGGACAAGAACATGAGCCGATTACCGATAAGATAAGTAGCAGAAAAATGTAAGCGACGTAGTTATGAAGTTGGTTAGTCTTTGGAGTAAACTGGTATCAAAAGAATGAAGGTGAAATGAAAAAGTTCTGAAAGGCAGTTTTTCAGGATTTTTTCATGTCAGGCGGCGACGGAAATAAATATTCCGAATAAATAAAGGAATTGGTGTAATGCATGATGCGGCGCGCACTTCCGGTTTGATAGGCTTGCCAATTACTTACTAGACATTTGATTGGGCTGTGACTGTCAATCATAGATGTTATCAATGATAATAATTGAATTATTGAAATTGATCAATCGTTTGGATATTTCTATACTAGAAATCAAACATTCAAGAGGAGGAAACATAGCATGCTTGAAACAGTGCTCACGATTACTTCGATGAAGACACCCGATGAGGCTCGAGCCTTCAAAACACTTAACGAGGAATGGATTGCCCTCCTCTTTACCATCGAAGAGGAGGACCGGGTTATCCTCAATAACCCAGTGGAGAACATCGTGAACAAAGGAGGAGACGTGCTTATCGCGCGAGATGGTGATTCGATCATCGGTTGCGTTGCACTCGTTCCGAAAGGCGCCGGTGTGTTCGAGCTCTCGAAGATGAGCGTTACACCCGAGTCACGGGGGCGCGGATACGGACGGATAATCATCCATGCCGCCATTAACCGTGCACGCGGGCTTGGCGCAACAAAGCTCTTTTTGGGCAGTAGCACCAAGTTGCCGAACGCTGTTCATCTTTACGAATCGGTTGGGTTCAAGCACGTTCCTGTTCAACAAATTGGGCCTATGCCTTATGTAAGAGCAGATGTGTTTATGGAGTTTGAATTAAAGTGAATACGAAGACAAAAATATCGACGAATCTATAAATGTTATCGTTAGGTCGAGAATGAAGTGAATTAAGAGGAAAATGCTCTTATTCTTATAAAAATTCAATAATTTTAAAGGCAAAAAGGCAGCATAAAAGCGTCGAGACATTATTGTCTTGACGCTTTTTTGGCGGATACAAGCCTTGTAACCCGCGCCTTTCAACTTATTATCAACATCAAACGTCGACTAATTACTTTAATATTGAATTATGTTCGTTAAGAAAGGTTGCTGCTAACTATCTTATAGAAATAGGGCGAATTAGTAGTTTTACATATTAATATCTTTTCTCAAACGCTAATATCGATAATTCAATTGCAGTGTGGGTGACGACGATTTGCTAGTCCGCTCAAATCTGTCCCACACTTCCTTCGAACGGCGAGTCAATACCTTCGCGAAAAGAAAACTGTAGCTTGGACGGGGCCTAGAGGGATACGATAGTTGAATAACGAACAGGAAGAGCTGCCGGTGCTGATCGGCAGCTTCATTACGCTAACGAGCAGTAGAGTGTGGTAATATCCAGATGGTAACTTCAATTAAAATCAAATTATCCATTGTATCTTTCCTGAGTAACAGATTATGCTAATGGATAAAATGCGTGGAAAGAGAGGGATTCGTATGCCATATTTCGCACTTCTAGTCTGATACATGATGTATAACGAGACTTTTGCAAATAGAAAAAGACCCTTGCCAGCAAGTAAATCATATTTTTGTCTCAACATTAAGAATGGCATTCAAACGAAAAGACATTCGCACCGGGAAGAAATTGAAACACACTATATTAATGCGAAGCTAATGCATTTAGAGACCCAAATAACTGAAACAGGATTAGTCCGGGACGGTAAAGTTCTGGACTAACCCTGTGTTTTTCCGGTGTTAGTTCATGATTGGCTGTGTAAACAGCAACATCTCGAAAACGCAGCAGGTTCAACATGACGATGCTGTCCTCAATACCTCGTTGCATTTACCGCATCCCAGCGCGTTGTGTTAGTTCAATGTAACGAATAAATTCTAACTTAGTGTATATGCGGAATGCTAGATGAGCTTAAATTTGATTAGAAGTAGGCTGTGTCCGAGGCTTGCGAAAACGCGAAAGGTAAATTTAGTGGTAAAGATCGTACTAGTCTACAATTTTTATCAGCGGTAAGCCTTGGACGAGAAGATAAGTCCTGGACCACCGCTGTTTTTATTGTGTTATTGTTTCCCGTTAATTGAATAGTAGGTTACAATCTTCACTGGCGGTCGCACGGTTGTTGATCAGTCAATCGACGCTCTGCCATTAAGATAGCCGTTGCGGCTCTAATGTGCTATAGTATTTCAATATACATTAACATTTCAGGAACAAGCCTTCAGGTCTATTTTTCCGCTGTGCGAAAATTGAGTTATTCATAATATCCTTCAGTAGATTTTCTCAAAGTTTTAAATTGATCCATATCATGCCCGAACCACACTTGGGAATTCGTGCGGGTAGCCAATGTACGGATTTTCTCTACTGCATTTCGATAGCCGATCAAATCATAGATAATACCAGGCGGCTTGACCGGAGGACCAAAACTTTCCGCGGTATAAATGGCATCGGAAGCTAAAATGATTCCGCCGGTTTCTGGCATTTCGATCTGAAGACCTAACATTCCCCATGCATGACCGCTTCCGAAATTCAAGATTTTGATACCCTCCACCAGATCCAAATTGTCTTCTCCCGGTTTGATCGTTTTCCATTGCAGTTGGTTTTTGATCCAGGCGTCAATATCAGCCCACACATAGGCTCCTTCTTTTTCATTGCGAGCGTAGGTCTGCAGTGCTCCATTAAACTCATCCTCATGGACGATAATGGTCGCGTTTGTGAACAATTCGAGGCATCCAGCATGGTCCAGATGCAAGTGGGAGGCAACAACATACTTTATTTCCTCGGGTCTAACCGTAAGCTGCTCCAATCGGTTATGCAGGTAACATTCCTCGCTTGCCACCCATGGAGACGACAGTTGGGTCGATTGTGCCCATCGCCCTTGAGCGCCCATTGAGTTTGGATTGCAGGCTGTATCAAACAAGATTTTCCCCTCAGGATGATCAATTAATACTGTATAAATTGGGAACTCCACAAATTGTGTCTGGGCATTCGGATTATTAATTGTTGCTGGATTGTGCATGGAGATGATCCAATTTTTGTCCGTGCTCATTCGACCGTTATCCAATACATATAGCTTAGGATGCATTTTTATAATATTTGTCATGTTTATTACCCACCCATCGAAGTAATCCAGTACAAGGTAACCCCTTTTGGAAGCGCATCTTGTTGCTGTTGGAACACTCGGATTTGCCTTTAAGAAGTGTCTTTGCTATGGCAGATTTAGCTAAAGCGGCTCAGTACTGGTATAGACATACAGTAGTACAAAAAATAAAATGATATAAGTAGGCACTTTAAAGTGTCCAGGGAACTTCATAGGGCATAGGAGGGGAACTGTTTGGCACATTCATCAACAACTAAGCAATCTGATATTTCGTTATCCAATTGCGGCTATAGCAAAGTTCTTGACATTATCTCTAACAAGTGGTCAGCTCTTGTTATATATGCCATGGAAGACGGTAAAATCAGATATGGAGAAATGCTTCGGAGGGTGGAGGGGATATCTAAAAAAATGCTTACCCAGACGGTGCGCAAGCTGGAACGTGATGGAGTGGTTCAACGACACATTACTCCTACTATACCTCTAAGTGTCGAGTATTCACTAACAACATTAGGGGAAACATTGCTTCAGCCGATGAAAGAGTTAAGGCAGTGGGGAAGAGAAAATTACACTCAAGTTGTAGTGGCTCGAGTTAAGTATGACTCTGCTTATACACCTGGTTCACATGAATCCGGCAGCATAAATTGATGAACTTTACGTACATGAAATATCACGTCGTGGAGTCTTGTATATCAGCTAGGCCTTGGAAGACTCTTTGAAAAGGCTGAAAACGGAATTTTTCAATATACCTAACGGGCACCGCATAATCCGGGAATGCCGATGATTCTAGAAGGGGAGTCGTCATACGGGCCGAAGATTTATGCTATACTCATTAATTGAGCTTACCCTTTTTTATTTTGGGTAATCCTGGGTGATTCTATACCTTTTTTTGGGCGTCCAATGCTGTCTAAGGACAAGAACATAGTCCCATTGAAAGTCGCTATTTTAGCGGCTTTTTTGTTTTATCGGTACAAGTTCTTGTCCCGAGCCCAGGACAAGAACTTGTACCGATTGCCGTAATGGACAAGAACATGAGCCGATTACCGATAAGATAAGTATCTAACATCCATGTAATCTCATTAAGCTAACGGGCAGGATTGCGTGGTAGCACTTTAGATGTGGATGAGTGCATTTCTCCATATATCGGACAAGAATGTAAGAAGGTTTTACCATTTTTCCGATGAATACATGTAGAATCATGTGAAATTGGAGGGATATAAATGCTAAGTCCTTTAAATGGTACTTTTCCGACTGATAAAAAAATTGCCGGTGTACACAGCATACCAATTACCGAAGATGGCTCAATTGTTATGGTCTGGGATAAAAATGAGAAGGCAAGAAGTTGCCGGAACTGCAGGCGGTTTTGCTCATGGAGGGGAAGAAGCTGCCGGTGCTGATCGGCAGCTTCATTACGCTAACGGGCAGGATAGTTTAACTCTTCGGAGAAAAGCCAGAGTAGAAATTTGTTTTGTATGATAATTTCTTAATGCTCCAGCCGTCTTCATCGGTAACAGTCTTCCAGTGCATACATGAATCCTCAATGAGCCAGAGCTCCTGTTGATCCATTGCCGAGTGCGAAGACATATGTACAAAATACGAGTTTTGTGAAAAAGTACCAAAGAAACGGCCGGATGAACGGCCAATTTTTCTATTTTTATATATTCACACTACTCCAATCACTTATCCATATTGTTAACGGCTTTTCTCATCTCTTCATCCGTTAAATGCGTATAGATCATCGTCGTCTGGATCGATGAATGCCCCAGCTGGTTCTTCAGCCTCGGTACGTCGTTGTTCTCCAGGTGGTAGCGGGTAGCGAAGGAATGTCTCAAGGAATGCACCGTCAGTGCCGGTTTACCAAACGCTGCAGCATATTTTTCGATCAGCTTTTCAATCGATCTTGGTGTTAACCGCCGGCTTTTGCCTTTGCGGCCGATTGGCGCTGCTATAAATAAGTAATTTTCCGATTTTTCCGGTACATATCGCGTTTCCCGGATTTTTAAGTAGCTTTCCAGGTCTAATAAGGCTTGCTGGCTAAAATATACATATTGTTCTTTGTTGCCTTTACGCAGCACGCGCACTTGGCCTTTGTTCATATCCAAATCCTCAATATTGATTCCCGCTACCTCGGATAAACGCAGTCCTGACCCGAGGATCAGCGATACGATGGCCGTATCCCGCTCACGGTTAAATTCGTGGAACCGGACCATACGTTTGTTGCTTTTGTTCAGTTCACCGAAATCATGTGCCACAAACTGCCGGAACTTCTCAAAATCGTCTTCACGCAAAATTTTGCCCTCAATGCGGTTCGCCACGGTTTCTTGGCTTTCCTTAATGGAATTAAAGTCGATCTTGGCCATCACATTTCGTTGAATATACGGCTTGAGATCAGACGTTTCAGCCTTGTTTTGCAGGTAATCAAACAACGACTTTAACGCCGACAATTTCCGGTTGATCGTGTATTTGTTATTGCCCAGCTGATACTCCAGAAATGACAGAAAATTTTCGACTTCGCGCACGGTCAGTGATTCCAGAACATTCAATTCAATGTCTTTACGATCATCCGCAGCCAGTTTCTCAGCCACAAGCCAATCAAAAAAGATGAGGTAATCGTGGCAGTAATTCAGCAGCGTCGTGTGCGACAGCTTGCGTTTGCGGCTATCGATATATTCGGTCACGTACCAAGGAAGCTCCGCACATTTATCGTCAACGCGTTTCATGTAATGCAGCTTCGTGTTTTTATCCATTTATTGCTAAACCTCCTTATGTACAGAATAACTTATATATATTTATTCGTCAAATTATTATTTTACGTAATTATAAATTATAAAGATGGCCTTATAGATTCATCTATTCATTATTCATCTTAGTTACTATTCAGTATGCGGCGCTTATTCCATCATCCTCTATATACCAAGCTCCAAAAAGCTCCGCGATAACATACTTATTATCATTACGAATGATCTTCATTGTGCATTAGTGTTAGTGTCAGTTGGCTTAGCTTATCAATTTATATATTAGCCAATTATAGATTTGCACCGCTGATATTCATGGACAGCAACTCCATCTAAATCGTTCTTATAATAATGCGCCTGATCATTTATTTCCGTCTATTTAAAAAGCACAATAAAACCGCGCTTATGCGCGGCTATTATTGCTAAGTTGTTCTTATTGACCCAACCACTTAAACCCGGTTAGGTCAATAACCACCATCTTGATCATAATTACTTAATTGTCACCGGCAGCACCCCGCCGGCCTTCAGTTGGCCTAGCAGCACTTTGATCCCGGCGGCTGTATTTGGCTCCTGCTTACCGTAAACTGCGATTCCCGAACGCATGTTCTGGATATAGATCGTCTCATATGGATTGCCCAGCGATAACAGCGTATAACGCTTGTTACGTTGGTTCATCTCATCGATCAACGTTTGATCATCGGCCCAGCCAAACTGACTGGCCACGTTACGGAACTGATATGAAGCCAGGATGACGTAATCTGCTTGATCCACCACCTGAAGCGCCTCATTCGTTTTTCCTTGCCCGACTAGGGCTGTTACTGTTTTCAGCGATAGGTTATTTGCGGCTTGCTTCAGCTGTCTCTCGAGCTGCTTAGCCTGCTCCTCGTCGGCTGCGACAATCGCAACCCGATCGCCTTGACGAATTTGATCCGGCTGCGCACCGTCACGGCCGGCTAACAAGGTGACCGCTCGTTCTGCGATTTCCCGCTCCACTGTGCGATGCTTCTCGGAACCAATGACACCGTTAAGCGCGGCCAATTGCTGCGTAAGGCTTTCGCTGCGGTCAAACAATCCGTATTTCGCTTTCAGCTCCAAAATCCGTTTCACTGACGAATGGATGGTTTCGATCGGTATCGCCCCGCTCTTCACCGCGGTCACCAGCGTTTGGTGCGCGGCTGTCGGATCTTGCGGCATGAGAATGATATCCACACCTGCGGAAACGGCACGCACCACCGCTTGATTTTCGCCAAAATGCTCCGCGATTGCATTCATCGTGAAGGCATCGGAAATGATGACGCCTTTGTATCCAAGCTCCCCTCGGAGCAGTCCGGTCAGTACCTTCTTGGATAACGTAGCAGGAATCGGTACGCTGCTTCCGTCCTTGAGCGATGTGACGTGATCGTTATCTACTGCTGGAAATGCAATATGTGCGGTCATGATCATCTCAACTCCGTTATCGATGGCTGCCCGAAACGGTTTGAGCTCCACCGCTTCGAGCCTCTCCCGATCATGCGAAAGCACCGGCATTCCCAAATGGGAGTCTACAACCGTATCGCCATGGCCGGGAAAATGCTTGACCGCCGCGATCACTCCCGATTGCCGCAGTCCTTGGATTTCTGCGAGACCCAGTCGTGTCACCAAATCCGGATCCGAGCTAAACGACCGCATTCCGATAATCGGATTATCCGGATTGCTGTTAATGTCGAGCACCGGCGCAAAATTGACCTGCAGCCCGAGTGCCGTTAGCTCCTCCCCGGTCAGCCGTCCGGCAGCTTCGGCGAGCGTTGTATCTCCGGTTGCACCCAGCGCCATTTGACCCGGCAGATTCGTACCTCCGGGGATTCGTTTAACGACGCCGCCTTCCTGGTCGATGCCAAGGAACAGCGGAATGTCGCCTGCCTCCATCTGCAGATCATGCGTCAGAGTGGTGACCTGCCGAGCATCTACGATATTTTTATCGAAAAGAATAAGTCCGCCCAAATCCTGATCATGGATGCTGCGTTTGACTCCTTCATTGACCGTAGTCGTCACTTGCCCGTTCCATTGCCTGATGTCAGGCATGAGCATTTGGCCGACCTGCTCGCTGACCGTCATGTAGGACATCAGCTTATCCCAATCCTGTGCCTGAATGGCTCCTTGACGTTCGAAGCGAATGACCCGCGACATAAATACAGCAAACTCCGCTCGCGTCACAGATCGGTCCGGACGAAAGGTGCCATCTGAATATCCGCCGATCAATCCGTTGGAGCTCATCATGAGAATAGGCGCTGCCGCCCAATGCTTTGCTGTATCCGTCAATGTTACAGGTTTCTGGCCTTTTACGAGTGAATAGGCCCGTGTAAGAAATGCTGCCGTCTCGGCACGGCTCATCGGTGCATCCGGATGGAATGTGCTGTCAGGAAACCCGCTGGCCAGCCCATGTTTAGCGGCAATGGCAATTTCAAGATAAAAAGGATGGTTCTTAGGCACATCTGTGTAGGTCATGCCGCCGTCCGCTTCTCGCTGCAGCTCCTGCGGATAAAGCTCCCGCACCATGAAAGTAACGGCCTGCGCTCTTGTGACTTGCCTTTCAGGCATAAATTTCCCATTGCCATATCCGGCGACGGTTCCCCGTTCGGCCATATAGGTGATGCCGTCTTCCGCCCACTTCGAGTGCTGCAGATCGCTAAATCGTTCTTCCGCAGCTGCGCTTCCTGCCCATACGAGCACAGAACCGAGTACGGCACCGAATATCGTTATTAGTTTCACATTCATCTGTTCCACCCCTGTTGCTGTTCTATATACGTTGATTAGACGCGCTTGATGTACCGTTTGTTGCGTTCATGCTCTCACACCCGACACATCATGAAAAATGGATTGCCTCCTCTACAGGAAAAAAACGTTACCCTCAAGACACGATTCCTAAGGAATTACTCTTTCCCTTCTATATATCCGCTGCTTTTACGCAAAAAAAAGACCGCCTGCACAGATGCCGGGGCCTGATTACGAATGGTTTGAACCATCTGAATCGCTATTTTTTTAAATGATACGGTACCGTCGTCACAACAACATCTTTGCGGAATAAAAGATAAGTCCGGATCATCAAACTCGTCTGGTTGTGCAGCAGATTGTGCCAGCTCCGCTTTGGAATAAACTGCGGAATGATCACCGTGACCTGGTAGTTGGATTCGCTGGCTTTCCGGTGCACCGTATCGATAAATTTGCTAAGCGGATGAATAATGCTCCGGTACGGAGAATGCAGTGTCACAAGGCGCACGTCAGGCCGCCATCTATGCCATTTTTCCTCAAACCGGTTCTCTTCTTCCCGTTCAAACGGAATATATACCGCAATGATCTGATCCGCCGCGAGCGACTGCGCATAATTCAGGGAATGCTCCACGACATGCGTAATGCCCGAAACGGGGAGAATGATCACATTGCCTTCAATCGGTACCGCCGGCTCACACGTCGACAGCCGCAGCTGCTCGCCAACCGCCTCATAATGCTTCTTGATCCGGTGGAACAGATACACGATCAGCGGCAAAAAGATCAGTACCGGCCAGATCTGCGCAAACTTGGTTGCGAAGAACATCACCGACACCGTGAAGCTGATCAACGCGCCAATCGTATTGATGACGAGCTTCGTTACCCAACCCTGCGGTTTTTCCCGGATCCACTTGACGATCATCCCCGTTTGCGAGAGCGTGAAAGGGATAAATACCCCTACCGCGTACAGTGGGATCAAATGTTCCGTCTGTCCGTGGAAGGCGACGATCAGCACGATAGACAGTAGCCCAAGGATGATGATTCCGTTCGAATATCCCAAACGGTCACCGCGGACAGTAAACATCCGGGGAATAAACCGGTCTTTGGCTAAATTGACCGCCAGCAGCGGAAACGCCGAATATCCGGTATTGGCCGCCAGGATCAAGATCAGTGCCGTCGTGCCCTGGATGAAAAAGTACATAAAATTCCGTCCGAACGTCTGATTGGCAATCTGGGATACGACCGTCTCCTGGGGATTTGGGGATATGCCCAAATAATAAGCAAGAAATACGATGCCCGAGAAGAGTACAGCCAGCAGAATCCCCATAGCCATCAAGGTTTTGGCCGCATTGTTCGGGGCCGGATCCTTGAAGTTCGGGATGGCGTTCGAGATCGCTTCGACCCCGGTCAGGGCGGAGCTGCCCGAGGCAAAAGCTTTTAAGAGCAGGAACAGGCTGATCCCCGCCACCGGCGTCCCGACCGGCGAATGCAAATGCGGTGAAACGTGGCCGGTCACGATGTTGTACATACCGACGCCGATCAAAATGAACAGCGCGAAGGCGAACAGATACACCGGATAAGCCAGGATGGAGGCCGACTCGGTGACGCCCCGCAAATTCAGAAGCGTAATGAGGATGACGAAGGTGACGGCAATCCCCACCGTATGCTCATGCAGCGCAGGAAACGCCGAAGTCAGCGCGTCCGTGCCAGCCGAAACGCTGACCGCAACAGTCAAAATGTAATCTACCAGCAGCGATCCGCCGGCCACCAGCCCGGGATAGATTCCCAGATTCTGTTTGGAGACGACGTAAGCACCGCCGCCATGCGGATAAGCGAAGATGATCTGCCGGTAGGATAAAATGAGTGCAGCCAGCAAAATCAGTACGCCGATTCCGATCGGTATCGAATACCAGAACGCCGCCGTGCTGACCGTGACCAGAACCAGCAAAATTTGCTCCGGCCCATACGCTACGGACGACAGCGCATCGGAGGATAGAATGGCCAAAGCTTTTTTCTTATTCAGTTTTTGTTCTCCCAATTCGGTAGACTTCAGCGGACGTCCGATCAGAAGTCTTTTCAATGCTGCCATAAAATGTTTGTCACCGCCAATGTTAGAGTTGGAATGCTCATGATGTACCCGTTAGACACGTGCTCAACCCTTTTTGGGCACAACAAAAAAAGCCGCAGGAAAGCTGGACCTTCCCGTGGCTTTACGCGCACGACAAATCCCTCTTTCATAACGCTTACGAGGTTAGCTGACGGATTCGGGACCGAAAGTATCCCTACACTCAATAAATGAACATCAAGTGATTCACCCCTGGGACGAAGGTTTAACTTCATCCCTTTGGTTCCCCCGCTCCTGATTTCAGAATTCAGCGATCAAGGAGTATTACGTTTCAGGTTCACAAGTTCACGATTACGAATTGAATCTTACTCCTTCCGGATGCCAGCTGTAAAGAAGCAAACGGTTTGAGATACGTATGAAAAAATTCAAAAGAACTTCATGTCAACGCTTACATTGGCGGCAATCTATTAATTTCTGGCTGTAGCTGTGCATATCGCTTGTTTACGCTATTAAATTCATATCGGGCTTCTAAATATTTCGATTCGCCGCATTCCTCAGCGAAGCCTCTACGGTATCCAGTCGGTTCAAGCAGTGATGACGGACCATTTCGAGGTCGTTATCCAGCTGATCCGGCTCCAGGTTGCGATGCAAAATATTCATACACCAATGGGTAAGGTTCCTCAAATGATGGCGGTATGCATAATAACGCAGTAAATCAAGGTTCAGCTCCATCTGTTGTCCTAGTTCCTGCTCATACCCTGTGAGAAAATGATCCAGTCCGTCCCCGATATACCCCACGATATCCAGCTCTGGTGGCGCAAGCATGGCCGCTTCCCAGTCCAGGACGACAAGCCTGCCGTCTGCGGTCTCCATCAGATTCCCTCCCCACAGATCACCGTGACAGAGCACATTGGGGGCCGGATCAAGCACGAGAGGTTCACGAACCTCTGTCATCTGGTGCAGCAGCTCGGTTATGCGCGTTTGCTGAGGGATAACAAGCTCACGCAGCAGCTGGCTAGCGGGGCTTGCACCGGGCTGAAGATGCTCAAGCTGCTGCAGGCATTGGGTCAAATGTTCGGAAAAGGAGACATCATATGTTTCACTCGAAAGGCTGGAAGCGGTAGTGAAGGGAGTTAACTGCCGAATCCGCGCAGCCAGCCGTCCAATACGCTCCAAGTTAGGCTTGGAAAACGGGTAAGCCTCAGCCCAGGTCTCCCCTTCTATAAATTGAAAGAGTACCGCGGTACAGCCGGAGAGGGAAAGCAGAAAAGCGCCGCTTGAGGTTCGGTACGGACAGGGCAGCTCCACAAATCGGCCGGTCTGATGCAATTCCCACATAAACGGCACATAACGGTTGCAGCGAAGGATGCCTTGGCGGTGGCTGTCATTGCCATGGTCAAACAGTTTCATATAGTATCGCATCCCGTTTTCTCCCACCACCCGGTAAGAATAGGCCGAATCTCCATAAGGGATAAAAATAAGCCTCCGGGCAGCGATTCCGTAAGCTTCGTTCAAGTGATGCACAAAAACCCCTTCGTCCATTCGATAAGACTGCCTCAATTCATTCTCCCCTTTCCTATTTCATCGCGTAGCGCGGATAAAAGCAATCAAGCCCGGTGTCTGTGTAACCCGGACTTGATCGCAATGGCCTCTTATGAGATTAAAACAATCTTTCATTCATTCACCAATGTTAACAGGCAATGTTAACCGATGTAGACAACCGCACCGCTGCGCCTGTACGCTTTCGGCAGTTCCGTCTCAAGCAGCTCGAGCCTGCGTAACATGTGGTCGAGGTCGTCCCCATGCATGTGGCTTCGCGCCCATTCTTTAAGCTGGGACACTTCGCCCAAGACAGCCGGGATGTCCTCGGACTCTACGTCCGTACCGTCCTGGAAAAGTGCGACCCACTGCAAGTTCAACTCTTCCACCGCCGGCACCCAATATTTCTGGAAAAAGGATTCCGTCGCCACCGGAAGCATAAAGGACCGTTCAAATTCGTCCTCCGGGTCCACAATAATTGCGCTAATTGACATGTTATTCCACCACCCCAAATCGAATGTTGAACGTGTAATCCGGAAACTCCTGGCGAAGCTTATTCAAACTGTTCTCCGCGGCCGCCCGCAGAGCCGGCGAGTCCCCGTCCAGCTGAAACTCGAAATGCCGGATTCCTTTAATTTGCTCCAGCGTCGGGATTTCCGCCGTTCCATCAGGCGTTGTTCGCGTCCCAACCGCCTTCTGCATCAGGTTGTTGATCCGCACCTTCGTTTTCTGGTACAACTGCTTATCTGTAAATTGCTGCGGCGTCTGCTGCGGCTTGCCCGTTTTTGGATGGATGCGGTCGAGCCCTTGCGCCGACTTGGCTTCATAGAAGATGCCCTTCTCCAAATCGACGCCGTCAAACTCCCCAAGCGCTCCGTTCTTAGCATCGTGGAGCTCTACCCCACGGTACTTCGCTTTGCTCCAATGCACATAATCGTCCCCATCGTTCTTCGGCGGCTGCTCCTCGGGATCTTTCTCCTTCTTTGGCGGTGGATCCTCCCCATCCGGCTTATGCGGCTTCTTGGGCAGGTCGGGTTCCGGCTTCGGCTCCTTTCGCCGTTTAAGCAGCTTCTCCAGCCAATCCTTCAGCCTGCTGCCGCCCTTCTTACCGAAGCGTTCGGCCAGCCTGCCGAACGGAACCCGGCTCAGCGCCAGCGCAAGCAGCGTAGAGATCGCATTTTCGGGGGTGAGCAGCCTTTTCGGATCGCGGATATCCTTGGCGATTTCGTGGCCGCTCGCCGGTATGCTCGCTGCTGTTAAGGCAATACCGAGCGCGGGCCAGAAGCTGACGAACATCAAGGACAAAGCGAACGCCCCGAGCACGATGGCGCTTTTTTCCCAAAAACCGAGGCGGTCCCACCAGTTCTGCAGCGAATCAAACATGCATGAGAAGCAAGCCGGATCGGCGGGATGGACGTGCGCCTGGAAATAAGCGGCGAAGCCCGCCAGCCCGGCGATCACCAGCAGGACCGCGGTTACACCGGCGGCTGCACGGAAGTGCTTCAGCATCCTCGTCTGCAGGTCACCCTGCAGCGCGGCGGCTTCCTGATTGCCGTATAGGAGCGAGAAGCCCAGCTCCCTGCGTTCCCGGGTCCAGGACATGACGCTCGCCAACCGTTCCCTGCGGGTCAATAGAGACTCCAGCATATACCACAGCTCTGACACCGGGTTGATCCATCCTTCGCCTTCCATTCTCGGCAGCCGGCTTTTCACCCGATTCAACGAGACGTAATCCAGGACGAGCCCAATCGCGAGCATCAGGAGGAACACGCCTTTCGTCCGGTACCCGCTGCCGGTCAGGTCGCTGATTTTCATAAACCAGTCCGGCAGTGAGCCCTGACCGTTATAAGCAGCATGATCGATGATCGACCAGACGAGCAGCAGTGCCGGCAGGGCGAAGATGGCGGCCTTCAGCCGCTTGCGGTACCGTACGGCCAAACCAAGCCCCAGGGCGACCATGCCGGTGTGCACAGGATGACTGACCGACATGATGGTCGGAAAGATGCTTTCTTCAAACCGGCCGGGGAACAGCGTCCAAAAATCCCAATGGATCGTTTCCCCTCCAAGCATCGTCACACTGTAGCCGTACGTCCGCCCGATGATGCCGGAGTTCAGCCAGCGGCGCGTCAGCTCTTCCATCAATTGAAATCCCACACCCGCCCCGGCTCCGGCCAGCGTATAATCGGCAAGGCTCATGGAAGAGGCGCGCCGTGAAAAGAGCAGAAACAGACCGAGCGGCAGCAGCTTCCACACTTCCTCGAAGATCGGGGTCAGGACGGCCTGGGACCAGGTGTCCCGCGTATCTCCGCCAAACAGGCCGTGAGCCGCGAGCAGCGTCAGCGCCGTGACCGGGATGACGAGAAAGATGCCCAGCAGCATAAACATGGCTGCCTGCTTCCAAGTAAATGTTTTGCTCCGGCAAAGAAACCAAAACTGCAGCATGACATAAAAAGACCATAAATACTGAACGAGCATTGTGCGTGAATCCCGGTACAGGAACAGGCCAAGGATAAAAAACAATAAGGATATCCAGCACCATATCGTATATAAGGTTTTGAGCCAGGGGAGGCGCCGGAGCGTTTCCTGCACCCACCGATACACCCCTTCGGCGATATCCCTGATTCCGTTTCGGATGTTCCAGATCGTATCCGTTTCAATCTCCTCCTTCATGGCATCACCCTGATTCTGAGGGGCTGTCCTGACAAGAGCTGTGAAGATATAAGATCCGCTTCCTCCCCAATATACCTCATATTCGTCTAGGGTTGGGCAGTGAATATGGGGATGCAAACCAAAACTGGACCATTTTCCCCCTCCAAGGGGACTAAGGTCAGCCGAAAGACCGCCGCTAACCGGCACGAGTGGTGCATAGCTCCTATAATCAATCCGCCCCTGTTCACTCGTTTCTGAAGATCTGCAGGACCGTGTCCGAAATAACCTGCTCCGGGACGTCCCCGTGCAGCGTATACAGAAAATCATCCTTCACGAAACGATACACCACTTTCTCCGTTTGGTCATCGCGAAGCTCCTTCGTGGATGGAACGGCTTTCTGGTGAGACAGAACCGGATAAGGGGACGGACCACGCAGCCGGGTGACGGACAAACGTAATCCATTCGGGTAACGGATTCGAATCTCCGGTTCCATAAATTTATCGTCATATACCTGGACTGAGCGAATCTGATCTTCATCCGGAAAACGAAGCTCGCTTCGAAGAAGCACCCTCGCGTCTTGCATCGTACTTGGGCGAAGGTTTCGGTCCAAAAAATGTCCTGCACTCAAAATCATCAGTACGACCAAGGCTGTAACAGACATTGCACTGATCAGTATAAAAAGAAGCTGTCTGCTTTCCTTTTCCAAATTCCTGCTCCTTCCCCAAACGGTTTGAATATACGTGTGTATATTAACGACGCGAGAACACAGGCAAGGGTTACGGGGGTTAACCCGATACGAAATATAAATTTAATTAAGTTGGACGCGGTTACTCCTGGAGGATCAGTTACATAGGATTTCAACTTGATATTAACCTGTACATGCGGGGCAAGACTCTGCCGGGTCATGGCGGATCGATACTTATTAATGAGATTTATAATTAATGTGATTAAATAAAAAATGTAACACCCTCTTTTTCCTTTAACATCGTGCTTATGAAACCGAAAAGCACGCTCCCCACAGCGGGAATCGTGCTTTTTAAGGGTGATTCGGTAATTAATTCATGCCATTAATCATTGGGTGTCCGTCCTTTAGTTCCGAAAGTCATTTCCCATCGGGCTCCTGCGCCTCTTCCAACCTGCGGCGCTTGGCATCCCGCATTTTACGCCAGACGGAAACGAGAATGATGCAGCCGGAGAGAATGATATTGATCCAGACCGACAGAACAACCACTACATACGGCCCGGAGCCGGGCTTTACCGCCGACAGGGAGACGAAACAGAGCAGCAGCAGGACTAGTGACATCGAAAGAACGATTCTGGACAGGGCTCCGAAGTCGCCCATCACACGCTTTTGATGGCGCCGATGTCAGCCATCTTGCGCTGCCACAGCTCATGCGCCTCCTCCGCGTAATGACAAGCCGTCTGCTCCGAGCCCACCAAGCGGAGCTGGGGCTCTTCCGAGGAGCAGCGGTCCGTGGCCATCGGGCACCGCGGATGGAAGCGGCAGCCAGACGGCGGTTTGGCCGCGTTCGGCATCTCCAGACTGCGCAGTGGCAGATCCGCCATCGCTTTGGCGATTTCGGGATCGGGCGTCGGAACGGCGGACAGCAGCGCCTGCAAATAAGGATGCTTCGGATGGCTGAGGACATCGTTGACCCCGCCAAGCTCCATCACACGTCCGAGATACATGACGGCCATGCGGCCCCTTCCGGCGATATAGCGTGCCGTTGCCAGGTCGTGCGTAATATAGATGATGGCAATGTCCAGCTTGCGGTTCAGCTCTGACATCAGGTTCAGGATCGAGATGCGAAGCGACACGTCGATCATGGAGACGGGCTCGTCGGCCACGATGATCTTCGGATTCAGCGAGATGGCGCGGGCCATCAGAATCCGCTGGCGCTGGCCGCCTGACAGCTGGTGCGGGTATTTATCGAGGAAGCGTTCCGGCGGCGTCAGGCCGACGGTCTGCAGCAGCTCGATGACCCGCGCCCGGGCCGCCTTGCGGCCGCGGACGATTTTACGCTGCAAGATGGGGGCCGACAGCGACTGGTAAATGGTCCGCATCGGATTCAGCGCGGCATAGGAATCCTGCTGCACCAGCTGAACGTCGCCGCGGAATTGGTTCGCCTTCTCGCCGCTGAGCTTCGTTACCTCCTGCCCCTTGTACAGCACCTTGCCTGAAGTCGGCTTCTGCAGGCCCGTGATGATGCTGCCGAGCGTCGTCTTTCCGCATCCGCTCTCGCCAACCAGTGCAATGATTTCGCCGGGATGAATATCCAGGCTGACATCGACGACGGCGCCCACTTTCTGAGGGGGACCAAACATGCCCTGGTTTCGTTCAAAGTACATGCTTACGCTATCGAGCCGCATGAGCACATCGGAACTCTCCGTTCTGGCCGCTTCCCGCAGCCGCTGTCTGGGCTCCACCTCAAATTCGATATTTCTGGCATTCATGACGTACGCACCTCCGCAACCGACTCGGGATTCGGGTATAAATGACAAGCGACTTCATGCCCGGCGGGCGTATATACCTTGACCGGGTTCTGTTCCTTGCATTTCGCATGCGCATACTCGCAGCGCGGGTGAAACGGACATCCCGGCGGCATGTTGAGCAGATCCGGCGGTGATCCGGGGATCCCCTTCCGTTCCGACACGTCTTCATACAAGCTCGGAACAGCTTTCATAAGCTTCGCGGTATAAGGGTGCTTCGGCCGCTTGAACATATCGTAGACGTCGCCGGCTTCGACGACGTTGCCTGCATACATCACGCCGACCCGGTCGGCGGCTTTGGCGACGACGCCGATATCGTGGGTTAGGAGCAGCATGGTAATATTCATGTCTTTGTGGATCTTTTTCAAAATATCGAATATATAAGCTTGAGTGATCACGTCCAGCGCAGTCGTCGGTTCATCGAGGATGACGAGCTGCGGATCGAGCAGCAGGCTGAAGGCGATCATGACCCGCTGCTTCATCCCGCCCGAGAGCTCATGGGGGAACGAATTCAGTACCCGGTCCGGATCAAGCCGGACATAATCGAGCAGATTCCGCGCTTTATCCACCATCTGCTTTTCCGTATACGATTTGGAATGGGCTCGAAACGTCTCAATGATCTGATCCTTGATTCGGGCGACGGGATTAAGCGCGTTCTGCGCGGCCTGAAACACCATCGACACTTGCTCCCATTTATAAGCCTGCAGTTCTTTTTTACTCAGGCTCATCACATCGCGGCCATCAAACGTAATCGATCCGCCGGCAACGCGTCCGGGAACCGAAATCGCCCGCATGATGGCGGATGCCATCGTGGATTTGCCGCTTCCGCTCTCCCCGACCAGGGCCGTGATCTGTCCCTTGGGGATGACAAAATCGGCTTCATTGACGGCCCGCAGCAGTCCTGCGCGCATCGGGAATTCGATCGTCAGCCCCCTCACTTCCACCAATGGTTCCATCATTTTCTCCTCCTTCATCGCCGGCCCTTACGATCTCAGTCTCGGATTCAGCGCCTCTTCCAGCCCGTTGCTGAAAAAGATGCAGGCCATTTGGAACAGCCCCAGGCACATGATCGGCGAGATCAGATAGATATAGCCTTTGGGGTTGAAGATGCCGCCGGTGTTCTGTACGGCCAGCTGGATCATCATCCCCCAGTTGGTCGGGGAATATGGAGCAAGACCGAGCATCATCAGACCGACGCTGGCAACGATGGCCCCTTGGGCCGCCATAATAAAGTTGATCGCCAGATACGGCGTCAGGTTCGGAAGAATCTCCCGGAACAAGATATAGGGCGTTTTCAGGCCCATAATCCGGCAGGCGATAATAAATTCGCGGTTTTTCAACGACAGCAGCTGGGACCGAATTGCCCTTGCGAGCGGCGCCCATGACCATGCCGCCAGTATAAAGGAGAACATGATCGGATTCTTGATTTGCACGAGCGCGGCGACGATCATCAGCACGGGAAAGCTCGGAACGGTCAGAAATAGGTTGGTGATGAACATCAGCACCGTGTCTGTTTTGCCTCCGACAAAGCCGGATACCGCCCCAATCACGAATCCGAGCACCAGCGTAAACAGGGCGGCGAACAGCCCGATCGACAGCACGTCCCGTGAACCGTATACCAGCTGCAGGAATGTATCCCTGCCGCCGTAGTCGGTGCCAAGCCAGTGGGCGAAGGACGGGCTCTTATACCGGCCGTCGAAGTTGACGGTCATGTCCAGCGAGGCCATCATGGGCCCGAAGATGGCCATAAAGATGAAGATTGCCAGGATGATCATACCTGAGAACGCTTTCTTATTGCGGTACATCGTCTGCCAGAAATCGATAAATCCTTGACTCATCCGTCAGCCCTCCTCCAGCTTGACGCGCGGATCCAGCTTGGCATAAATGAGGTCCGAGGCCAGGTTGGCCAGAATGACCGCGATGCTGGTCACGAGCAGCAAGCCCTGCATCAAAGTATAGTCGCGCTGCTGTGTTGCCTGCCCGATGTAATAGCCCATACCGGGATAACTGAACACATTTTCGATCAGCGGCGATCCGCCGAGCATAAAGCCGAAATTGACGGCCAGCGTCGTAATCAGCGGCAGCATGGCGTTGCGCTTGACGTAACGGCTCATCAGCGTCCGTTCGGAGACCCCGCGGATGCTGGCGGCGACGATATAATCCTCACCCAGCACATTGACCGCGCTCCCCTTCATCGTCAGCGCCCATGTGCCAATCGTCGTAATGACGTAGGTCAGAATCGGCAGCGCGCCGTGATACAGAACGTTTAGGATGAACGGAAGGTTGAAGCCGGGCTCCACGATCGGGTCATAAGCCCCGTTGACCGGGAACCAGCCGAATTGAAAGGCAAAAATAACAAGCAGCAGGATGCCGACGATAAAGTTAGGCACCGAGGACGTCAGGATCGCATAGATCGAGATGATCGGATCCAGGACCGTCTTGCGCTTGAACGCCATCATGGCGCCAAGGTTAATGCCGATCAAGAAGCTGATAACGAGCGACACGCTGAGCACAAACAGCGTCCATGGCAGCGCGTTGGCGATAATTTCGTTCACCGAAACGTTCTGATAGATCATGGACATGCCCAGATTGCCGTGCAGCAGTCCTCCCAGGTACCGTCCCAGCTGGGTGAAGATCGGCTCCTTCGGATTATAATTGATCATGGCCGTAATCTGGCGGTACGCTTCCTCGAGACTCATCCCGCGCTGAGTGGCAAAATCCCTCGCCCACGTATCGATCGCACTGCCGGGCGTCATCCGCAGCAGGAAAAACGTAAGCAGCATCGCGAGGAAGACCGTGATCAGGGAAACACCGATTCTTTTTAAGACCCCTTTCAGGCTCATTCCTGTCACCTCCAAGTGTTTATCCGGCTTGTGCGGCCGTTATCTCGGCCAATACTCTTCCGGCATGTACGTTGAGTTGAAGCCGTGGTTCAGGTGGGTGATGGCCAGCTGCTCATCCGGATCGGTAGCGAGCGGCATATCCCGGTTGTATTGAATGATTTGGTCCATCATCGGGAAGTTCCCGGACATTGTTTTGGTATTCAGCCAGGCGCCTGTGGCGTTCTGGAAGAAGTTCACGCCCCAGCAGTTTTCGTTGGCGATCCAGGCCAGGTTGTCGATGATTTTGCGGCGCTCCTGTTCGTCCTGAACATAAGGGAACCGTTTCATCTCCTTGTCGATATCGTACACTTTCCCGTCAATGCCCTTCAGCTTCAGATCGAGTTTGCCAGTATCGACTTCGTTGCCGTCCGCGTCCTTCTTCTTCACGTTCGGGAAGCCGACCTTCGTTTTCGTTCCCTGCCAGAACAGCACCCGCATCGAGCTCCACGGATTCTGGAAGCCCCAGGACACGTCAACCCAGTCCATGGACATATCGTATTGTCCTTTGTCGGCGTTGGAGAAGTAGATGGTGCTGTCCACAGCCTTCAGCTTCGTCGGAATGCCGAATTTGGTGAACTGCTCCGCGGCGATCTGCGCCGAGTTCACGCCTGGTGCCCAGTTGTTCGGCGCTCCGATGATGAAGGAAGGCACCTTACCGTCAGGATCGCGCCATAAACCGTCGGATCCTTTGGTCCAGCCGATTTCCTTCAGCAGCTCGGCCGCCTTTTCCAGGTTCGTCGTATAATCGGTCATCTGATCAAGGACGGATTTGTCGACTTCTTTTTCGAGTGACGAAGGCATGATGCCCGTCATCGATATTTTCGGGTATTCTTGGCCGTAAAAGTTGCCGATTTCACGCAGCTTTTTCTTATCCAGCACATAGGTCAGCGCCTGCCGGAATTTGAGGTTGTCAAACGGCTTGTTGCGGATGTTGTACATCAGCCCCACGCTCGCCGGATCATACATCCGGTAGTGAACCAGATCTTTGTTCTGCTTCAGCAGCGATTCCAGGATGTCCTTCGGCGGGGTGCCGTCGTACCAGTCGAGCTTGCCTGCCTTGACAAGAGCGTATTGGGCCGAGAGCTCCGGCACGTTTTTGATCCAGATCTTGTCAAAATGGACCGCATCGGGTCTCCAGTAATCTTCAAACTTATCCAACAGCATATCGGTCGTCGTCACTTTTTCAAACTTATACGGTCCGGTGCCGACCGGAATTTTCGGGCCCGCACGGGTGAATTCATTCCAGTTCAGGGCGATTTTTTTGCTGAGCTCATCCGTAATATCCAAGTTGAACGGTCCGTCCTTGGATTTGTCTGTAAGCGGTTTCGCTTCTTTCAGCAAAGCGTCGGCCTTATCCACGTATTTCTTGTAGATGTGGTAAGGGATTTGGCCCTGGAGATCCTGGGCGAGGAGCAGCTTTCTGAGTTCGGGATACGGCGCAGGGTTCATCCAGTGAAAAACAACGGTGTAGTCATCAGGGGTTTCGATCGAAGTCAAATACTTCGTCACTTCGGCCCCGTTGTTCAGCCGGTAGTACGCCCATACATCTTTACTGGTAAAAGGGGCGCCGTCATGCCACTTTACGTTCTGATGCAGATGTACGGTCGTCGTTTGCTCGGTATCCTCGGAGGATTCCGCCAGCCGGTTGTACACATTGTTCATTGACCGGATAAAGAAGAAGAGGCCTTCAAACATGTAGCGGTTGTTCGTATCCCCGGTTCCTCCGGAGCCGAACGGGTTGCCTTGGTACAGCGGGGGCTTGGGCCATCCGCCCAAGACGTGGAAAATCTTGTCCTTGTTGTACTTGATCTGCGCATCCGGTACCGGCTGCTGCATATCTTTCACTTCTCCGGCGCTGAGCCGGTCCACCAGGCCGGGAGCTGAGGTGCCGCAGCCTGAGACGATCATTACGGCTCCGAGCACAATGCTTAAACAAAGGCCTGATAATCTTTTGCGTCCGCTCAAGAGGTTCATGCAGTTCCCCCCGTCTAGGTTATCTTCTCCAGAAGATTGGCTCCTGGAGTATTCCCTATTATAGCGAACGATTTCAGAATCAAGTTCATAAAAACGCTTACATACTCTCCCGAAAATGTATAGAATCGTTTCGTTTTCGACGGTCGAAAACTTTTATATTCATTCTTTACCAGATGCCGGCAAACGGATGGCACAGCCCCTGCTAACAGCAAAAAGGCCCTTTGTACAAGGACCTTCCCGAGTTATTCACAGCATTAACTTTCCCCGCTGCGCCTCCATTCCATCGGCGTCATGCCCACATGCTTGACGAACAAGTCATGAAAACGGCTGGACGAGCTGAAGCCGACTTCGGAGGCGATAAATTCAACGGGCTTGCGCGAGGTGTGCAGCAGCCGCTTGGCTTCGTCAATCCGCAAGGAGATAATGTACTGTTTAGGTGACATACCGATGCGGTCGGCAAACTTTTTGCGGAAAATGCTTTCCGACAAATAGTGGTTCGCCGCTAGATCCGACACCTTCAGCGATGTATGGTAATTCTGGTGAATTTCCTTCAGCGCGTCCTGAATCATTTGCTCTTCAGGATGCTCCGAGGAGGATTCAGCCGATTGGTCGCAGGTTCCCGTATGGTAAGCCAGCAGCAGCGTCTCCAGCGCGTTGCGCAGCAGATCATAGGAATATTCGGTCTTTTCTTCCCGCCTGCATTCTTCCTCAATTTGGCGCATGCCGGCTAACGCGCGCTCCGCGGCGCCAGGGGTCAAAGACGCTTTCAGGATCGGACCCGGACGCTGCGAAAACGCATGCGACAATAAGTACTGGCAGTAAGGCGGAAGGTTCTGATCATAGATATGCAGCGAATAGCCTTCCCAGGCTTTGACACAGACGTAGCTGTGCTTCAGATCCGGCGGAATGAACAGCAAATCCCCCGGATGTGCTTCAACGTTCTGTTCCCCAGCGGCATAATAACCCTCTCCCCTGATGAGGAGGGTAATTTCGGCGGATGGGTGGGAGTGGGATAGAAATAAACCCTCCTTCTGATCCTTGTCGCTCGGATTCGTATGAAAATACACGATGCTGTCCATAAATCCGATATCCATCAGTGATCCCTGTCCTTTTCATCTGTAATTGTAGAAACGGTAGCCTTACGATAACACATCCCTTATAGACTGTATGTCAGACGGAAGTATGGGGACAAATGGCCCCTGCCAGCCTTGAAAAAGGGTCCTCTTCATGCATTGACGCCTGTCCCTCTTTGCATGCTCCTGCAATCTCAGCGCTTGACCCACACATCCTTGTAGTTGATTTTACCCCAGGTATCCAGAGTAATGCCTCCCAGGGATTGATCATGTCCGACGATGTGGATGCTGTGGTACATAAATAACAGATGATGGTCTCTCTTTAACTGATCTTCAATCCGCCTCAGCAAAATCCTTCTTACCGTGTAATCCGGTTCCGCCATGACTTCGGAGAGCGCCCGGTCCACCCCATTCCTCGCGGCTTCGTCCAAGTGGTTGCGGATATATCCGTGATGGCAGCGGTACATTTCGATCAAAGACACGGACGGTTCGTTACCAAGTACCTCTCCGGCATAAATCATATCCGCTTGTTTCAGGACCACAGGATTCGTAAGCTCACGGATCGGCATCACATGGACTTCCACCTTCACCCCGATGTCTTCGCAGGCCCGACGGATCCATTCGCTATCCAGCTCGTTACTGGTCATTTCGTAAGTGTACAGGGTCAGCATTTCTCCACGGTAGGCGGATTCGGCCAGGCAGGTTCTCGCGAGCATCAATTCCCCGCCCCGCCCGTACGCCTCGTCATGGTCATACGGATTAAAGCCCGAGGAGGGCTGTTCTCTCCTTCCTCCCAGCTCCTTGACCATCTGTTCGCGGTTAATAGCTAAATGGATTGCCTCCCGAAGCTTCATGTCATGAAGTATTCCGTCCCTCGACAGATTAAAAGTCAGATAGGTACTGCCTTCTTCGAGCCGGGTCAGCAAAGTGCCCGTTTTCTTCTTACCTGTCGGTTCAAAATAGAGCACCTGCGTGTCACGTTCCTGAAGTCTGTCGGGCTTCAGATGCTCCAAATAGTTCGGCCAAACCCAAATCTCGATGCGGTCCATCATCGGCCGGCCCTGGAAATATCGCTCGTTCGCTTCGAGGATCATGCCGTTATCGCTGTTCTCCTTTATGACAAATGGGCCTGTACCTACCGGCATCCGCCGTATATCCCGGGTCGCCGCAATGCGGTCCAGATCCTTAGGGACGATGGAGAAGCGTTCCGAAGCTAGTAGATGCAGAAACAGGGCGTTAGGTTCGCTTAGGTGAAAACGTACGCTGGTATCGCTGAGGACCTCCACCCTTTCCACATTCGCCATGAACCAGTCCGGCGGATTCAGCTGCCCGAAGCGCTGGAACGTAAATTGAACATCTTCGGCTTTCATTACCTTCCCGTGATGAAACAGAACTCCTTTACGCAAATAAAAGGTCCATTCGGTGTACCCGTGATCCGATTCCCAGTAATGGGCGAGCCCCGGCTTGATCACATGACCGGTCGTGTCGAACTCCACCAGCGTGTTCAAAATCTGTCGAATCAGGTGGGTCTCTGTGCGGCGAATGACGAACAGCGGCTCGAGATCAGGCACCGGCCGGTAAAACGGGAAACGGAGAATGTCCTTATGGTCGGAAGCCTTCTGCGCACCAAACTGCCCGGCCAGCCAATCGGAAAATTGGGATTCGGCCAGGGGGTCCGTATGCGCATGCAGCAGCCCGAACGCCTCGCCGACATACCCTTTTAAAGCGAGTTCTTTGGCTTTGTCCAGTAGCAGCTCCTGTGCATCGGCAACCAGAACGAGCCGCGACGTATTGCCCCGGCCCAATCCGCTCTGCCAATCTATAAGCCCCAGTTCCTTCATTTTCTGCACGAGCAGCTGTGCATTTCGCCGGGTGCATTCCCATATGTCCTCCAGCTCCTGCATCGTCACCTGGATCGAGGAGCCTCGGGGCTCGGAAGCAAAGTGTTGATTCAGTTTATTGTAGTAATGGACAACGTCCATATGAATTCCCCTCCTTTGCTATGAAAAGGTGAAAAATATTCTTGTAGCTTTCACCTTTCCCTTCGCCTTTTTCAAAATTATAATTTGACTTGTATGAAACGTAAAGAGGAGGTATTGAAACATGTTTTCGGCAGAGCCCCGGCAAGGTCCGGGTGCCTACTATCTTACGGAACACTTCTTCCTTGATGCTTTCTTGTATCCGTCGCCATCCTAGCTCCGAAGAAATGTATGAACCGGCACTGCCCTTCTATGTATGATCTTACATAATCTTCGCTCGTCATGTCTATGTACGCGGAATTAATGTTCTCCCCCATACCATTCATTTCCCTGGAAACCGGTCATTCGCCGACCGTGGTTCATCGATACAACCGGGTTTCTGCTGATGACCTTCGAACGCTGGGCCGAGCTAAGCCGTTGGCCTGTTGCTGTGGACGCTGAGCATCTGGTGATCTACACAGCCAATGGTGCTTCCGGAATGATGGATACAAACATCATCTTGTATGCCAAAGATCACTTGGAGTTCTCACGATATTGTATTGGGATTCGTTCTCTCTGCAGCTGGAGCAGGCTGGATTCATGATGCCACTGGTTCACACACATTAACAAACGCCCCTAGTGTACAAATGTCTTGGACGACTTTAGGGGAATTCCGGTAAGCTTCAAACTTAAGCTAGCCTCATTTAGGTCAGACGGTGAAGTACGGTGAGATGTTGCGCTTGCTGGTTGCCCTGACTACTCCATATGCCGCCTAGGCTTCATGTTCTTCTTCGCTTAAGCGGTGGCAAATGAGATGATGAAGCCCTCCCTAATGAAGCTCTACCCAAACGGGAAATCCGCACTCCGAACGATCAAATTATTTCTTGGGTAATCGCAAAATGTTCATAGGTTCGACATCCGCTGATGTCCCTCTATGTCGTTCATGCCGTTAAATGATTGAGGTTATCTGTCGAAACAGCACCGATTGAAAACGCTGCAATTTCCGATTATACTAGCTCCGCGGGTAAATCAACGAACAACGAACGATTGCGGAGGATGATGCTGACATGTTCTATTTATTGCCTCTTATGCTGGAAAGGGTCGGCATCCTGATAATCGTCGCCTTTCTGCTGTCCAGGATGACGTCGTTCCGCCAGACGCTGCATCATGAGGATCGGCTTCCCGCGAAGCTGCTGCTGATCGTCATTTTCGGCGTGTTCGGCATGATCAGTAACTATACCGGTGTAGAAATTCATGGAGGTGCCATCGGCTCCGAAGTCTGGCAGGCCGGCGTGCAGGTTGACAGTGCACTGGCCAATACGCGGATTATGGGCGTGGCCATCGGCGGTTTGCTTGGCGGACCGCTGGTCGGACTTGGGGCCGGGCTGATCGCTGGTCTCCATCGGCTGACGCTTGGCGGATATACGGCTGCCGCCTGCTCTATATCTACCATACTCGCAGGTTTGGTCACCGGCTGGATCGGCAGGCGGTTCCGGAGGTCCGATCCCGGCGCGCCATGGCGTGCGGTTGCTATCGGAATCTTGATGGAATGCGTACAGATGGGGATTATTTTGCTGATAGCCCGCCCTTTCGACGCCGCAGTTCAATTGGTTTCGGTCATCGCCCTGCCGATGATCGTCATGAACGGATTCGGCACCCTGATGTTTATGCTGATCATTCAGTCTATCCTGCAGGAGGAGGAGCGGACTCGCGCCCTGCAGACCAACCAGGTGCTTCATATTGCCGACCGGACGCTGCCCTTTTTCCGTCAGGGCTTGAACCCGGCATCGTGCCGGGAAGCGGCAAGCGTCATTCTGGATGCCACCGATGCGGATGCGATCTCGATTACGGATCGGGAGCAGGTGCTCACGCATGTAGGTGCCGGCTCGGACCATCATGTCCCGCTCCACAGCCTTGCGACTCAGCTTACCCGGTCCGTTCTGGAACAGGGACGGATGTCTGTTGCGACATCGAAGGAAGACATTCAATGCTTCCATGATGGCTGCAGCCTGCAGGCTGCGATCGTGCTTCCGCTGCAGGTGCGGAGCGGCACTGTCGGGACGCTGAAGCTTTATTATACGAACCCGGACCGGCTGGACCGTGTGCAGCGGGAAATGGCGGAAGGCCTTGGCCGCTTGTTCTCCACGCAGCTTGAGTTGGCCGAGGCGGAGATGCAGAGCAGGCTGCTGAAGGATGCCGAAGTCAAAGCGCTCCAGGCGCAGGTGCATCCCCATTTTCTGTTTAACGCGATCAATACAATTTCAGCGCTGTGCCGGACCGATCCGGACAAAGCACGGGAGCTGCTCATTCAGCTCGGAGTCTTTTTCCGCAGCAACCTTCATGGCGCACGGCAGATCCTGATCCCGCTCAGCCAGGAGCTGAGGCATGTGGAAGCCTACTTGACGTTGGAGAAGGCACGCTTCCCTGATAAATTCGAGATGACATTCGATATCGAGCCGGAACTGGCGGATTTGGAGATACCGCCGTTTACGCTGCAGCCCTTGGTCGAAAATGCCGTGCGCCATGCCTTCCATGGACTCGGTCCTCACCATAAAGGGAGCGTATGTATTGCCGCGAGCCAGAAAGGCCATGAAGTCATAATTGTCACGGCAGATAACGGCAAAGGTATCCCGCCGGAGCTGCTGGACCGGATTGGTGAGCAGGCCGTTCATTCGGAAGACGGTACAGGCACGGCGCTGCATAATATCCGTAAGCGGATCACGGAGATCTACGGCAGCGAGGGCTCGTTCCATATCGAAAGCGATGCCCGTACCCCTGGAACCCGAGTCGTGATTACGCTGCCTTTGCATCTTGCACGTAGGAGGGAAATGCATGCTTAAAGGATTCATTGTTGACGATGAGCCGCTCGCCCGGGACGAACTGGCTTATCTGCTCGGGCGTACCAGACAGGTTCATATTGTCGGAGAGGCCGATTCGCTGGAGACGGCGCTGCAATCGATTGCGGAGATGGCGCCGGACGTCGTGTTTCTTGACATCCAGCTGGCGGAGGATAACGGCATGGAACTGGCCAAGCAGCTCTCAGTTCTGGAGCAGGTTCCAGATATCGTCTTTGCCACGGCTTACGATGAGTATGCGCTGCAGGCTTTTGAAGTCAATGCTCTGGACTATATTTTGAAGCCGTTCGAGGAAGAACGGGTGCGGAAAACCGTCGACAAAGTCATGAAGCTCCGCACCGCCCGAGAGAAAAGAGCAGCCCCTTCTCCTCCGCTGGGACCTGATCGTACAGGCAAGCTGGCGGTCAGCGCGGAAGAGCGGATACTGCTTATTGATATCGACAACATCGTCTATGTGGGTTCCGAGGACGGCAAGAGCGAGCTGGTCACGACAGGCGACCGTTACAAGCTGAACGAGCCGCTGGTCAATCTGGAGCGCCGGCTGGCCGGAACTTCCGTCGTCCGGGTGCACCGGTCGTACCTGGCGAACTTGAACGCGGTCACCGAAATTCAGCCGTGGTTCAACTCTGCCTGTATTCTCGTCATGAAAGACGAATCCAAGGTTCCCGTCAGCCGATCCTTCACCAAGGAACTGAAGCAGCAGCTCGGATTGTAGCTGAGAATCAACAATCTACCGTCTATCTGTGATCATTCCTTTACCGGTGGCAGATGGCCGGCAGTCCCTTTCCTGTCTGGCTTATCCTGTGGGGGCTCACCCGGAATACATCTGCCTGCCATTCACCGCCTTCTTTTGGCCGTTCATCCTTTCCTCCCGACTTTTCGGCCTGAAAACACCTTGAATCGGTTTTCATCAGGTATAGTACGGATAAAATCTCTTCACCCGTTACAAGCGGGGTGTGAATAAAGGAGGAACTCCAAAAATGAATGCGGTTACAATCGTCATAGCATCCATCTGCATTCTCATGATCGCCTACCGCCTATATGGGACGTTCATGGCCGCCAAGGTGCTGAAGCTCAGCAACAGCACGCCTACGCCGGCCCATGCCCTTGAGGACGGCAAGGACTACGTACCGACGAACAAATGGGTCACCTTCGGCCATCACTTCGCCGCGATTGCCGCCGCGGGGCCGCTGGTCGGGCCGATCCTGGCCGCCCAGTTCGGTTACTTGCCAGGCCTCTTGTGGCTGCTGATCGGAGCCGTCATCGGCGGTGCGGTTCATGACGCGGTCGTCCTGTACGCGTCCATGCGCAAGCAAGGCAAGTCGCTGTCCGAAGTTGCAAAGGAAGAGCTTGGACCGGTCGCCGGCTTTTGCACGGGGCTGGCCATGCTGTTCATCATCATTATTACGATGGCGGGCCTGTCCATGGTCGTGCTCCATGCCCTCGAAAACAATCCTTGGGGAACTTTCGCCGTCGGCATTACGATTCCGATCGCCATGGGCGTCGGCCTGTATTACAAAAAAACCGGCAAGCTGAAGACCGCGACCACCGCAGGATTTATTCTGCTTATGATCGGCGTATTTGCCGGTCCTTATATTCAGGAAACGGCCATCGCCCAATGGCTGACGCTGGATGCCAAGACGCTGGCCGTGATTTTGCCGATTTACGCTTTCTTTGCAGCGGCGCTGCCGGTATGGCTTCTGCTCGCTCCCCGGGACTATCTGAGCAGCTTTATGAAAATCGGTGTGTTTGTTGCCCTTATTGCCGGTGTGTTTGTCATTAACCCGGTGATCCGCTTCCCGGCTTTTACCGAATTTGCCGGAGGCGGGGGTCCTGTTATTGCAGGTCCTGTCTGGCCTTTCATTTCGATTACGATCGCCTGCGGTGCCATTTCCGGTTTTCATGCGTTCGTCGGCTCCGGCACGACGCCAAAAATGATCAACCAATGGACCGACATCAAGGTCATCGGCTTCGGAGCGATGCTCGTCGAGTGCGTGGTCGGCATCATGGCGCTGATCGCCGCTACAGCGCTGCATCCAGCCGACTATTTCGCCATCAATTCCGCCCCGGCCGTGTTCCAGACGCTTGGGATGCATGTGGAAAACCTTCCGCAGCTCAGCAAGGAAATCGGAATGGATCTGGAAGGCCGAACCGGTGGAGCGGTCACGCTTGCGGTCGGCATGTCGTATATTTTCACAAAAATTCCGTGGTTCAGCCATCTGGCACCGTTCTTTTTCCAGTTCGTCATCATGTTTGAGGCGGTGTTCATACTGACAGCGATCGATTCCGGGACTCGCGTCTCCCGTTATCTGATCCAGGACTTTTTCGGCGAGCTCTATAAGCCGCTGAAGCGGACCGATTGGCTGCCCGGCAATATTTTTGCGAGTGCACTCGCCTGCTTCATGTGGGGATACTTGCTCTTTTCCGGTGATATCAGCTCGGTTTGGGCCTTGTTCGGCGTCTCCAATCAGCTCATGGCTTCCATCGGCTTGATTATCGGAGCAACCGTTATTTTGAAAATCGCCGATAAGCCGATCTACGCTCTGACGTGCATCATTCCGCTTGCGTATCTATATGTCACGGTGAACTACGCAGGATATTGGATGGTACGTCATGTGTACTTGAATCCGCAAGCTTCGGGATATAACGTTCTCAATGGTGTGCTTTCGATCATTATGCTGATCTTGGGCGTTATTATTTTAATCACGGCCATCAAAAAATGGATGGAGCTGTTAAGCTCGCCGACGTTACACCAGGGATCGTTGATTCCATAATCCGTCTAAAATATTTTTCATCTGCATACCAACCTGCCGCAAGGTCCTCCACTAAAGGCCTGGCGGCTTTTTTCGAATCGTCCACTGACATGGCAAGCCAATAATTAGCATTTGCTTCCAATATCAAGGGGTGATAATATGTATAGCGGCCATTCTGAGGCTGCATGAAAACATGATCATACAGGAAGAAGGAAGTAATTAACTACATGAATAACTCGATCCGTTTATTTAAGGTGTCCGGCATTGTGCATAAGGATCAACTTGTCGTTTGCGTCAAGGAATGGAAGCTCCTGAAGGAAACCGGGCGTTATTACGAAATTAAATCAGAAGATGCCAACGTCAAGAGAGTGTATAAAGAAAAGCTCGGTGTGATCCAAGACGATACCAAGGCATACGCGAACGGGCTGATTTCGAACCACACCTTTTGTGCACATGAGGACATTGAAACCATGAAATCGCTCATTATCACAGAACTGGACTCCAAAATATCTTCCTACCTGCAAGACCTGCTGCTGAACAGAAAAGCACTGGAAAGCTCTGACGAAAACTCGATTTCACTTCATATTACTGAGCTGAATCGTTAACTTATAAATGACATGAATACTTATGCAAGGGCGTCCATCCACTCGGTTGGCGCCCTTGCTGCTTGTAACGAGAATTATCTGTACCTGCGGTCCGATTCCTGGATCGGATAATCGTTGCCGCTCATATCCCGTCTTCGCATCAGCCCTTCTTCATCAAACTCCCAATGCTCATTCCCATGCGTTCTCATCCACTGTCCCGTGTCAGCGTCCCGCCATTCATACTCGAAACGCACCGAAATGCGATTGTCCGTGTAACACCACAGCTCCTTCATGAGCTTGTAATCCAGTTCTTTCTCCCATTTTCGTTTCAAAAAATCCCGGATGGCCTCCCTTCCCTTAAAAAACTCGGTGCGATTCCTCCACTCCGAATCGGGAGAATAAGCCATCGCCACCAGATCCGGATTTTTTGTATTCCAGGCGTTCTCGGCAGCTTTTACCTTGGCAAGCGCCGACTCATGGTTAAACGGGGGTTTAATGATATTAGACATGGACTCCACCTCACGATATGAACTAACCGCAAAAAATAAGTTATTATGGTTAGTATGATATGTACTTTCCATTAACCTGTCAATCCATTATTATTAGGTTAGTTAAAAAGAATGTCAGTCGGAGGATATTTCATGACGTTAAATAATACAGGTTCGTTTCCACTGCTCTCTGGTCATCCTTCACTGGATTTGGTCAATACCGAGCTGGTTCGCAGAGGCATCCGCCATGATCTACTGATCCGTCCGGATGATCTAACCTCTTGGCTTGAAGCACTACATATGAAGGAAAGTCTGCCTAATCTGCCTTCACTTCAGCATGCATCATCGGAGATTACGAAAGAAGCGCTGAATAAAGTTAAAGAATTTCGGATTGTCGTCAGAGACATGTACGAGCGGCTGGCTGACGGCCAAGAGGTTACCCGCTCATGGATCCGCATCATGGAATGGTGCATTGCCAAGGCTCCATTGTCCTATCACTTCCTGGACGGAAGACTCGTTCCCGTTCCGCTGGGGTCTGACATCGATGCGATCCTGTCCCTGGTCGCCCTGGACGCGCTCCGGCTGCTGGAAGCTGGTGAATTAGCGTTTCTTCATCGGTGTTCCAATCCTGAATGCGTCCTGCTCTATGTTGACCGTTCGGGACGACGGAAATGGTGCTCCATGAAGATTTGCGGAAACCGGATCAAAGTGGCGCGAAACCAAGCCAAAAAAGACCACAATCAAGATATGTAATCACTAACACCACCACCAGCACAAACACCGATACGAACCAAACAAGCTTTTTTTGCATTACATTGAATCTCTACCGGGACACAATAAAGGTAATGGTTACGTAATATATATTATGTTAACCATTTATTGCGCGGATGACCAAGGCACACTTTCTTTCAAGATGTCCTGGCTCCACGAGTTTGGAATTACTTTAATCATTTTTTTCCTCGTTAAGATTGCATAAGCTTTTCGTAATAGTCCAATTTGGTCCGTGCCTCCGCGATCGTTTGGTCCAGCGCCTGCCGCTGCTCCTCCAACCGGTCCAATTGAGCCGCTAGAATAGACATCCGGCTTTGGATTAACTTCATCTCTTCATCGTCCAGAGCTTCCTTGTTTCTGAAACACTGCCCGTCGGCAATAAAATCCTTAATGTCTTCCAGCGACAAACCGCTCTGTTTTAAGCATTTGATCGATAAAATTTGGTGGACATTTGCATCGCTATAGCTCCTGACACCACCCGTTCCACGCGAAGCTGGTTGGATCAGTCCCATTTTTTCATAATAACGTAGTGTGTCCAGACTAAATCCAGTCATTGTGGAAGCTTCCCGAATGTTATACATAGAAAGTCACCGCCTTTCCCCCTTATTGTAAACGCTGGAGCTGACTCCAGGTCAAGGTCAGAGTTAGCCCTAGTGAATAAATTGGAGTGAATTGCAGGGAAATGAGAATATTATTAATGATATTAAATATAAATGTGATAAATAGAAAATTGTATCAGCCAATTTTGGTTAACATAATATATATTACGTTATCATTTACGTTTTCAATCCGGTTTGGTGCAGTTGTGTAAGCATCCATGCATGCTCTATTCACACTTATTCCCATAAAAAAATCCCATCCCCAGCTTGTGGGAATGGGATTAGATCAAGAATACCGCTACTCTTGCTGTATTCGGCGTATCGTCGTTTCCAACCGGTCCAAATCCTTTTGAAAAGGACTGAGCACGCTGTACACTCCTGAACCGGATAATGCTTTCCACAGATGCTTTGTGAAATTCGCGAGCGTTCCGGACGGCCCTAAATCTACGCAGATATGCTCCGAAGGGCTCAGCCGCTGGATCGCTTCCAGAAAACGGATCGGATGTCGAACGGCGTCCCAGACATAGTCTGAAGATAACGACGTGATGCCCATCCCATATAGACCGGAAATCAGTTTCACCTGCGGCCGGTTAAACTTGATCCCTTTCAAATAAGATTTATACGCCGTCTCCGCTGCGTCGATTGATGCGGAGTGAAAGCCGTAGCGCACAGGCAGCACCTGATGGGCAGTCCGGGTTTGCGTTAAGAATGCTTTGGCCTGCCGGATGCCTTCCGCTGTGCCGGATACGACGAAGTGGGAATGAAAATTCACGGCGGCCAGCTCGGTGTGCGCATGCAGCTCAACGGTTTGCTCGAACATCGCGGGATCGCTTACGATGGCGATCATGCCGCCCGGCTCGCAAGTCTGCTGGACCACGTCGGCTTGAGCGGCAACAAGCTCCAAAGCCGTTTCCCAATCGATAACGCCGGCAACGGCACAGGATGCAAACTCGCCTAAGCTCGTCCCCAGCACGATATCCGGATATACCCCGTTTTCTATCATCACCTGCGCCAATGCATATTCCACCATAAAGATGGCCGGATGACTGTAGGATAAATGATCCAGAGGTTCGCCCGTTTTACGGACGCTATCGTACAATTCCAAGGCGACAGACCTGCCCGCCGACTGATACAGCCACCGGTCCATCCGGTCCATCCATGCCCGGAATCCGGAATGCCGTTCGTAAAGTTCGATTCCCATCTGGTAATATTGGGAGCCTTGACCGGGAAACAAGAAAACGACGGGTTTTGCCATGATGTTGAAGTAACCTCCAGATTATTGAAAATGGTACGCTTGGCTTTGGTTTGGTCTCATACGGAAGTCGACAAAGTGCTTGCGGGACTCCAGCTGCACGTAAATGTTCCGGTCATACAAGTGGGAAAAGCTTGCACCGGGAGCTTCACCGAACGAATGGCCGGGAAAAACGCGCATGTCGGGTGTAACACTGGCTTTGATTTTTTGAATGCTGTCAAACATCTGGTCTGCTGAGCTCCCTCTAAATTGACATCCCCCGCACCCTTCAATGAAAAGCGTATCCCCAGTGAACACGCATTCCCGCAGAAAGTAGCACATGCTTCCCGAGGTGTGCCCTGGCGTCCAGATGCACGTCACCGTAGTTTCTCCAAAGCGCAGTCTCTCTCTATCATACACCTTTATCAAATTTTTGCATCTGAAGCCATAGTCCTCTACCTCTATCGCGGACATGTAGACGGCACAACCGTAAATTTCCGTTAACTCTGATGCTAGATGAACATGGTCTTGATGGGAATGCGTCAGCAGGATTCCTTGCACTTTCACTTGCAGCTCCTTCAGTTTACCTGTAATGATTTGGATGTCCCAAGCCGGATCAACCAGCATGCCTTGGCGTGTGCGGGAATCCACCACGATATACGTGTAATTAATAAAAGGCAGGGAAACGGTTCGCAGCGGATAAACATCATAGCTCAGTTGAGCTCCCCCCTCTCCTGTTCTTCAACGGAAGCGCAGGTCCCGGTCGAATGGCGGAGCATACAGCCTCACGACCGGGATGCGCGCTTAGCCGCTTATCGCGTTTGCCGTTCTTCTTTTAAAATCGTTCAGAAATGCCTCCGAAGCACCTTCCTTCGAATATAACCGGGCGCAGAACTCGTAGATCTTCTCATAAGACTGAGGTTCCGAGAGCAGCACCATATGATTGGAGGGATCAATGTCAATCATGTGAATGTTGGGGAACTGCCGCTCCCATTCTTCCCAATAAGCCGCTTGGTCCAATGGTGTTGTGTCTTCGTGAATGGAAAAGTACGGTTCGAGCTCTCCGAAAATCAAGCCTCGTTTGTTACGGAAATAATAGCAGGTGATCTCCGCTGCATTACTGAGCGGCTTCACCGAGAAACGGTCAAACTGGTATGCGTGCTGCATTTTGATATTTGCATCGATCATCGCGCGGATCTGCTGCTCCGTTTTGGTTAAACCCCGCCCGTAACCTAGCTGTATAAGCTGCCGCAGGAGCCCTTCTTCGTCCGAGGCAAGCTCCAGCTCGTCCCTGTGGATGAGGGCTTCGGCAAAAGTGTCCGGACGCTGAAATTGGTTTGAAGCCAAGGCGAGATTGACCGCCTGCAGCACCGCTGTCGGCCTGGAAATCTCCCCTTGCTGAAAAGCTTCGCCATACGGGGAATCGAGCATGACAATGGTATTTACCTTGTGCTCCAGCTCTTGAAGCTGTCTCGCAACTTCGTAGGCCAACACGCCGCCAAGGGAGTAGCCGCCCAGATCGTACGGCCCCTCGGGTTGCACGGAGAGAATCATATGCACATAATAGGCTGCCATAGCGGCCACCCCCTGAAGCGGCGCCCGCTCAGACATCCATCCTCTTGCCTGAATGCCATAGAATGGTCGATCGCTCTGGCGTGATAGATCCTGGTACATCTCTACGCCGCCAAGGCCGCCGTGAAACCAGAAAACCGGCCGCAGCGTCCGGAAACCTGAGTTCAGCAAAATCAGCTCCGGAAAGGCTGGCCATGTCCTGACTTCGCGTATAACCCGCTGTTCGCCATCAATGGGATTGTCCCGCTGTGTTTGGACAACGGATGGCGGGACAATCCGAATCAAATCTTTAAGAGTATGGCATTCCTGAAGGCTCGATAAGTCGATTCCCGGATCGATGTGCTGCTGCAGCCGCTGCAGCAGCTGCATGAACAGAATCGAATCGAGTCCATATTGATCCAGCGGAAGGTCGGGATTCATTTCTTCAGGATCCATCCCAAGCAGGGCGCTTACGACTCCAGTGATTCGTTTGCCTGCCTGTATGGCGGCAGCGGCTGCCTCCGTCTCCTCCCAGGCCAGGTTGTTCATCTTGGCTGTACCCTCCGCGTCCCGGCGGCTCATCGGGACTTCGCGCCAGCACCTTCTGGTTTCAAATGGATAAGTTGGCAGCGGGATTCGGCATTGTTTGCTTCCTTGATACAGCTGCTCCCATGGCACCCTGACGCCCTGTACCCAATAAGCCGCAAGCTTCTGAATATTTTCAGCTGCTATCCATTCGGCTACATCCTGCTCCGAAACATCCTTTGGCGGGCTTTCTGCGCTGCCGACGGCAATAGAAACCGCACAAGATACTGTTGATCCGGTTATTTTGCCATCCTGCAAAAATGCACTTAATCCGGCAAGCAGTTCCTCACGGGTGCCGGCGATCAGGGCGAGGCGCGAATGCATGGCTTCTCTGCCAAGCTGAAGCGTAAACGCCATGTCCGCGAGCGGCAGACGCTCCATGCCCTCGACATACTCAAGCATCTGACGGGCATAGGCTTTCAAGCGGTCCCCATTTCGCGCAGACAAAGCAAATAGGTGCTTCCTGTTTGATGGATGTTCCTGTGCCGCCTTCGTATGTTGAGAGGTGTACTCCTCCAGAAGGATATGTCCGTTCACCCCTCCGATCCCGAAACTGTTCAACGCGGCCCTCCGTGGAAGCTCCCGCCCTTCCGCATCCGTCAATGCGGACCAAGTCAAGTGCTCCGAGGTCAGCCGCAGCGGAGTGCCATTCAAGGAAATTTGGCCGCTCGGCTCCGTAAAACCGTGTATTCCAGGTATCACCTTATGCCGGAAAGCGCAGAGCACTTTGATGAGAGACGCCATTCCTGAAGCGACCTCGCAGTGTCCGATTAGCGGCTTAAGCGAACCGATATAGCACGGATCATTCCACGGTTTGGGGGAGATTTCCTCCGCCATCTCAAGATAGCCTGTTTTGAGGGAATGGATTTCGACTCCGTCTGCTATTGGAGACGCAATCCCATGCGCTTCGATGTACGAAACAGTCCTCGGATCGATACCGGACTGGCGGAAAGCTTGCTTCATTGCCGTCTTCATCCCTTGGGCATTGGGCGATGTTAGAGACATGCCTTTGCCGCCATGAGATATGCCGGTCCCTCGAATAACGGCGTAAATTTCGTGCCGGTCCGCTATGGCACGGGACAGAGGTTTCAGCATGACGGCACCGACCCCTTCGCTGCGGACGAATCCGCTCGCATCCGGCTGAAACGATGATGCCCGTCCCTCGGGGCTTAAATATCCCATCGATTCAAATCCGACGAAAGGATCGGGTGAAATCAACAGATTCACGGCGCCCACAATCGCCTGATCGCATTCCCCGCCCTGAATGGAACGGACGGCACGATGGAGGGCCACCAGCGTGGACGAACATGCGGTTTCATAATATTCGCTTGGTCCGTGCAGATTCAGCGCATAGGAAATCCGGTTCGGAATCAGCGAAGGAACGACGCCGGTCATGGCTTGCGGATTTCCTTGTTCGATGCCCGTCATGCTCATATAGTCCCCTGGACCGGCGGCAACAAAGACACCTGTACTATGATCGGATAGCCGCTGCACTGCGATGCCCGCATCTTCCACAGCCCTCCAGGCTTCCATCAGCAACAGCCTTTGCTGTGGGTCCATCAGTTCCGCTTCCCTTGGCGAAATACTGAAAAACAAGGGATCAAAATCTTTGACCCCATCGATGAAGCCTCCCCATTTCAGGCTGGTTACCGTTCCTTCCGCCGCGGATTCGCCAGCGTAATCCCGCCAGTCCCATCGATCCGAAGGAATCTCGGTGATGGCGCTATTTCCGTCTATAATATTTCTCCAAAATTCATGGATGTTCTTTGCACCCGGGAAGACACCGCTGACACCGACAATCGCAACCGGCTCGGGCTCGGGGATCGTCATCACAACAGGGGTTTCCGGAGGCACGGTTAAATCGTCATGTCCTGAATCTGTTACCGATTTTCCGCTCAACGGAGCACGGGATCGCCTGGGATATCCGCCCCTTGGCTGCATAACAGGGATCGTGTGCTCTGCCGCATTCGGCAGTGCGTCCTCTGAATCCTCGTCATCAGCAAAACGGACGTTTGAAGATACATGAGCTGCAGCTTGGCTGGTTTCCGGAGCGGCACGATCCGAAAATGCATCGGCATGACGGTCCAGCAAGTATTCTGCAAAGCTGCCCAGCGTCGTGTACTCAAAGAACAGCGTTGGCGTAAGCTCCAACGGGTACTTTTCATTCAGCAGATTGGCCAATTGGGTCAATGAAATGGAATCGAATCCGTAATCGCTGAACTCGGAATCGGCGTCGATATCTTCCTCTTTGACTTTGAGGAGATGGGAGACACTTTTCCGCAGCACGGTGTAAATCTGTTCCAACGTATCAGCACCTGTTTCCCTGGATGGCATATCGGCATCCTGTACTTGTACTGCTGAAGGCAACGGATTCGATGGCAGCATTCTGGCACGGATTTTTGAACCGAGCCCGGCCATGGCTACAACCTGATCCGCTCCCGCAGCCAGCCCCTGATATAGGGCACGGATTCCATCCCCGGTTTCCATCGGCCAGGTGCCCAATGTTTGGCGCATGATTTTTACGACGTCCTCATCCACGGACATGCCGCCTTCCTTCCACAGCGGCCAATTGACCGACAGCATGCGTCCATGCCGCTGTCCCGCTTGGGCCAAATGGTTTCTGTAGGCGGCATAGGCATCCATAAAAGCGTTGGCTGCCGAGTAATCGGCTTGCCCCGGATTGCCCGTGGCTCCGGCCACGGAGGAGAACGCAATCAGAACGTCCAGCGGCTGCTCGCGGCTAGCTTCGTCCAAGTTCACAAGACCTGCGACTTTTGCTGACAGCACGCCCAGCAGCTCGTCGACCTCTTTGTTGACGATTAAATTATCACGGATGATGCCTGCCGCATGAATGATCCCGTTAATCGTTCCATGCCGTTCCGCTGCCCACCGGAGCAGGTCCGCCGTTTGCTCATGGTCTGCCACGTCCGCCTGTTTGTATATCACTTGGGCTCCGGCGTCGCTTAAATCGCGCATCGCTCGCTCCACAGCAGCGGATTGCGGCGAACGGCCGGTGAGGATCAAAGTCGGCGATTGAACCTGACTTGCGATTTCCCGGGCAAACATCAATCCCAAGGCGCCTGTGCCGCCGGTGATCAAGTATACGCCACGATCTTTCCATGGCAGCGCTAGCATGTCCGATTTGCCTGCAAGCTCGCTCCATCCTGCTGTCCAGCGTTTGCCGTCCGCATAGCGGATCCGGGAATCGCCCGGACATTTCGCACACTCGTCCAATCGGTTGATAAGGCCGGAATCGATGCGATCAAGCTCAATTACTTGGCCCACCAGCTTGGAGCTCTCCGACTGCGCGGCTTTCAATAGACCGCCAAGTCCTGCGAGATACCGGTGCTCCTCGCGGGTCGGCATCACCACCTGGACGAGAACCCGATCCTTCGGTTTCTGCCGTAAAACGCTCCGGATCTCGGTGAACACGGCTTCCACATATGAAGCATAACGCTCCGCCATGTTTCCGGTCGCCATGTTTAGTGCGACAAACCGGGTAGGTAATGCCGACTCTTTGGAGTTTATACGGATAGCGGAGGCTTCTTCCAAATCGCACAGGAACACGAAGCGGCTGGCATAGGACGGAATCCCTTCGTACAGTGGCGCTGGACTCTCCGAATAAATGGGCTCAAACAACAGCACGCCGGCATCGTCTTCCGGTCCTTTAACGGCCGAGGCCGCCTCCAGCATCCTGGTGGAAAATCCTTTCATGCGCACCATGACCGTTCCGATCTCATCGCATACATCAATATCCACCCGTTGAACCGGGCTGTTAGGCTTGTGGTCTTCGCTAAATCGGATCACCGCCCACACCGCTTCGGGGCAGCGGCCATAGACTTCCAGTTCTTGCAGCGCGAACGGAAGACCGGGTTTTGTCTCTCCTTCCGCCTTCCGGTCCGGCCCCATCACGAAGCCGAGGGTCGCCTGAAGCACGGAATCGAGCAGGCTTGGATGAAGCAGGAAATCCGCTTCCGTTCCCGCCAGTGCGTCAGGAAGCGCGATTTCTGCCACGACCTGCCCGTCTCCCGTCCATATCCCCCGAATTCCTTGATGTGCCGGACCGTATTGAATCCCCATGCTGCCGTAAAGCGCATAAAGCTCTTCGGGAGGGATCGGATCGGGACGGCAGCGGGACCGGGCCTTCTGTAAGTCGATCACCGGACGCTCACCACAGCTGCCGACGGTCGCAGAACCCTGACTGTGCAGGGTCACTTCCGCCTGCTCATCCGCTTGATGTTGGACGGTATAAACTTCGTAGGCAATCTCGCCGTGTTCATCTTGGAGCAGATCCACATGGACTTCCACTGGCGTTCCCTCTATCGCGATCGGCCGGGCCCACACCACGTTTTTCAACCGGATATCGGGATGTCTGTGCTGAAGGCCGGATTCCGGCATCGCTAGTGTCACGGCTTGAATTGCCATCTCCAGATAAGCGACGCCAGGAAGGACTGGTTTTCCCTTTACCACATGATCCGCCAGGAAGAATTCCGTCCCATCGAACGTGGAACTGAATCGGACGCCCGATATGTCCGAAGTGTTGCGATGCAATAGCGGATGAAGAACAGCGGACCGGGGACCGCTAGATGCCGCCTGATCATCTCGAGGCGCGGATAAGTTCTCAATCTCAGGAACCCAGTATGGTTCACCTGCAAAAGGATACGTTGGCAGACTGATGCGGAATGGTTTACGTTCTCCGTAAAGGAGGCTCCAATCCACATTCAGTCCTTTCACCCACAGTCCCAATAACTGATCGTATTTATCCCGTTCCATCCATTTCAGCACTGTCTCCTGAAAGTCGGCGTCTGCCTCAATGACGGACACAATCTCTTTATTCCGTTTAGCCTGTCCCCGAACGTAGATTTTGCCGAGCCCTCTTCCTTGCATAAAAGCATCGAGCTTCTTCTCAAGCTCCTCGAGGCTCTGAACGATTAAGCCCAGCCTTTCCTCCATCGCCTCGCGCCCGACTTGAAGGGTGTAAGCAAGGTCCGGCAGCTGCTCATCGGACCACTGCCCGCGGCGTATCGAGGACAGCAGCCGCTCCGCTTGGGCCTTGAGCCGGTCCTCGTTTTTGGCGGACAACAAAATCAAGGCTCGGTTAACGGTTCCATTATCGTTGTGGTGATCCAGCGGATCGGTGTTGTATTCTTCCACGATGACATGCGCATTTGCACCACCCGCCCCGAACGAAGAAATGCCGGATCTGCGCGGGTATTCCCTGCCGTCAATGACCGGTCGCTCCCATGGAGCGGTTGCCGTCTGTACGGTAAAAGGCGTTCGACCAAAATCGATGTTGGGATTCAGTCCGGCGTGCATCACATTACGAACCAGCGTCCGGTGCTTCATCTGAAGCAGCACTTTGGTTAATTGGGCAATCCCGGCGGCCGCTTCGGCATGCCCGATGTTCGATTTTACGGACGAGATGGAACAGTAACCTTTTGCATCGGTATATCGGGTGAAGACGTCGGTCAGTCCCTTCACTTCGATCGGGTCGCCGAGCGCTGTTCCTGTGCCGTGGGCTTCGATGCAGCTGATGGTTCGCGGATGAATTCCGCTCTGTCCCAGCGCTTTGTCGATCGCCTGGGATTGGGAAACCGGGCTGGGAACAGTATATCCGTTGGTTTTGCCCGCATGACTGACAGCGGTTCCTTTGATCACCCCATAGATTTGGTCATGATCCCGGATTGCTTCATCCAGCGGTTTCAGCAGGACGGCGCCAACTGCTTCGGACGGAACATATCCGGTCCCCCCCTCGGCAAATGCCCGGCAGCGTCCATCCGATGCATTGAATTGTCCCTGGCAGAGCGTCACGTATTTGCTGGGATGAATCGATAAATTCACGCCGCCTGCAATGGCCAGCCGTGATTGGCCGTTTCGGATGCTTTCGCAGGCCAGATGCACAGCATACAGGGATGAGGAGCAGGCGGTATCCACCGTGAGGCTCGGTCCGGTAAAGTTCATCACGTAGGAGACTCTGTTGGCGATCGAGAACATTTGGCTCGTTGCGAGGTATTCCTCCTGATTGGCTTTGTTCGCGGCATCAGCCATATAAAGCTGGTAATTGTTAAACGTTGCTCCCACGAATACGCCGATCTGGTTCCCGTAACCGTCTTGTCTCAACGAATCGCGGGTATATCCGGCATCTTCCACGCATGCCCAGGCCGTCTCGAGAAACAACCTTTCCTGCGGATCCATGTACATGGCATCCCGAGGCGAGATGTTGAAAAATAGCGGGTCAAAGTATTCGATCCGATCCAGGAAACCGCCCCATTTGCTATAGCTCAGCCCGTTTGCCACCGCCTTGGTCCGATCCGGCTCATAGAAGCCTTTTAGCGGCCAGCGCTTTGCAGGAATCTCTTCGATGCAGTCTTTACCTTCATAAAGATTCGACCAAAACTGATCCAACGTATCCGCCAGGGGATATCGACCAGCCAAACCGACGATGGCAATATCGACAGCTCCGTTCTGTCCTCCATTTGGGCTTAGGTTTAGCCCAGATATGGCGCCGGCATCTGGACCTGCCTCGTTCTTAGTCGCTGAATCTTGGCTTTCCCGGTGAGATGGTGCAGGGACTGTCTCCTCCACAAGGGAAGCCTGCTTGGCCAATTTCCGATCTTTTGGAGCAGAAATATGGATTGGTAAGGGCTCGGAAACATCGGGAAGCAGGCACTCCACCGCCTCCTTGTGATGAACCGCCAAATAGTCGGCGAGCTGCTGGATATTGTTATATTGATAGAACAAGGTGGACTCCAGCGTTCCGATCCACTGTTCGACTTTGGCGTTCAATCCGGTGATCATCAAGGAATCGAGACCGATTTCCTCAAAGGAGGCCTCATCCTCCAGCCGATCGTAGGGAACGCCGGTGACCTCGGCCACGATCGTTCTTAAATGGCCGACTGCCGCTGCCGCCAGCGCCGTTGTTTCATCATGGCGCCCGTTGGTACGCATCTGTCCATCCTGTTCCGATTGGATTCTAACGTCATTCGGAATTATTCCATCCTTCGGCAGAGTAGGCTCTCTATCTCCACGTGAGGAGAGATCCTTATCACTCTTTTCCCGAATGGATATTACCTTTGCGGACGCGGCATCCTCCTGGCCTTGTACCGCCTTCACCCAATAATATTCACGGGCAAAAGGGTAGGTTGGCAAATGGACAAAGCCCGGCGGTTCCTCGCCAAACAACCGATCTCCATCTAAGGAATAGCCTTGGCAGTACAAATCCGCCAGAGCGAGCAGCGTGTCCCGGTAGGTTTGCGCATCTCCCCGTTGACTTTGGCTTTGCCGCATCAGCTCATCGACATACTGGTTCAATGCCCGTTGGGCGGTGAATTGGCGCGATACCCTGCCCTCCACGTAATGAGGGGAGTTCATACCCTGAAGGGACTGCCGCAGCACGTTTTGGGCATCCGACAAGTCTCGAATCACGACAGCCGACCGGTATTGAAAATGCTGCCGACCTTGAAGCAGGGTGTAGCTGATCTCCTTAAGTTCTTCATCGGACCGATCCCCGGCAGCCAGGTATTCGGTCAAGTCCTCCGCCCGGGTCCTCAGGGCTTCCTTGGTCTTGGCCGACAATAGAAGCAGGTAATACGGCGGATTTCCGGCTGTCGCCCGGTTTGCCGCATCCGGATAGCTTTCCACCACCATATGCGCATTGGTCCCGCTCATGCCGAAGGCACTGACGGCACCGACCCGGGTGCCCTTTCCGGATACGTCCCATGTCCGTCTGACCCCATTGACGTAAAACGGACTGTCGTCCCAACGGATATACTCATTTTCACGCTCGAAATTCAGGCTTGCTGGAATGACGCCATGACGCATGGCCATCACCAGATTGATCAGGCTGACGAGGCCGGAGGCTGCAAAAGTATGTCCGAAATTGGTTTTGGCTGACGTTACCGCACAATACCGCCGTTTGCCCGTAAAGGTCCGGAACGCCTCATTCAAAGCGTTGATTTCGACCGGGTCGCCAAGCTTGGTTCCGGTGCCGTGCGTGACGATATACTCGATCCGTTCCGGGTCAATGTGATACTGCTGGTAGACGTCACGAATCAAGCGTGCTTGTGCCATTTCGCTCGGTGCCGTGATGCCGTTGGTCTTTCCGTCATAATTGACGCCGCTTCCGCGGATCACCGCATAGATCGGGTCCCGATCGGCCACTGCTTTCGACAAGCGTTTCAGTACGATGACCGCAACCGCTTCGCCCGGAACCGTTCCGTTGGCCCGCTGATCAAAGGCGTAGCATGTTCCGTCCTCCGACAGGATGCCCGCATGGCTGATGCCGTCGTAGGCATCAGGTGTAAGCATCAGGTTGACGCCTGCGGCGACGGCTGTGTCGCATTCCCCGTTTCGTAGGCTCATGCAGGCTTGATGCACTGCCACCAGCCCGGAAGAGCATGCGGTGTTAATCGCCATATTCGGCCCCGACAAATTGAGTACGTAGGATAATCTTGCTGCCAGGATCGCATTGTGATTGGAAGTGATGCTGCCCTGCTCTTTAGTCAACAAATGATAGTCGCCTTCCTCAACGCCGACGAACATGCCGATCGTGCTTGACTTGAGCCGTTCTTCCCCATATCCGGCATCCTCCAGCGCCCGCCAGGCTTCCTGTACCAGCAGACGCTGGCGCGGATCGATCCATTCCGCCTCCTTGGGGGAGATCTCAAAGAACAAGGGGTCGAATTCGCCGACACCGGGAATCGTTCCGGACCACCGGCAGAATACCTTGTCTCCGACTGCTTCGGCCTCGCGGGTATGATGCTGCCAGTCAAAGCGGTCCAGAGGCACCTCCGAAACGGCCGATTTTCCTTCCGACAAAATGGTCCACATGTCATCGATCGTTCTGGCTCCAGGGAATCGTCCGCTCATTCCAATGATGGCGACAGGCTCCGTTCGGTCACCTGTGGCTTCCGACACCGAATGCGAGAGTTCCGACACATGTGGTCGGGTAATCTCGGCTTGACCGGCTTCCGGAGCTTGTATCGGGCTTGGGCGCGCAGCCAGGCGACTGCTCGAATCCGCGGCAGGCTCCCGTATTCCGGAGACAAGCAGAATCTGTTCCTCGTTCGCTTTGGCTGCTTCTGCCGATCTGTCCAGCCCTTCCGCATAGAAGGACAGCATGGGTTTTTCATATTCATCCATGAAATAGCCTGTCAGTTTAGCAATCGTCGACTGCCCGAAAAATATCGACGGCGAAATGTCGAGACCGTAATACTCGCTGAGCCTAGTGGCAAATTGGGCCAGATGGATGGAATCAAAGCCGAAATCGGCCCAGTTTTCATCGGAATCGAGATGATGGGCCGGAATGTGAAGCAGTTCGACGATCCTCTCCTTTATGTCCCACTCCAGACACTGCTCGATGCTCCACCCTTTCATTTCTTTTTTGCGTCCTTTTCCTCCCGGAGAGTCCGGAGGCACCTGGAAGGTTGCATTGATTGCCGTTTGAGTTTCCTGTATCCGATCTGCCTCTGACCCGGAAATGCCCAGAAAACGGCGTATGCGGCTTGGACGGCCCGGAAGTAGCAGCACCTGCGTTTGTTTCGACGCGAGAATGCGGTCAAAAGCATCCAATCCCTCTCCCGTCTCGAGCAGACGCAGCCCGCTGGTTCGCAAATACATATCTGTGCTGTCTGGATCGTGGAAGCCCATGCCGCCCTCTTTCCATAACGGCCAATTGATGATTCGTGTTTTCCCGATTACCGAATCGGCCCGATGCTGTGCATAAGCCATTTCAAAACGGTTGCCCACCGCATAGTCGCAGGCGCCGAAATCGCCCAGCACGGATGATGAAGAACCAAAATAGCAAACGAATTCGGGCGGATCGGACTGCAAAAGCTCATCCAGAATCAGGGTGCCGGAAATTTTGGGCGCCAGCACTTGCAAAAACGCTTCCGCGTCTTTCTGCAGAATGTTTCTGCCGTCCGAGATGCCTGCCGCATGAAGGACCCCGTTTATTTTTCCAAAACGGCGCCGTGCATCATCTAAACCGTTTCGCATAGCCTCGATATCGCAAAGGTCTGCTTGCAAATAATAAACATTGCAACCTAGCGCCTCCAAAGCGTCAATCTCCGACTGCTTGGCCGGTTCCAGCGTGGATCTGCCGGTCAAAATCAGGTTCACGGCATGCCTAGCTGCCGCATGCTTCGCGAACTGTAATCCGATCCCACCGCAGCCGCCGGTAATCAAGTACGTGCCGCCCTCCCGGATCCAGCTGCGGACGCTTCGTTCATCGGTGCTTATTTCCTGATCCGCCACCGGGTGGACCCGGCAGACGCGGCGGTCGTCCCCCTCGTACAGGACGCTTTGCCCGAGTTCGGCTCCAAGCTCATCCCAGATGTGCCGGAACCAGGCCAGCGGTCCTTCTTCATGGCCGGAATTCGCAGCGAATATTGCGGTGGTCACCTGTATGCCCTGCATGACCTGTCCAAGCGAGCGCTCGAATCCAATCCATGATTCCAAGTGGCAGCGTTCCAGCGGATTGGAACAGCGCCCCGCAAGAAGCAGCTGTTTCGGTTTCAGGCGGGCTGAGGCCATGGCTTGAATGATATGAACAATCGATGCATAATCGCAGGACAACGCCGGATTCTCCATTGCCCACATGTACAGAACGGAGTCCACTTCGGGGAATCGCTCTTTCACATTGGCGAGCGCATCCGCATACGTTTTCGGATCGGTGACAGTTAAGGTATGCTCGTCCACTGACAGCCCGGTATCGGGGGTGTGGCGGGAAATAAACATGATGCGGGTCTCTGGGCTCCGTTCACGGACCATCGCTAATAGCTGCTGTTTATGCTCATCTTCGTTCAGGAAACAGAGCAGCGTACGCGGCTTCCAAGATAATGAACCGTCATGTGGAAGATCCTCCCGGGCCCAAACCTCCTCGAACGACATCAGCACCTCGCTTTCCTCAGGAAGCGGGGACGAACGATATCCCGACTCGGCAATCTCATGCGCTCCTCCAATCGTTTCCGTTTGGAGGGGTACGCTTTGCGGCTGAACGCTTAGCCAACCTTGCTCTTGGGTTGTTGGCATCGATTTCTGATGGGCGGCCCAATAATGTTCCCTTTCGAATGGATAGGGCGGCAGTTCGATTCGGCGTGGAAAGCAACCGGCATAAAGGGTAGTTCCATCAACGGAATATCCCTGGCAGTAGAGATCCGCCAAGACCAATAGGATTTCCTTATATGTATCCTCTGGTTCTTCCTGTTCCGCAGCTCTGCGGGTTAAGTCGGATGCATATTGACCGATCATGCTTTGTCCGACAAAATCAACAGCTACTTTTCCCGTAAAACGGTTCGCCTGTTTGTCTCTTCCGCCGGATGCTGCCAATAGGAAAATGGCTTCCTGCACATTTCTGGCCACCACCGCCATTCTGTGCTGGAAGTGCTGCCTTCCCGTCAGCAGCGTATAGCATACGTTTACAAGATTCTGTTCGGTAAAGGAGTCCTTTTGCAGCCATTCCGCCAATTCACGGGCTTTGGTTTCCAGCGCTTCTTTCGTTTTGGCGGAAAGGGCGAACAGGAAATGGGAGGGTTCCACTCCTGTTTCGGGCTCAGGGCATGAAGCGTAGCTTTGAACAACCATGTGAACATTCGTGCCGCTCATGCCGAAGGCGCTTACCGCACCCAAGCGTCCGGATTCCGTTTCCGGCCAGGGGACACTCTCCCTGCTGACATATACGGGACTGTTTTCCCACTGTATAAAATCATTACCCTGCTCCAAATGTGTGCTGCCAGGAATCAGCTCATGACGGAACGCCTGAACCAAATGAATCAGATTGACCAGTCCGGAAGCGGCAAACGTGTGTCCAAAATGAGGCTTGTTGGATGAGATGGCACAGAAGCCTTTTTGATCCGTGTAACGTCTAAATGCTTCCTGCAACGCGCCTACCTCAACCGGATCCCCCAATTTGGTTCCTGTCCCGTGCGAGACGATATATTCGATATGCTCCGGATGAATCCCGGCCTGATCGTACACCGACTGGATCAGTTCCGTCTGCGCAACCGCGCTCGGTGCAGTAATTCCGTTGGTTCTGCCGTCGTAATTGATTCCGCTGCCGCGGATGACACCCAGGATCGGGTCTCCATCCTCTTCCGCCTTGGAGAGCCTTTTCAGTACGACAACGGCAACCGCCTCTCCGGGAACCAAGCCGTTCGCCCGCTTATCGAACGTCAAGCATTTCCCGTCTTTGGAGAGCATACCGGCCTTGCTCATCGCCAAGTATGGAGCAGGAGTAAGCATCAAATTCACGCCTGCAGCAATAGCGGTATCGCATTCGCCGCTGCGGAGGCTAAGGCAAGCTTGATGTGCGGCGGCAAGTCCGGATGAGCAAGCAGTGTCGACCGTTAGCACAGGTCCCTTCAAATCCAGGAAATAAGAAAGCCTTGCCGCAAGGATCGCATTATGGTTGGAGGTAATTCCTTGTTCGTGCAGGAGCTGCTGATAATCCCCTTGCTCGGCACCGACGAACATGCCGATACGCCCCTGCTTAATTTGGGCATCTCCATATCCTGCATGTTCCAACGCTTTCCACGCTTCCTGCAGCAGAAGTCGCTGCCTGGGATCCATCGTTTCCGCATCCTTCGGAGCGATATCGAAGAATAAGGGATCGAACTCCCTGACACCGGGAAGACTTCCCAGCCATTTGCTGTCCATGGACCCCGCTGCACTTCCGGAATCACTGTAATACGAACGCCAGTCAAACCGGTCATCCGGGATTTCCGAAACCTCGATGCGCCCCCCGGCAAGGACGGACCACATTTCTTCGATGTCTCTTGCTCCGGGAAACCGGCCGCTTATGCCGATGATGGCGACGGGTTCCGGATGCTCTTCAGACGACGATAAAGAAGCACGGGGCAGTCCTTTTGCGTCAGTGTTAACCGCCGTTGTCCGTAACCGCGTTGGGAGAGGCTGTACTCCCTCTGCTGCGGGCGTTTCCCTGTAAAAGTCGGCGATGACATCCCGAAACTCCTGGCTCATGTAATGCAACAACTTTTCAATCGTGGAATGGCCGAAAAAGACGGACGGAGAAAGGTCAATCCCGAGTAGCCCGGAGAGCCGGGCTGCCAGTTGGGACAGGCTGATCGAATCAAATCCGAAATCCGCCAAATTGGTGCTGAGATTCAGCCGCTCCACGGGAAGATGAAGAATTCCCGAAATCTGCTCCTTCACGTCCAGCTCCAGGCATTGCACTGCTTGCAGACCGAGCATCTCCGCTCTCCGTCCTTTGCCGGTGGACGGTTGAGCCATTGTGCTCTTCATAGTAACGGCTGACGTTTCTTTATTGACGATCGGCGTGCGTCTCACCTGATCTCTGATGAAGTATCGCTCCTTGGCAAAAGGATACCCCGGCAGGCTGATGCGCCTCGGTTTCATGTCCACGTACAGCCGTTCCCAGTCAAGTGCGGCGCCCTGCACCCAGAGTTCCGCTACAGGTCTGAACTGTTCATCCCGGACCCATGCCTCGATGTTCCGGTCGATTTCGGCTTGGACCTCTACCTGGGCACCCCCCATGACGGTCCCGCGGAAAAGTCCGTCCTGAAGGCTTCGTTGCTGATCGCTGACAAACTGCTCCAATGTAAACCTCAGATCTTCCATGGAACCCGCCAGAAATGCCAACCGTTCCTCCATAGCCTCTCTGCCTACCTGCAGCGTATAAGCAATGTCGCCGATATCAGCTTCAAGCGCGAATTCGCCGTGGACGGCCTTGAGCAGCTGCTGCGCTCTCATCTTTAAGCCGGCTTCATTTTTGGCAGAGATGACGATGATGGACTGCTTTCGTTGCTTAGGCGATAACCGGGTAATTCCCGGTTCATCCGGCAAATACTCCTCCAGGATGGTATGGGCATTGGATCCTCCGGCACCAAACGAGGAAATACCTGCCCTGCGTGGATAGACATGCTTTTTTCCTTCCTCCTGGATCATCGGCCTTTGCCAGTCCTCCATATGCTGCTGCACTTTAAACGGCGTCTTCTGAAAAGAAATATTGGGATTCAGCCGTGAAACATGTAGGCTTGGAACGAGCTTCCGGTGCTTCATCTGCAGAACGATTTTGGTCAAGCCGGCGATGCCGGCTGCCGCCTCCAAATGACCGATGTTGGATTTGGCCGAACCGATTGCACAGAAACCGGTATCCTTCGTATCCACAGCAAACGCCTGGGTGAGACCCTTAATCTCGATGGGATCGCCCAGTTCGGTTCCGGTTCCGTGGGCTTCAAGATAAGTAATCGTTCTGGCGTCGACGCCAGCTTTGTCGAGTGCGGCCCGGATCAGATCACCTTGAGCTTTCGGGCTTGGAACGGTATAACCGTTCGTTTTGCCTCCGTGATTAATGCTGGTGCTTCGGATGACGGCATGGATGTTATCCCGATCACGCACGGCGGTGGACAAGGGCTTCAAAATGACGACGCCGACGCCCTCGCCGGGTACGAAACCGTTAGCTCCTTCGCCGAAGCTGCGGCATTTTCCGTCCGCGGACAGCATGTTTTGCGCGCTTAACAAGGTATAGCTTGAAGGGTGAAGATATAGGTTTACCCCTCCTGCGATGGCGACCTCGCACTCGTCCCGGCGAAGATGTTCGCAGGCTTCGTGAATGGCTGTCAAGGAGGAAGAACACATCGTGTCCACCGGCATGCTCGGACCGTTGACATTCAGGAAGTACGATACCCGATTTGCCACGGAACTGAACGATGTGTAGGGATGGACATTATCCCCCTTATCCCTCACCTCAGGCCCGTATAGATCGTGGCCCGTTTTCGTAACACCCGCATACACGCCAACCCGCCGGCGATGCCGGACTGACAGCAGCTCGCGTGTATAACCGGCATCCTCCAGCGCATGCCAACAGGCTTGCAGGAACAAACGCTCCTGCGGGTCCATCATCATGGCCTCTCTCGGGGAAATGTTAAAGAACAGCGGGTCAAACTCCGCAAATCCCTCCAAAAAGCCGCCCCACTTGCTATAGCTCATGCCGCTTTCGACGGCCGTCCCGGGATCCGGCGTGTAAAACCCATTTAAAGACCACCGCTCTTCAGGTACTTCGGTAATACAGTCCTTCCCAGCCATCAGATTATCCCAAAATTGCTGGACATCATCTGCCTGTGGATAACGGCCGCTTATCCCGATGATAGCGATGGGTTCATTTGCCGGTTTCTCCTGCCGTTCTGGTCGATCCGTCTGCACCGTTGCAGGCAGGGTTGATGCTGCCTGCCGATTTTTTCTTCGGGATACCAGAGTCGGAAATACGCTCTGCGCTTGCTCCTCCGGTGCGGTCGTTTCCTGAACGGATTCATTTTCGTAACCGCTCCAGCGGAAGCATGCATCGGTATGGGCCGATGACAGATAATCCGCGACCTCCCCCAGCGTCATGTATTCATAAAATAAAGTTTTGCTCAGATCTCCAAAAATCTCCTCCAGCTGCCGATTCATTTGATTGACGATCAAAGAATCGAGGCCGTAGCTCTCCAACGGTTCGTGAAGGCTTATTCGGGAAGACGGTACCTGGATCGTTTTCCCGAACAGCTCTTTAAGCTGTTCGGCGGTACGTTCCTTCAGCATATCTGAGTTTAAGTGAGTAAACGATGCAGCGGTTTGCGCCAGAGAGCTAGTGGATTCAGAAAGACGCGAACTTTCAGCCGCGCCTAACAGCTCATGCCTCCAGCGTTCGATATCTCCGGATAATGTCATGATCTGATCATGTTTGGTCGCGATTCCGAAATATAGAACCTCGAGTCCGTCTGACGTTTCCATGGCGGTCAGTCCCCGGTTTCCGTTCCTGCCGTCCTCCGTATGGTTTGCGACTTCCATTCCCCCATCTTTCCAGAGCGGCCAATTGATCGATATCGTCCGGCCGAATCTCAATCCTTCCGCAACGAGCCGGTTCCGGTAGGCCGCGTACGCGTCCATATAGGCGTTGGCAAGCGCATAATCCGCCTGTCCCGGGTTGCCGAGGCTTCCGGCAATGGAAGAGCAAAGAACAAGGAAGTCTAGAGCCATGTCTTGTGTTGCTTGATCCAGAAAGGTCAGCCCTGTCACTTTGGGGGACAACACCCTGTGCATTTCCTTAACCGTTTTCCTTAGAATGTATCCGTCCTGGATGACCCCCGCGCAGTGGATGATTCCGTTCAGAACGCCATATTTGCGTATCAGAAGCAGGACCAGGTCGTCAACCTGATCTTTGTCCGCGATATCGGCCTGAATATATTCGACATTCGCCCCTATGGAGCTTAGAAACGCCAGCTGCTCTTCTTTCTTCGCGTCCAAGGGAGCGCGGCCCGAAAGAATGACGACAGGGCGGATGGCTTTTCGGCAGATATCGGCTGCAAATTGGCGTCCGAGTCCACCCATGCCTCCGGTAATCAGGTAGACTCCTCCATCTTTCCAAGGGGTGACTGCACCCCTTTCTTCCATCTTCTCTTCCCTCCAGCCAAAACAGCTAACAGACCCGAATTGAATCCGGAGTCTTTCACAGTTGCCGGTGGACTTCGCTTCCATGATCCAATGAACAATTGCTGTTTCGTTCACGCCTTCACCGATCTCGATCAGCTGCGGGACAATCCGGGGGTTTTCCTGACGAGCCGTATTTAAAAAGGCATACAGCCCCGTCTGCAATTTGAGCTCTCCCGCTGAATGGATGACGAGTTGAACCAACACTTTTCCTGTTCCTCTGTCTTTCATCGCCTCCTGAAGTGCTAATAACATGCGATCGGCATTTTCCATCAAATCCAGATCTGGCCGTTCAGAGCGGTTGCTTGCCAAAACGATTTGCTGCGCTTCGGGCAGCCTGCTGCGGCAGAGATCCTGGAAGTGAGGTTCTAGTCCGCACAAAAACAGAATGTGCTGCGTATAAGCAGCATCCGCCTCCTGAAACTCATTAGCCTGAAAGTCCGTTTCTTGATAAAACGGGGTGAGTTGTAGAATATCTGCGGATGGTGCTGCTTTGCCGGATCCATCCCCGTGGGTCGGTCTGCTCATCTTCTCATCTCTCCCATTTCTGAAATTGTTACGGCGGAACGGAAATCCCGCTCAGGCATTTTCACCGTCAAATGACTGAATCGCGCACACAAAGTTCCCTTTGAATCATATAGGTCCAAATCAATCGTCCGCGTCTCACTGAAACCGCCATCCTGTTCGCATAGCGAGACGTAAACCCACATTGCGTGGGCACCCGTGTCCTTGATTCGAATTTCTGCAGCTGTGATCGGAAGAGAAGCCGCACGAAAGCGAATCGGTTCGCCCAGCGGATTCACCCTGGTCCAATCGATCGCGCAAGCTAGCTGAAGGGCTTGATCCAATACGATGGGATGAAGCACCATTCGGTGCTCTTGGTCATTCGTCAAGCAGTCAGCCGAAATTTTAGCCAGCACCTTCCCGTCTCCGCCCCATACGCTCTCGATAATCCGCTGTTCGGGCGCACTGAGGATATCGGATGTTTCAAATGAACGGTACCACTCCTGTTTCGTCCAGGTTTGGATGGAGCAGCGGGCTTGAATCGTCGAAAGATCTGCGCGCTCTTCCGGGACCGTCTCCCAAAGAACCGACCCTTGATTGAGTACGACGGGCTCGGGCTCGGTACCCTCAGCCAGCGGCTGTGCCCGAATTTCATAAGCGAGGGTCTGGTCCTCTTCGGCAAACAGCTCCAGTTCCAAGGTGACACCATCCTGCACCAGATCTAGCGGTTTGGACCATGCCACGCCCCTAAGAACGATGTCCTCAGCCGGCAGTTTCAAACTATTGGACGACAGCGCGGCACCTGCTCTCGCCATTTCCAGGCATGCTCCTCCAGGAAGACGGTAACCTCCTTTTTCCTGAAGCTTGATCAGGTAATCCTCATCTCCGGTTATGAGGGAACGGAATTTTACACCGGACAAATCAGATACATTGTCGTGCAGCAGCGGGTGGCGCTCTAAAGGAGATCCGGATGGATGATGCAGTCGCCGCGCTGCTTCCCGTTCCTTGGAAGTTTCCGAAATCCAGTATCTTCCTTTTTCGAATGGATACGACGGAAGCGAGACAACGGTATGCCCGGTCCCTTGGAACAAAGCCTCGATATCCAGAACATAGCCTTGTACGAAAAGCTCTGCTACGGCCGTCAGGCGTTCCATATACTCGTCCGGATCATGAATGCCCTGCAGCTCATGGATGCATTGATTTCCGTATCTTTTTAGAGTCAGCCTCTCGCTGCGTTCGTTTTCCTGAAAGGAAGCCGTAAAGACTTGCTGCTGCAGATGACCACCTGACAGCCACCCATGAAGGAGTGATTGTAGCTCTACTTCCGATTTGACCACACAGGCAAACCTATGGTTCAAATGCTTTCTCCCCAGCAGCAGCGTGTAGCTGATGTCGGCAAGCGGCGTTTTTTTGTGCTCAGCCATGAAGTCCGACAGCTGTCGAACCTGCTCACGCAGCTGCTCAGAGGTCCGTGCGGACAAGACGATCAGGTGCCCCGGCCGGCTTGCCGATACTCGCATAGGAGCTATAGCTTCTTCAATGACGACATGGGCGTTGGTTCCGCTGAAACCGAATGAGCTGACGGCGGCAAGCCTTGGGCGCTGCCCTTCCGGGGTCCATTCTTTCAGGCTTGTATTGACGTAAAAAGGGCTGTCTTCGAACGAAATGCCGGGATTGCCCTGGTGGAAATTCAGCGTAGGCGGAATTTGCCCGTGTTTTAAAGCAAGCAAAATTTTGATGATGCCGGCCACGCCCGCCGCGTGAGCGGCATGCCCGATATTGGTCTTGATCGCGCCGATCGCGCAGTAGCCGCTTCGGTCGGTATACTTACGGAAAGCTCGCGTAATCGCCTGGTATTCGATCGGATCGCCCAGTTTCGTTCCGGTGCCATGCGCTTCGACGACTTGAATATGCGAAGGATCGATGCCGTATTTGTCATATACGCCGCACTCCAGCCTTTCCTGGGACAGGGCGCTTGGCGCGGTGATCCCGTTGGTCGTCCCGTCTTGATTGAGCCCGCTGCCCCGAATAACCCCGTAAATCCGGTCCCCATCTGCCAAGGCCTCCTTCAGACGCTTCAGCACCAGAACGCCGGCTCCCTCTCCGGGGACGAAACCGTCGGCACGTTCGTCGAACGTATAGCTGTGCCCTGTAGCCGATAGCATCCCCGCCTTGTTGGTGCTCAAATAATACCAAGGCGTTGACTGAAGGAATACGCCCCCGGCCAATGCCAATTCCGTCTCCCTGGACCTCAACCCCTGGCAGGCCAGGTGGACGGCGACCAGCGAACTGGAGCACGCCGTGTCAATGGCGATGGCGGGGCCTTTCAGATCCAGATAATAGGCGATTCTGGCAGGGACGACCGACCCGGCCATTCCCCAAAAGGCCTGCGGCGGACGCTCGCTTCCCGCCAGAGACGAATAATCGCCGGAACCGCCCAGGCAGCCGACATACACGCCGCACTGGCTCCCCTGAACGCGATTGCCTGCGTATCCGGAATCCTCCAGCGCTTTCCAGCATTCCTCCAAGAAGACCCGCTGCTGCGGATCCATGTAGGTGGCTTCCAGTCCGTTAATGTTAAAAAAGAAAGGATCAAATTGGTCGATGCCGTCCACAAATCCCCCAGCCTCGCAGAATGCCGAGCCCGGTGGATAGTGGTCGGACAGGTCCCACCTTGGAGAGGTGCCGATCAGCTCCTCGCCTCGGGATAAGTGCTCCCACAGCTCATTTACGTCGGCCGAACCGGCAAATCTGCCGCTCATTCCGATGATCGCGATCGGTTCGTGTTCCTCCTCCCATCCCTGCGCATCAGATGGATTTCCGCTTTCCTGTGCAAAAAGGAACTGTTCGCTTTCCAAGGCAGGATGGTCCATCGACACGAAGCTCTCATCTCCGGAATCCTGAAGTTCGTCTTCCGCTCCATCATTCACCAAAGCGGACGCAGGCGGCAAAAACTCTGCCAGTGTACCGGCAGCCCCCTCCCGGTGATCCTTCAAAATATACGTAGTCAACTGACGGACCGAACTGTAATCAAACAAAGTGGTCGTATCCAGTTCGATGTTTAACGCCTGATTCAAAATTTGCACGAGGTGAACTCCGATAATCGAATCAAGTCCGTAATCGGCAAATGATTCATCCAGATCAATATCCTGCGGATGCACCTTCAGCGCCTCGGATAGCTTGTCTACGATCACCTCTCTGACATGATGCTCCAGCCTTTGGGAAATCAGCTCTTCGTCATGAGCTTGAGCCGGCTGCGGGGCGGTGTGGATCGTCCGTTCTACATCGTTGACCTGGACGGATACTGGTTTAATACGCTTCGTCACTTGTCTGTGAATCAGCTCAAAACTTCCGGAATCAGCCAGCGGACCGTTTCTCGATCCGCTCAAGGAAGGTTTTCTTCTTACGGTTCGCCCACGGTCAACGCCATGCACAGAGGCCTTGACGCGAATCGTGCCGTCGCTTGCTGCGGCAATAATTTGCTGTCCCAAGGAATGGGCATGCGCGGCCGGGAACTCAACCTGCCCATACCCTTCGCTTTCGAGCGTTGACTTCCACGACTCAGGATACAGTCCTGGACATCCCGGTATCCGGATTTCCGGATCGTCATACAACCACCAGCCTTCAAGGAGTCCAAAGGTCAGATGGGTTAGAAGACGACTGCTGCTAAGTTCGTTGATCAGAAGATGACCATTTTTCTTCAGCAGCGCCTTGGCGTGTCGCAGCGTCCGGCGTGTGTTTCTCGTCGCGTGCAGCACGTTGGCCGCGATGGCAATGTCGAACTTTCCTTTTTTGTCCATCCATTCCGTACCGGGATCATCGACATTAAATAAATCGTAAGTCAGATAGGAGACATGAGGGCCATACTCATTTTCCGCGTGATGCAGAAAGGCTTTGGATATATCCGTGTAGCAGTACTCCTCGATCCGGTCCTGATAAGGCTGAAGCCTGCGGAAAAGCAGGCTGCTCGTCCCTCCGGTTCCCGCTCCAATTTCAATCAGCCTGACTTTGTACGACGGATTCCGGCGCCATATCTCCTGGATGATGGCCACGGCCGAATCCGCCAGCACCTCGTTGAAGTAGTCCGCCACAGGGTTGTTCTTATAGATTCCTTCCACCCGGCGCATGGAGGAATTCGGGAACATCATATCGGTAGCACGGATTTTACCGCTTAAAATATCAGGCAGCACCTCCAGCATCGTATCGGCCAGGCTCATCCAAGGCTTCAGGCTGGAATCGGTACTCCAGTGTTTCTTATGCTCATCCCAAGCGGATCGCGCAAAATCCGGATTCTGTGTAACATCTTCCGCTAAGCGATATGACTCGCCGGCTCGTATCAGCCGCCCTTTCCTGGTCAATGCTTCCAGGCTCTCCTCCAGCCAGCGGGTATATCGTGGAGAAATATGGGCCTGCTTGCACAAATTATCACGAGTTCCGCTTATGCCATGGAACATCCCCATGGATGCGAGTCGTGACAGAAGCATGGTTCCGAGCACATCATCCGCTTCGTGTGCCAGAACCAAACCTTTCTCCAAATCCAGGGCGGTTTGGTTTCGGTCCGGAAGCTGCTGCAGCCACGAAAAGGAACCGCTGTCCGTATCCGGCAGCATTTCGACTCGATCTTCGGTGCTCATGCCTTCCACCACAAGTTCCCGAGTCGTTCGAATCATGGCCATTTGACGGAACGGAGCGGATAGTAGAAGCTCCACCGCCTCCATACCGTCCGCAGGCTCGATTAGCCCCATGCCGATGCGCTCTAGCTGCTTGACCTCTTCTGAAGCATCAGCTTCCGGGCTGCTCCAGTAACCCCAGTTCATGATTTTGACCGGGCATGACCACTCCTGCGACATCCGGTGGGCGAATGCGTCTTTGAACGCGCTGCCCGATGCATAATGGCTTTGTTTCGCATTTTTAATGAAGCTGATCAAGGAGGAGAAAAACAGCACGAAATCCAGCGGTTCTTCTTCAAATACTTTTGCCAGCCTTACGCTGACATCCACTTTGGCGCGGAGCGCGGCCCGAAACGAATCCTCGCTCATACCGGCAAGATCCTGATCGTTCAAAACCATGGCGGAATGGATGACGCCGTTTATGCGTGCATACTTCCCCTTAATATGCATGTAGGCTTCACGCAGCGAAACCTCGCTGGACGCGTCAACCGACAAGTACTCGGGCTTTGGTCCAAACGCAGCGATCCGGCCAGCTCGGCTACGGATTTCTTCGTCCAGCGGTCTTCGCCCGATCCATACGATTCGGGCCTGATAAGTGCGCACCATATATTCACTGAAAGCTCTTCCGATGCCTCCGGCTCCGCCGATGACGACATATACCCCGCCGGTTTGCAGCAGGGATCTTTCCGGTCGTACCGGCGCATGTACCCGGATCAGCGAATGCTTATGCCACTTCCCGTTTCGGTATGCCCACGGGTGGCCACGACGGTCGGCAGGAAGCGAGAACAGGGTGTCCAGCGGCCAGTCGCTTTCACTCTCGAGGTCGGCAATCCGGACGGACCAGTTCGCATATTCTTTCACCAAGGATCCTGCCAGACCGTGAACTCCCGCATGGGCGGGCTGAACCTGCTCCTTGCCCGATACCGGCAGGGTTTCCGTCGTAATGATGGTCCACTGCAAAGGCTGTTCGTTATAACGCCGATCCAGGAATGCCTGAATCCATCGGAATAAAGGAAGGATCCCTTGTTCCTGGGCTTGAATCCAACCCTCAGAATCGGCCCAACCGGACTTGGACTCTGGAGCGATCCACACGACGTGGTCAATGCGGCATAAGTCCCCGAGTCTCGCGCTGATCGCGGAAACCGAATCTTCCTCAGCGGGCACCAGCACGTGGGCATCTGGAAAATAACGCCGGATGAGATCCGCTTGTCGGCTTCCCCCCACAATTAGCATTTCACCTTTAAGGGACGATGGGGCGAGAGCGGATATGGTTGCTGCCGGGACTTCATCCCAAACAGGAAGCAGATGGACGTTTCCTGCAAGACTCACCGGATCATGACCGGCATCTTCTTCATGCGGGTCGGATGCGCTGTTGGTTTGCCTCGCCTCATCGGGATGATACTGCGTCATTTCCTTCATGTTCCGGTGGAATTGCGTTTCCTTTGCATTTGAATCGGATATCCTTGAGGCAAGTGCTCCTTCCAACACCCGGGTCGAAAATCCTTTCATCCGTACACACACCCGGCCGCTGGCATCGCATAAATCGATATCCAGTTTTTGCGTGGTTGCCGTAGAATCGTCTCTCTGCCGGATCCATGCCCACATTTCAGCTTCGCATGGTGCGTATAACTCCATTTCCTGGAGTGCAAACGGCATTAACGGTTTGGAAGTGCTGGAAGGATGGCCGCTTGATGCTCGGGAGAGCTTGTGCAGCCCGATTGTGGCTTGCAGCGCCGAGTCCATCATTCCTGGATGCAGAACGTAATCGTTGGCTTCGGATGCAGCAGCATTCGTCAGCATTAACTTGGCAATGACTTGGCCCTCTCCGACATGGATGACGTCGATCCCCTGGTGATCCTGACCGTATTCCATGCCCATGAGCCTAAAGTTCGCGTAAAGGTTGGAAGAAGAAAGAGATTGGTCTCTGCAAACCTGTAAGATCCGATCCAAGTCCAGCGCAGGCGGACTCGCCACAGATTCATCCGTTTCCGCTTGCCCGGAACTATGGATGACTCGTCCCTCTCCCTCGCTGTTACTATAGATTTCAAAAGAAATGCGGCCGCCGTGATCCTCGAACAACCGGATGGTCAGCTTGTTTTCCGAATCGTCCGCAACAAACGGCCGAATCCAAACGATGTTTTTCAGCCGTATCCCTTGAGAAGCTTCCTTTTGGGCTGAGCGCCCGAGGGAATGCAGCGTGGCTGCCCGTGCCATCTCCAGATAGGCGACGCCGGGAAGAACTTTGCTGCCTTGTACCCTGTGGTCTGTCAGAAAAAATTCCGCGCCCGACAGGCGTGTCTCAAACCGCTGCTCTCCGAAAACGGACACGTTCATATGCAGCAGCGGATGAATAGGGGTGATCGTATTGGTGACCGGGATCGTCTGCGGAGGACCCAACGTAACCGTCATGTCCGCCGGGATCCAGTATCTTTCCTTGGCAAAAGGGTACGTAGGCAGGCTGATTCGGTTAGGCTTGTCGTTCCCATGGACCGCAGCCCAATCGACAGCTGTTCCGAGAACCCAAGCGTTTGCCAGGCGTTCGATATCCCCGGTTTGCTCCCATAAACGGACATCCTCCTTTCGGAACGCTTCCGGACCTGATGAAATTGATTTCGCTTGCCCCCTGAATATGCCCGGCCACGCTTCGTCCCCATCCAGAAACGCCCGAAGACTTTGAATAAGTTCATCCACCGTGTCAACGACGAACAGAATCCGCTCCTCTAAGGAGACCCGTCCGACCTGCAGCGTATAGGCGAGATCCTTCAGGTAAACTTTGTCCTGATCCGTATGGACCTCCAACATCGCATCACCAACAAGTCCGGCATCCCCATATATATCCTGAATTTGCTCAGCATACTCGTTTATCAGGTAGTCTGTGACGGAAGAAACCGTGCTTCGCTGGCCCCATTCGGATTCGTCCATTTCGATATGAAGCTCATTGCGGAGCGTTTCTTTCAGCAGCCCGAAGTGAACCGGCTCAACGCCGTAGTCTCCCCACGGAACGCCGGTTTCGATCAATTCATCACGAACAAACAGGATTCGGGCCAGGTACCCGCACAATGCTGTTTCAAGCCGTTCCTTGACATGATTTACAAGCGGTTGTTGAGCGGTAATTCGTTCTTCAATCTTTCCGGTTTTCTTGCCCTGCAGCAGGTAATCCAGAAGACGCTCGGCATATGCCCTGAGCCGTTCAGCATTTTTGGCGGATAATGGCACGGCCGTTCTCGTTACCCGCTGGTTTTCATTTCTGTCCTGCTGCTCAATGTTTCTGGGCGGTCCTACATATTCCTCCAGCAAAAGGTGGGCGTTGGAGCCTGTTGCCCCAAAAGAGCTTAGGCCGGCACGCCTAGGCAAGGTTACCTGTAACCCGTTTTGCTCTACCACAGGATGCATCCACGCCTCCGTCTTGTTCTGGACATAAAACGGAGAGCGGTCGAAATCAATATAAGGATTCAGCTCCTCCGCATGCAGGGAAGGAACGAGCGTTTTGTGGTAGATTTGCAGGGCGGCTTTCTGTAAACCGATGACACCTGCCGCGGATTCCGCATGCCCGATGTTGGACTTGACCGATCCGATCGCGCAGTATTGGCGATCCTGGGAATCGCCGCCGAAAGCGCGGATCAAGCCTTCCATCTCAATCGGATCCCCAAGCGACGTACCTGTGCCGTGGGCTTCAACGTACCCGATCGTCCGTGGATCGATTCCGGCCTGCGACAAGCAGTCGGCAATAACTTCCGCCTGTGCGACCGGCCCGGGAACCGTGAACCCGCTTACCGCTCCGACATGATTTACAGAACTGGCTTTGATAACGGCATAAATGCGGTCACGGTCTTCAATGGCCTTGCCTAACGGCTTCAGCAGCACTGCGGCCGCCCCTTCGGATGAGACATAACCGTCCCCATCCTTGCCGAACGTCCTGCACCGGCCATCGCTGGAATGCATTCCCCACAGTCCGTAGGTCACGTACTTGGCTGGATGGAGCGACAAATTGATCCCTCCGGCCAGCGCAACCTCGCTTTCTCCACGCCGCAGGCTTTCCACTGCCAAATGGACGGCGGTTAAGGAAGATGAGCACAGCGTATCGACCGTCATGCTCGGTCCATGAAAATCGCAATAGTACGAAACGCGGTTTGCAATCGGACCGGTCTGCAGCGACAGCGGGAAAGTCGCCCCACGCGACATCGCTTCCGCCCCGATGAGCGAATAATCCTTATGCATGACACCGGCGAATACACCGACTCTGCGCCGGGCATTGCCGTGCGGCGGTACGATTGTATCGGGCGTATAGCCGGCATCTTCCATCGTCTCCCAGCAGACCTCAAGAAACAGGCGTTCCTGGGGATCCATCGTCTCTGCTTCCCTTGGGGAAATCCGAAAAAACTTCGGATCAAACGCATCCGGGTCGTCGATGAACCCGCCCCATTTGGAAATGTCTTTTCCCGATGGGGATTTGATATGCCCCATGCTCACCCGATCCCAACGCGAAGGTGGGATCTCCGTCACGCAGTTTTTTCCGTCCAGCAGGTTTATCCAGAACTCATGAATGTTCCCTGCCATCGGATACCGGCCGGCCATGCCGATGATGGCAATGTCACCCTCCGATCCCGAGCCCTTCGATGGGGCAGAAGAAGGCAGCTGTATCCTTGCCTTGCCAGATGGCTTCCTATCATACTGCCGTTCCTGCTCGTCAGACGGTGCTGGCGGCATGAATCTGTCATGGTAATGTTTGTCCAAATAGGAGGCAAGTTCCTGGATCGTTGTGTATTCGAATAACAACGTCGGCGACAAAGTCGTACCGATTCTGGACTCCATGGTTTTCACCATCCCCAGTAATCCTGAAGAGTCCAGACCAAGCTCGTAGTACCCGGCACGCCGATCGATCTGACCTCGGGCAATACCGAGTCTGTCCGCCAGGATATCGACCAGAAACTGTTCGATCGACTCAAGCGTTCCGCCGCTCTCCCGCGAAGCCAAGGGGTAGTCCGTTCCGGATTCGGCTTCTCCGATAGTCCCGATTCCGTTCCAATCCAGTCTTGAATCAACACTGATCCGGCCGGCTTCGCGAACCCGCTTGACCGTAAAATTCCGCAGCTCCGCAACCTTGCTTCCCTGGGAGTTGAAAAACTCCATCGTCCAGGAGATGAGCTCGTTCCGCCGGACGACCGAGTCTTTCCGGACAAGGGTATGACATTGCAGCTGTAGAGGCTCCACGGCGCGAAAAGATTCATAATACAAAGGCAGATACAAACGCGGTTCATCGGAAACCGGAGGTGCCAGAAATCTCGTTGCCCCTACCCCGCTGCCGTCGATGAGCGCAGGATGAAACAAAAACTGTTGCGCGCTCGGCTTGGCATCGGGTGCGACGCGAACGTCCATGATCACGGAGTCCGGCCGCTCGTAAAGCATCCCCTCCACTTTGATCCATCCGGTGTGGACCAACTGCTGCTCGCGGTACTCGCTGTACATTCGCTCCAGCGGTACTACAGCAGGTGCGGCGTGACGACCCGGTTTAAAATCCAAATGATCATTGATAAAAGAGGACGCCTCCGTCAGATGCATTTCGGCTTCGGCATATAATTGGCTTTCGCCGAACGGCCGATCGTCCCCGGAAGAATGCCCTTGGTGCCCTTGGAGCCGAATCCCCCATATGCCGGTCATCTGGCGATCGGCAGCCAATTCCAGCCTCACACTTTCGGAACCGCTGATCAGCACTGGCCTGTGGATGGCCAGGTTGCGCAACTCCAGTTGCCGAAAGGAGAAGCCGTGCTTGTTAAACGCCTGATAGATTAGGTCAATATATGCCAAACCCGGCAATAAAGGCTGCCCGAATGCTTGATGGCCCGCGATGATAGGATTTCGGGCAGACAGATTAAAATATTCGTATATCACTTGGCTCCCCCCTAGTCGAATCTTTCCCAAAAGATAAGCTGCGGTTCGGCGGATGGCGGATTCTCGTCGGGACTTGTCAGCTCCCGCTCTACATCTTGTTTTTTTGGCCGTCTTTCCCATTCCGGAACCGGGAGCGGATCGCGCTCCTTACGAGCTCCAGACCAAACTGCGGCATCCTCTAAAATGACATGGACATTCGTTCCTCCGTCGGCGAAGCAGTTCAGGGCCGCCAACTTCGATTTCCGCTCCCAAGCGGTGGCTTCCCTCTCGAAATAAAACGGGGATGCCTGCAGGTCGAAATGGGCCATCGGTTGTTGACCGGATAGGAACGGAACGATGCTCCCGTGATGAAGCATGAGGACTACTTTGATCAGGCCGGCAATGCCTTCCGCGCACAGCGGGTGGCCGATATTAGGCTTGATCGATCCCAGCGCCAGCGGTACCTCCGAGTCGTTCCTGTAAATCGATTGAATCGTCTTCAGCTCGAGCAGATCGGTCACTTCGGTACCTGACCCGTTGACTTCAATGTAAGTGATGTCTTCCGCTTTTTTGCCGCTTTTGACCAAGGCTTCCCGAAGAACTTCCCGCTGGGCCTGGAGATTGGGAGCCGCCGGTCCGGCGGTCCGTCCGTCATTGTTGACGGCGATGCCTTGGATGACCGCATAGATCCGGTCGCCATCCGCGAGAGCCTGCTCTACCGTTTTCAGCAGCACCATGCCTGCCCCTTCCCCTGGAATGATGCCGGCGGATCGCCCGTCAAACAGATGGAACTGCCCGGATGCATTCAAAATGCCGCGCTGATCAAAAATTCGATGGGCTTGATCGCTCGTTAACAGATGAATGCCTCCAACTACCGCTCCTTGAATGTCCCCGCTTTTAAGCGCCTGAACGGCCATGTGCAAACCGACGAGGGAGGACGAACAGGCAGTATCCACCACCAGACTCGGTCCCCTGAAATCAAGGAATTGCGAAATGTTCGCCGCCAAATAATTTTGCCCGACGGCAACAATTGGGTTGCGGGCTTGCATCAGCGCTGACGCCTCGGGGGAATGCTGTGTTCTGGCCCCGAGATAAACCCCGTACCGTTTTCCCTTCACTTCCTGCAGAGTATATCCCGCATGGCAAATCAGCTTGACGCTCTCCTCGAGAAGCATCCGTGCCTGAGGATCCATGGCTCTGGCATCGGCTTCCGGGATCAGAAAATACGAAGCGTCAAAGCCTTCAATATCGTTCAGCCATCCTGCATCGTATCCGCTTGAATAGCCCCATCGTTCGCTTGGCATCCGGCGGATGGCTGATCTTCCATCGTTCAGCAGGTCCCAATACTCTTCCAGCGACTCGCCCCCGGGAAATCGGCATGACATGCCGACCACGGCGATATCTGACGAGGCAGCAGGCTCCGCTCGATGAGAGCCTGTTTCAACCGGATAATCATCCCAGCCCGAAGCGCGTGTATCCTCCCCGAGATCTGCATATCCCTGCTTGGCCGGAGCCGATGCTGTCAATACGCCGTGATCCCCATCAGGAAGCATCGCCAAGGGCACAGCATCCGCAGTCAACGAATGACTAGCGGCTAACATGGCTTGGTCCGGATGATGCTTGACGAGCCAGGCAGCAAGAGCTTCGATGTGCGGATGCTCAAACAGCAGCGTCGGCTCCAGGTTTGCGTTCAACAGATCGTTCAATCTCCGCAGAAGCTGGGCCAGCATGACGGAATCTACTCCGTAATCCTGGAACGAAGTTTCCGTGTCCAGCTTGACGGAATCGATCTTGAGCTCTTCCGCAAGAAGTTCCTTCAACCATGACGCTATCATCAGATGCGGGTTATCCAGGTTACCTGCACGCGCGGACGTTATCGGATCTCCGCTGCGCATCATGCCTGGATTGTGGCGCTCCGCTTTCCGCTCCATCCGGGAAGAAAGCCGAAGCAGCGCATCAGGTTTCCATGCGGACGGACGCACCGATGCTGGAAGCACTACCGCTCCGAAATCTGTGGTCAATATCGAATCGAGCATCTGCATTCCTTCTTCATTGGTCAGGCTCCACAGTCCGGACTCATCGTAAGCCTTGTTTCTGACCTCACCCATGCCGGTCTCCTTCCAACTTGGCCATTGAATGCTGACCAACGGGCATTCGTGCCGCTTGGATTCGGCAAAGTAATCCATATAAGCGTTGGCCGCTGCGTAATCGCTTTGTCCAGCCGCCAGCGATGGAATCGCCGCGGAAACCGATGAATACAGGACGAAAAAGCTAAGCTCCTCTCCTTTCATCACGTTATATAAGGATTGAAGACCATCCATTTTAGGCGATAATACCGTCTTGATCCCTTGAATCGATTTTCGGATAAACGCTGGGTTGTGAACGTCGACAATCCCGGCGCAATGGATCACGCCACCAATGGGACCGATCCGGAGCTTCGTGTCATCCACGGCGTGTTGCAATGCGGCTTCATCGGTTAAAGACACCGACAGGACATGCACCTCCGCTTGCAGTGACTCAAGTTCAAGCAAATCGCGGATTTTATGCCCGATGCTCGTATCTTGGGCGAGATACCGGTGCCACTCCTCCCGGGGAGGGAGCGTTTCCCTACCGGTCAGCACCAGCTTCCTTACGCCGTATTCCTGCACAAAGTGGCGGGCGCAAGCGTAACCAAGCCCTCGGGTACCTCCGGTAATCCACAGCACATGCTCTTTAGGGAACGCAAAAGAACCACGGCTAGAGCCGGATTCTTCCCGCTTCCTGCCGAGGGATTCCCCGAGATAGGTCCGATACCTGATTCCGTTCCGGTAGCAGACCTCGGTATCCAGGCTTCCTGATTTATATTCTGCAGCGATTTGTTCAGCCAGCTCTTCGTCGGAAGCGACGGTTTCTCCGTCCATATGCCAGGATACGAGCCGGCTGTACTCATACTGCAGCATGCGGTAAAGTGCGGCACGGTCAGCGCCGGCAAGATTGACGGTTGGATTTTGAAAGGACTCCAGGCTGCGGGTAACGCATAACATTCGAAGCCCATCCTGGTCCCGGGATTCGATCTGCTGCTGAATCCACTCCATCCAGTCCACCGGCCGAAGTGGGGATGGACCACAGCCTGCCAGATCAATAACCCCTTCGAATGTCTCACGCTCAACCGACGGATGGGACAGCTCTCCGGTGTCCACTTCCAAAATCACCGCCCCCTCGATGCGGTCCGATACTTGCCGGGCCAAAGACATCGTTTCGGATGTCGCTACGACGGCCACGCCTCTTCCTTTCCCTTTATAGACACCATTCTCCCGGGGAGCCGGCGTCCATTGCTTGGTCCAGAACCCCGCCTTGCGCTGGGATTCGACGGGACGGATCTCGTTTTGACCGAAATTCGCAGCAATTGGATGAAGTTCACCTGCAGGCTTCCATCCTGGAACCCAATAACGTTCCCGTGCGAACGGGTACGTCGGCAGACTCATTTTCCTTGGCCGAAACTCCGTGTACAGCTTGTTCCAATCCACCTGAAGGCCTTTGACCCAAAGGTTCATCAGTTTGCCGTACTTTTTGCGCTCCATCCATTTCCATATGGCTTCCTGAAGTTCTTCGTCCCGGAAAAAAATCTGCATCGTATCCTTATTCCGTTTAACTTGCCCGCAATAGATCCCCTCAGACTCGTGATCGCCATCCAGAAAAACGCGCAGTTTAAGCGTTAGCTCGTCCACGGTTTTCACGATCAGGCCAAGCCGTTCCTCCATCGCTTCGCGTCCGGTTTGCAGCGTGTAAGCCAAATCCGGCAGCCGTTCATCGCCATAATGCCGGCTTTCCGCATCCAGAAGCAGTCTTTGGGCCTGTTCTTTCAGCTGCTCTTCCGTCCTGGCGGACAGCACGATCATAAACGGATCTGCGCTTTGTGCCGATTTCCGTTCGATTTCGGAAAACGCAGGAATGTACTCCTCGACAACCAAATGGGCATTCGAACCCCCAGCCCCGAAAGAGGAGATCCCGGCGATTCTGGGGTATTCGGTCAAGCGCCCGTCCAAATTCAGGAGCGGCCTAATCCATTCGGCCAATTCCTGTTGAACGAAAAACGCCGATCGTTCAAAGTCAATATTGGGATTCAGGACGGAGGAGTGCAGGGAAGGCACAATTTGCTTATGCTTGAGTTGAAGCAAAACCTTGGTCAACCCGGCGATTCCTGCAGCGCTTTCACAATGCCCGATATTCGACTTGGCCGATCCGATGGCACAGAATTGAGCATCCTCCGTCGCCTGCTTAAATACTTGCTGGAGCCCGGCTATTTCGATGGGATCGCCCAGCACCGTACCGGTTCCGTGTGCTTCCACGTAGCTGACCGCGCGGGGATGTATGCCCGCTTTTCGGATCGCCTTCCCTATGACCTCTGCTTGTGCATTCGGATTCGGGACGGTATAACCGTTCGTTTTCCCCCCATGATTGATAGCCGTTGCCTTGATGACCCCATAAATTTGATCACCGTCTTCGACGGCTTTGGCCAAGGGTTTCAGCAGAACGGCGCCGACTCCTTCGCCCGGAACGTAACCTTCTCCGCCCTGTCCGAAGCTTTCGCACCGTCCCCTGCTGGAAATGAATTGGCCCTGGGAAAGGTACAAATACTTATTGGGATGGATGGATACATTGACTCCACCCGCGAAGCAGACATCGCTTTCACCCGATTGCAGGCTCTGGCAGGCCAGATGAATGGCCGTCAGCGAGGATGAGCACATCGTATCTATCGTCAGGCTTGGGCCATGGAAGTTGCAAAAATACGACACGCGGTTGGCGATCGACGCCGGCAATCCAGGCAGCGCGATCTGACGCCCATGCGCCTGCTCCTGTGCTCCGTACAGTTGGTATTCCTGATACATGGATCCCACGTAGACACCGACCGTTCCCGAATCCGCTAATGCGTCCCGGGTGTATCCGGCATCCTCCATCGTTTCATAGACACATTGTAAGAATAGACGTTCTTGAGGATCCATCAATTCGGCTTCGCGCGGAGAGATATGAAAAAAGAGCGGATCAAACAAGTCCACCCCATCGATAAAGCCTCCCCATTTGCTGTAAGCCTTCCCGGGTTTCGTCCGGTCCTCGTCAAAATACATGCGGTAATCCCAGCGTTCGTCCGGGATCTCCGTAATGCAGTCCCTTCCTTTCTTAAGCACTTCCCAAAATTCATTGACATTGCCCGCTCCGGGATAACGGCCAGCCACCCCGACGACGGCGACATCAAAACGGCCTGAGACACTGCCCGCGCCCGCCGTTCTGGCGGTCTCCTGTGCAACAAACCTTGGACGGCGCCGGTTGGCAAGGAGAAGTCCTTGACCGTCATCGTCCATGTCAACCGGAACCTTGGATTCCGTGGTTTGGACTTGTAAAGCCGAAGCCCGCTCCTCTCCTCCAAGGGCTTTCAGCATCGAATCCCGATGCTCCCGTAAGAAGTAGCCTGTCAGCTCACGGATATTTTGATACTCAAAAAAGAGCGTTTTAGACAAGGAACCAAACGTCTTTTCCAGTTCGCGGGTCAATTGGGTCGTCATGATCGAATCAATCCCGTACTGCTCCATCGGTGCTTCGGCATCGATCCGGGATGCCGGCGTTTTCAAGACGCCGGAAATGAGCTGCTTCAGCAAGCTCTCCGATTGTTCCTGCAAAAGCTGCGGCGAAGAATAACCGGCTGGCCGGATTTCGCTGTCCGGTTGAATCAGACTCCGATCCGGAACCGCTTCATCCGAAAGATCGGCGGAGCGCGTGAGCCGGGAGTAGAATAAGCCTGGGTTGCCCTCTACGATCAGGACTTGGTTCGCGCCGGAGGCATAAGCCTGGTAAAATGCCTCTAATCCCGTTCCGCTTTGCATGGCTGCCATGCCAAGCTCCGCAAGCATGCTGCGTTCAATGGACTCGGTGACCTGCATGCCACCGTCCTTCCATAAAGGCCAATTGACCGACAAGGTATGTCCGCTCCGTTCGCCTGAGCTCACAAGCGCGTCCCGATATGCGGCATAAGCATCCATAAAGGCGTTGGCCGTGCAGTAATCGGCTTGGCCCGAATTCCCGATCGGACCGAATACGGAAGAAAACATCACAAAAAAATCGAGGTCCACATGGCGGCTCGATTCATCCAGATTGATCAGACCTGTCACCTTCGGAGCCAGTACGTCTTGCAGCTCGCCAACGGTTTTATGGATGAGATAGCTATCCCGAATCAGACCCGCAGCGTGGATGATGCCGTTGATCGTTCCGTGTGACTGGACAATCTTTTGCACGAGCCGATGGGCTTCGTCCTTATCCGTTATGTCCGACTGAACATATTCCACGAGCGTCCCTTGCGAACGCAGTTCTTCCAGCATCATGTTGTTGTGATCGATTATTGATGACCGGCCAGACAGGATGATCGTGGCATTCTTTACACGCGCGCCGATTTCCTTGGCAAAGCGGAAGCCGAGCCCTCCCAAGCCGCCGGTAATGACATAAACGCCACCATTTTTCCAGGGCTGCGGATTCGGCATGGGCTCCGCTTTAGCTTCCACCGACTTCCAGTCCATTACAGAACGGGATCCGTGTAAGTATCGGATGTGGAACCGGCCGGTATCCTGCATACTCGCTCTGATATATTCCATCGCCTTATCCGGCGTTGCATCTGTGTCCACTTCAATCATTTGCCCGGTTAACTTTGGATTTTCCAGGATAGCGGTTTTCAGCATGCCGCCCAAGCCCTGCAAGAGCGAGTCCGCTCCTCTCCGCATGAACATCAGTTGAATAAGCACGCGTCCCGGCGTTTTATCTTCGATCTGAAGCTGCAGCTCTCTCAGCAAACGTTCGGCGTAATCGCGGATATGTTCATCACATCTTTCGCCACTATTTTGCCAATCCAGAATTCTCGCCGTATCCATGCCTTTGGCAAATCGCCCCGCCCAATCCTCCGGACAACCGCATAATACGATCAAGTGCTCCCGATAGCTGTTTGTCCCGAACTGCAGTGCCGGGGATTCCTCTTTCCAAAACGGTTCCATGAGAAGCAATCCGGAATCGGGGAACGTTCCGTTCGTGTCTTTAGACCTTGCTGCCTGCTGCCCGGCCGAATGCCTCCAAGATAGCCCATTTATGCTTACACAGACGTTTCCCTCGCCATCCATCCAATCCAGATCGACCTTACGCACCTGATGAAGCGGGTGATGGTCCTTGCTGTACCGAATCCGGGCCCACATTTCATCTTGGCACGGCTGCAAAATCAGGAGCTCGTCCAAGGCAAAAGGGAGCCACATTTGGCCTGGAGTTTGCGGTTCCTCCTCTTGGGACTGAAAAAAACCATTCAGGAGAAGAACGCCCACCTGCAGCGCGGAATCCATCATGGCCGGATGCAGGACCCACGGACTGTTCCGTTCCCGAATGGACTCCGGGATCGACAGCTTCGCAAACAGCTCCGTATCCTCCTTGCCTGGATACACCGCAGCAATTCCGCGAAGAGCAGGACCGTAATCAAGCCCTATGGAACGAAGGTAAGCATAGCAGCGTTCCGCGGTGAAACGGGAGAGTTGCGCTTGTTCCGCGATCTCCCGAACGGGAGCAGCCGGCCCTGGATCGGTTTGAACAAAATAAGCCGTACCTTGGCTATGTATCGTAAGTTCATCGGCGTCTGCTTCGTTTTCGCTGTAGATTTCGAACGCCACCTGATCATGTCCTTCCGGATGAAGTCCGATATGAATCCGAACCGGATCTGCACCGGCTTTGACGGGCACGGACCAAACCAAGTTCCGAAGCGACACCGCCGCCTCGCGATTACGTTCCCTTCTGGAAGCACAGATCACGGCCGCTCGCGCCATTTCCAAGTAAGCCACCCCGGGAAAAATCCGTTCCCCGTTCACTTGGTGATCCGCCAGAAAAAATTCCTGTCCGGTAAAGGCGGCACTGTAGCGCTGTTCCCTTAAATCCGAAGTATTGGTATGAAGCAGCGGATGAATGGCTTGGGCCTGAACGCCCTCACCCGCAGCCATTCCGCCAGCGGCTGCGTCGTTCACTTCGGGAAGCCAGTACCGTTCTCTTGCGAAAGGATACGTCGGAAGATGGGCATGCTTCCATCCGGAAGCGGGAAAGATCGATTTCCAGTCCGCTTCGTATCCATGGACATATAAATCAGCGATCTCCTTCAGCTTCCGTTCATACTCTTCCGCATCGCTCTTTTTCAAAGCGCGAAGATCCTTTATTAATGCGTTACCCCGCGATTCGAACGCCAGCGTATCCTCGGGTCTGTTCGGAGGTACTTTTGCCGTCAACCAGCCTTCGGCATCATTCCCGGCCAACACCTGGGTGATTTTATTCCGCAGTTCACGGATATCCCGAACGATAAAGGCACCCCGAATCCCAAAATGCTCCCGCCGAAGCAGGAGTGTGGCACTGATGTCGGTTAGCGTATATCTCTCATCTTGGCGTTCCAGCCACTGCAGAAGATCCCGAAGTCTCCGGCCCAGGGCTTCCTCGGTTTTTCCCGACAGACAGACCATGCAGTACGGCAGTTTTCTGCTGACCGTCCGCTTCTTTGGCGGAGCTTCCTCCAGCACCACATGCGAGTTGGTTCCGCCGAAACCGAAGGAGCTGATCCCCGCCCGCCTCGGATAAGCTTCGCCTGTATCACTGGTTAGAGCCTCCCAGGGCCTAAGCCCATCTACGATATAAAAAGGGGTGCCCTTCATCGAAATGCGGTGATTGAGCTTTTTGAAATTGTGCAGACCGGGGAGCTGTTTATGCTTCATGGACATCAGCACTTTGATCACACCTGCGATGCCTGCAGCCGATTCCAGGTGTCCGATGTTTGCTTTCACAGAGCCAAGGCCACAGGAGTTCCCAGGGGTCTCCAGTGCGGGATCCTGGTCAAGCCGCAGCTTCTCGAAAGCTTGGACCAGTCCGTGGAATTCCATCGGATCCCCCTTCGGTGTACCCGTGCCATGGGCTTCGATATAGCTGATGCTATCAACGGGAATTCCCGCTTTTTGGTGAGCTTCGACGATGACCTCCGCCTGCGCGTCCGGATTTGGATAAGTCAGCGTGTGGGTTTTGCCGCTATGGTTCACCGCGCTTCCTTTCAGGACGCCGTAAATCGGATCGCCGTCCGCGACCGCCTGGTTCAGCGGCTTCAGCAGGACAACCCCCGCCCCTTCGCTGCGTACGTAGCCGTCCGCGCTGTCATCGAACGTTTTACACGAACCGGTTGGCGACAGCATGCCTGCCTTGGAGAAGGAAATATGGCGCGACGGAGTCAGGATCAGACTGACGCCGCCCGCGAGCGCCATTTGGCATTCACCCAGCTGGAGCGACTGCGCTGCGGCATGAATGGCGTTGAAGGAGCTGGAACAAGCAGTGTCGATCGGAAAGCTGGGACCTTTCAGATTGAAGTAATGAGAGATCCGGTTGGCAATGACCGCCGAGGCCGTCCCGATTGAATGATAGGTTTCAATCGTCTGGTTGGAGCTCTCCTGGAGCCCTTTGTAATCGAAGTTGAAGACACCCATGTAAACGCCGATTTTTTCGCCGGAAATTTCCGACGGCCGCACCCCGGCATCCTCCAGGCACGCCCACGACAACTCAAGCATGATTCGCTGCTGGGGATCCGTAACTTCGACCTCGCGAGCGGAAAGGCCGAAAAACGCTGGGTCAAAGGCATCTGCATCACGAATAAACCCGCCCCACTTGCTGTTGCTTTTGTTTTTGCCGGACTGGGGGTCGCCCCAATAATCCCGCCAGTCCCAGCGTTCCTTCGGAATTTCCTGAATGCTGGAACGCCCTTCCTTCAAATTGTCCCAAAATTCATCGTAGTTTTGCGCGCCCGGAAACCGGCATGCCATACCGATAATGGCGATATCTTTATCCATGTCAAGGTACACCTCGCTCGATCTTGTGATTGAACTACTTCCTTGTTACTACCGCCTTACGATGATTTCAGGCTTTATCCCGTGGTAGCCTCTCACACCCTCTTACGCTAACGTGCTGCACCTGCGGGTACATGGTCCAATCCTGAGGGTTGAACTTCGTTTGCAGCAGGAGTCCCGGCAAACAGCGCAAGTCTCCGGTTCAGCAGCTCTGCCGTCTCCAGCATCAGCTTCTCCGCGATTTGGTCCACATGCCTGTTCTGCCAGCGCTCCAGCGAAGTCCCCTTGACCCACTGGTTGAAAGCGCCGAGCGCCGGACCGCAGTGGATCTGGTAGTCCACCCGATTCTCCTCGTCTCCTTGGATTGCCAGGCGGGTGGTGTAGGAGAAGTACCAGCGGAAAATAAGCGCCATCTTGTATTTTGGATTTTGGTCTGCCTTTTCCACCACTTGCGGATAGGACACGCACAGCTTTTCATAAATACTCGCAAAAGATTGCTTAAAATACTTATCCTGAATTTGAGCCTTGGTTTTGCTGTCGATTTCATCGATCGAATTGTATTGCCGGTACAGGTCATACAGTTTATTGGCGCGTGCGGGAAAAAAGAGCCCTTTCTTCAGCACCTGCACCCTGGCCCCCATTTCAAACATGTCCCCGGCGGGTGCATATTCCGTATCCTGGACATTGGCCTGCTGCAGCAGGTCTTTGACGGCGTCGCTCGTACCGGCTTCCACGGTGCATTGATTGATCGAACCCGTTACGATAAAGTCCGCGCCCAGCATAAAAGCAGCTGCCGCCGCCTCGGGCGTTCCGATCCCTCCGGCCGCTCCGATTCGCACCTGCTTCCGGTAACCAAACTTGTCCATCATTTCGTCCCGCAGCTTGATCATAGCCGGCATCAGTGCGTACGCGACCGCCCCGTCGGTATGCCCGCCGGAATCCGCTTCGGCGCAAATATCGTCCGCCACTGGAATTTTTCGGAGCATCTCCGCCTCCTGCGGAGAAATTTTTCTCTCTTCCAACAGCTTGCCGACAATCCGCTCCGGTGCCGGACTCAAAAACAGCTCGGCCACCTCCGGCCGCGACACTTTAGCGATCATTCTATGGGAAGCCGTCACCTGTCCTTCAGCATCCCTCCTGAGTCCCTTCGCCCGGTATTTCACGAGTGCCGGCGTAATGCTCATGAACGCAGCGGCTTCAACGACGGTAATGCCGTGCTTCAGGAACAAATCGACAGTCTGTTCTTCAACCCAAGGCTCCGAAGGATTGTGGACAAGGTTAAGTCCGTATGCGGCTTGATCCGGATCCAGACGTTCCTTGATATAGTGGATGGCATCTTCGATTTGGGGCATTTTCAACCCGCCTGCTCCGAAAAAACCCATCATGCCTGCTTTACCCATGCGGACGACCATCTCTTTGGAAGCGATTCCGCGGTACATAGCGCCCGTACAATATGCGTATTTCAACCCGTAATCCTTTTTGAACTGACTGCTCCCCAAGGAGGCAGCTGATATGCAGGCCAAACGTTCGGTCACTTGATCCATGGTATGATCCTGGGCCGACTCTATGGCGGGCATGGTGGGCAAAGAATCAATAGAGCTTTTATCATCCAAGGCTTCCTTGCCATTCTGTAGTTCATTGTCATCCACGATGAGCGGCTCAGCTTCCGTCCGGATCCGGGTGATCAGATCGGTCAAGACCCTGCCGGGTCCCATTTCCTCAAATTGTTCAACCCCTCGTCCCCACAAATACCTGATGCTCTCGGTCCATTTCACGGAATGCGTGATTTGCTTGACGAGATTGGCGCGGATATCCGCGTCCCTGTAGGGTCTGGCGTATACGTTGGAAACGACCGGTATGGTCAGGCGGCCAAATGAATAGCCGCTCAAAAAAGCCTCGAATTCCTCCGAGGACTCCTGCATATATCGCGAATGGAATGCGCCGCTCGTCCGCAGCGGGACGAACATCATGACATCCTTCATGCCCTCAAACATTGGCCTGGCATGCTCTACGTCCGCTTTCGAGCCGGAAATGACGATTTGCTTCGGGCTGTTGAGGTTCGCAACATCAATTCTCTCCAGCTGATTCGCCAACAGTGCTTCGCGGATTTGCTCCTCGCTCAATCCGATAACGGCAGCCATTGCCCCGCCTGCGGCACGGCTCATCAATGCACCTCGCATTTGCACCAGCCGGAGTCCGGCGGCAAATTCAAAGGCACCTGCGGCCAGGAGCGCATTGTATTCCCCTAAACTGTGTCCGGCGACATAATCGGGCTTTATGCCGGTATCTTTTATTTTTTTGTAATAATGCAGGGCGTTGACCGTGTACAGTGCGGGCTGGGTATACTCGGTTTGGTTCAGCTTGGAATCGGGATCGTCCAGGCATAATTCCCGAATGGAATACCCTAGCACCTGATCGGCTTCGGCAACGATTTCCGGAAATTCGTCAAAAAGGGCGCCCCCCATCCCTTTCTTCTGGGCTCCTTGTCCCGGAAACACATAAGCTAACATAAGCTCTCCACATCCTCTCTATCAATATTGATACGCCTGCTCCACTGCATGCCGCAGTACACCTAAGTCGGGCGGCCGCTTTTTGGGATAAACGATCGAACAAACATCCCTTCCCATAAACGTTGAAACCGCTTCATACTGCATGAAATTGGCGAATTGGGAGATGACATAACCGTCACACGCTTCCAGCCGATTGAGCTCAAGCAGCTCGGTTGGAAGCGTCAGCCCCGTTCTCAGCACTTTGGACAATGCTTCCTTAACTGACCACGAGAGCGTCAGCATACGTTCCAGGGAATGCGGAATGGACTGCATCAGCTCCAACTCCCTGGGAGAAGCCAGGTTCATCAGAACCTCCATGGCCAAGACGGATACCCTTTCGATGTCGATCCCCATCGGCACAGCCTCATGAAACGCAATGGCTCCGGCGGCATTGCCGGCATGCGTGATGCTGACCTGAACGTTCGCCCATCCGATCACCACCGGTTGATTGAAGCATCCCCGCTCGATCCGGATTGAGCGCAAATCGCATTCACCCGTAAGCAGCGAGACGGCTTTCTTCGCGGCGTATCGTCCAGCCAAATAGCTGTGAATCCTTCGTTCGAACTTCAGCGTGCCGAAAAATTCCCATTCACCCGGATGAAGAAAAGCTGCAGCATGCTCGCGGTACACGCACTCCCGCATTTGCACCATATACAGGGCGGCTTGTTCAGGACCATCCCTGTTGTTGAATAGGTGTTTCAACCACACCTCCCGGCTTTGGTCTATCTCTGCATTCTCCATGAACGTTCCTCCTGTCTTTCTCTCCCTGGTCTTCTGCCGGAAAACGCAAAAATGCCTGCGGGAACCCTTTATAACTAAGGGAATCCGCAAGCATCCAACACTTTAACGTAGTGATGTGTATATGGCCCTTATGCCTTCTTAACGCGCCGCAACGTCGATTAAGTGGAACATAAGTTTATGTAAACAAGTCATTAATTACCAATTATAATAGTATATTTTGGAGTTTATGTAAACTATTATTTTTTTGCTATGATGATATATTTAATGACTTTTTATTCATATTTCGACAATTAATTTAATCCATCTTTGCTATGATTTTCATGATCATATAAAGGAGGATTTCAACATGTCATGGTATGCGCTGTTTGTCAAAACAGGATATGAATCCAACATCAAAAAGTGGCTGGATCGCAAGTTCGACCAAGACCTGCTGTACAGCCTCATTCCCAAAAGAAAGGTCCCGGAAAAAAGACGCAGCGAAATCGTTCACACGGTTAAAACGCTGTTTCCGGGTTATGTGTTCATTCAGGCTGACATGAATTACTCCATTTATTATCAATTGAAAGAAAATCCCTACATATATCAAACGCTGAATTACAGAAATGAAAAAGACAAATGCATCAGGCTTTATTCGCATGGCTTGGATCACGATGATCAAGCACCACATTATCTGGTCGACGAGTCCCAATTTTTCAAAGAAATCCCCTGCGATGAAATGTTGGTGGTACTGAACCTTATCAACGAAAGTGAAGTGATCGAGTATTCCAAGGTTTATTTCCAGGAATCCCACATCGTCGTGCAGGCGGGTCCATTAAAAGGAATGGAGAAGCTGATTAAAAAAATTGACAAGCATAAAAAAAGAGCTAAGGTGCTGTTAACCCTAATGGGCGCGGAGCAACTGATCGATTTCGGGATCGAGATCGTCCAAAGCCCATTGGAAAGCACTTTGGCTTGACACAAAGTCTCCCATGCGAATATAAAAATCGGCCGTCTGACAGAAATAGGCGACGGTTTACCGACTTTTCTCGTTGTTCCGCTTCCACTGACCGAAACCTTAAACGGTTTCGGTCTTCTTTAATGTCAATGCGGCCCCTGACTCCCCCGCCTTCCGCACTTGGTCCAACAGCTCGTGAACCGAAAGTGCGGTTTGAAAATCCGGCGCCTCGTGTGTGTCTTTCGCCAGATCCCGGTGGATCTGCTGGTAAATGCCCGCCACATTGTAAGCGGGTGTTCCCATCAGCTCGGCCGGAGGCAGGTGGATATGCCCGGGCAGCGTCAGTTCCTTCAGCTCTCCCCTCCCCTGCGTGCCAAGTACGATCAGATCATCGATTTGGAACATAAAGTTTTGACGTGAGCGGATGTGTAAGTCCCCTTTCGTGCCGTTGATCTCGATCGCGAAGCTTCCCACGTGCGCGTTGCGGATTTGGGAGCTGAAAACGGCCTGGCCCGGCAGAATCCCGCTAACCACGACATGATCCGGTGCCGATGCACGGATGATTTCACCCGTCTCTTCCACAGGGACCTGCCGCGCTTGCGTCTTCAATATGGCCGAAATTGCAGAAAATGGACCAAAGAGATACATGATCCCATCCAGAAGATGGCCGCCGGCGATCGTCAGCTGATTGGCCCCGTTCGCATCGTCCAGCAAATAAACGTGGCTCTGGTCGATCTGCTTGGAACGGGTCGGATACGTCGGTATGGCGTAATTAACGTGAACGGCAAGCACATCCCCAACGTAACCCTCTGCCAGAAGTTCCCGGACGTAGCGGATGACGGGATTGGCACGCGACTGCAGCCCGGCGAAATGGCGAACTCCTCGGTCCCTGGCCGCCTGCAGCAATGCTGACGATTCCGCGGTCGTCCGTCCGAGCGGGAACTCGCTGTACACATGCTTGCCGGCCTCAAGTGCCGCGCGAATCAGCCGGTCATGCTCCGGAACCCGGACGGATACGGTCACCAAATCGACCTCTGGATGCAGGGCCAGCTCAAGCGGATCGGAAAAGGCATGCTGAATGCCAAAGTGATCGGCGCTCGCTTCGGCGCTTTCCTGCCGCGACGTACCGACGGCGGTCACCATAAACTCGGGCAGCGCCTTCAGCGCCGGAATGTGTGCCCGGCCTCCCCACGCACCGTTCAAACCGGCACCGATGATTCCGACACGAAGAGGTTGATGATTTATTTTCATAAGTAAGCCTCCTAATAAATGGATAAGGGATCCACCCGCCTCCTGGAAAATTGTGGAGGGGTTTTCGGGTTGGTAGACATAGATTAATACAGTGAGTACAATGTGAAAAGAAGGCACTTTTCGGTTCGTTACGAACCCGCAGGTGCGTTAGGAGGTGGATGATGGAAAACATAAGAGCAGCGGAACCTGCATTTTCGGTAACGTCCTGCACGGCTCGGCGTGTACTGGAAATCGTTTCGAATAAATGGGCGGTCCTCATCATTTTCGTATTGGAAAAAGGCACCAAACGGTACGGTCAGCTTCAGCGAAGCATCGCCGACATTTCCCAAAAAATGCTGACCCAGACGCTCCGCCAACTGGAGCGGGACGGACTAATTGAGCGCAGCGTCCTTCCGGAGGTTCCGCCTGTGGTGGAATATACCTTGACTCCGTTGGGAGAAAGCTTGATCCCCTATATGCGCCAGCTAAACCATTGGCTGAACGAGCATTATCCTCAGATCGAACAAGCTCGGAAAGATTACGATGCGAGAGAAAAGTTTAAGGCAGAAAAAAGCACGCAGACCGTTTAGGTATGCGTGCTTTTTTGATGCATGGATGGTGTCAATACGAGTCGGTGCTGTGGCCCTTCCGTTCGGCATCCTCCACCGCTTCATGAGTGTGAGTGGCGCCCAGCGGGCCATGATGGCTGCTTGAGCCATGCTGCTTGATCCCCTCGGCGACGCGCCGGCCGTATTCCTCATCGCACTGGGTCAGATGATGGATCATCTTCTCCTGTATGACCGGGCTGCAGGAAGACAGCGCATTAACCAGATTGCTGATCAGCTCGTTTTTTTCAAAATCGTCAAACGCACGGTACGTCTCCCCGGCCTGCTTATAATCGTTGGTTCGTTCAATGCTGGCCCGCATCAGTTTGCCTTCCACATGCGGCATGTAGTCGATTTCCTCCCGGGGGGCTTCCTTCAAACCGTTCAGCGAGGACGGTTCGTAATTGATGTGAGGATTCTGTCCAGGCGCCATATCTACATGGTACGTCATCTGGCCGTCACGCTGATTGGTGGCCACCCGCTTCTTCGGCGCGTTGATCGGCAGCTGGAGGTAATTCGGTCCAACACGGTAGCGCTGGGTATCCGAATACGAAAGTGTACGTCCCTGAAGCATTTTATCATCGGAAAAATCCATCCCGTCGACAAGAACGCCGGTCCCGAACGCAGCCTGCTCCACCTCGGCAAAATAGTTCTCCGGATTTTTGTTCAGCACCATCCGGCCGACCGGACGCCAAGGAATCTGTTCCTTCGGCCACAGCTTGGTATCGTCCAGCGGGTCGAAGTCCAGCTCGGGATGGTCGTCGTCGCTCAAAATTTGCACGAACAGCTCCCACTCCGGATAATCGCCGCGCTCGATCGCTTCGTACAAGTCCTGGGTCGCATGGTTGAAGTTTTTACCCTGTATGGCTTCCGCCTCGGCTTGGGTCAAGTTTTTGATGCCCTGCTTCGGTTCCCAGTGGTACTTGATCAATACCGCTTCTCCCTCAGCATTTACCCATTTGTAGGTATTGACTCCGGACCCCTGCATCTGCCGGTAGTTGGCCGGGATGCCCCATGGAGATTGAACGAACGTTATCATATGCATCGTTTCCGGCGAGTTGCAGCAAAAATCGAAGAACCGCTCGTTGTCCTGGATGTTCGTGACCGGATCCGGCTTGAAAGCGTGGATCATATCGGGAAACTTGATGGCGTCGCGGATAAAGAAAATTTTCAGGTTGTTCCCGACCAGGTCCCAGTTTCCGTCTTCGGTGTAAAATTTCACGGCAAAGCCGCGTGGGTCACGCAGCGTTTCCGGAGAATGGCCGCCGTGGATGACCGAGGAGAAACGGACGAAGACGGGCGTTCGTTTGCCTGCTTCCTGGAACAATTTCGCCCGCGTATACTTGGTTACAGGCTCATCTCCCACCTTGCCGTAGGCCTCGAAGTAACCGTGCGCTCCGGCCCCTCTTGCATGCACGACGCGCTCTGGGATGCGCTCGCGGTCAAAATGCGTAATTTTCTCGATAAATTGATAGTTTTCCAGCGTTGCCGGTCCGCGGCTTCCCACCGTCCGCATGTTCTGGTTGTTCTTCACCGGATGGCCCTGGCGCGTGGTGAGAGACATTTCGTCTTCGCCCGGAGCCATGCGGCGGTCAAGAGCATCGCCGGAACCGGTCACCGAAGTGCCTTGCTCCATAGGCTTTTGTTGTTGGTCCATGCTGCTATTCTCCTTTACGTCTTTATGTACAAAGGCTGGTTAATTTTAGATGGCAAAGATATGAAGTAGCGTTTCCATCCGATTCCGTTTTTATGCCTTGTGCCTTCCGCGCTTCTAATGTCCGGACATCAAAAAAATCCATTTTACATCAATTTATTCCGATTGATCCCCCGACTGAAATCGCTTAGCATGATTCTGAGCACGTCCAATAGTGTGAGTCTCGAACAGCCCACGCCCATACTCGACACAAATCAAGTGATGTAAAAGGGATTAGAAAAAGGGATTAGAAATATGTACATAAGTTGATCAAGGAGGAGTTATCGAAATGGAGAGGATGTTTCAAAACCACGAAGTCCGCGTCAGCCGCACTATAGAAGGCACCTGGGATTTTACCGTCGTCGACGAACCAGATTTGTCCGTCCAAGCCAGTCAGTCCTTCCCCTACCGGATGGCGGTGCCATCCTGCTGGGAGACGCATCCCGATTTCAGTACATACCAAGGCGTTGGCGCCTATCGAACGATCGTAAATATCCGGAGGGAAGCATTTGTCCGGCTTATTTTTAAAGGGGTAAGCCACACGGCACACATCTACTGGGACGGGGTGAAAGTTGCGCAGCATTATAACGCCTACACCGCGTTTGATGTGGTCATTCCGGATGTACGGCCGGGTGAGCATACGCTGATCGTCGCAGCCGACAACCGTTTCAGCGAAGCATCCGCCTTGCATATTCCAAACGACTATTACACCTACGGCGGTATCATCCGCCCAGTGGTCCTTGAGGAGCTGTATAGCCCTTACGTGCGGCAGCTGTATTTCACACCTGAACATAAAAGTGGCGTATGGAGTGCCGAGGTCTGCGCAGTCGTCAGCAATCCGAATGACTTGGAGCGAACGGTCCAGGTAATCGGTACTCTCGCAGGAATCGACTTTTCGCTTGGAACCGTCACCTTGGCGCCAGGGGCCGAAAATAAGCTGCAAAAGTCGTTTGCCTTTCCGGACGTTTCTTCCTGGTCGCCGGAAGAGCCATCGCTGTATCAGCTTCATGTCCGGCTGCACGAAGACAAGGATACGGACAGCTCGCCTCTTGATGATCTGATCGAACGGGTCGGATTCCGGACGGTGACCACCCGAGACGGCAAACTTCAGGTGAACGGCAAAGATGTGGTACTCCAAGGCTTCAACCGGCATGAAGATCATCCGATGGCCGGAGCGGCTCTTCCCGTATCTTTGATGCTGCATGATCTCGACCTGATGCGTGATATGGGTGCCAACTCTGTCCGGACGAGCCACTATCCGAACGACGAACGTTTTCTGGATTTATGCGACGAACTAGGTTTCTTGGTGTGGGAGGAAAATCATGCGAGAGGCTTGTCCCTGGAGCAAATGCGCAATCCGAATTTCGTCTGGCAGTGCGAACAAGTCAACCGCGAAATGGTGGAACAGCATTACAACCATCCTTCGATTATCCTGTGGGCGATCCTGAACGAATGTGCCAGCGATACCGAGGAAGGACGTGAGCACTACAGCCGGCAGCTAGGGCAGCTTAGAGCGTTGGATGCAAGCCGCCCGCTGACGTTCGCTTCACATCACAGGGAGCGGGAGCTCTGCTTTGATTTGGCGGATATCGTTTCCTTTAATCTGTATCCCGGATGGTATACGGACGAGGATCCAAAGGCTCTCTGTGAACAGGCGCGGGCATGGGCCGACCGGGCCGGCGGCGCCGGCAAGCCGATGATCATGAGCGAATTCGGCGGGGATGGATATTACGGTTTGCACGACAAAGCCCGGATGCGCGGCACGGAGGAGCGGCAGGCGGATATCATCGAAGCCAACTTGGCTGCATACACATCAAGCCCCTTCCTGTCCGGCATGTATATTTGGCAGTTTTGCGACTGCCGGGTTACCGATGCGACCGGCTGGCTGTTGTCCCGGGCAGGTGCCCAAAACAGCAAAGGCATCGTCGACCGGTATCGTAGGCCGAAGCTGGCGTACGACGTGGTTAAACGATATTTCAAGGGGTCGCAGAACGTTATTATATCGAATGAATCATGATGTTTGCACACTAAAAAAGGATGGGTACGTCCGGCACTGCACCGGGCATATCCATCCTTTGCTATTTTAAGATAGTGAGTGGCTGAGCAGCCAGGTATACAATTCCTTGTTGGCGTAGGTCTCGGTCCATGAGTTGTGATTCGCGTCCGGGTACACCGTAAATTTCACGTTCCCGCCGATCTCTTTCAGCGCCTCCACGATTTGTTCGGATTCCGACAGCGGAACGACATCATCCTTAGCCCCATGGAAGGCCCAAATCGGGATATCCTTGATCTGCTCGGCATATTTCGGTTCCATTCCTCCGCAAATCGGGACGACCGCCGCCCATTTATCTGGATACATCGCAGCCAGCTGCCATGCACCGTAACCGCCCATACTTAATCCCGTTAAATAAATGCGCTTTGGATCCACGCGATAGTGATCTTCCACTTCCTCCAGGAGAGCCATTAAAGCGTCTTCCTCCATCGCCCAGAACGAGTCTTCCGGGCATTGAGGTGAGATGGCAATGAACGGAAACTGCGGATCCTGATCCGCGACCTTCGGAATGCCATGCACTTTGACCAGCTCCACATCGCTTCCGCGCTCCCCCGAACCGTGAAGGAAGAGGATCAGCGGCCATTTTTTCTCAGGCTCACTTTCATAAGCTTCAGGCAGATGCAGCAAATAGTCCAGTTTGACCCGCTTCGTAATTTCTTTGTCAAGCCTCTTGACACTTTGGCTCATGTTCTTGTTCCCCGCTTTCGATTTATGTATTTTGGTTCCTCGGCTCCCTGTATACCCGAACGGTGAACCTGCGCTTTCATCGTGACCGAAGTTCCCGACATGCCGACTTCCGTGAACCCGAATCGTTCGTACAGCTTCATCGCACGGTTTCTGGGATCCACGCTTAAGGATACGGACGGTATCCCTGCAGCGTGCAGCTCCTCGAACGCCCGCTGCATAAGCAGGGTTCCAATCCCCTTGCCGCGGTGTTCCGGCAGGATGGCCATGCCCAGCTCCGGCGTATTCTCGTCCACATACCCGTATCCGGGATGTTCCGGATCAAACAACCGGAGCGTGATGGATCCCAGCCGCTCTCCTTCGCTGGAGACGGCAATGAAGGCCATGTCGCCTTCCTTTCCCCAATCGTCCAGGTACTTCGATATTTCAGGGCGTGCAAGGATATCGCGGGATAATGGTGGCTCCCCTTCCGGCGTATACATGGAAGCGAACAGCATTTCCCACAGAAACGGGAGATCCGCAGCCTCCGCCGGCCGGATGTTGATCGTTTCAGGCATATCTTCACCTCCATCGTTGTACGAGTTATATAAGTTGAAACATCGAAATGGTTTATTGGTACACTCCGTATTCTTTTATCCAACTTATATAACGCTCGATTTAAGAGATCTGCATTCCAAGTTCAACATAACAGATCGCTGAATTGCTGGTCAATTGTGGAAATGTATCCGCTTTAAATTATGCTTGAAATTCGAAGTGGATGAACTATAATGAACATTATAGAACTGATATAAACCATTATGAACCTATGGAGGTACGAACATGGAAATTAGATACGCATCCCATCCCCAAGAAGTGAAAGCGTTTGATACGGCTCGCCTGCGTCAGGAATTTTTGATCGAGTCGATGTTTGTAGCGGATCAGCTCACGCTCTATTACACGCATGTCGATCGTTTCATCGTCGGCGGCGCGGTTCCGGTAAATCAGAGCGTCAAGCTCGAAGCCGACCCGAAAACGATGGGTGCCGATACGTTCCTGGAGCGCCGCGAGATCGGTATCATCAATGTCGGAGGACCCGGTACAATCAGCGTCGACGGCACGGACTATTCCATCGATTCGAAGGACTGCCTCTACGTGGGGCTCGGTGCCAAGGAAGTGGTGTTCAGCAGCAGCGACAAAGCCAATCCGGCTAAATACTACCTGAACTCCACGCCTGCCCACAAAGCTTATCCGACGGTTAAGGCGGCCATCAGCGAAGCTTCTCCGAACAACCTGGGCAGCTTGAGCAATTCCAATGAGCGCACCATCTACCGTTATATCCATACCGGCGGAATCCAAAGCTGCCAGCTCGTCATGGGCATGACGCTCTTGAAGCCGGGCAGCATGTGGAACACGATGCCGTGTCATACGCATAACCGCCGTTCCGAGGTTTACTTCTATTTCGACATGCCGGAAGACGGCAACGTCTTCCACTTCATGGGTGAGCCGCAGGAAACCCGCCACCTCGTTGTCCGCAACGAACAGGGTGTTATTTCCCCAAGCTGGTCCATCCACAGCGGCGTTGGAACAAACAGCTATACCTTCATTTGGGGCATGGCCGGCGAGAACCAAATCTTTGAGGATATGGACCCTGTCGGCATGGATGAATTAAAATAAGATAAAACTCGAACGAATGGATGAATAATCAATGAACCCTTTACGCCGCTACGAAAACATCATGGAACTGCTCCTGGCCAAACAGGAGGTGACGGTTGCCGAACTGAGCGAACGGCTGAACGTCACCGGCAAGACGATCCGCGAGGATCTGGCCAAGCTGGAGGACAAAGGTCTGCTTCAGCGGGTGCATGGCGGAGCGATTCTGGCGCAAAGCGACCAGCTCGGCATTTTGTCCACCAAGGAACCGCTGGCACGCCACGCTGCGGAGAAGGCGGATATCGCCCGCCTGGCCCTATCGCGCATCGAACCGAATGACGTCATCGCGCTGGACGGCGGCAGTACGACGCTTGAAATCGCCAAGGCGCTGGATAACCAGCCCCTGACCGTCGTCACCAACGATGTCCACATCATTTCGGAACTTGCCCGCAAGGACGCCATCCGGCTTGTCGTCCCCGGAGGCTATCGCGTGCGGAACATGCTGGCGGGGCCGGAAGCGGTCACCTATGTTCGGCGGCTGAATATCCACAAGGCGTTTTTGTCGGCAACGGGCCTGCATCCTGATGATGGGCTGACGATCTACACCGGAGAGCTTCTGGACATAAAACGGGCGCTCCTCGAGACCGCGCGTACCTGTTACGCTGTGGTGGACCATCACAAATTCGGACAAAGCGCCCTGCTGACGTTTGCGAAGCTGAACGAAGTCGAAGCAATCCTTACCGACTCAGGGTGCAGTCCTGAATTCGCTGATGCCGTTCGCCAAGCGGGCGCCCGTCTCGAAGTGGCGAATGCGCTGTGAAGCATCCAACCTATCCCATGCAAAGGACTGATATACGATGTTTGATTTGACGGGTAAAATCGCCCTAGTCACCGGCACCTCCGGCGGCCTGGGACAAGGCATGGCCGTTGGCCTGGCGGAAGCCGGCGCTTCGGTCGTATGCATCTCCTCGACGAACAGTGACCGGACGGTCGAGGAGATCCGCAAGCTTGGCGGGAAGGCGGAGCAAATTTCCGCCGACTTAAGCGACACGGACGCCTTGGATCAAGTGTTTGCGCAGGCGCTTTCCTTCTATGGCGGCATCGATATTTTGGTGAACAATGCCGGTATCATCCGCCGTACACCGGCAGCGGATCATGCGCGCCAGGATTGGAACGACGTGATCAATTTGAATTTGAACACCGTGTTCTTCCTAAGTCAGCTCGCCGGACGCCACATGCTGGAGCGCGGCAGCGGCAAAATCATCAATATTGCGTCCATGCTTACTTTTCAAGGAGGCATTAATGTGCCGGGATATACGGCGGCGAAGCATGCGGTTGCCGGAATCACCAAAGCGCTTGCCAACGAGTGGGCTGGTAAAGGCGTCCAGATCAATGCCATTGCCCCCGGGTACATGGAGACGAACAATACGGCGCCGATCCGCTCGGACGAACAGCGTCTGCAATCGATTACGGACCGGATTCCGGCAGGCCGCTGGGGCACGCCGGAAGATTTGAAGGGTCCGGTTGTTTTCCTCGCTTCCCAGGCATCCGATTATGTCAACGGCCACGTTCTCTGCGTCGACGGAGGATGGTTGGCTAGATAACGCCATATTCAATAAAAGCTGCGCATTACAGAAAGGGAACCGTTCCCTTCTTCTGAAATGCGCAGCTTTTTATATGCTGAAGTCTCCCACTTTAACAGCATGCTCGAATCGTTTCGGAATGGAGCCATTTTTGAGATTCCGATCAAAGAAGCTCCTCCACCCTTCATTTTCATCAAATTTTCGGGCATGACATCGCCAAGCAGGTTGAATCATCCGAATTTGTCCGCTTATCAGACGTAACATTGTTTCGAAAAGATGAAACGATGGGGCCAAACAAACGTTTTTTATAAAAATGATAGTTTATCGATTGAATTCCCCTCCTCCTTCCCTTCGACACGTTGCGCAATGAAGACGCTTTTTATCGACAAAACGACAAACCGTGCTGAAAATACCTATTAGCCCGTAATGGCCCACTAAACAAAACATAACAATGTTACGTTGTAATTAACAACCATCTATAAAAAAGCGACCTGCCGCAGGGAAATTCCCCGAAGCAAATCGCCTTTTGAACTTTCATCTTACGTTCATGTTCATCCTCCAGCCATAGGAGACGTCACTGTCAGCCTAAGTACGGAGTGACTAACTTCCTTACCCGATCAATGCCGTCCCACATGTCGCCGGGACCATCATAAACGATCGTAATCGGTCCTTCATACCGATGCTCCTTCACCAGCTCCATACACGAAATAAATTCCGCATCGTCGAGGTTGCCCTGTTCATCCTGCTGCGCTTTGGCGTGAATGGATTCGCTTCTGGCAATCGTTCTGGACAATTCCTGCAGCTTGGTCGGCCCCTTAAAATTGCCGAAATCCGACGTCAATCCTAGCTGGTTGCCGCAGGCATCCAGCAAAGCCAGGCAGTTGTCCGCCGTGGAGGTCATTGCATGAAAATTCTCGGTGACGATGCGGACCTGTTTATCCGCCGCGTAATCGATCAGCCGCTGGAGCTGGCTGGCGGCGAGCTTGAGTGCTTCGGCATCGCCGGGATCGGCATCGCCGCCGATAATCCGGATCCGTTCTGCACCAGCAGCGGATGCAATATCGATCCAGCGCTGCAGCCACTCCATATCTGCCTCACGGCGCGTTTCATCCGGATTCGTAATGTCGCCGTAATCTGCAAGCAGCGTATAAAAGCGCATCCCTGCCTGCTGAATCGCCTCGCGAAGCTCTTGAAGATAGCTGCTGCTCGTGTCCTTGAAATGAAAGTGGCAAATTTCCATCGTGGTGAAGCCCTTGTCTCTCAGCACAGCCGGCAGTTCAAGCAGCGAGAGCTTCTCCGGCTGCTCCTCTACCCGGGTGACGTGTTCCTTCCGCTTATCATCCCATTGCGTCCAGCGCAGCGGTCCCAGATTGCGGTGCAGACTCCACGTCGTCAGCGATAAATTTGGCATCCAATCCCCACACTTTCCTGTAGTTGCTGCCCGTATTGTGAAATATGGTAAGATCCATACTTACCCCTTAATCCATAAGGAATCGGGCAGTTCAATCGCGTTCCTAATGCGGTGTTAGCATAGGGTCTGACGATAAGACACGTTTGTGGACGATGCCCTGCCGCCCCAAAACCCACCTCACCCTGAAAGCGATTGCATCTCCCCTAATACTGTAACTTCCGATTAGCGTTGTCAATACAGGCTCGCGACATTTCAAAAAATGAGGGGATACGCTCAGGTGGCATCATGAAAAATAACGCCGAGCGTATACCGAATACCAGTCTGTACTGTGCTTACCCCATGACGAAGCGTGGTTCGGTAATAGCCTTTAGTCCCTTGAACCGGCCGGTAGTTCGTGGGGAAAATCAGCCCTTCACCCTGCTCGAGCGTGATCACATGCCCCCGGCTCTGCGCCCGCGGACGCTGCTCTACCAGTAGAAACTCGCCGCCGGTGTAATCCTGCTGCCTTTGATTCAGGGCGAACACGACCTGAAAAGGAAAATACGCTTCGCCGTACAAATCCTGATGTAGGCAGTTGTAGCCCCCGGCTTCGTACTTCAGGATCAGCGGCGTAGGCCGCAGCTGGCCTTGCCGATGGCACTCTTCCAAAAATTCGTCAAGCGATGCTGGATACCCCGCATCCATGCCGAGCTGCTCATGCCAACGGTTGGCGGTCCGGGATAGCTCCGGGTACAGATTTTCCCTGAGCTGCTGGATCGCCGCAGGCAGCGGGCGGTCATAGTATTTATATTCTCCGCTGCCGAAGCGATACCGGGCCATCGAAATCGTGCTGCGGAACAGTTCTTCGCTTGCGTAGGTTCCAATCAGCTCTTCGCATTCTTCCGGAGTTAGAATGACAGGCAGCTTGGCATACCCTTGATCGTCTAACGTCTTCCGAAGCGCGCCCCAGTCTACCCTTTGAACCCGTTCCCGGATACTAGTTGGCATGACGCGGTCCCCTAGCCGGGATGGACTGCCCAGCTTCGAGTGCAAGCAGTCTCTGCTTCATATCGAGGCCGCCGCGGTATCCCGTAAGTGCCCCATTCTTTCCGATGACTCGGTGGCAGGGCACCAAAATCAATACCGGATTGGCTCCGATCGCCGTGCCAACGGCCCGCACCGCAGCCGGGCGTCCGATCTGGTGTGCGATCTCGGAATAGGTTGTGGTCTGCCCATACGGAATGGAGCAGAGAGCCTGCCATACCTCCCGCTGGAACGGAGTTCCCCGGTCGTCCATTGGAATCGTAAATTCTTCTCTTGTTCCCTGAAGATATTCAGCGATTTCCGTAATGTAAGGAAGCATTGTCACTTCATCACGAACCCATTCATGGTTCGGATAACGCTGTGTCGCCCAGGCCTCAAGTTCATCAAACGAACCGTCGTGGGAACCGACATAACCGAGCCCTTGGGCCGTAACGGCTGCATAAAGGCTCCAGCCGTCTCCGTCGAGCCTGTCCCAATACAGGGTTACCAAGTCAGTTTTGCTTGCCGTGATCATGTTCATATTCATATGTTTGCACCTCCAGGGCAGCGCCGTGCTGCCATATTTGCCGGAATTCCAGCGGCGTTTGGCCCGTCATTTTTTTGAACAGCGTAATAAAATACGGGACATTCGAATTCCCAACCCCCGCGGCAATCTCCGTGATGGATTGGTCCGTATGGGCCAGCAGGTGTTTCGCTTCCTGTATCCTTTTGCGCTGGATATATTCAACCGGGCTGATACCCTGCACCCGCTTAAAGGTCCGCTGCAGATGAAAAGGACTTCCGTGACAGACATCAGCCAAATGTTCCAAAGACAGCTTATCCCGAAAATGCCGGTCGATATAATCGGTGATTTGGTTCACCCATTCCTGATCGGGCAGCTTCTCGCCGGTCGGCTTGCACCGTTTGCACGGCCGGAAGCGGGCCGCCAGCGCCTCTTCTGCATGTTGAAAGATCCGTACGTTCTCTTTGTTAGGCGGTCTGGATTTGCAGGAAGGCCGGCAAAAAATCCCCGTCGTGCTGACCCCGTAAAAGAAACGGAAATCATAATCCGCATCGTTGGAGACAATCGCCCGCCACTTTTCCTCCGGAATATCCTCTTTCATCCGGCGTTTCATCTCGGTTTGGTCTATATCCCGGTCATTCCTTTGATCCTTCATCTGCCTCACCTCCATCCCCAGTATACCCTTCTTTGGATCGCTTGGGATGAACTCGGGAATGTAAAAGCAAGATAACGAAATGAAAGCGTCCTGGTTTCGGTATACACTGGTAAGGTAAGTAAGATGCAAAAGGAGGACCACATATGTCCACAACATGCCGACAAGAGACGATGCATTCGGTCTGGGATGCTCCTTATTTTACGGGCGTCACCACAATGAACATTTATTGCACCCCGTGGTGCAGCGGTCATCCTAAACCTGAAAATACAATTCGATTCCATACCCGGGAAGAAGCCGAGCTTGCGGGGTACCGGCCATGCAGAAATTGCTGCTCCACCCTTCCCCGCGGCTCCTGGGAGGACCATAAGCACGAGATCAAGCTCTTCATCCCTGCCGAATTCAATTACGAGGAAAACGTAAAATATTTGCTGCGCTCCTCCAATGAATGTCTGCACCGGATCGACAACAACCGGATTTACAAAGCGCTGTCCGTCGCAGACGAGACACCAGTGGTCGAAATCCGTGCCGGAGACTGCCGGGAGCTGGTAGTCCGTTTTCTTGGTGATACGGCCCCTTCCCGCAAATGGGTACGCGCCGAGGTGGCCCGTTATGTGCGGGAGTGGTTCGATCTGGACCGGGATATCGTCCCCTTCTATCGTTTGGCCGAATCCGATCCCCTTTTGAAAGGTCCCGTGCAGTCCTTCCGAGGCTTGCGGACCGTCGGCATCCCCGACTTGTTCGAGGCCGTCACCTGGGGAATCCTTGGGCAGCAAATCAACCTGACCTATGCCTATACGCTCAAAAGACGCCTGGTGGAGAATTTCGGAAGAAGTGTGGATTGCGAGGGAGAAACGTACTGGATTTATCCGACACCGGATAAAATCGCGGCATGTTCGGCGGAAGATCTTGCCGTGCTGCGGATGACCGTCAAAAAATGCGAATACCTCATCGATACCGCAAAGCGAATCGCCTCCGGAGAGCTCAGCAAGCTGGGGTTGCTGCAAACCGGAAGCCATCAGGCGGCAGAAAAGATGCTGACGAGCATCCGGGGGATCGGGCCATGGACAGCCAACTACGTATCCATGCGGTGCCTGCGCTTTCCATCGGCGTTTCCGATCGACGATGTCGGGCTGCACAACGCCATGAAGTATATTTTGGGAAGGGACAGCAAGCCGTCCAAGGCGGAAATCCGGCAGTTGTCCGCAGGGTGGTCGGGCTGGGAGTCATACGCCACCTTTTACCTGTGGAGAGTCTTGTACTAGTTGTTTCCTATGAACACATCGAAAAGGGCCATTCACGACCAACGCGGAATGACCCTTTTTGCTTAACCTGTATGGAACAATCGCTTAATGTGTTTCAAGTATTATTCAATAAAATAGACGGGATTGGTCAGGCAGGTCATCACCTGTGCCCCCAGTTCCCCCATATCGCGTCTGGCCTCCATCCGGTAAAAGAGCCGGTCCTGAGGCAGCTCACAGGTCAAGGTTAGCTCGTCATTCGCTGCCGTCCACTGACGCTCCAATCCCCGGTCGGACCACAGGCTGATTTGATCTCCTTGGGCCCGGCGGATCACGGCTTCAAGCACAACAGTCCCATGCTCAGAGTTCCGCAGTACCTGATCCCCGGCGCAAGCGCCATGGATCTGAAAATCGATAAACGTAGAGTCCGGGTCAAGGGTCAGCACCACATTTCCCCGGCGAATCCCTTCCAGAATTCCGGCTGCGGTCAGTGACTCCGACCGCACGTGCGCGGTCGGCCGTCCATGCTGAACCCATGGATGGGGACCGTGGAAGTCGCTCCCTCCCACAGCAACGATCCGCCGGCCTTCGGCCAGGCGCTCCTGCCACCAGCGTACTGCCGTTTCGTTCAGCTCCCGCCACGGGCCGTTCCACACCTCGATCGCATCGAACGGAACGTCAAAGCCGAATTCCCACGGGCAGTCCGGGCAGAAAGGATGATTCAGCACCGCAAGCGCTCCCTTTTCCCTTCCTTTGGCCAGCTGTTCTGAAGCTTGTTCCACCGTATACACCCTGAAGTCCTCCAGCGGATCCAGCTGTCCGAGCAAATTCGCATGCCCCTTATAATTGGTCATCTCGACGCCTGGGATAAGCAGCAGCTCTTCCGTCTTCGCCAAGGTGTTCCGGTTTTGGGAGAACGTATTATGGTCGGTCATGGCGAGAAAGGCAAGCCCTTTATCCAGACACGAGCGGGAAACCTCGCCGACGCTGTGTTTGCCGTCGCTGTAAAAGGTGTGGGCATGCAAATCGCCTGGAATCCACCGTTTATGCTTGAGCTGGATCTCGATGGAGACCGAAACCTCCGTTCCTTCATCCGGCACTTTGTAGGCTCCCAGCAGCACGGCCCACTCTCCTGAGGCGATATCGCCCGAGGCATATCCGGGGGTCGCGGTTTCCAATCCGACGAACATTTCGGTTCTGGCACCGCCGCTCCAGCCGACGATCCGCTCCGGGGAACGCAGGCCGAGGTCGATCACCGTCTTCCCGTCAGCGCGGTCATACTGGTAAGCGACATGGATCCGTCCGGCATCAGCCGGAACGTGAAAGCGCACTTCCAGGTACGTTTTCTCCTCATCGGGAGATATGTTCACTTGCCGTCCGATCGTTATGACCGGCAAAGATTCCGTCTCATTCACATGTGCCTGCATGGCGTGTTCCCCCTCTTTCATCCCATTATTCTTTCGTGGCACCCAGCATGATCCCTTTCATAAAGAACCGCTGCACAAACGGATAGATGACGATCAGCGGCAGAATGGCGATCATGATTCCGGCCATTTTTACATTCGTGGTGATGAGGTAGTTACTGGAAGACGTGCTTGAATCGATAATCATGGCTTTCAGAGCTACCTGCAGCGTATATTTCGAGCTGTCATTGATGAAAATCAGCGGTGCCGTGAACATGTTCCAGCGTCCCACGAACTCAAACAGCGTCACCGTAGCCAATCCGGCGGTCGCCAGCCTCATATAAATGGCCGCGAAGACCCAGAAGTCGCCCGCACCGTCGATTTTGGCGGATTCCGAAATTTCGTAAGGGATGCTCATGAAGAAGTTCCGCATCAGCAGGATCGAGAACCCCGAGACAAGTCCGGACAGAACGAGCACCGTCAGCGTGTTGATCAGGTGGAAGTCCTTGTTGACCACATACAGCGGGATCAGCACCGCCTCCTGCGGAATCATCATCGTAATCAGGATGAAGGTGATCATCAGCCGTTTTCCCGGTACCCGGGGATGGATCAGCACATAGCCCGCCAGCGACGACAGCAGCACATGCAGCAGCGTTCCGAAGACCGTTACGATCGTGCTGTTCAGGAAAGGTCTCCACAGATCCAGACTGTTCCAGATCGTGCGGTATCCATCCAGGCTGAATTCTTTGGGAAACAGGATGATATCCGGCCTCATGGACGCAACCCCGGAGGACAGCGAGAGTGATATGACGTTCAGGAAGGGAATGATCATCGTCAGCATCAGGCAGATAATGAACAAGGCGTTGAGCCAATCGAACACCGTCATCCGCTTGGCGTTCAAACCGTAATTCGCGTGTCTCATCATCTATTCCACCTCGTCAAATCGGGTTAGTGTCCGCACGGCAAGCGTCAAGATCAGCGTAAAGACCAGAACGAAAAAGCTCGCGGCCGCACCCACGCCGACCTGCATTTCCATAATGCCCTTCTGAAACGTGTACATCATCAGCACATCGACATGGGAAGAGGTCGACGGATTGCGGAGGACAAAGACCTGATCAAAGATCCTCAGCACCCCGAGCGTATTCAGTAGGATAATGACTTTCATCGTTCCTTTCAGCTGGGGAAGGGTCACGAATCGCACAAGCTGCCACCTGGTAGCCCCGTCCATGCGGGCTGCTTCGTACAAGGACGGATTGATCGAGACAATCGCGGCAAGAAACAGGATACAGCTGTAGCCCATGTCCTTCCATGTGGAGACCAGGATCATGACCCATCTCGCCCAGGTGGACTCGGCCAGAAAATGGATAGGCTCGATGCCGGCCACCTTGTGCAGCACCAAATTGACGATCCCTGTGTCGGGTGAAAGGAGGAAAATCCACATTCCCCCGATCACAACCCAGGAGAGCAAATGCGGGATGTAGAGCAGCATCTGCGCCGTTTTTTTAAACCATGCCGTCATGACTTCATTCAGGGATAAAGCGATGACCAGGGGGGCGACAAATCCGAAGACCAGAATGCCTCCCCCGATCACCACCGTATTGCCCAGCGCTTTCCAGAAAAACGGATCATGCCACACTGCCGCATAATTCGCAAATCCGATATAGGGACGTTCGCCCATCAGCTTGTAGTCCTGAAAACTGATCTGCAGGCCCCTCGCAAGCGGATAATAACCGTAAATGATAAAGTAAATGACGACGGGAAGCATCATGGCATAGAGTACGCCGTATTTACGAATCGCTCTCATCTTGTCTAACTTCACATCCTATCGGGTAAAATCAAACCGCGGGAGCTATTCGTCGATCAAATTCGCGCTCTTCAGTTCCTCCCGCATTTTCTTGACGGCATCGGCGGCGGGCATTTCTCCGGACATGGCTTTCAGCGCGTAATTTTGTACGATTTTTTCCGCGTCCGGCCAGCCCGGAAGGGCAAGTTCCAGCGTCGCATGCTGTTTGACCAGTTCTTGGGCGGCCTCGACGCCCGGCAGTTTGTCAAACGGGGACTTGACGTTTTCGTTGTACCAGAACGGCACGCCATGGTCCATGTTGTGCTCCTTGCCCTCTGCCGTGAGCGTATATTGGCCGCCGCTCTCGGTATAATCGACGTCTTTAATACCAAGGCTGCCGAGGGTGATGCCGTCCTTGGAGTTCCAGAACTCCAGGAATTTCTCTGCCGCTTCTACATGCGGCGCATTTTGCGGCACGATCCAGAAGTCGGGGTCGCCCCGGCGCATCAGGATGTTGCCGTCCGGACCGGCCGCGCTGGCGATCGCTTCCGCCTGGAACGTTGTATTCGGATCCTGCTCTTTACGCAGGTTGTTGAACATGCCGACCCAGGCATCCCAGTACGTCACCATGCCGACCCGGTCGGTCAGGAACAGGTTGCGCATTTTGCCTGTATCGTTCGTTACGAAGTTTGGATCCATGATGCCTTCCTTGACCAGCTTGGCAAACCATTCATACATCGGAATCGCTTCGTCGGAAGCATACGGGATCGTCCGCTTGCCGTCCTTCATCACGTAGCGGTACTTCAAACCGGCCGCGCTCATGAACCCTTGAATGTCATATAAGCCGGACGTGCTCAAGCCGTAGGTGTCGTTTTTGCCGTTGCCATCCGGATCCTGCTCTTTAAAAGCTTTCAGCACCTGATAATATTCGTCCAGCGTTTTCGGCTCCTGCAGATGCAGCTTATCCAGCCAGTCCTTACGGACGATCGGCATCGTGCCGCCCTGGAATTTCGTGAAGACGGCATGGATTTTGCCATCCTTGTCTTTCAGCTGGTCCCATTCAGCGGTGGGAATCACCTTCGGCTCAGAGAGCGTGCTCGACCCCTTAACAAAATCGCTTAGATCCGTCACCGCACCCTGCCCGACAAATTGATCCAGCTTGCCAAGGTCGCTGAGCTCGATAAGATCGTATTTCTCACCCGAACCCAGCACGGTCAGCACTTTCTGGTCGTAGTCGCTCGCCGGCTTTTCGATCGTCACATCAATGCCGGTTAACCGCTTAATCTCAGCCTCGAACTGTTTCATCTCATCCGGGGTTTTCCCGCCGACGTTAGCGGAGAGAATGCGAAGCTTCATTTCCGGCTGTTTGCCGGTATCCGCTCCCCCTTCCGCCGCCTTACCTGTGTCGCCTCCGCCGCTGCTGCATGCCGAGACCAGGAGTGAACCTGCCAGCAGGGTTGCCATCAAAATGCCTGACTTTCTTTTCATTCAAAACACCTCCAACAATGATTTTTTTTTAGATTATAGAATGATAAATTTTCAGCGGAGCTGAACGATTCTATAATCGCAAGAAAAACTTCCACTGGACGCGGTCTGTCTTCTTTGAAGGTACGTCGATAGACGTTTTTCTTATAGATAGCAATGTGTAAACGGTTTAATGGGTGCACGCGCAGGAGCCGCGCTCCACCAGTTCGGACGGAAGGAGTATCCGCTTAACCCCGGCTGCGCCGGCAGTCACCTGCTCGATCAGCAGGCGGGCGGCTTCCATGCCGATTGTTCTTGCATCCAGCCTCATCCCGGTTAACGGCGGATGCATTGCGGGCGGGAAATGCTCGCCTCCGCTGAAAGCGATGACCGAAAGATCTCCGGGAATGACAAGTCCAAGCTCTTCCGCCGCTTGATAAATGCCCATAGCCATAGATTCGTTGTCCGCCAGGATGGCGGAAATGCCAGCGTGTTCGCGAAGCATCTGCAGGGTCGTCTCGTATCCGAAGCGGATCGAGGTTCCATCGTCATCCGGCTTGTTCAGGATCAGTCCAGCCAGCGAATCCACACCGGCTTCGCGGTGGGCTAAATAATAACCCAGCTCCCGATCCTCCGCGACGGTTCGGTCCTTCGCCGAGTTGAGAAACAAAATCCGCCGGTGCCCTTGCGATAGAAGAAGCCTGACCGCTTTGGCGGCCGCCGCGATATTGTCGTTATCGACGGAGCATACCTGTCCGGCCAGCTCGCCCGACGGGCGCCCCACCACAACGATAGGGACGTGTCGCTTCAGCCGGTCTTCAATTCGGGGATCGTCATGAATCGGGTCGAGCAAAATTTCTCCGTCCACCGGATCTGAAGCGATAAGCTCCACCTGCTTGAGCAGGGAAGGCTGCAAAATGTTAATCAATATCCGGTAGCCAAGTTCATAACAAACCTCCATCATGCCGTCGAGCAATTCGTGCTGGAACGCGTCCAGCGGCATTTTCTCGCTGCGCATGTTCAGCCCGATAATGTTGGTTTTCCGGTTTACGAGGCTCCTTGCCCAGTAATTCGGCCTGTAGTTCAATTCCTCCGCCGCCTTAAGCACACGCTGCGTGACCTCTTTGCTGATGGGACGTTTCTTGCTGAACACGCTGGATACCGTACCTTTCGAAACCCCCGCAGCTTTTGCTACATCAGCAATCGTAACCACGTTCGCCTAATCCTCTCCTTCATGTCTTGGCTTGGAATTTGTCTCAAGTACAAGTCCTACATTAAACCGGTTTTGTTAAAAACGTTCCATGTTCATGAAATATGTATGTAAAACCTGAACATTCGATGATCAATTCCGGCATTAAACCGTTTTTTCTTGTCCAGCGGTTTGGCACATCCCGCCCCGCACGCTGGATTTCAGCACAAAAAACCCCGCAAAGCGAGGTTTTGCATTGATGCCTTATTCAGATATGCTGCGGTTTACTCAACAAGCCGAAGCCCGATGACACAACCGATGACGCCCATGATACAAAACAGGCGTACCGGCGTTTTTGATTCCTTGAAAAACATCATGCCCACAACGGCCGCTCCAACCGAACCGATCCCGGTCCAGATCGCATAAGCCGTCGACAGAGGGATCGACTCGATCGCTCTGACCAGCAATGAAAAGCTCGCGATGAAACCGCCGATAAGAATGAGGTTATTGGTCCAGTTATTTTGTTCCGATACCCTTTTGATTCCGATCACGCCGACAATTTCAAGCAATCCGGCAGCAATAAGCAGCACCCAAGCCATTAGCTGTGTTCCTCCCCGCTGGTAAGTTTTAATCCGATGATAAACAGCAATAAGAGCAAAATAATGCCGACTTTCAGCAGGCCAATACCACCGGAATAAACAGCTTCCACAACCACGGTTCCGATCGTGCCGATCCCGGCAAAAACGGCGTAGGTTGTCCCGACCGGCAGAACCTTCGCTGCACGGATGACCAGCTCAAAGCTCGTCAGCAGGGCAATCAGCACGATAACGGAGGGAATCTCCACATATTTGAAGCCTGAAGCCCAGACGATTTCGAGGATTCCCCCGATCGCCACATAAGCCCACGCCTGGTTTTTGCTTAACGGTTTGCGCGGTTTCACGGGTTTCGCTGGCGTCGCGGTTTTTGCTTGCTCATTCATTTCGATCCCTTCCTTTCGTCTTATCCGTTTGCTGCTCTTGCTCGTGCCGCAGATACTCGTCGACGATGCGGTCGATGTAGTTCACCGTATCTTCATCCAGTCCGAGGACCTTTTCGCTTCCACCGGCTTCGGGGCGAATCCACTCCCAATACTTCTCCAGCACGTCCTCCCTGCCATCAAACCACCCTTCGCCAATGGTCAGCAGCCTCTGTGCCAACTGTCTGGATGCCGGTGAATCCGGCGGCTCTTCGATGTGGCGATGAATGTCCCGCAGCAGGCCGATCCATTCATCCGACCGCGGATCATCCTCATCAATCTTCGGCAGCTTCTCGATAATCGGGAGCTCATCGGGAGCAAACTGCCGAACCCTGTTGTTCCGCTGGACGGATTTTGCTGCCGAGTCGGCTTCTCTTGAATGGAGCATCTGGATGAACAGGACCAGTTCTTCCACCGGGACGTCACCCCGGAGCTCGATTGTGCGCAGCGTCGTCAGCAGCCGGCGCTCGAGCAGCTCGAGGCGATGCTTTTCATCCTGGAGCAAATCAAGCTGCATCCGAATTGCGTGTGTCCATTTTTCAGCGTGAGCCCCCCCGGCTTCCGCCTCTAAGACGTTTCGGATTTGTCCCAGTGTAAAACCAAGCTGCTTCAAAGTCGTAATGTGATGCAGCTTCATGATGTCGTCTTCGTTGTAGTACCGATATCCGGCATCAGATACGAAAGAGGGGGTCAGGATACCCATTTCATCGTAATAGCGCAGCGTGCGGATGGAGATACCGGCCTCCTTGGCCAACTGTCCAATTTTATACATCAACTTAAGCACCTCCCATATCCATACTAAACCCTCACGTATAGGTGAGAGTCAAGCACAAATACCGCTGGTTTCCCCGACAAAAAAAGCACCCCTTATAGAGCATCGGAACAGCCCAGGCTGTCCAATGTCTGATAAGCGGTGCATTCGTGCACTTCGTAAGCTTTAATGACTCCCTCGAAAACCGGTTCGCCAAGAGGGGTACAACGGTTTCCATCCCAGCCCGCGTGCTTTGGCATTTGCCGCACCACGTTCCCAAGGCTGCCCCTCACCTGCAGCGGTGTGCAGCAGGGAAACACCGACCGACTCCGCAAAAATCGGGAGCCAATCGGTACCCCTTGCCGGCTCGTCATCCACAATATTATAAGCACCGGACGGCCAATCCAGCGCTTGGCAAGCGGCATGGCCGGCGTCCTCCACATGTACAAATGAGGAAACTCCTTCATTGGCAGACATTCTTCCCTCACGCACCTCTTCCGCCATATACCCGCCGCTCGTATACCATGTACCGGGACCATAAAACAACCCGTAGCGAAGAATGACATGCTCCGGAATTTCCGCTGCGGTCTCCTCAAGTGCAGCAACGGCATCCACGGTACGTTTGCGGGAAGGATCCGCAGATTCGACATCCAGAGGTACATTTTCTGTCGCCGGACCATCCCCCGGCTGATAAGCCCACGCAATGCTCTGGACAATGATTCGTTTCACGCCGGCTTCGCGGGCGGCATCGACCAAATGACGGGTTCCTTCCACCCGAATGCGGGAGTTTTCCGCGAAAACCCGGCTGCCGAGGGATGTCAGCTGGTGGATGACGACTTCCGGCCTTGCTTCGCGGACTGCTGCAACAGTAGCATCCCGGTCAAATGCATCCGCGACGAGGGCTTTAGCTCCCAATGATTCAATGACTTGTATGTTTTCCGGCCGATGAGTCGTACCTGTCACCGTATGGCCGGCCTGGACCAGCCGCGGCACCAGCAAACGGCCGACAGCTCCGGAAGCGCCTGCGATCAAAATATTCATGCGCCCTCTCCCCTTTCATGCATCGTAAATTCCATGACACGGCTATTGTAGCATGAGTCATTGGCGGGAATAAGGGCCAATCCACAGCGATTTGGAGCAGACCAATTTGTTGATAAACCTAATGTTGGACTCAGATATGCGGTGTATTTTTTCTAGATGATCTCTCCCTCATCTTCTGGCCATTCTTCGGCAAGCGGCCGAACCCGGACGGCACTGACTTTGAAATCAGGCATCTTGCAGTATGGATCAAGCTCCGGATTGGTGGCCAAATTCACGTTCTGTGCGTCTCCCCAATGCATCGGAATAAATACGGTATCCTCACGAATTTTGTCAGAATACCGGCTGCGTACGGTAACCGTCCCCCGTTTGGAACTGACGCGTACGAGCGCTCCGTCTTCAATCCGGTGCTTGCGCGCGGTCAGCGGGTGAATTTCCATGAAGCTCTCCACGAACTTTGCGGCGAGCACCGGGCTGCGCCGGGTTTGAACGCCCGTCAAATAATGCGGAAGCACCCTGCCGTTAGTCATGATGAGCGGATATTCGCCGTCCGTTTCCTCGCCCTGTGAAGCAACAGGTACCGTCTGAAACCGTGCAAGTCCGTCTGCGTGAGCGAAGGAGTATTCAAACAGCCGCCCTGTCCCCGGGTGGTCGGTTGACGGGCACGGCCAGTAAATGCCTTCTTCCCGCCGCAGGCGTTCGTAAGTGATCCCGAAGTAGTCGGCAATCCCGCCCTGACTGGCTTTTCTCAGCTCATTAAAAATTTCTTCTGCATCCTTAAACGGAAAATAAGCCCCTCTGCCGAGCTTTTCCGCAACCGAGCACAAGATCTGCCAATCATGGCGCGTCTCGCCCGGCGCCGGTCTGGCTGCTTCCCTCAGCAGCACGCGCCCTTCCAGATTCGTCAGTGTCCCTTCGTTTTCCATATAGGAAGTGACCGGCAGGACAACGTCCGCGTATTTTGCCGTTTCGGACAGAAACATATCGGCGACGACGAGAAAATCGAGCTTCCGGATGCCCTCCTCCACCAGAGAAGCATGGGGATTGGAAACTACCGGATTCGAGCCCATGACGAATAACGCTTTGATTTGTTCCTGGTGTACGAGCTCCATCATTTCATAGGCGGATACCCCTTTTCCAGGGAGCTCTTCGGGCGGAATTCCCCAAACCTTTGCCACGAACGCACGGTCGTTTTCATTTTCGATCGAACGGTAGCCGGGCAGCTGATCCGCCTTCTGTCCATGCTCTCGGCCGCCCTGTCCGTTCCCCTGGCCCGTAACGGCACCGTAGCCGCAGCCTTCCCTGCCGATTTTCCCGGTGGCCAGAACCATATTCAGAAAATTCCGGACCGCCATATGCCCATCGGCATGCTGCTCCACACCGCGCGCAGTAAACACCATGCCGGTGCCCGCTTTGGCGTAAGACATGGCAGCGGTTCTTATCTGCTCAACGCTTACGCCTGTTAACTCGGCAACCCCTTCCAAATCTATTCGGAGCAAATCAGCCTTGAGCTGGTCAAAATCCTTTGTGCGGCTCTGAATAAATGCCGAGTCGATCAAATTTTCGTCCAAGATGACCTTCAGCATACCGCTCACCAAAGCGCTGTCGGTTCCCGGCTTCACCTGGAGATGAAGATCCGCCAGCTCCGCCGTCGCGGTTGCCCGGGGATCAATGACGATGATGAATGCCCCATTCTCTTTCGCCCGGATAAAATAAGGCATGAGGGTTGGCTGGCACTCCGCGATGTTCGTGCCGGCGAGAATAATGCATTCGGCCAGAGGGATTTCCGACAGCTGATTGGTCAGCCCCCGGTCGATCCCGAACGTCTTTACCCCGGCCGAGGCCGCCGCCGACATGCAAAATCTCCCGTTATAGTCGATATACCGGCTCCGGAGGGCCACTCTTGCGAATTTGCCGAGTGCATACGCCGTTTCATTCGTCAATGAACCGCCGCCATACACCCCAACGGCATCGAGGCCGTACGTCTCCTGAATGGCCGAGAACCGCGCTGCGACGGTGTCCAACGCCTCTTCCCAGGAGGCGCGGACCAATTCTCCGTTCTTCCGCACCAACGGATACAGGAGGCGATCCCGGCTTGAAGCATGCTGGTGTGCGTTCATCCCTTTCACGCACAGCCGCCCCTCGGACGCGGCATTGGGGACTCCCGTCGCCTGAAAACCCGATCGCTGCCTGGCCTCCCCGGGTGCAATCTCTACGGTCATTTTGCACTGCACGCTGCAAAAAGGGCACTGCGTGTTCATCGTCAGCGTCATATGCCCACCGTCCTTTCTTCAGAGTGTATATCGGATTGTGCGTCGATTCCTGCGGATCGGGCCATGCTTATCGTTTCGAGCAGCGATTCGCGCTCATCGGGATCGAGCAGCTTCTCCCGTAAACGCTGGAGCCCGTATCGTTCCAGCCACTCCCACACCGGTTCCCGATAATAGGCGGAATCCCGGTACAGCGCAAGGCAGCCGAGAGCCATGTCGATGATGTCCCCGGCATCGGGCAGGACACCGACCAGTTGTGCCGACTTGACCGGATGCTCCATATGTCCGCCGGCGTACAATTCCCATCCGGCCGGGGATACACCGATACCGAGATCATGCACAAGGACACCCGCCGGGTCGCGCGGACCCGCAGACACCGCGATGCTTATCCGTGCCGGCATGAACCACCCCATGCTTCTTCGCTCCAGTTCGAGCACGATCCGCCCGGACTCCGAGTGTGGAACTCCCGGTGAGACGACCGAGCTTGCCGACACACGGATCATGGGCCCTCCGCTGCCGTCCGAGCGATGGATGCCGAGATAATAAGCGGCGGCCGATCGGCATACCGGGCAGCCTTCCGGGCGCTTCCAGCCCAGACGCAGCATGGCTGCTTGAGCGCTTGTATCGCTCCCCGGATTCAGCGCGGCCCGGATCGCTGCACGGTCCATGTCCGTGCAGCCGCAGATCGGCACAGGAGCAGCGGCCGGAGCCGGCTTCTTCCCTCCCGAGGACTTCGCCAGCTCCAGGATGGCGGCCACCATCGGCTTGCAGCCTCCGCAGGAACCGGACGCCTTGGTCCGCTCCCGGATCTGGTCCACGGTTTGTGCCCCATCCAGACCGGCGGCTTCCATAATGGCAGCTTTTGTGACACTGTTGCAATTGCAAACCGTATCCTGATCCCCCATAGCTTCGGCCGTTTTGGCCAATGAAGAATCCCCCCCGGCAGGCTGCGCCTTCAAGGCGGACACCGGCGCCCGCCGCTTTAAATAATCCAACAGCTCCGTCCCTTCCGAAGTGTCGCCAAAGAGCAAAGCTCCGGCAATCCTGCCGTTTTTCATCGTCACCTTCTTATAGGTCCCTTTCACGCCGTCGTAGTGCTGCAGCGCCGTTTCGCAATCTCCACCCTGGATCAGCCCGGCGGAAAATACCTCCACGCCCGACACCTTAAGCTGTGCATAAGGGACTGATCCTGGATAAGGCTCCGTGTGCCGGCCGCATAAATGCATGGCGAGAATGCGGGCCTGCTCATATAACGGAGCAACCAGACCGTAGACAATGCCGCGGTGCTCTGCACATTCCCCAACGGCATATACATGGTCGGCACTCGTCTGCATATAATCATCCACGACAATCGCCCGGTTTGTGCGAATACCGCTGGCTTCCGCTACGGAAATGTTCGGACGAATGCCCACAGCCAGAACGATCAAGTCAGCCCCAAGCCGGCTGCCGTCAGAGAACTGCAGGCCTTCCGCACGCTTTCTGCCGAGAATACGCTCCGTACGTTTTTCAACCAGAAAGCGCATCCCCTGCTGGGTCAGCTCCCGCTTCAGCATCTCCGCTGCGGAGGCATCCAGCTGCCGGTTCATCAGATACAAAGCGTTATGGATGACATCGACCTCCATGCCGAGGTTTAGCAGTCCCCTTGCCGCTTCCAATCCGAGCAGTCCTCCGCCGATTACAGCTGCATGCTTATACGTTCGAGAAGCTTCCATCATCCGCTCACAATCCGCGATATTCCGGAAAGCCGTCACTCCCGGCTTGTGAATGCCTGGGATTTTGGGCATAAAGGCCGAGGAGCCGGTCGCAATAATCAGCCGGTCATAAGGCTCCACACGCCCGGATTCCATGTAAATCCGCTGCAGGTCGGGATCGGCGCGAAGTACAGTTTCTCCTGTATACAAGGAAATCCCCCGTTCTGTATACCAATCCCAATCGTGGATCGTAATATCATCTACATTTGTTCCGCCTTGGAGCACTTTCGACAGCATGATCCGGTTGTAATTGGGATGGGGCTCATTTCCGAACACGGTGATCTCATACCGGTCGGGCGCAAAATCGCATATATGCTCCACGCATCTCATCCCTGCCATCCCGTTGCCGACTACGACAAGCCTAGGCTTCCCCATTGCAGTCACCTCCGCTAAAAAACTGTGTAGGCCAGGCCTAAAAATGAAAAAACCCGTCCCTTGGAGATCAAGAGAACGGGCGTCATTGCCAGTTAGCCAACAGGTACACCGTTGTACCGGATAATGGATTTGAACTGAGCATAATCGAAAATGAAATTAATGTCAACATATATTACACGACATTCTAATATTCACCAAAATAACGATGAATCATGTCCCGATAACAAAAATTATGTATAGTTTATTGACACGCATTTTACATTCCACTATAATTCATTTCGAAATCACAAAGACGTGATCTTTCATCCGGGAAGAATACTTCCCATGGCAATGAGGCCGCTGGTTGTCCGTTTATGGGCAATCTGCGGCTTTTTGTTTTGTATTCGATATAAGATATGGAGGAGATGGAGATGAAAGAAGGCACGACGTTTTGGAAAAGTGGGCATAAACCGTCTTTATTCAGCGCATTTTTCTATTTTGACATCAGCTTTATGATTTGGGTGCTCCTCGGGCCGCTAAGCGTCATTATGATGGAGGACTATCCGATGACCGCGTCCCAAAAAGCGAACCTGGTCGCGCTGCCGGTGCTGGGTGGTTCGGTATTAAGGCTGGTCCTCGGTTTCCTGACCGATTATATCGGGCCGAAGCGCACCGGACAGCTCGGAATGCTGCTGACGATGGTGCCGCTGATCTGGGGCTGGCGGTTCGTAGACTCGCTCGGCGAACTGCACGTCATCGCCCTGCTGCTCGGCATTGCCGGGGCTTCGTTCTCGGCTGCGCTTCCGCTTGCCAGCCGGTGGTATCCGCCGCAGTACCAAGGCCTGGCGATGGGCATCGCCGGAGCCGGGAACAGCGGCACGGTGCTGAGCACGCTGTTCGCGAACCGGCTGGCACAGCATTTTGGAGGGTGGGAAGCCGTATTTGGCATCGCCTTGATCCCGATCGTCATCGTGTTTATATTCTTCAGCATTTTTGCCAAAGACAGCCCCAACCAGCCTGCCCCCAAAAAATTGTCCGAGTACGGCTCAGTGTTAAAGCAAAAGGATACCTGGCTATTTTGCTGGCTGTACTGTGTTACGTTCGGCGGCTTTGTCGGTCTGACCAATTACCTGACGATCTTTTTTCATACGCAATATAATCTTTCGGCTGTGCATGCCGCCGATTTTACGACCATATGCGTCATCGCCGGCAGCCTCTTCCGTCCGGTGGGCGGGTATTTGTCCGATCGGATCGGAGGCGTCCGCATGCTGCTCATCCTGTATACCGGGGCAGCCATCATGCTCGCCTGCGTCTCCTCGCTGCCGCCGCTGTACGTGATCTCCATCCTTCTTTTTGCCGGCATGATGTGCCTGGGTGCCGGCAACGGCTCGGTCTTCCAGCTTGTGCCCCAGCGTTTTCGTGATGAGATCGGCATTGTTACAGGCATCGTCGGCGCTGCCGGCGGGTTCGGCGGTTATCTGCTTCCGCTTGTGCTCGGCGGATTGTACGAGTCTACCGGGTCGTACACGCCCGGGTTTCTGATTCTGAGCGGTGTGGCCTTAGCAAGTGTGCTGGTGGTGTTGGCAGCAAAAGGCCAATGGAAGAAAACCTGGTTTGCTGCGTCTTCCGCAAAGAAGCTAATAACGGATCCGGTGAATGCCGAATTTAAATCGTAATTCAAGATCGCTGGCGTATAACCAAGCGCCTTCAACGTCAAACAGCCAGTCCACCGATCCGTCCGATCGCGCAATATATCCGTCCAGACTAACCGCGAGATACAGCACTACTTTCGAGCTTTCCATTTTTTATCGCTCCCTTCTATTCATATGTTACAATGTAACTACGACATAAATTGACGTGATTAGGAGGATATCATGAATGAGCGGAGATTAGCCATGATGCGGATCATCGACTCACGGAAGAAGTTTACGGCCCGCGAATTGGCCGAGCGTTTTAACGTCTCGGTCCGGACCATCCAGCGCGACCTGGATTACCTGCAGCAAATCGGTTTTCCGCTGTACAGCGAACAAGGGGCTCATGGCGGATACCGAGCGCTGGAGAACCGAATTCTGCCGCCGCTGCAGCTGACCCGAACCGAGGCGCTCGGTTTGTTTCTGATGCTCGAAATGCTGGAGAAGGTGCCCGATTTCCCTTTTGACGCGATCCGCTCCCACCTAGCCGTGCAGTATTACGGGTCCCTGCCTTCCGACGTACAGACGAACATCGATCAGATGCGCAGCCATATTTCTTTCCGAATGATACAGCTGCATGAGCCTGCACCTTGGACGACGGAAATTTTAGAAGCTTCGATCGCCAAACAGGAAATCCGGATCGTGTATAAGTCTTCCAAAGGCGATAAGGAGCACAACGTGTACCCCTTTGGCATTTATTTTGAGAATGGATATTGGTACATGCCCGCGCGAAATCCGGAGAAGACGCTCCTTTTTCGCGTGGACCGGATCCAGCGTGTGGAGAAAACCGGTGAAATCGATCCGGAAGTGCCGTCCCTAGCGGAGTGGATGCAGTCAACCGATGATCGGGACAAAGCCGAGGTGGTGCTGCGGTTTACCCCTTTTGGTATGCGGCTTGCCAAAGACGACCCGATTTTGCATACGGCTGCGGACGGACAGTGGAGCGGCCCGGTTCCGCTTGAGGAGTTCCCGTTTACGGCCCGGAGGTTGCTCCGATTTGGCCCGGATGTGCAGGTTGTATCGCCGCCACGGCTGAGGGATTTGGTGCTCCAGCTGCTGCAAGACAGCATAAACCAGTACAAGGAGTAGGCAAAAAAACACTCCCCGCAGGGAGTGTTTTTATTGGTCTCTGACCCAAAAAGAATTGGTATACACATGCCTAAACCCTTGGACCAGCATATGGTTATGACTTGGAGAGCCGAACTCCACATCCGTGTACACTATCGACAGGCCTGTCCGCTTCGCCTCTGACAACCGATGGCGGATCAGCGCGGTCTGACATCCCCTGCCCCTAAACGCGGGCAAGGTATAATCGTTGGCCAAATAGCCTTTCCCCGTATGGATGAACATCGATCCGATCCCGGCCAACTGGCCATCCGAATAGGCGAGGTAATTCCGAAAAACAGGGAGGGTAAAGTACCGTTTTTTTCTCGCCAAAATATCAGCTGGAACGCCTCCCATTAGCTCACTGACGGCCTCCAGCAAAACGTCGACATTGCCTTCGTCCACCGGCTCAATGGTGATGCCCGAATGCACTATTGCAGCCTCAACCGGCTCGGCCTCCAAAAATGTCAGCTGATCTGTGGGCAGAAATCCCTTGCGGTGCAATGCCAGCGCAACCTGCTCGTTCAGCCGGGTTGGTGCCATATCAAAACAAGGACGGGCATTTCTTTGCTCGTATTCGCTGACAATTTGGTCCAAATGCTCCAGATCCGCGATTCCGAATCCTTTCACCCGATTGTAGTAGAGCGAATCCGGACCGGTAGCTTCGATTAACAGCAGGGCACCGCCGATTCGAATTTCTTCCAGACGCTTGTCTTGCGAGGAAAGCGCCCGTCCTGCATTAAACCGGGTCAGTTCCAGCTCTATTTCCTCGATATCGTTTACTTTATGATGAACCTTTTGCTGAATCAAACTTATTCCCCCTTACTTGCTCCGTGTTGCTCACTCCCCCGGTGTTCGTACCAAGCTGCTGCAGGCCTTGTTGCCGGATAACCGAATTGCTCCCGGTACTTTTTCCTTTCTTCGGTAAAATCAGGCCATTGCCGCTCACTGCCCGGATGGTTGGCATGATGCACCAGACAGCGAAGAGCATCCTCCAGGCAAGGATCCTCCCAGTATCCGAGATGCACCTCCATTTTGTCTATGAAGTCCGCTCCGTCCAGGTCTTTAATCTCATCCAGCGAGTAGTATCCCATGCCAACCACCCTTGCGGCCACTTTCGGGCCAATCGAGGGCACGGATTGAAACATGGCCAGACTTTTTAGCATATTGGCGCGTTCGCGGGTGATTTCCAGCATTTGCGATAACTGTACGGTATCGAGGGTGGCAATATCGTTCAGTTTCACTTTAAAGGCTCTTAAATGGGCACGTTCCTCCAGGGTCAGCGGAAGCTTGGGCGGTGTTTGCTTCAAGTGTATCACCTCATGAATGGACTATCGATTCAGGCAGATCCGTCAATGAACGTCGATTGGACCTCCACTGGTATCCCATTATATACCAGGAAGCTTGGGGCGACAATTTTTCTGACGACAGCCCGCTAAAGCTTAGCAATACCTCAAATATAAACAAAGCCCGGTATCAACCGATACCAGGCTTCGTTCTCTATTGTCATTTTTGATGATTTACGGGTACACGCTTAATGAACAGTGCAATCACAAATCCGATGACTGCGATAATCACCCCGAACATAAACGCATTCGAAACCCCCGCAGTTAACGCATCAAGCGGATTGCCGCCGGGGTGCGCTTCGGCGAAATGCTCCTGGCCTGCCGACATCACGCTGACAGCAAGCGCTGTGCCGATGGCACCGGCTACCTGCTGCAGCGTGTTCATGATGGCTGTGCCGTCCGGGTAGTATTCACGCGGCAGCTGATTCAGCCCGTTCGTCTGCGCCGGCATCATGATCATCGAAATGCCGATCATCAGGCACGTGTGAAGCACGATCACGAGAAACGCAGCTGACACGGCCGTTACGCCCGAGAAGAACCACAGCGCTGCGGCAGCCACCAGAAATCCGGGGAACACGAGCCATTTCGGGCCGTATTTGTCGAACAGACGTCCCATCACTGGCGACATGATTCCGTTGATGATCCCCCCCGGTAGCATGAGCAGCCCGGCATAGAAGGCCGATTTGCCAAAACCGCCCTGAAGGAACAGTGGCAGTACGAGCATCGACGACAGAATGATCATCATGCTGATAAAGATCAAGACCACGCCAACCGAAAACATCGGGTATTTAAACGCGCGCAGGTTAATCATCGGCTGCTTCATCGACAACTGGCGCCATCCGAACAGCAGCAAGCCGACCACGCCGATGACCAGCGACACAATCACTTTGGTGCTCGTCCATCCCCCGCTGCCTTCGCCCGCGCTGCTGAAGCCGAATACGATGCCCCCGAATCCGATCGTGGACAGCACGATGGACAACAGGTCAATCTTTGGCTTGGTGATGCTGGATACATTTTGCATAAACGCAATGCCGAACACCAGAGCCAGAATCAAAAACGGAAGCGACAGCCAGAAAATCCAGTGCCAGCTGAGGTTTTCGATCAACAGACCCGCGATCGTCGGTCCGATCGCCGGCGCAAACATGATGACCAGCCCGATGATTCCCATCGCGCCTCCCCGCTTCTCCGGCGGAAAAATGACCAAAATCGTATTAAACATCAGCGGCAGCATGATGCCGGTACCAATCGCCTGCACGACGCGGGCCACCATCAGAAACTCAAACGATGGCGCAAGCGCCGCAATCAGGGTCCCGACAATCGAAAAGCTGAGCGCGGTAATAAATAGCTGCCTTGTGGTAAACCACTGCAGCAGCAATCCAGACACCGGGACAAGAATGCCCAAGGTCAGCAGGTATCCGGTTGTCAGCCATTGTGCTGTTGAAGGCGTGATATGCATGACCTGCATCAAATCACTAAGCGCGATATTCAGCGCCGTTTCACTGAACATGCCGATAAATCCGGCAATGAGCAGCGAAATCATGATCGGTAAAACTTTAAACTTTTTCTCCGTTTGCATTTGAGCTTGCGTATGCTGTACGGCTGCTTCCACAAATCCCATCCTCCTGTCATATGTCCAATGTCTCTCTTATCTCTCTCTATGTCTCTATCTATTTTCTCTAATATCTGTAATCTCTCTATTAAATCGGTCTTATTTTTCTTTATGCGCTTCATCCGATGTATTTTTAGCCAAAAGGCGGTCCAGCAATATGCCGACGTATTTGGAAGCAAGGAATATCGGTCCTGTATCCTTGTTCGTCTGGGCAATCAGCAGCGATCCTTCGAGCAATGAAAGGATGACTGTCGCTGCTTCCTGTGAACGGGACAGCTCTACCCCAGCATCCTGCAGCCGTGTGGTCAGGACTCTCTCCCACTCCTGAAGCACGCCTTGACATGCCTCCCTCAGGGAGTTGCTGATGCAGGAGGTTTCTACCGCATTCCAGAAGCTGAGCGGGATAAACCCTTCGAAATTGGTGGCTTTGGCATCGGCCGCAATCACATCGATGCAATGCTGAATGGCCTGAGACGGATCGTCGAACCGGTTAAAAGCCTCTTCCCACTTGTCGGATACCGCACTTTTAATCCGTAAAATGCATTCTTGGGCAAGCTCCTCCTTACCCTCTGGGAAATAATAATACAGTGAGCCTTTTGGGCAATGGCTTTCCTTGATAATTTGGTTTAATCCCGTTCCGTGATAGCCCTGTTTGGCAAAAAGACGTGTTGCTGTTTCCACGATGGATTCACGGGAATTGGGCTTTTCCGTCATCGCGCTTATGACCTCCTTTCAAAATTATAACGAACGGTCTACATATTATAGTCGATGAAATGCGCTTTCTGTCAACTCATTTTTTTATGAAAAATGTGGGTTGCCTTAACCTTTGCCGAAGAAAATACAAAAAAGCATTCCGACTGCCGTACAGCCGAAATGCTTTCTTTATACTCGTTTAAAACGTTACAGCGTATTTTGCTGTTTGATCCAGTCCCTTTTGAATAATGTCCTTGGCTTCGGCAGGCATCTGGTTATGACCCTCGATAATGATTTCCTCCGGCGTAATTCCCCACAGCATCAAGTTGGATTTCACGAACCGGATCGCCCCTTCAAAAGGAGCCATGTCTTCCGTGGAGTAAATGCCGCCCCGGGCATTCAGCAGAACCACTTTACGCCCCCCGGCTAGACCGACGGGGCCTTCGGGCGTGTATCGGAACATGGTTCCGGCTTGGGCCAAATAGGACAGATACGTAATCAGCGGAGCAGGTGCAGCGTAGTTCCATAGCGGGAACGCGATAACCACCTTATCGGAGGCGAGAAATTGATCGATATGAACGCGAACCAAATCGGCGATATTCGTCTCCTCTGGCGTCAATTCCTGTCCCTGGCTGCGTTTGAAGAGAGCGGTAAGTGCCGTGTTCCCATAATTCGGCAGGTTCAAGGCGAACAAATCCAGCTCGGTAACCACGTCATCCGGATGGGTGTCTCGGTACGCTTTGACGAACGTTTCATACATTTGAACCGTAACCGATTGCTCTAACGGACGGTCATTCGCTTTGATCATTAACACATTGGACATGTTGTTGTGCGGCCTCCCATTACAATATAGGTTTCAAAAAAAATTAAGCGCATGAGTTCGGAGATGAATACATTGCGGACTTAATTAGGTTTCCGCATTTCGCATTTTTTTATGAATGGACGGAAACGATTCACTCAAACACTACCTAAATCGTTGTTTTTTATTATTGAGGGGGAGGCTTAATTGGTTTATCGTTGTGTTAAACGATACTAATTATTACTAAATATTGATTTTTTATGTATTTTCTTGATTAAAAATCGACATCCATGTTCCGATATAAGCTCGCCTGCCGAGTTTATATAACCAACATTCCGAAAGCTGACCGATCACAAGGTCGGCCCTGGCCAAGCAAGTTGAATGTATTTTCTTATAAGGGGGTGGGACGGCCAAGCGGTATCTTCAGCCAGAATGACACATGTTGTTTTCATATTCGGATTAGAGGAGGAAATTTGGATGACTACGATTCGGTTACGACAGCATGGAGTGCTTAAATGGCTGTTCGCAGGCAGTTTAGCTTTGATCACGCTGCTATGCACGTTGATGATTGTGGAGCGTGCTTCCGCGCATGGTTATGTCCAGTCCCCCGGCAGCCGCGCTTACTTATGCAAAACGGGTGCCAACACCAATTGCGGCCCGATTGTCTATGAGCCTCAAAGCTTGGAAGCTCCGAAGGGCTTTCCTGCCGCAGGCCCGGCAGACGGTAAAATCGCCAGCGCCAACGGAGCTTTTCCAACGCTGGATGAACAATCTCAGGCCCGCTGGAGCAAGGTTAACCTCTCTCCAGGCACAAATACCTTTAGCTGGACTCTGACGGCGAGACACGCGACGACCAGCTGGAAATATTACATCACGAAGCAGAACTGGAATCCTAATGCGCCGCTCACAAGAGATTCTTTTGACCTGACGCCATTCTGTTCGGAAAATTATAACGGTGTGCAGCCTGGAGCAACCTATACCAGCACCTGTAATGTCCCCAGCCGCACCGGATATCAGGTGATCCTCGCCGTTTGGGAAATCGCGGACACCGCCAACGCCTTCTACAATGTCATTGATGTGGACTTCGGCGGCGGCGGCACTCCGGATACCACGGCACCCTCGGCGCCTTCCAGCTTGAAGGCATCTGCCATTACGTCAACAGGAGCAACACTGACCTGGGGGGCTTCGAGCGATAATGTCGGCGTGACAAGCTACAAGGTCTACAACGGAGGCACGCTTGTTGCAACAACGGGAGGTTCTGTCCTCAGTTATCAGGTCACCGGACTTATACCCAATACATCTTATACGTTTACAGTTCGGGCCGTAGACGCTGCGGGTAACACTTCGGATGCCAGCAGTGCCGTAACATTCACCACATCCGGCACAAATCCACCGGACACCCAGCCACCTTCCGCTCCAACCGGTCTGCAGGTTGACGGTACACCAACTTCGGGAACGGTTAAATTGAAATGGGCGGCTTCGACAGATAACGTTGGCGTAACCGGCTACCGGGTCTACAATGGAAGCACGCTGGCAGGCACCGTATCCGGCACGACGCTGACCTACACGGCCAGCGGACTCGCGGCCGACACGTCTTATACGTTTACCGTTCGCGCCGTGGATGCGGCGGGAAATGAATCGTCCGCCAGCAATGCGGCAACTGCTAAGACGGCTTCGTCCTCATCCGCAGCGGCATGGGCACCCAATGTTGCTTACACACCAGGCACGCTCGTTACCTATAACGGAGCGACCTATGAATGCCGGCAGGCCCATACCTCGCTGACAGGCTGGGAACCGCCGAACGTTCCGGCGCTCTGGCTGTTAAAATAACGGAAAAACGGCTTTCTCCCCGGAATTTGGCGGAAAGAAAGCCGTTTTACTTTCTCCCCGTTACCAGGCGGAAAGAAAGCCGTTTTATTATGTGGCTGTTTTGACCCGATTTCCTTAGTCTACTGGTCTTTTACCAGGATCCATCCCGGAATCAGATACCGTCATCACAGGTTTGACCGTCAGGTCGTTATGTACCCGAATTTGGCAGGACAGACGGACATTCGGCTCGTGAATTCCTTTGGTGGTAAGAATGGCTGCTTCGGCTTCCCCGACAGGGCCAGCATCGCCTTCCAACACTTCCACCCGGCAGGTCGTGCATCTGGCATTTCCTCCGCACCGGTGCAAAATATCCACCCCGTTGTCCTCCAGGGCCAGGACTAGCTTCTGCCCTTCCTCTGCTCTAATCGCTTCTCTGCCTTCCACTTGAATTGTTGGCATACGATCAACTCCTTTTATGATTTGGATCTAATGAACTGGCATTGCTAGATGACAGCTCCAGCCTTCTATTATTTCTGATCTCAAGTCCGAATACAATGAGAACTTTGTCCCGGATGCATCCTTCACGTTTCATTACCCCAAGGAAGAACTACAGAAGCGCGGCATACCATTGCCGGACATCTTTTTCCAATCGCTGCGCAATCTCCGGGAACTCGTCCTTCAGATTGACCCGCTCGCCCGGGTCCGCCTCCAAATCCGACAAATGAACGTCGTCCGGCTGGGTGCGGTCAAAGTCGAGCTTGCCGCCAAGCACAAGCTTCCATTTGCCCTCCCGAATCGCAAGCTGGCTGCCGTACTCCCAGCATATTTGCTCATGTGGAGTGCCTGCCCCTTGTGTCAGCATCGGCACGATGCTGCTTCCGTCGATCTCTTCCGCCGCGGGGACGGGGAGACCGGCGAGATCCATCACGGTCGGCACGATGTCGGCCATCATGCCGACATCGTCCTTCGTCTGTCCTGGAGCGATTATAGATGGATATATGAGGATGGCCGGTTCCCGAATCCCGCCTTCGAAGAGGCTGCCTTTATGTCCGCGGAAGATTCCTGCGCTTCCGCCATAGTACACATCCTCTGTTCCGTCCAGGTAATTGCGCGACTCCGAAGACGGTCCATTGTCGCTCGAGAAGAAAATAATGGTGTTTTCGTACGCCCCCACCCGTTTAAGCGCTGCCACAATATCGCCGACTCCGTCATCAACAGCCGAGATCATGGCTGCCATCAGCTGACGGTCCCTTGGGAGGTGACTGTAGCGCTTCATGTATTTTTCCGGCGCATGCATCGGGTAATGAGGCGCATTATAAGCGGCATACAAGAAAAACGGCTTGCCGGCACCCCGGCTTGCCTCGATAAAATCGACGGATTTGTCGGTGATCAGATGCGTCAGATACTCGCCGTCCCGCCAAACCTCTTCGTCGTTGCTCCATAAATCGTGCACAGGATTCACACTCGGCATTCCCCAGTAAAAAATGTGGGAATAATAGTCCAAGCAACCGGCTTGGAAGCCGAAATATTCATCAAATCCTTTGGCATTGGGCTTGGTGTCCGCTGCGGATCCAAGATGCCATTTCCCGAATAAAGCTGTCCGGTAGCCATGTTCTTTAAGGTGTTGTGCAAGGGTTTTGGTGTCGGCCTTTAATCCGCCCGTCCCCCTCTTTCCTCCTAAAATATGGCTGACACCTGTTTTTGCAGGATACTTTCCCGTCAGCAAGGCTGCCCGGGACGGTGAACATACCGGTGAGTTCGAGTACCAGTTAGTGAAACGCGCCCCATCTTGTGCAAGCGCATCCAAGTGCGGCGTGCGAATCGCATCGGAGCCGTAGCAGCCCAAGTCACCGTATCCCAAATCGTCACAGTAAATCACGATCACATTCGGTCTCGTCAAAGTTGAGTCACACCTTTTATGTAGTTTTAGGATGCATTCCGCTCCTTCTTACTCCTTCGCCACAGAATGTGAGATCCCTTGCCGAAGTGTGATTTTTAAGCTTTTGTGAGGTGATCTCTCGTACACTTTATATTTGAAGCGAAATCATTGAGTGTCTATTTTCTTTACAGAAATGGGGCTTCGTATGAAGCGAAAAAAAGGACGCAGAACAAACACTGCGCCCTCTCGTTATACCAGCCATCTGGATCATATCGATCTCGTTACCTTTGCGAGCTCGGCGTCATCCTCCCCACTCCGTGAATCGGCCGTCGGGGGAATCATAAGCTTGTGCCCAGTAGTACCCGTGCGCCAGGATTCTGCGGGCGGCAAAGCCGGCTTTACCCGCAGCCGCATTGATCGCTTCGGATGAAGCGGTGTACGTACCTGTCGCTGTCGTGGCGCCACCGACATATTTTCCGCCCATAGAGGTAAACCGGCCGTAAACCGTTGCCTGAAGCCCGGCTCCCGTCTCTTTGTCTACGACCTGCAGGGATACGGTCGCCTTGGTCCCGTCGTAAGTGATCTGCATTTGCCCCACGATCATCGGCTTCAGATCGGTATGCCCCGTCGTTGCGGAGAACGGCTGGCTTGCAGGCCCTTCATTACCGGAGGAATCGACGGCCGTTACCTTATAGACATATGTCGTATCCGGCAGCAGCCCGACGTCACGGAAATTCAGTTTGTTCGATATACCGGCAAGGTGGGCTGGATCCGGTTCAAACTGCGCATCCGTGCCACGATAAATGCGGTACTCTTTCACGGTGGCGTTGTCGGACGCCGGCCCGTAGGTGATATCGACCCGCTGATAATCAAAGGCGGCTGCCTGCGGAGTGCCCGTAACAGCTGAAGGTGGTTCGCTGTCCTGCGGCGGCTGCCAGAACACGCCTCCCGGCCCCCATGCAGACGGGAATATTCTCAGGTTGCCGTAATGATGGAGCGCGATCCCTCCGAAGGCAGGATCTCCTTCAAAAGCGGCGTACACTTTGTTCAGTTCCGACTCCATGTAGGTGCGGCCTTCCTCATAGAAGCTGATAGCCTCCGGATCGCCGCCGTCGGCGACATCGATCGTTTCCACGCCAATGACGACCGAATTCGGCTTGCCGATCTGATTCGCATAGTCGATTTCTCCGCGTGCTTGTTCAATGATCCCTGCACTGCCGTCCGCCTGATCCCGGTAGTCCATAATCGAAATGTAATCGAGCGTATCCTGAACGTGCTGGGACATCCATTTGACCGAGCCGTTCCACGAGATGCTGCTGGCGTCCACCGATGTGTCGAACCAGCGCGGGATGGCGGCCCCGACTTGCAGGTCCAGGCCGGAAGCCTGCTTGCGGTCCATCAATGCCTTGAGCATGTCAAGGTACTGTACCTGAACCGAAGGTTTGGCACTTTTAAAATCACCGAGGCTGTAAGGCTCCGTATCAATGTTTACACCGTCGAATCTCTCCTTTGGATCCGAGGACAAATTATAATTCAGGATACCTTCAAACTCGACCACCGCCTGGGTCCGGTAACGGGCATAGGCTCCGAAATAGGGCGGCGTCGTACCGCCGGCGATCAAAGCCTGCACCTGGTAGCCCTTATCATGAGCCCAGCCGACGAAATCCCTGACCTCCGGCCGTTTGTCCTCCAGCATTCGCATGCCGAAATAGGGTCCGACCGCCAGGTACAACGTCCGGATCGGTCTCTGTCCGAACGTCGACGTGTCGGATGCCATAGCATCCAGCACATTACGGGAACCCGGGTTCATGATCAGGGGGTACGATTCATTTTCCCAGATCCACATGGCCCGATCCTGGCCGTACACCTGCTGGGTAATGGTCGTCGGACTGGATGCTGCTTCAGCCTCCGTTGAACCAAAATTCGCTTTCATTTGCATCCCCTCATCCGGAATCACTTCATTAACTGAATTTTCCGAGGATGAAGGCGTCAGCTCATCTTGTACCGTGGTGTCATCTTGAGTTGTTGGGGCATCTTGTGCTTGAGGTACCTCTTGCTCTGTTAAGTTATCTTGTACCGCTGAAGCATCCTGTGCCGTTGAGTTATCCTGCGCCGTTGAGTTATCCTGTGCTGTTGAGTCATCCTGTGCAGTTTCGTTATTTTGCAGCCCTTGGACATCTTGATCGATTTGAGCACTCTGGTCTTTCTGGACATTCAGTTCCGTTTCGGCATTCTGTTGAATATTTTGATCTGTTTGAACATCTTGATCATTCTGGGCATCCTGCTCTGTCCAGCCCTCTTGCTCCTGCTGGTCCTCCTGCAGCGTTGCTTGGCTGTATACGTTCACGACTTTCACATATTTTGCGCTGCTGTATCCTGTATTTCCGTTTGAATCCACGGCTTTCGCTTCAAGGCTATTGACCCGTCCGGCATAAGCCGCTGTCTTCCACTTGAATTGGTATCCTGATCCTTTGGGAGGCGCATCCTTCCACTCTCCACCGTTAATCCGTATTTGCACGTTGCTGACCGGGTTTTTGCCCCCTGCTTGAATGAGGACATTGACACTCCCCTTCACGGGGCTCGTTTCGCCTGGGCTTGTAATCTGCACTTGTGGGAGCGAGGCCCCCGGGTTATTTACCTCCACCGACATATAGGGAGACCAGGCCACATAGCGGGTCACGCTGTCTTTTCCCCTAGCCGCCAGTTCTACCGGGCCGTCGTACTTAGAGAAATCGACGTCGGCATACCAGCTTCCGCTGCCGTCCGCTTCCGGATCATCCATGTGGGCACTGACGAGCGAATTGCCGCCTACGGCGAGTTCCACGTCATACACTCCTGAAAACGTTCCGGAAATCCGGGACAATCCCGGCCCCAAGGGGCCAGAAGGCTGGTCTATCGCGATGAGAGGCGCAGCAAAGACAGGCAATGGAGGAATTCCAAACACCGAAAGAACGACCGTGAGGATCAGACAAATTCCGACGTGACGAACAGCTCGCGGGTTTCGGGCACGTCTTTGGGCATGCCCCTGCATAATTGCCATAAGTCTCTTCACTTCCTTTACATAATGTGTGAATGACCTTGACATCGCAACGGGAAAAAGGGCTAGGAGGAAGGGTACAAGCTGAGGAATGTTAGTTTGAAGCGTTTACTTCTTCTTATTATGGCGAACGTGCGCTTAGAACCACATGTGACAAAAATGTGAACAATAAAAAGGGTTTCAGCGATTTTCCGCGGTTTTTCTACCCGAATTTCATCATGCCGCCGGGTACCGCCATGTCCCCTGTACCTGGAAAAACCTTCAGTGAACAACCGCACGTACGCCGATGGTAGATGAAACTTATAACATCGAATCAGTGCCCTTTTCCCATATAGCAAAGGCTGCTCTATACACCGCTTTCCCGTTCCGATATAGTGGAAGTTAAGCAGTATGAATTCTTTTCCAGCATATATTTTGGGAGGAATCGAAATGGAACCTTTTGCGCAGAACTTGTTACAGGACAAAGTGGTGTTGATTACCGGGGGAGCAACGGGTCTGGGCCGGGCCATGGGTGAAAAGTTCGTGCGGCTTGGTGCCAAACTGGCGATCGCAGGGCGCCGGGAAGAAGTGCTGAAGCAGACAGCCGAAGAATTTAATGATAGCGGTTACAAAATATTCTATGCTCCTTGCGACGTTCGGGAACCGGCACAGATTGCGGAGTTGGCGGATGCCGTTGAACGGCATTTCGGCCGGATTGACATTCTCGTCAACAATGCCGCCGGCAATTTCATCAGTCCCACCGAAAGGTTGTCCCCTCGAGCCGTAGACGCGGTGCTGAACATCGTTCTGCACGGCACGTTCTACGCGACCCTGGAGATCGGCAAACGCTGGATCGACCGCGGCCAGGGAGGCACCATGCTCAATATCGTGACGACTTATGCTTCAACCGGATCGGCTTTTGTCGTTCCATCCGCTGCGGCCAAAGCCGGCGTGCTGGCACTGACCCGTTCCCTTGCGGTGGAATGGGCACATTACGGGATACGCCAGGTGGCGATCGCCCCCGGACCCTTTCCAACCGAAGGCGCATGGTCCCGCCTCTCTCCCACGCCGGAGCTGGAGCAGCAGATGACCGATCGCGTCCCTTTGCGCCGGGTCGGGAACAAAGAGGAGCTGGCGAACTTGGCTGCCTTCCTGGTTTCTGATTATGCGGGATATATTAATGGGGAAGTGGTCACCATTGACGGTGGAGAATGGCTGCAGGGGGCGGGCGAATTCAATGACCTTCGCTCCGTCACTGAGGAACAATGGGATGCTCTCGCTAAATTAACCCGTAAAGGGAAATAAGAAAAAACGTCTATCGGCGCACCTACTAAGAAGCCAGACCGCATTTAGTGGAAGTTTTTCTTGCGATATAAGGAAGCCCAATCTCCGAAGCTTATCCTTTCTTATATCTAAAATAACAGCACAAATAGGCTGCTCTGAATAAGGCAGCCTATATTATTGCGCTCATCGATGTCGTAAACCAGGTATTCAAACCTGATACTGCTTCAGGATTTCCTGAAGCTTCAGAGCCAGGCCAAGACGGCCGTCGATCCGAAGCGATCCGGTCATGTACGCCATCGTCGTGTTCAAGTCGTTCCGGAGCAGTTTCCGAAGATGGCTCTCGGACATCGTCAGCGTGCAGTCGGCGTCACCCGAAGCGTCCTCCACAACCCGCACGGTTCCGTCATGGAAATATACCTGCAAATGTTTCCCTGTATCCTTAATATGAAAATGGTAGGAGGCGTGCAGCTCATCCAGCGCCCCCGGCTGTTCGTTCATTTTTCCGGCCATCGCTTCAAGTTCTTGTACCACGCTCATCCATCGTCCCCCTCTTATCGCTCTCTGTTTGCGCTTCAGGGACATGCCTTTCCAGCACCCGGAAGGTGCCGGTGCCGAAGGCAAGCAGATCCCCGTTCTCTTTGCGCGCATAGGCCTGGGCTGTTATCAGCTTGCGCGAGCTGTGGATGATCTCGGCCGTCACGATGACACGCCCTTCACCCGTGGAAGCCACGTAGTTCATGTTCAAATTCACAGTAACCACATTGGCTTCCGGCCTGGCCAGCATAATGAGTATGCCCATGGCGGAGTCGATGGCTGAAGCATGCATGCCGCCGTGCACGATCCCGATGAGATTGAGATGATGGGGCAAAATATCAAAGGCTACCACGACCTGATCGCCTTTAAGTTCAATCAGTTCGCATCCGATAAAATCCCAGAAGGTATGCTTCGCGGCGTTCTCCAGCTGCTTCAACTTCAGGTTCATATTCAAGCTGTCCGTCGTTTCCGGATTCAAATCCTTGCCCTCCTTCTCATTTGGCGTCGCCGTGTGTCATCCCTATAGGTCGACCTTCGACTGATTGACCAGCTTCTCATTCTCTTCTTCGATCAGTTTGCGGCGAAGTACCTTGCCCACCAGCGTCTTGGGCAGCGACTCGCGAAACTCGTAGATCTTGGGCACTTTATACACAGCCAGCCGTTCCTTGCACCACTGCTTCAGCTCCTGCTCGGTAACAGACGAGCCTTTCCGGAGCACGATGTAAGCCTTTACATTTTCGCCGCGGTAAGGGTCGTTCACGCCAGCAACGACAGCTTCCTCAACATCCGGATGCTCGAACAGCACCTCCTCGATTTCCCTCGGGTAGATGTTGTAACCGCCGGCGATAATCAGGTCTTTGCGCCGGTCCAAAATGTAAAAAAAGCCCTCTTCATCCATCCTCGCCAGATCCCCGGTGTACAGCCAGCCGTCCCGGAGCGTGTGCTCCGTATCTTCCGGCCGGTTCCAATATCCCTTCATGACCTGTGGGCCGCGGACGACCAGCTCGCCGATTTCGCCAAGCGGCAGCTCTTCACCCGTTTCGGGATGCACAACACGAGCTTCGGTATCCGGTAAAGGAATACCGATCGAGCCGTTTTTGCGTTTCTCCCATATGTTGTTGGCATGCGTAACCGGGGACGCTTCGGTCAATCCGTAACCTTCGATCAGCTTGCCGCGCGTGACCTCCTCGAACCGCTCCTGTACCTCCAGGGGCAGCGGAGCCGCTCCGCTGATACATATATTTATGGAGGAAAGGTCGTACTTGTGCACTTCAGGATGGTGAATCACCGCAATATACATAGTCGGCGCCCCGGGAAACACCGTCGGCTTGCGCCGGTCAATGATCTTCAGCACCTGATTGATTTCAAAACGTGGAACCAAGATGAGCGTTCCGGCATTATAAACTGCCTGATTAAGCAGCACCGTAAGCCCGAATACATGAAAAAAAGGCAGCGCAGCCAAGTATTTTTCCTGGCCGATCCGTGCCCGGTAAAACCACATCTGCGATTGAATCGTATTGGCTACCAGGTTCATATGCGTCAGCATGACGCCTTTGGCGAACCCAGTCGTTCCTCCGGTATACTGGATGAGCGCCAGGTCCTGTTCCGCATCGATGTCTACCTTGACCGGGTCGCTGCTTGATTGTTTCATAAGGCGGGTAAAGGATACGATTCGATCGTCATACGTGACGGAGACATTTGTTCCGTCTTTTTTGGCGGCAAGAGGGTATAGGATGTTTTTCGGAAAAGGCAAATAGTCTTTGACCGACGTGACGATCAGCTTGCTGAGCGGCCTGTGGGTCATCGCCTGTTCCACGCGCTGCACCAGCGCATCCAACGTCACGATGATGCTGACATCAGCGTCGGATAACTGATGCTGAATTTCCCGCGGCACGTACAGCGGGTTAGTCATGACTACCACGCCGCCCGCAAGGAGCGCACCGTAATACGCAATGACCTCCTGCGGGCAGTTAGGCAGCATGATGGCGATCCGGTCCCCTTTGCGGACACCCAGCCGGAGCAGGGCGTTCGCAAACCGGTTTACCGAAACCAGCAGGGATCGGAATGTCATTTTCTTCCCCATGAAATCCAGAGCAATATGCTCTGGATATCGGGAAGCGGAATCCACTAGAAATTGCGCAACGTTCTGCTTGGGATACTCGTAACTGTGCGGGACCTCACTAGGATACTGATTTAACCAAGGTTTACTCGACATCCAGGCCACCCCATCTCACGAATTGTTACAGCACGTATTTTTCCGCGGTAATGACCTTTTCAGCGATTTCACGCTTCAATCCAAGCGTATTGACAGGCGACTTTCTCGTCAGCTTTTTCAGAACGGACAGCTGTGTCCGGAGCGTGTCGCCCGATTCCATCGCGGCGAGCACTTCCTTCGCCCACGTTTCGATTTTATTGAATTCGTCATGAACGAATACGGTCGTCATCAGGATCGGCAGGCGAGCCTTGTCTTCGCCGGAGTGGTCGATGATTTTTTGCGTACGCAGCAGTGCACTTTCCATCGCATAGACGGAAATCATCATATCGGACAGATGGCTCAGAATTTCCTGTTCGTCCTCGAGCTTCAATTGATATTTCTGTACGGCCTGGGCGCCGGCCATCAGGAAAATTTTCTTTGCCATCCTGATCAGATGGGCTTCCTGGTCAAGCGTACCCTCGAAGGTTTGCGGAGGAATCGGCTCCAGAAGCTCGGCCTGCAGCGCCACGGCTTTTTGCATCAGCGGCAGCTGGCCCTTCATGGCCCGTTTCACCAAAGTGCCCGGAATGAGCAGACGGTTGATTTCGTTTGTGCCTTCGAATATGCGGTTGATCCGCGAATCCCGATAATTCCGCTCCACCCGGTACTCTTGAATAAAGCCGTATCCGCCATGGATTTGCACGCCTTCGTCGACGACGAAATCCAGCGTTTCGGAACCGAACACCTTGTTGATCGAGCATTCGAGCTGATATTCGGCAATGGCTTTGGCCGATTGATAGCCCACTTCTGGACTGCTGTGATCCACTTCGGCAAGGCCAACATCGAACAGACCTGCCGTGCGGTAAACCATGCTCTCGAGCGCGTACGTTTTCGTATTCATATCCGCCAGCTTTTTGCCGATTAGCGGGAAAGTGGAGATTTTACGGCCAAACTGCGCGCGCTCGTTCGCGTACTTGGCAGCCAGCTCAATCGTATCTTTGGAGGCGCCCACACAACCGGCGGCCAGCTTGAAGCGTCCGATATTCAGGATGTTGAAGGCGATCAAGTGCCCCTTGCCTACTTCCCATAACAGATTCTCTACAGGCACTTTCACATCCTCCAGGATCAGCGGACAGGTGGACGATCCTTTTATTCCCATTTTTTTCTCTTCCGGTCCAATGCTGACGCCTTCCATTGTGCGCTCCACGATAAAGGTGCTGAAGTCCTTGCCGTCAACTTTGGCGTACACGATGAATAGGTCGGCGAAACCGGCATTCGTGATAAACTGCTTGCTGCCGTTCAATACATAATATTCACCGTCTTCGGATAAGGTGGCTGTCGTTTTCGCCCCCAGCGCATCTGAACCGGAGGAAGGCTCCGTTAAGCAGTAGGCGGCGATCTTCTCGCCGGTTGCCAGAGCAGGCAGGTATTTCTGCTTTTGCTCCTCCGTGCCGAAATAGACGATCGGCAGCGTGCCGATACCGACATGGGCCCCGATCGATAACGCGAATGCGGATGCCTTGGTCAGCCGCTCGCTGATCAGTGTCGAACTGACCTTATCCAGGCCAAGCCCGCCATAGGCCTCCGGTACGTCGGCACCGAGCAGGCCGAGTTCACCGGCTTTGCGCATCTTCTCCACCGTAAGCTCATAATTCAGTTTTTCGATCGCTTCGTCATGGGGCACCACTTCACCGGCCACAAAATCCTCCGTCGTCTCGGCGATCATCCGGTGTTCTTCCGTAAAATCTTCCGGGGTCACCATATTGTGAAAGTCCGTGTCCTCAATGATATAACTGCCGCCGATCACCTTATTCATCGTTGTGCTCATCGTTCCCGTCTCCTTTGCGATATGAATTTTTAATATAAAAACCAAATCACTGTAGAACGCCTTCTGCTTACGGATGAACCTCAAACACGCCCGCGGCGCCCATGCCGCCGCCGATGCACATGGACACCACGCCGTAACCGCCGCCGCGCCGCTTCAGCTCGCTGATCAGGGTCGTCGTCAGCTTCGTGCCCGTGCAGCCCAGCGGATGCCCAAGCGCAATCGCGCCGCCGTTGACGTTCACTTTCTCCTCATCGATGCCAAGCTCCCGGATAATGTGGACGCACTGGGAGGCGAACGCCTCGTTGATTTCGAATAAATCCACGTCTTCCAGCGTAATTCCGGCCATCTGCAGCGCCTTCGGAATCGCCTTGACCGGACCGACGCCCATAATTTCCGGCTCGACGCCGCTGAGCGCGAAGGAGCGGAAAGTCGCGAGCGGCTGCAGGCCAAGCTCATCGGCTTTTTCCCGGCTCATGACAACGACCGCCGCAGCCCCGTCGCTGACCTGGGACGCATTCCCCGCCGTGACCGATCCGTTCAGCTTGAACGCCGGTTTCAGCTTGCCCAGCACCTCTACTGTCGTGTCGCTTCGCACGCCTTCGTCCACCCGGAATTCGAAGGTTTTCGTCTGCACTTTGCCTTTCTCATCCACGCTTTTTAGTTCGGCCTGAACCGGCACGATTTCGTCCTGGAACTTGCCTTCCGCAATCGCCTGCGCCGCCTTGGCGTGTGATCTCGCAGCGAACCGGTCCTGATCTTCCCGGCTGATGCCGAACCGATCGGCCACCTCTTCCGCCGTATGTCCCATGGCGATGTAGACCTCCGGCATCTGCTCAACGATCTTCGGATTCGGCGACATCTTGAAACCGGTCATCGGCACATGGCTCATGCTCTCCACGCCCCCGGCGATCAAAATGTCGGCATGCCCCAGCATGACACGCTCCGCCGCGAAGGCGATTGACTGAAGGCCAGAGGAGCAAAACCGGTTGATCGTCAGCGCCGGCACCGTCACCGGGAATCCGGCGTACAGCGACATGATCCGGGCGAAATTAAGCCCCTGCTCGCCTTCCGGCATGGCGCAGCCGATGATGATGTCCTCCACGTCTTCCTTTTTAAGGCCCGGCGCGCGTTCCACGACGGCTTCCAGCACCGTTTTCCCGAGATCGTCGGCCCGTGTCTGTGCCAGGCTGCCTTTCTTGGCACGGCCGACTGCGGTACGCGCCATCGATACAATGACTGCTTCTTTCATGGAATATCCCCTCCCGTGGATGTTAGTTGCGGAGCGCCTTGCCTTTGGTCAGCATGTTATGCATGCGCTGCTGCGTCTTCGGTTCGCCGCACAGGCTCAAGAAAGCCTCGCGCTCGAGGTCCAACATATACTCCTCACTGACAAGGGTTCCTGCCGGGACATCACCGCCGGCGAGAACATGGGCCAGTTTTCGGGCGATCAGGTAATCATGGTCGCTGATATAACCGCTTTGCTTCATGCCAAGCGCACCAAGCTGAAGCACGGCCTTACCTTCCTCCCCGACGACTCGGACCTTCTCCTGCGGGATCGGTTCATAGCCGCTTCGATCCAGACCGAGAACAGCCTGCTTTGCCTGATATATCTGAACATCCTGACTCACCGCAACGCGGTCGCTTGGCCGCAAGTACCCGATACGCTTGGCATCGTGGCCGCTCGTCGATACCGTCGCCGTCCCCACGGTTTGGAAAATGTGATTGATGTACGGCTGCAGATCCGCATCCGGAAGACCGGCCGTTTGGCTTGCCCGCAGCGCCAGTTCCTTACACCCTCCACCGGCAGGAATCAGGCCGACGCCGACTTCGACAAGACCGTAATACGTCTCCGGCGCTGCGATGACCAGGTCGGCCGGCATGCAGGATTCGACCCCGCCGCCGAGGCACATGCGGTGCGGCGCGGCCACGACCGGCTTTTCAAACCGTTTCAGCGCGTACATCGTGTATTGGAATTTCCGGATGATTTCGTTAATTTCGTCCCATTCTTCGTCCTGTGCTTCCATGAGGAGCAGCATAATGTTGGCTCCTACGCAGTAATTGCGTGCCTGGTTCGCAATTACGAGTCCTCTGAAATTGCTGCGCACCTCGTCAATGCTCTGCGTAATCATGGAGAGAATGTCCTCGCCGATCGCATTGTTGGGCGAATGGAATTCCAGGCAGGCGACGCCGTCTCCAATATCGATCAGGCTGGCGCCGCTGTTTCCTTTCACCACCTTGTTTTGCTCTTTCAGGCTGCGCAGATTGATGACTTCTTCCGGCTGTTCTACCTCACGGTATGCGCCCGACGCCACATGAATCGAATACAGCCGGCCCTCCTCCTGCTTGTAAAAGGACTTGTGTCCCGCAGCGACCCACTCTTTAACCCAGGCGGGAACGGTCATGCCTTCGGCTTCCATCCGCTCCACGGACCGGGCCAGGCCGATGGCGTCCCAGGTCTCAAACGGTCCGAGTTCCCAGGAGAAGCCCCATTTCATGGCATCGTCGATTTCCTTGACCGAATCGGCGATCTCGCCCACCTTTTCGGCCGAATAGACAAGCACCTGCTTCAGAATGTCCCAGGCCAGATCCGAGTAACGGTCCTTCGCCCCGAGAAGCGCCTTTGTTTTCGCTCCGGCTCCCTTGGCCATTTTCGCGGCCTCCAACGATGCCGATTTGGGCTTCATCTGCGGCACATATTCCAGCGTTTTCAAGTCAAGCGATAAAATCTCGCTCCCGCTCGGCGTTTTCTTTTTCAAATAGAAGCCCTGCCCGCTCTTCTCCCCGAGCCAGCCGCGTGCCACCATGCCCGTCAGCACTTCCGGCGAAGTGAAAACCGCTTGTTCGCGCTCATTCTCGACGTTCATCCGGACGTTATCCGCGACATGAACGAACGTGTCGAGCCCCACCAGATCCAGCGTGCGGAAGGTAGCGCTCTTCGGACGCCCCATCGCCGGTCCGGTCACCGCATCGACCTCTTCCACCGTGAAACCCTTCTCCACCATTTCCTGCAGAGTCACCAGCAGGCCGTAAGTACCGATCCGATTCGCAATAAAGTTAGGCGTATCCTTGGCGATGACGACGCCCTTGCCGAGCACCCTTTCGCAAAAATCCTTCATACGCGCCACGAGCTCCGGCTCCGTGTCCCGTCCGGGAATAATTTCAAGCAGCTTCATATAACGGGGCGGATTAAAGAAATGCGTGCCCAGGAAGTGTTTTCTGAATGATTCGCCGCATTCGGCCGCCATCTCGTTGATCGAGATGCCCGACGTGTTCGAGCTGACCACCGTACCCGGTTTCCAATGCTGCTCTACGCGTTTCAGAAGCTGCTGCTTCACTTCCAGATTCTCGACCACCACTTCGATGACCCAGTCGACGCCTGCAATTTGCGGCAGATGGTCTTCGAGGTTGCCTGGCGTAATCCGGGAAGCAAACGCAGGATCATATAGCGGAGCCGGCTTGATCTTGCTGAGCTTCTCAATGGCTGAAGTTGCAAGACGACTGCGTACCGCCGGATTTTCCAGTGTCAACCCCTTGTTCGTCTCTTCCTCTGTCAGCTGAGTCGGAACGACGTCCAGCAGTAAGCACGGGATCCCGACATTGGCCAGATGTGCAGCAATGCCGGAACCCATAATTCCTGACCCGATGACGGCTGCCTTGCGAATGGATTTGTTCATTGTGTGCTTGCCTCCATTTCAAATCCTTTATTGTGAGCAGCGGAATCCCCGAACACGGACAGCTCCAAAATTTCGGCGATATCCTTTGCTTTCACACGCTCTTCCACTTCCTTCATCTTCGTCCCGTCCTCCATCATGGTCAGGCAGTAAGGACAAGCGCTGCTGATGATGCTTGGATTCACTTCCAGCGCTTGCTCTGTGCGGGCAAGGTTCACCCGTTTGCCGGACTTCTCCTCCATCCACATCATGCCGCCCCCGGCGCCGCAGCACATCGCATTTTCCCGCGAGCGCTTCATTTCAACGAGCTCTACGCCGGGAATAGCCCGGAGGACGCTGCGCGGTTGGTCGTACACGTTGTTATAGCGTCCCAGGTAACACGAGTCGTGATAAGTGATCCGCTCCTTCACTTCATACTGGGGTTTTAGCTTCCCTTCGCGGAGGAGCTGATCCAGCAGCTCAGAGTGATGAAGGACCTCCACCCCTTCAAGCCCGAATTCGGGGTATTCGTTTTTGAACGTGTTGAAGGTGTGCGGGCAGGCGGTCACGATTTTCTGAACGCCGTATTTTTCGAAAATCTCGATGTTCTCCATGCACAGCTGCTGAAACAGCATCTCATTGCCCATCCGGCGGGGCGTATCCCCCGAATTTTTCTCCTCGTTGCCGAGGATGGCGAAATTTACGCCGGATTCATTCAGCAGGCGGACAAACGCCTTGGAAATTTTGCGGCTGCGCAGGTCGTATGAGCCCATCGATCCGACGAAGAACAAATATTCAAACTGCGGATTGTCCTTGACGGTTGGCACCCGGATGCCTTCCACCTCGCCGGTCCAGTTGGCCCGGTCGTTGCGGTTCAATCCCCAGGGATTGCTTTGCCGTTCGATATTTTGCAGGGCTCGCTGCCCCTCTGCCGGCATGCTTCCCTCCATCAGCACGAGATGGCGGCGCAAATCGATGATTTTATCGACATGCTCGTTGCCGACCGGGCACTGATCCTCGCAGTTGCGGCAGGTGGTGCAGGACCAGATCTCCTCCTCGGTCATGACGTCGCCGATCAAGTTCATGTCCTGCGGACTTGTGTCCTGATGGGTCCAGGTGGCCTTCTGCCATGCCAGCGTCGGGCGAATATCCGTCACGCCGTCCGCTGATGACCAATCGGGATGGGTTTCGGACATGGCTGCATCCAATGCATGCGCTCCACTCCCGGCAAAAGCATATTCGGGAACATACGGCGACTTACCGGTAACGGCTGTACCCTTTTCCGTCAAATGATCGCGTAGTTTAGTAATAAGATGCATCGGCGACAGTACCTTGCCGGTATTGGAAGCCGGGCAGACGTTCGTGCAGCGGCCGCATTCCACGCAAGCGTAGAAGTCGATCATCTGCTTTTGCGTAAAATCTTCGATCCTGCCGACGCCGAACGACTCGGCTTCTTCATCTTCAAGATCAAGCTTGCTCAGCTTGCCGACAGGCTCGGAGCGGCCCAGCCAGATATTGACCGGTGCGGTAATGAGGTGAAAATGCTTCGATTGAGGAACATAGACGAGAGAAGATAGCAGAATAAGCAGATGGGCCCACCAAAAGATGTAGAACAATATGGATGCCGCCGTCCCGGACATGCCGGAGAAGATGGCCGCAATCGCTGAGGATATAGGTGCGTAAGCGGATGGCTCGAGGTCGAGCCGGATTCTTTCGAAGGTAAGCGACAGCAGCACAGACAGCATCAGGGAGAAGATAAAGAACACGACAATGCTCGGCTTCCACCCTTTCTTGAGGCGCGCAAGCTTCTCGCCATACCGGCGGTAAGCGGCATATCCCATCGCTACAAGGACCAGAAACACCGTGATCTCCTGAAGCAGACCGAATACGTCGTACGCGGGAAGCGGAAGGTGGCCGCCGTCTGTCAGTCCTTTGATAATGAGATCCAGCGCGCCGAACTGAAGGATGATGAAGCCGTAAAAGATCACCACGTGCATAATGCCGCTCTTCCGGTCCTTCAGCAGCTTTTTCTGGCCGAACACCTGTCCCAGGAACTCACCCCATCTGCCTTCACGCTGCTTCCGGAAATCCACCGGCTTGCCGAGCTTCACGTACAGCAGTCTGTGGTACACTGCTTGGCAGAACAAATAAATACCGTACCCGGTCACAGCGAGAAACAGGAGTAAATTGACGATTGGCCACACCATTTGTCATCCGTCCTTTCTTCGTATTCACCTAAGTTTGGTGACGGGTTACATTTCGTAAGCGGTTACAAAGCTTGTTTAAAAATAAAATCTTATCTTGAAAACATTGACAACTGGCACTGTTTCCCATAAGATTAAGAAAAATGAATGAGGATTCATTCAGTTATTTGAATTCTAACACCGGGGTGGCCTGATGACAAGTAGAAAATTGGAAAAATATGAGTTGATTTTGGATGCAGCCTTAAAAGTAATCGCGGAGAACGGCTATCACGGCTCCCAGATTTCGAGGATCGCCAAGGAGGCAGGCGTCGCGGACGGTACGATTTATTTATATTTTAAAAACAAGGAAGATATCCTTATTTCTCTGTTTCAAGCCCGTCTCGGAAATCTGGTCTCCATGTTCAACAGCAGCGTGAAGGAAACGAATACCGCCGATGAAGCCCTCCGCAAAGTTTGCGAAATACACTTTACCGAGCTCGAAAACAACATCAATCTGGCTTATGTAACACAAATCGAGCTGCGTCAGAGTTCGTTGGAGCTGCGCAAAGCCATCGGGCTTGTCGTCAAGCCCTACATTCAGCTGATCGAGCATATCATTGAACAGGGGATTGCCGAGAAATCGTTCCGTGCAGACCTCGATGTCAAGCTGACACGCCTGCTGATTTTTGGGGCGATGGATGAAGTGGTCACCTCCTGGCTTATCTCCGGCCGAAAGTATTCCCTTTCCGCTCAGGTGGATAAGACAGTTGAGTTTTTCTTAAAAGGTTTAAAATAACGCGTTTGAGAGAGGAGCTTGTCCGCATGAATATCTACGTTATGCTGAAGCAAACCTTCGACACGGAGGAACGAATCGTCATTTCGAATGGACAGATTTCCGACGACGGGGTCAAGTACGTCATCAATCCGTACGACGAATATGCGGTAGAAGAAGCGTTGCTGCAGCGGGATGCGCACGGCGGTACCGTAACCGTCGTTTCAGTGGGACCGGAGCGCTCGGCCGAGGCGCTGAGAACGGCACTGGCCATGGGCGCCGATGAAGCCGTGCTTATTGACGGCGATAGTATTCCCGGCGACGAGTTCAGCATCGCCACAGCGCTGGCGGCCTATTTTGGCCAGCAGTCCGTAGACCTCATTCTCGGCGGCAACTTCTCTGTAGATTCCGGCGGAGGTCAGGTCGCTGTAAGGGTAGCCCACCTGCTGGGCCTGCCTCACGCTTCCTCGATCACGAAGCTGGACATTGCCGGCGGAAAAGCATCCGTGCAGCGGGACGCCGAAGGCGATACCGAATCGCTGGAGGTCGCACTTCCTGCGGTATTCACCGCGCAGCAAGGGCTTAACGAGCCGCGGTATCCGTCGCTGCCCGGCATTATGAAGGCGAAGAAGAAGCCGTTCCAGCGTCTCGGACTTGGCGATCTCGGACTAACCGAAGCGGATGTGGCCGCCAAGACGAACCGCCTCTCCCTCACCCTGCCGCCTGAGCGCAAGGCCGGGCAAATACTGAAGGGAGACCTGGCCCAGCAGGCTGCAGATCTGGTCCAGTTGCTGCGTACCGAAGCCAAGCTGATTTGATGAAACCGATACAAGGAGGAATCCCGAATGAGTAAAACGTTTGTGATCGTAGCTGAGGTCCGCGGTGGCAGCCTGCGTCAGGTTTCGTTGGAAGCGCTTCAGGCGGCCTCCATTGCCAAAAATGAAGGAGACGCCGTCGCTGCCGTGTTGATCGGGTCGCAAATTACGACCCTTGCTGCAGATCTGGCAGGTTATGTGGAAGGCCGAGTGTACGCCGTGGACCACCCCGAGCTGGAAATCTACAACGCTGAAGCTTATTTTGATGTCGTGCAAAGCGTGTTTGAGCAGGTGACGCCTGACGTGGTCATCCTTGGCCATACGGCACTGGGCCGGGATCTTGCGCCGAAAATAGCTGCCCATTTGGGTGCCGGACAAATTTCAGACGTGACGGCGATCGAGCAGAACGGCGGCGAAGCGGTCTACACCCGCCCTATCTACGCAGGCAAAGCGTTCGAGCAAAAGTCGTTCACCGACGGCCCGCAGGTCGTGACGATCCGACCGAACAATCTGTCCCCCGCACCAAGTGTATCTTCGCCTGGGGAGATCATCGAGATCGATTACGCCCCTTCCGGCTCCCTCCGCTCGATCGTAAAGGACATCGTTCGCAAGACGTCGGGCAAGGTCGACCTGACCGAGGCGAAAATTATCGTTTCGGGCGGCCGTGGCGTCAAGAGTGCCGAAGGGTTCAAGCCGCTCGAAGAGCTGGCGGATGTGCTGCACGGCGCGGTGGGCGCTTCCCGGGCGGCCTGCGATGCAGGCTACTGCGATTATTCGATGCAGATTGGCCAGACCGGCAAGGTCGTAACGCCGGAGATATATATCGCCTGTGGCATCAGCGGCGCGATCCAACATTTGGCAGGGATGAGTCAGTCGCGGGTCATCATCGCGATCAATAAGGATCCCGAAGCGCCGATTTTCAAAGTGGCGGATTACGGTATCGTCGGGGACCTGTTCGAGGTCGTGCCGCTCCTCACCCGCGAGTTCCGCAAGGTGCTGGTTTAACGGCTCGTTGGACGTGATGAAGCCACATATTTCAAAAAAACAAAAGCATTCGTCAGCCGGTTCACTACCGGTTTGACGAATGCTTTTTCCTTGTCTTGTCGTGTATGAAGCGGTGTTCAAAGGGACAACGCCGCAGCTCAGACGTTTGCCGAAGCTAAAGCTTCTTTAATCTTCCGGTTCACCCATTCGCGCTTGGCGATCAGCCATTCTTCTTCGCGCGGGTAGCGGCTGAACGTGATCGGCTCGGGCAAATCTTCCTCCAGCGCCTTCAGCACATTCTCCCTGCCGATTTTCGATTCGAGCAGCTGGAGTGCACGCAAATCCTGCAGCGCTTCGTTCATGACCTCAAGCCGGATCGATTCGACCGGCACGCCTCCAGGTCCCGGATACACGATAAACGGATCGCCTGACGGAAAAGCTTTGCCGGCATCGGTCGTTTCGTACGGATCGATCTCGCTTTTGGAGTATTGCGAATAGTAGAAGTTATAACCCCAGTGCAAAAATCCGGCGGCGTCAAACTTGTACAGCTGGTAGCCCAGAATCCGATTGCGGGCCGAAGGGAAGCACATGAAGCGGTTAGCCACCTCTTTATATTGGGAACAGCAATAGTACGTCCATAGCGGCTGGACGTTATGCTCCAGAAACGGCTCGATATGGTTGCTGGCCGGAATAGGCGTTTTCACCAAACCATTCTCAAAGAAATCATAGTCCGACAGGGCGTCGATGATCGGGAATCCTTGCAGCAGACCGCCCAGCAGCTTGCTCGCATAGCCGTAAGACTCCAGGTGATCCGCCCCGGGCTCATCGGAGATGTGGAAATAACTTCGTTCCGACAGGTCATTGGCATGAATCCATTCCGTTAGCGCCGGAACAAACTGCTCCAGGAACAGACGATACGCTTCACCGGTGGCATCGGTCTCCCATCCGAAAATCTTCTGTGGATTTCCGTCTACGGATGCGATGATCTTCGGCGCATGCTTCGCCCCCCACTGCGTGAACAAATGGGAAAATTCAAAATAGCGGATGCCCTTCTCATCACACAGCTCAACCCATCTTGCGAGCCGGTCAAATCCGAACGCGTATTGATTTTCCCCTGTGACGGTCACATCCACAAGCTGAACCGTCGGCCGCTCTCCGCCGACCTCGGTGTCCAGCGGCGGCGTAAAGACGGGCGTCAAAATCATGTTCATGCCATGCTTTACGGCCGTATCAATGAATTGACCGATCACCTGCCAGTGTTCTTTACTGAATACGTCCAGATTGTAATAGGTCGCCAGGCAGTCTGCATGGAACCATTCGGTATGTATCAGCTTCTGGGGAGGCAGCTCCTCCGGAATCAGCTCCAGCTGGAAAGTCTCCTCTCCGGCAACTTCCCCATCCCCGGATGTAAAACGGACGGTGATCGGGTAGCTTCCCGCCGGCGTCTGACCTTTCGTCTGAAGTGTGATCCAGACACTTTGCCACTCTCCCGGTGCAGCTGCAATTGCTTGATCTTCATCCAGCGGATACAGTGGATCCGGAAATAATCCGGGTTCCGCACGCAGGACATGTTCATCGTGATCCGGATATACGGGAAAACCGGACGGCACGAGGCCAACCCGGCGTACCGTAACCTGCAGTGCAGCCGGCGCGTCTACGATGACCTTAAGATCATTTACCGGGCTGTCCGTCCAGTAAGCAGCTTGAAAAGCATACGTTTCATTACTGAGCATCGACCCGCCAGTCACGGGATGTTCGGTTCCCTGTCCATCCGGAAATACTTTGGATAACGAGCTGAGAAGCCTGGTCTGAAATACTTGATTCTGATTCATTGAGCCAATGATCCCTCGCTTTCAAACGGTATGCTGTATCCTTCGCTATCCGTCCCCGGCATCCTCTTTAAAAAATCCAAAAATAAATATTTTTTTAATCTGCAAACACTTCCCCATCTTCCGGAATGATTACCCTGCTGCTGTATCCCGCCTTTTCTATCGCAACTCTAAGGTCGTCCCTTGTTACAAAGCAGTGATTGATCGCTTCCATGTGAACGGCAGCCACTCGGGTATCTGGTTGATGGCGCAGAACCGCAAGCACGTCATTCTCATCCATAATGATCGGATCCCCCGTCACGAAGCGGGCGCCGCCGGCGTTAACGATCGTCAGATCCGGCTGGTAAGCATCAAGCGCCTCTTCAACATCACGGCACCATATCGTATCGCCTGCAATGTAGACCGTCGGCTCGCCTTCGGCTTGAAGAACAAAACCGCACACGGGCCCCATCTGTTTCCCGATTTCTCCCGTTCCGTGCTGACCCCCGGTACGGGTCACAGTGATTCCTTGAAACGTAACGCTGCTTTCGACCGGTGTCGTGCCGGTAAACCCGGCTGCCCGGATCTCACCTTCGTCCTCCGGCTGGCAGAATACTGCCGTCTCCTTGCTGATTTGCTTCTGGGCAGGCTCATCCCAGTGATCCGGATGCCGGTGGGTGACCAGCAGCGCATCCGGCTGCACGAGCTTTTCCACCTCCACTGGCAGGGGTACCCGCGGGTTGCGCAGTTCGTTGGCGGTATTGATTACCGGCGGGTTGGCCTCCTTCTCGCTGAACATCGGATCGACGAGAAGAGTTACACCGGCATATTCAATAAACAATGTGGCATTGCGGATTAATTGAATTTTCATTTCCATTCACTCCCGGTTTGGTTTATGATTCTGTTATTCACGATACCAGTATAAAACAGGAAAACGTGTTTTTTACATAGCCTGGCGAAACGATATTGGTAGCTATATTTTCACGGTGAAAGGAGTGAAGGGCAAGATGAGCAAACAAGATATCGATGAGATCGACCTTAAAATATTGCAGCTGCTGGTTGAAAATTCTCTCCAGTCCAACAAGGAGATCGGAGAAAAGGTACATCTCACCGGTCAGGCGGTGGGTGCCCGCATCCGTAAGCTCCAGGATCTGGAAGTGATCGAGGGTTATACGCTTCGGTGCAATCCGGGCAAGCTCGGACTCCAGGTCAGTGCTTTTATTACGGTATTTATGAAATCCGCGGATACGCATACTTCGTTCCAGCATTACATCCAGCGTACCCAGCCCATCGTGGAGGCACACCGGATCAGCGGTGAAGGCTGCTATCTCCTTCGGGTGCAGGTGCCAACCCCTATGGACCTCAATGACCTTCTGGGCGAGATGGTTCAGTTCGGCAATTATAAGGTCAATTTGTCCATCGGCCAGCTAAAATAGCCCATCAAAAAAGAGCTCCCCATCCCTGTTCGAGATGGAATAAGAGCTCTTTTTTTGCAGAGTTTATAACCTTTTATAATTTGCTTGTTACTGGACGACTGGAATCGTCATTTCGAGATCTTTATGATAAGTTTTAAGCGGTTCCCCCTTACTGTCGGACACGATGGTCCAATCCTTTTTCACAGTCAATGTATAAGGCTTGATCGTAATGGAGGACGGCGTTTTAGCAAACGGTTTGTAGGCCTCGTCTTCATGGTATTCAGTACCCGGGCTGCTGTTGAAGTATCCGATCATGTTCTGCTGCACCGGATTCCCATCCTGATCCACGATGTCGTAGTACATTTTGCTCGGGCTTAAATCTCCTGTTTGCTCTGATGTCACAGGAACGCTGCCTTTGCTGTCCAGAACAAGACGTGTCGTTACCGGCGTCAACTCAAGCTGCTTGACCGTATAGCTGAAGCCGCCGCTGCTTTGCGTTTGATCCGGATGAAGGACGACCGAACCTTTCGCCAGGTTTTTGACAGGAACGACGAATTCAAACGGTTCCTGGATCCCGGTGACGCTCAGTTTTACGGACATGTCAAACGCTTCGGGGAGGTTTAGCTCCGTCAATCCTTTCGTCAATTCATACATGGCCATGTTTCGGATCAATTGGCCATCTTCCGTTTTGCCTACAGCGTCCGTGAACATACCGAAAAATTTGCTGTTACCTTGGATGCGGACTTCCGGCATATAGATATACCCTTTTTTCTGCTGTTCCAATGGAACGGTTTGGATCAGGTTCCCCTTCTCATCCTTCGCCCCTGCCGTTGGATAAGGGGAGATCATCGTGTCGTCGTCCAGGCCCTGACGTTCAATGGCGAATGCAAGCCGGGTTCCATCAAACATCACCTCTTTAATGCTGAGCGTTACCCCGTCCCTGGTTACACTCAAGTTCGGCGCAGTTGTCAGTCCTGTCGTGCTGGCCTTCTGCAAAGTGCTGTCCGAATTGTATTGGAACACACTGCCGATCCACGGCACGTTTTTCAAGGCATCCGCCATGACTGGGGACACGAAGCCGCTTCCCATCACCACGCCTCCAAGCATGGCTGCAGCTGTTACGCTAATCGCCGCCTTTTTCTTCCAGGTTCCTCTTCCGATACGTTCGCTTCTGCTGGATCTACTCATCTCATTCAGCCTCTCCATAATTTGATTGGCGTAGCTTTCTTGCGGCATTTCCTTTTGCTTAACCGTTCTCCGCAAATGCGCCATCAGCTCTTCTTCAGTTAGATCTGACCATTCGTTCATGGGTTACCCCTCCTTTGATCTTCTTTTGCAGAATCAGTTTTTTCCGGACACGTTCGTACTTTTTGCGCAGGGTTGCCGGTTTGCAGTCCATAATCTGTCCGATCTCTTCGAAGCTGTACTGCTCCACTGCCCGCAGAAGCACGAGATGCCTTTCTTCAGGCTTCAAACCCATCAGCAGCTCTTCCACCTCTGGCACGCTGTCCTTTTGGTGCTGATTCTCCAACTGCCGAATCTCTTTTTGGAGAGATAACGTCTTCTTTTGCCGGCTCTTCTTTCTGGTCATGTCCATGCAATGGTAGTAAGCAACTTTATACAACCATGAGGAGAAGGAAACCTGGTGCTCATATTTATGGATGGATTGATACACCTTGATGAAAATTTCCTGCAGCGCATCCTCCGCTTCCTCACGGTTCTTCAAAATGTAATAACAATACGTATAAATCTGACGCTCAAACGTACGGATGATGTCGGCAAATGCCTGCTTATCTCCTTGTTTGACGCTTTCTACGACGCTCTCGATAGGTTGTGTCGACTCATCCCCGGGGTTGAGGTATTTCATGGCATCACCTCCCTTGTTGTCCCATCCTCACCCTGTATAACGTTTGGCAGGCTGCCGAATGTGACATCGTACCGAAATAAAAACGTCCCTTTTCGGAAAACATGCTTTCCGGAAGGGACGCTGAGAAGGATTTGGATCTTTGACGTACTCCTTTGAACATTCCCCCAATTAGATGCATCAGGAGCAAAAAAGGTTATGCAGCTTGAACATTTGCCAATTACAGTAACTTAAAGTTAAGATTCGGTGAATGAGCAGCGGTTACCGGCTCTATTGGTGGTTCCAGATAACCCAATTCCAGAACGGCGACGATCCGCTCTTCTTGGTGAACACCATAGCGATGGGCGGAGGTTCGGTCATAAATCCAGTCGTTCATCGTCACTCGGACATGGAGCTTGCTCTCCTGAGCAAGCAGGTGGAAATTTTGCATAAGGCAGCATGCGGCCGCGAAATCTTCTTCCCTTTTATGAGGATCTCGCTCTTCTTTAATCACCAGGATCAAATATGCCTGCGCCTCCTCCTGTAATCCGGCCATCATGTGTCTGCTGCCTGACCCGATAAATATAAAACGCCACGGCTCCCGCAGTCCGTCGTTCGGAGCCCATACTGCCACATTTAAAAGATCGAGGATATGACTTTCAGGAACGGGCCGATTGCTGTAGTTTGATGTAAGTCCTTTATTTGTGACACCGGTGATGTTCATGAGTTCGCCTCCTTATCCCGATATGATCGTCCATTTCTTTTCTGCACGTGTCCTGGCTCTGGCTTTCGGTATTTTGTCAAAATAGCCGAGGTGTAAAATTCCCACTAGTTTCTCCGTTGGTTTCATTTGGAAAAGGTGGAATAACTCCCGGCTCTGCATCATCGGCTCCGTGTCCCATAGGGTACCAAGCTGCCGCTGCCAGGCAAGCAGCTGGAAGTTTTGCATCATCCCGCAAACTGCAGCATAATTCATGTCATTTGTCCTTCTGTCCTCGTTCGTGCTGGCAATAACAGCCAAATGACCGGGTATTTCTGTGACTCTTTTTCGGACAAAATCCCGAATTTTTTCCGGCAGCCATTTGACCAGTTTGTTCTTCACCAGAGGCTCAAGCATGCAGACAGCAAGACGCTCCCTGGATTCCGCCGTTCCTGCATATACGCACCGGTAATTTGCAGCCTCGCCGGAACGATAAGGGTACAAGCCCTGCGCTTCGCGGAGCAGCTCCCGCACAAATTCCTGATCCACCTCGGGAGAGGATTTAAACCTGCGGATGCTTCTGCGCTCTTGGATGATTTTCGCCCATTCCATGATTCGAACCCTCCTGTTCATTCAGACTTGAAAACCGCCTATGATGTGCTTCCCCCACTCCTGACCAACGCATTACAGCCTCGCGAATCACTCGTCGGTGCCATGTACTGCATCCCGGCTCGCTGTTTTGAGTTGGTTAATGATATTTGTTTCGTTCGAAACAAAATATGAACGTGAAAGGAATGCTCCTTATGCTGCCTTAAACCTATTCATGGAATGATGTACTCTTCAGCGTGGATCGCTCCTTTAAATTAGAATAAATAAGAATAAGAAATGTAATAGCTAAACTAATCTAAAACATCAAATTATTTATTCACATGAAACAATATAATTGTATAGATTTACCCGACCCCTGTCAATTCCGTTTCATCGCTTGTATCGGCCATCCAGCTTGGATACAACGACGTAAGTTGTTAAAAGGCTTCTGTTCATGTCGCGGTTCACACTTACCAGGACGTTAGTACCTGTACTAAAAGTGCGTACTTACAGCGTGGCGAGGTATTTTTTATACTCAATACGAAGTCATTATCGAAAAAAAGGAGGACCAATCTGATGAAAACCTTAGTGATCGTATCGCATCCAAGCATTGAAACGTCCGTCATTAATAAACGGTGGGTCCAAGAGCTCTACAAATACCCGGAAAAATACACGGTCCATGACTTGTACAAAGCTTATCCTGACCAATCCATCGATGTGGAAAAAGAGCAGCGTTTGGTGGAAACGCATGGCCATTTGATGCTGCAGTTTCCAATCCAGTGGTTCAACTGTCCGCCTCTCCTGAAACAATGGCTGGACGAAGTGCTGGCATACGGCTGGGCTTATGGTTCGAACGGTGGCGACAAGTTAAAGAACCGCAAAGTCGCCCTTGGCGTCTCTGCAGGAATCAAAAAAGCGGATTACAGCGAAACAGGCAGGTACCGGTATACACTTGAGCAAATATTGGTTCCGTTTGAAACGACCTTCCGGTACTGCAATGCGGATTATCGTTCGGTTTTTGCATTCTACGGTACGGAGAGCGAGCCTGGTGAAAATGTGCCGGGAGCGGAAGCCGATCAGCCCCTGGACGAACTGGAACAAAGCGCGCAGGACTATTTGAAGTTTATCGACTCCCTCTAAGCCGGCAAATGGATTTGGCCCTTAAAAAAGAAGTATCTCCCTGTAAGGGAAATACTTCTTCTAATGAGCCGTATTACGGGAGGCCTATCGCTGAACAGCTTCAACGCCGGGAACAAAGTTGTTCTCCCCCCACTCGCACATCAGATTCAGGACAGGGATGAGGGAAAGACCTCGTTCGGACAACGAATATTCGACCTTCGGAGGAACCTGAGGAAATTCTTTGCGTAAGACCAGGCCGTCCGCCTCCATTTCTTTTAACATGACGCTAAGTGTTTTAAAGGAAATGGTTCCGATACTCCGCTGGAGTTCATTAAAACGCATCACTTGATGTTCGGACAACCAGTACATGATGATCATTTTGTATTTGCCGCCGATTAAGGACAGCGTATATCCAAATCCGGTGTCTTTGAGCTTAACGCCGCCCGGAACACAGGTTTCCCGCACAGGAGCACCTTCCTTTCGCCAAGACGATCTGTCTTCATTATATAGGCTAAGTTCTTCAGCGTAAAAGGATGTGCAGGGGATAAAGGCCGCTTGCCCGGTAAACGATGCTTATCCATCAAAAGATGCTTACCTATACATTTCTGCCGTATGCCTCAATCTGCGTCAAGGCCGGAAACGGCGTTTCATCGCCTTTGATCAAGCGCTTGAGCACCAGCCATTCGACCGTGCGGGGAGAGATGTCAAAGTATTGGATGCTGCGGATTTTTGCAGGATAGAGCTGCTCCTCTGACCCGTCGGAAAAAGCAACCGTGACTTCTTTCCACCAGCTGTCATGCGGAAAATCGCCGCGCAATACAAGGCCCAGACGGTCAAGCCGCACCTTACGACCGAAATCCAGTGTCAGCTCGGCATCCGGCTGCTGGTTAATTCCCCAGGATTGATACGGGTAAGAACCATGACTGTAATTGGCATAGACGCCGTCGATGGCGTTGCGGGCAAAGAAGGTCGGGTCGTTTCGGGTTTCAACATTCGCGTGAGCATGCGGGAAAGCGCCCGAGTCCTGCTTCTGGTCATGAGGGTTTAAGGCCAGATTGCAGTACTCGCTGATCTCATTCTCCGTCGCATACCGGGCAGTAACATAATGCTTTGATCCGGCAAAAGCGTTCTCGGGATACGCTCGTTTGTACGCCAGCGGAATCTCGTATTCCCATGTGGTTCCTTTTACATAAATTAAAGACGGATTGAGCGTCTCATCCATCTGAACCACGATATACGAATCCGGCTGCTCTATCGTGACTCTAAACTTGTCGCCCTCGGCGTACTCCACACGCTGGCAGGCCAGATACGTAAACCCTTCTTCTTCCCGTTCCATCAAATGGACATGCGTCGTTTGCGAATCGCTGTACTCCTCCGTCCTCACTTCATCTTGACGATTCAATAACTCGAGCTTGATTGTCGGCATCATTGTTCTCTCCCCATTTCAGAGTATCAAATGAACTTGATTGGATTGATATAAACTAATAAGAACATTATATAACGGTTCATATGAACGCTAAAGAGATTTTTTAAGATTATAGAATTTATAAATTTCAGCGAAGCTGAACCACTCTATAATCGCAAGAAAAACATCAGCTAAATGCGGTCTGTCTTCTTTGAAGGTACGTCGATAGACGTTTTTCTTAAGATTATAGAATTTATAAATTTCAGCGAAGCTGAACCATTCTATAATCGCAAGAAAAACTTCAGCTAAATGCGGTCTGTCTTCATTTGAAGGTACGTCGATAGACGTTTTTCTTATCATCACCTGGTGATCCTTCAGCTTCATTGGGCAAGAAAATGGTTGTAAAGGGTACGACAGACCCTTAATCGGCCTAAAATCCGGTCCCCCGTTTATTTGTGGCAAAAGCGCCCTAACTAACAGCGTTTTTTGTTATACTAAAATTGCATTAAATCTATATTTAATGCAATTTATCTTTAAATCGATCAGGTGGGTGCCAAGCTGATGAAATATTCGGAAGTTTTTGAACAATATGAACGCGAAACGAAGCTGTTTGTTTCCTATATGAAGGATCGTGAATATTCGCAAGAAACGCAGAATGCTTACTTTCATGATCTCAAGCATTTTTTGATGTCGCTGGACGGCAAAGCCGTTTCGGAAGTTACAGAGATTGATGTGATGTATTTCCTGACCCGTGTGCGTGAGAGCGGCGCAGGCGCCCGGTACCGCAACCGGTGCCAGTCAGCCATCCGCATCTTTTATAAAGTCATGATTCGATTCAAGCTAACCGACCATAATCCGGCCATGAATATTGAAAAAGCAAAGGTCGAGAAGAAAAAACAGCCCGTGTATCTTCAAAAGCAATTTCTCGATGCATGCCTGGGACTGGTTGAAGGAAGATATATGATTCGGGATGTTTCGATCGTCGCTCTGATGGCCTATGCGGGACTTCGTGTCAGTGAGATCGTGAAGTTTAACATTTCGGACTTCGATCAGGAAGGGAACAACATCGGTGTACTCGGAAAAGGCGGGAAATGGCGCTACATCCCCCTCCCTGCCGAAATGACCAACTTACTGCAAACATGTCTGAGCGAGCGGATCTCTCCCCGGAATCCCAAGGAAACGGCCTTTTTTATTTCCCAATTCCGGCGCCGTATCAGCAAACGAATGGTTCAAAGTATCGCGGAAAAGACCTTTCAAGCCCTGTTCGAAAAGTATCCGCATTTATCGGGAAGAACGCTGTCCGCCCATAAGCTGAGACACTCCTTCGCTACGGATCTGCTGCACAACGGAGCCGACCTGCGGACGGTTCAAGAGCTGCTTGGCCATGAGGATATTTCCACGACCCAGATCTACACCCACGTTTTAGATGAGGCCAAAGAGCGTGCGATGAATAATATCCGGTTGGCTATTCCAGAGGAGTTGTTGAATGGGCAAGCTTAAACGGGCGCCGGAATTTATTTGGGGAACGAAAAAAGCTCCCGAATGACCGACCTGAGCCGTACAGGTCTTTTCATTGGGAGGATGGAAAAAAAACTACCCTTTAAGCGATCCGGTCGTCCGCTGGCTATCGTTCAGCTTGGCGCCGCCCAGCAGCTGCCTCTGCATCCACTGGTTCGAGACGAGCGCATCCCCGTCCGCCTTTAGCTGATGATACAGCCGAGCGCGAAGTTCTTGCAGGATGCCGGCATGCTCCGCTTCGCTGACGACATTATTCAGCTCGCCGGGATCAGATTGCAGCTGATACAATTCGTCGATATCCGTTGGATTCCAGATGTATTTCCACTGCCTGGTCCGGATCATACGCTGCGTATACAGTCCGAACTGCTGACCGTTGTATGTGGATACAACTGCGTCCCGCCACGGTTCAGTCAGTCCCTCGCCGGCAAGCAGCGGAAGCAGCGATTTCCCCTGCAGATGGCCGGGGTTACATAACTCAAGTCCCAGGATGGACAGTAACGTCGGAGGCAGATCCAGAAAATTATACACGAAATCATCGCAGGTCTGCCCGGGATGCCGAACGCCGGACCAGCGAATGATGAGCGGCACCCGAACGACGTCTTCATATAAAATATAATGCTTATCCATCATGCCGTGCGAGCCGCACATGTCGCCATGGTCGGCAGTGAAGATGACCATCGTATTCTCTGCGGCCCCTGTGCGTTCCAGCACATCCAGCACCTTGCCGATGGCATCGTCAAGCTGACTGATCAATCCGTAGTACCGGGCAACAATAGGCGCCCAGTCATCCCATGTATAATGCTCCACGCCCCAGCTCAGCTGCTGCTGCCGCTGGATGTACGGCTTGCCCGTCAGTGTATCTCTGAATCCTTCCCATTCCGGCACGCCTGCAGGGTCGTACATGGTGGCAAACGGCGTGGACGGCCTGCACGGCAGGTGCGGTTCGGAGAAATGCAGCGCCATGTGCCAAGGCTTCCCGCTGGATTGAAGGCGTTCCAGTTCCTCGGCTGCATGGTCTGCAAACCAATGCGTCTTTGCGTCTTCCAGCGGAATGGGATTACTCTCGCCAAAGTATCCGTTTGTAAAATGCACGTCCGGGTACTTATTCTTGGCAAATTCGTCGTACTCCGCTTCACCGAGATACGAATGATAGCCGTAGGCCGTCGCATCGTAATCGGGATTCACACCCCATTTACCCAGGTAGGCACAAGTATACCCGTTCTCTGCAAGCGTCCTCGCCCAGGTGTAGGCGTCAGGAGGCAGCGTTGCAACAGGAAGCGCCCCGCTGTAGTTCCACAAGGCGCCAAACGTTTCCGGCCGGCTGCCATGAAGCAGGGACTGCCGCGCCGGGCAGCAGACCGGCAGCACGGAGTACGCATGCGAGAACGCCGCGCCGCCTGCAGCGAGCCGGTCCAAATTCGGCGTGCGGACCGGATGCTTACCGCTGTAGCCCACGCAGTCGTAGCGAAGCTGGTCCGCGGTGATCAGCAGTACATTGGGACGCTGTTTACGCATGTGCACCGCTCCTGAACTCGCTCGGTGAGCAGCCGGCATGCCGCACGAAGAGCCTGCTGAAGAACGACGGATCGTCATAGCCGACGCTGGCGGCCACGGCAATCACCTTCTCGTCCGATTCGGCCAGCATCCGCTTGGCCCGTTCAATCCGGATTTCATGGAGGACGTCGAATACGCTCTTGTGGAATTCTTCCCTCATGATGCGATTAAGCTGGCGGGTACTGACGTTAAATAAACCGGAAAGGGATTGGAGCGTAATTTTTTTATCGAAGCTGCGCTCCAAATAACCGTAGATCCGGCGGGCTGTCATCACCCGGTCCAGCTGGCGCGGCGAAGCATAGCTTTTACGGCTGTGCATTAGCGCGTAATATCGAGAGAGGAGCACGAGCAGCTCCACCAGCTGAAGTTTGATCACCGTCGTATGCCCCAGGACACGCGCTCCGATTTCCCGGATCATGCTGTCAAGCAGCGTAAGGACGGAAGCCGCTTCTTGCCCGAGCAGGTTTAAATGATGATTGAAACGGACGTCATGCTTCAGGAAAGGATGCACATAGAAGTAATCCATCGAAGTGGTAATCTCCAGCTCCCTAAGCAGGGCGTCCGAAATGAAGGACGGCATGAACAGACAGTTGATGATTTCCATCTTCTCGCCTTGCTCCACGTCATAAGCATGCGTCTCGCCCGGGTTGATAATGAACACATCCCCTGCCCGGATGTCATAACGCGTTCCTTGAAAGATATGACTCCCTTTTCCCTTCACGACATAGACGAGCTCTACGAATTCATGCCCATGCTCGGCAAGCGATCCCTGCTCGGTCCGTGTGATCCAGAACGGAAATTCTTCCTTCATGAAGCCCCGGCTATTGAGAATTTCCTGCACACAGCAGCACCTCCTTCTGACCGTTAGCCATTAATGGCAGGACGAAGCTGCCTGATCAAACCGCTCCCGCCGCGGCTCCCGCTGCCATTCGTCCCAGCTCATGCCGGAAGCGGACAGAATTTGCTCGATCCGTCTCCGGAACGGCAGCCCCGCCTCGGCGAGCTGCCGCATCATCGGGTCCTCGCGGCCGCCGAGCTTGCTGCTGACCCATTCGCCGATTTCCTGTTCGAATTGATCGGCGAGCTCCGGAAGCTGATCCACCAGATTGTCGTTCTCCCCGGGGTCGGCGATCAGATCATACAGTTCCCTTGGCGGACGGGTAAACGGCCCAGCATCGTACGTTCGGATGAACTTGTACCTCGGTGTCCGGATGGCTCTGGCCGCCTGCCAGGCGCATTCGCTCAAGAATACTTTCTCCGCCGTTCCCTCGGCCTCTCCTCGTATCGCCGGCCATAAACTTTTGCCGTCCAACCCAATTGGATCTGTTAGCGGAGCAAGGTTAATATGTGAAGGGTGCTCTTGACAGATGGACTCCAGGACGGTCGGCAGCAGGTCTACCTGCTGAACCAGCCCATGCACTCTCTTTCCGGATGGAATTCTGCCCGGCCAACGCATGATGAGTGGAACGTGGACGGTCGGTTCATATAGTCCGCAGTGGTCCCAATATATGTCGTGCTCCGTCAGGCTTTCACCATGATCCCCAAAAAGAATCAGCAGAGTATCCTCGGCAATTCCCAGTTTTGCCAGATGGTCGTCCAGCTCCTTCAACCGGTCGTCCAAATACCGGATTTCGGCGTCATAGAGCGCATCATAATAAGCACTGTCCGTTACGGGGCCGACCAGATCGTAGTGGTGGTGTTTAAAAAACGGATATGCCGGGTGATTATACGCCCGCTCCATGCTGCGGTTGGCCGGATCATAGGGATCGCGGCCGCTGTCGTAAAATTCGGGAACATAGTCTGCCGGCGGCAAATAAGGCGTGTGAGCATCCCAGTAATGGAGGAACAGAAAAAAATGGTCCTCCCGATGCGCCTCAATCCACGGGAATGCCAGCTCGTTGACGGTCACGCCGTCAATCCAGCGGTTGCCGCCGACGCTGTTCGTATAATAGCGGTAACCTCTGGCGAACCATTCCTTTAATTGATACAAATTGTCTACCGCCGAGGTCGTGAATCCGGCGCTTCTCAGCATCGTCGGCAGCCATGGCGCCGACTTCGGCAGGTGAGCCAGCTCGGAGCCATGCGATACAACGCCTGTTGTAAGTCCGATTTTGCCCGTGAAAATCCCGGTATGCGCCACTTCCGTCGGAATATCCGCGGCGTACGCCCGTTCGAAGAGAACGCCCTGGGCGGCGATCCGGTCCATATGCGGACTTGTCGGCTTGGTGTAACCATACCCGCTTAACCGGGAAGCGCGAAGCGTATCCAGTGAAATCATAATGATTTTCATCCGTCTTAGTCCTCCTAAGGAGCTGCCTTTTTTAGCGGTGTCCTGCGATTCAGCCAGGATAGAATCTGATCGCTGTTGTGCTGAAGCGAATGGGATGATGTGCAAATCGTGATGTCGGGATCGGATGGGATGTCGTAAGGGTCGGATATTCCGGTGAAATGCTTCACCTCTCCACGCCTTGCTTTGGCATACAGTCCCTTCACGTCACGCCGCTCGCATTCTTCCAAAGGACATTTAACATACACTTCAACGAAACCCGGAATTTCTTGTCTTGCGTAGTCTCTCATTTCAGCATATGGCGTGATGGCGGATACGAGCACGTGGACCCCATTACGGGCAAGGAGCTTAGAGACGTAGGCGATTCTTTTAATGTTCTCAAACCGCTCCTCACGGCTGAACCCGAGGCCTTTGCAAATCGTTTCCCGCAGCTCGTCGCCGTCCAGCAGCTCTGCGCGGACTCCCTGCTGCAGCAGCTCATTCGCCACATAACGGGCCGTCGTCGTTTTGCCGGCGCCCGAAAGGCCGGTAAACCATAATACCGTTCCTTTCTCTTCCTGCCTTATATTCATCCTTAAGTACCTCCTGCTTATGGGCTGGTCGGCACCTCTACGGGTATTCCGCCGGACTGATGCGATCGGATAGCCGCTTCGATGACTTCCTGTGCGGCGAGCGCATCCGAGCCGGAAGCGTCGATGACTTCCGGGGTAGCTCCTCCCTTGATCTGTTCGATAAAGCGGTTAATCCGGTGCTTGAACGTATCGTCAAATCCCTGCATCCCGCCGAATAATGGATTGCGCAGCACCGTAAGTTCATCCGATTGATGCGGATAGTACGTCATGCTCTCATACACGTTGTCGATGACGATCCGGCCAGCGGTGCCGGCAGCTTCACAGAACTCGATCGGGTGGCGCATGGAGGCGTCGTAACTGCCGGTTAGATGGCCGACTGCTCCTGAATCGAACTCCATGTTGACTGAAACGGTCGACCACGAATTCCGCCCCGGCGCTTTCGTCATGAATGCCTGCACCCGCTTCACGTCGCCGGCGAAGTAGCGCATGACGTCGATGGAATGCGGATGCAGCGCACGCATGTGCAGCCACTCCGTATCCTCCTGCCGATTCGAAATGGTAAGCCGCATGTTCAAATACAGCATGGAACCGAGTTTACCCTGTTGGATGAGTTCCTTAGCCTTGTACGCGGCAGGCGTAAAACGGTGATTAAGGTTGCAGGCGAGCCTTACGCCTTTTTCCCGGGCCAAGGCGACCATGCTGCGGGCCTCTTCGATCCGGTTCGATATTGGTTTCTCGACGAGCACGTCTTTTCCTGCTTCGATCGCGATAACGGCAGGCTCGAAATGATGGCTCCCTTTCTCAACCCCTGCCGTCGCCACGGCCACCATATCCACAGACTCTGCGGCGAGAAGTTCACGCAGATCCGTGTAGAAAGGAACGCCATGCTCGAGTCCCGCCGCTTCAGCGCGGTCCGGCATAAGGTCGCATACGGCGACAAGCTCCGTATCCGGGTGCTGCTTGTAAGCCCGGCAGTGAATCTTGCCAATATTATTCACACCGACGACAGCAACCCTGATCATCGGGATTCCGCCTTTTCCTTCGCCTGCAGCGAACGCGCCTTTTTGATGGACCCGATGTGAAGGGAATCATACACTTCCTGGGACGAGGCGAATTTCTTGCCTGTTCCATGCCAATTCAGATTGGTATAGATCGGGTTGACTCTTTGGGTCTCCTGCTCTCTCCTGGCGATGTGATCCTCCATCCGTTTCGTAAGCAGCGCTACGACATCCGGCTCCTGCTCCGCGACATTATGATTCTCTTCTGGATCAAGAATGAGATTATACAGCTCCACCTCAGGCTTGAAATGGAAGTCCGGTTCGAGCGCCCGGATCAGCTTCCATTCCGGTGTGCGCCAGCCATGCTTGCGCATCCAAGTGCACTCAGTGATATAAAATTCGCTGATCCGGTTCCGCTCCTCGCCAGCGATCGTCTTTCGCAGACTGCGCCCGTCGAACTTCGTCTCCACCGGAATTTCCAGGAGATCCAGGACCGTCGGCATCACGTCGGAAATGACCGTGACGTCGGATACCCGCTTACCGGCCGGCACGCGGCCTGGAAACTTGATGATAAGCGGGACGACCAACGTGCAGTCGTACATTCCATGATGGTCGAAATAACAGTCGTGCTCATATAGCGTCTCGCCGTGATCGGCGGTGATGATCACAAGCGTGTCATCCTCCAGGCCCATCGCGCTGAGCTTGGCAAAAATGGTTTGAATGCAGGCATCCATATAGGCGACGGCCCCGTCATACTGCGCAGTAACATATTCCTGGTCGGTGACGCCTTCCGGAATCCATGATTTCAAAAAATCGGCAAACGGTTTGAAAGCGTAGACCGGTTCCATGGAGCGGTTGCCGGGATCTTTTTCGTCACTGCCGTAAAACATCCGTTCATACGGCGCGGGCGGCAAATAAGGCGAATGCGGATCCATATGCCGCAAAAAGAGGAAAAACGGTTTGTTGTCCGCTGCCAGACGTTCCAGCTCCGGTACGGCCACTTCGTTCAAATTTTGCGCTTTCGGCGTTCGTCCCGTTTCATCGGGCTGCCAAGCCTCGTAATCCAGATACGTACCGAATCCGCGCGAGGACGGATTGCCGGTAAAACCGATACAAGTCGTGTTATAACCATGATCGCCCAGCGTTTCGGCCAGAGTCTGCACATGATCGCCTAATGGTCCTTCATGGCGGAGTGCCACGACGTCCGTTCCGAACACGTCCATGCCGGTCAGCATAGACGCGTAGGCCGGGGTGGTTGGAATGCTGGGACTGAAATGCTTCTCGAACAGGACGCCATCCTTCGCCACGCGGTCGATATATGGGGTCGTCAGCTTATCGTAACCATAGGAGCTCATATGATCGCGCCGAAGGCTGTCGATGCCGAAAATAATGACGTTTGGCTTACGCTTAGGCTCATTCTTACGCTTACGGTTGCTCATGTCGATTGAGTTCACTCCTTACCAAATATGGATTTACCGCGCACCCAAGTTCTTGAGGATCGCGTTCAAGTAGCCGTACGATTCAGCCGCAACGATGGATACCTGCGCCAGCGAATGCTCCGGTGAAGCGCCGATGACCTCTAACACGACCGGGCCGTCATACCCGCCGTCGACCATAGCTTTGCAGTAACCGTACAAATCGATGTCTCCTCTTCCGCACGCCTGCAGCTCGATTGGACCAGGGCCTTGTTCCTTCCCCAGGCAGTCACGGATATGGATGTGTTTTACTCGATTTAACACGGCAGGAAGCGCCTCCTCGGCTTGCTCGCCGGCACGGTGAATATGGCTCGGGTCCATGTCTATGCCGAACGCCGGGGATGGAATAGCCTCCATGGCCCGCAGTGTTGTCGGCGTATTGTGGATCGCGTTGCCTACATGGGCTTTGACACACAGCGTTACGCCAAATGACGCCGCCTTCTCAGACATGTTGGCCAGCTTATCGATTGATGCGGCGAGGTCTTCCTCGACATTCATCTTGCCCCCTGGACCGACGTTCACGATCGGGATCTTCATCTCGGCGGCCGCTTCGAACGCGGTAAGCAGCCGCTGCTCATCGAGCGATGCCACTTCCGTCGAAAGAAGGGACAGGCCGTTCTCTTGTACGATTTCGAGCAGCTCGTTCTTCTGGTCCTTCCAGCGGCTAAGGTCCAGGTGCTCGCACATCCCCTGGATGGCGGCAATCTCGACTCCGTCGTAACCACAGAGCGCGATTTGCTTTGCCGCTTGCGCAAAGCCGAAATGCTTGAATAATACGGAATTGACCCCTAACTTGATCATCTCGGGTTTTCCTCCTTGTTCTTCGGATATTCGAATCATGGATATAATCCAGATTCTTTACTTCAAGTACAGCGGATCACCATGCAGCGGCGGCAGCGGATGCGGCCGAACGACTTCACCGCCGAGTTCGTAGGACTCCTGAACCGCATGAACGTATTCCAATACGGCCAGTGCATCGCGGCCGCTGGCGCGCAGCTGGTCCTGAGACACCTTGTTCTCTACATCCTCCAGGAAGGCGTGCAGCCGGTTGTTGAACGTCCGGTTAAAATCGTTTGTGCCGAAATCGGTAACGACCGGTTCCGGTTGAACGCTGATCGCGGCGATGCCCTTCTCTGCCTTCCAGAACGAAACCTTCTCGACGCAATTTTCGATGCAGAAGGTCCCCTTGGATCCAGCCACCTCCAGGCTCCACCAGCCGCCGAGCCCATACACCGCATCGCCCCGCTGGCTAAGCAGGTACCCGACGCCGCCATTCGCAAACTTGACATGAATGCTGTTGATGGACACCATCACGTCACCGGCGCTGCGGCGGAACCCCGGCCGGTCCGAGAACGTTTGGATGTGGGTGATATCTCCGCAGAAATGCCGCATCACACTGAACGGATGCGTTAGAAACGCCCGCATGTGAAAATAAGGATGTCCGCTTATTTTCGCTGAGCCGGCGGGCGCATAATTCGCTTCGCCGCCGTTGAAGCCCATTTTGGCGAGACAATACACAAGCTCGCCGATTTCTCCGCCGTCCATGTAAGCCTTCGCCTTCTCGGCAGGAGCGGTGAAATAGTGATTCAGGTTGCATCCGAGATACACCTTCTGCTTCTCAGCGAAGGCCACCAGTTCGCGGCCTTCGCGGACATCATTGCACAGCGGCTTTTCGACGAGCACATGCTTGCCGGAACCGATCGCTTCCATCGCCGGTTCGAAATGCCAGCTTCCGTTATCGATCCCTCCGGTCGTAATGTCCACGACCTGCAAATCCGGCTCGTTCTCGATCATGTCCTTCAAGCTGTAATAGGCTTTGACACCGTGCCTTTCCGCAGCGGCATCCGCCCGATCCCGAACGACGTCGCATACCGCAACGACGTCCGCCAATTCGTCATCCTTATAACAATTGGCGTGGTTATTCCCGATTCCATTCATGCCGACGATTCCGATTTTGACCGCCATTTCCTCATCCCTTTCACCCGTTAATCATTCGTTGCTCCACAATTAGAAGATCTGTAACCGTTTTCTAATAACATCATAATCCCCGTGATTTTCTGATTCATGGTCGATCGGGACAGAAACCGTACCGATCCGGTCGATTTGTTATGCACATTTATCCGGGTCATTCTTCTAGCCTTTGACCGCCCCTGCCGTCATCCCCGCCACGATTTTCTTGTTAAAGAAAATAAAGAGAATGAGCGGCGGGATCGAGATCAGCACGATGTCCGCAAACAGCAAGTTCCACGATGTCGTGAACCGGCTCATGAAATTGTACAGCGTCAGCTGGATCGTGGCGTTGTCCGCGCCGGGGAAAAAGTAAAGCGGATTCACAAAGTCGTTAAACACATTGATGGACGTCAAGACGATCACGGTCGAGGTTACCGGCTTCAGAAGCGGAAAAATGATGCTTAAAAACAACCGGCCGCCTCCGCATCCGTCGATCAAGGCGCTCTCATCGACTTCGCGGGGGAGCGTCGCCACAAACGCTTTGTACAGAATCGCCGCAAACGGAAAATGAAGAGCGACTTCGATAAGCGTGATTCCCGCCAGCGTCTTGAACAAGCCGATGGAATCGAGCACCCAGATCGTCGGCACGATAGCCGGCGGGATCATGAGCCCGGCGAGCACAAGAAAATTAATGAAGGAGGACGTCCTCCCTCCTTCTCTGCGCTGCAGCACGAAGCCGGCCATCGCCGCCACAATAACGAGGATGCTGATAGACAGGACGGTGAGCAGCGTGCTGTTGATGAATGCGCGGATCAGCATATAATCCGAAGCAGTCAGGACGGCTTTATAATTGTCCAGGAAATGAAAGCTGGTCGGCCAAGCCATGCTCATATCAGCAGATTCCGCCTGATTCTTAAGCGAATTGATGATGACAAAATAAAAGGGAATCCAAAAGATCAAGGTGCTCAGAAGGAGTGCCAAGATACCAATTGTGATTTTCCTCGCCCGTTTGGATAGCCTGCCTTCAGCGCGCTCGCTCCTGCTTCCGCGGATGCCCTTGATCATGTGATTGCTGCTTATATCTTTGCTCATAAGTTCACCTCGCTCTTCGTCAGGAACTTATAGAGCGGAAACGCCAGCACCGAGACGGCGATGAACAAGATCACGTTACCGGCCGTAGCGAGCCCATAGAAACCGGCCTGGTACTGCTTGTAAATAATCGAGGCAATCAGGTCGGTCGTAAAACCGGGTCCCCCCTTCGTCATCGCCCAAATCAAATCGAAGGAGCGCAGGCCGCCGATGAATGCAAGGATAATGACGGAGTTCATGGCCGGCCGGCTCAGCGGCAGCGTGATGTTCCAAAAAGCGGAATTGCTGTTCCCTCCGTCGATCTTCAAGGCCTCGTAATATTCCTGGGGAATCGCCGATATTCCCGCGATATAGATGACCGTCGCGACGCCGACGCCCTTCCAGACATCGACCATCGCTACGGACAATAATGCAATTTTCGTATTACCCAGCCAATCCGGTCCGGTGATGCCGAGAGAGGCCAGGACGGTGTTGAACATCCCGTGTGAAGGGTGCATCATCGTGGAGAATGCGATCCCCACCGCGATCGTACTTAGCAAGGTCGGAAAGAAAATAACCGAACGCAAGTAGTTTTTGAACAGAACCCTTGACGTAAGGAAGGCACCGAGCAGAAGGCCAAGCACGACTTTTAACCCGCAGGTCACGACGGCGTACACAAGCGTGTTCCGGAAACCGATGCTCAGCGACGTTTCGGAGAAAAACGTGGCATAGTTCTCAAAACCAATATACGTCCATTTCGTTAAGGTCCATCTCGTCATGCTGAAGAAAAACGACAGGATGGTAGGGAGCAAATAAAAGACGAAGTAAATGATGCCGGCTGGCAGTAAAAAGAAATACGAATACGTTCTCATCTTGGTTTTGGTCATGAAGTTCTCCTTTCTCGGCGGTTACCAGCCAGGAAGGTTCAGCTGCTGCGCCTGTTTCTCCACGTCCTTGTCGTAGTCTTCGGCCCCTTTCTTGCCTGTGCTGATGCCGCTGCCGACAGCGACCGTAATGTTTTCGAGGTTCGGCCCTTTGACCGGGGAGACGAATTCAAGCGCTGGAGCAGTGTGCCCCTCGTCGAAATAATGCTGCATGTCTTTTACGGCACCGTATGAATCGTCCGGCAGTGTGGCGCCTTTGATCACGTATGGTCCCGCCGCTTTCACCTTGGAAGCGAATACGGCCTGACCTTCCGGAGAGACAAAATAGTCCACCCATTTCTTTGCCGCGTCGGCGTTTTTAGTGTCTTTGTTGATATACAGGCCGCTCGGCATCCATATGGTCAGCCCGTTTACGTCCGCGCTGTCGCTCGGCTGGGCGAAAAATCCGATGTCGTTGATCTGGTCCGGCGTATTGGCCATGATCGTGTCGAGCCCGCTGGACAGCATCGGGTAATGCACGCCTTCGCCGGTGGCCAGCATTTTCAGTGCCACATCATAGGTCGTTGCCAGAAAATCCTTATTCATATAGCCCTTCTTGTACACTTCTTCGATCTTTTCGAAGCCGCGGAGCGCCGCAGGCGTGGTTGCATACTTGACCTTGTTGGCCGTGTAATCCGTCGCGAAATTCGGAACCTGCGCCTGAACGTTATAAAAGTCGGCTAGCACGAACAACTGTGAAGTCCAAGTATCCTTATAGGAAGCGAGCACGGCGGTTTTGCCGGCTGCTTTGATCTTTTCGTTGTTGGCCATGAACTCATCCCATGTTTTCGGTACGGATAAACCAAGGTCGGCGTAAACCTTTTTGTTGTAGAGGATGCCCCCTGCATTGGTGGATCCCACAGGAGCACCGTATACTTTACCATTGGATGTGACGACCGTCTTGAAGGAATCGAGCACATTCGCCATAAAAGGTTCGCTCGTTACGTCCATAAAATGCTCCTCCGGATTTAGCGCCAGAAAAAGCGATCCCGTGTTATATACGAGCAGATCATCCATATCGCCGGTGGCCAGGCGCGTCTTGACCAGATTGTCGCCTTCCCCGCCATCCGGTTTAATATCGAATTCGATAGCGATATTCAGATTTTTCTCTGCCTCCGCCGCTACGGCTTTCAGCGCCTCCAGGGTTGTACCTGTGTTGCCGACCATCAACGTCAGCGTCGTCTTTTCCGAAGTTGAACCGGCGGTTCCGGTATCGCCTTCGGCGGCATTGCCCCCTCCCCCGCAGCCTGCAAGCAGCGTCATCATCAACACGATACTGGTAACGAATGCAAGCGGTTTGCTCTTCGTCATCTTCATGTTTACACAACCTCCCTAACTGATTCCTTCATTTGATCCTGCGGATTGCTCAAAGGTTGAATGCGTTTTCGATGGGAGAAACGATGCAGCATCAAGGGCCCGGGTTCCCTCGTATGTTAAGATTAGATGGATTACGGATGGGTGAACACCTGTGCTTTTGCCCATTTTTAGGGGGTGAATTTTCTTTTTTGCATTTGAGCGTATGTTTTAGGAGGGGCGCCGACGATTCGTTTGAATACTTGACTGAAATGCTTTGGATCCTCATAGCCGACAAGTCTGCTGACATCCGTGATGCGGGCTCCCTCACTCAGCAGCGTTTTGGCTGCTTCGATCCGGTGCCTGATCAAATAGTCGGAGAAGGTGTACCCCGTCTGGGTTTTAAACAGGCGTGACAAATAACCGAGGCTTACGTGATGTTCCGCGGCAAACTGCTGAAGTGAAAGATCATGCTCATAATTCGAATGGATATGATTTAACAGAATGGGGACAAGTTCCTTGGGTTTCTGATCTAAAGGTGTCTGCCCGCCGAACAGCCCGAATACTTTACGGGTGAGCCAGCCGGACAATTCATCATACGTAGTGAATTCGTGAAGTACATGCATGTCGTCATGGAGCGCGGCGATTCGGGTTTCCCGCTTGGTAGAAGCATGAAGGTTATATTTGAGCGAATAGAAAAGATCACTAATGAACAGCGTAAGCTGCTTCAAAGTCAGTTGATGATGCTTCAATTCATGAACTATACTCTGAATCGTATCTTTCCCCTTTTGGATTTCTCCCTGAACGATAAAATTTTGGAGCAGCCTGGCACGATCCCATATTTCGCCGATTTCAGCCTCTACGCTGCGTGTGTCCGGCGTTAAGTATGTGGACATCCCGAACTTCCTCTGCTCCTCGATCATTTTGTTCAGAGCCGTATAGCTGGAGTGCAGGGACTCCCCTTTCTTCTTGATGACGTAACCCATGTGCACTTGAATTCTGGAATGGATCAATTGTTGATAGAGCATTTGAAGGCAGGACATACAGTATGCAATAAGATGTTCATCCTCTAAGGCTGCAAGCAGGACCTTCCTCTTCGCGCCAACGTCGATGCAGTAGAAGTCTTGTTCCCGCAGCCGCTTGTGAAATACCGATCGTGCGCTGCCTAGCGCCGTATCCTTCCCGCCTTCTTCCGAAGCATAGACATTGGTTTGCAGTAATGCTGCGAAATACAGGCTCCCGGTAACGGATGCCGTATACTCATTCTCCGGGGTCTCTGAAGACAAAAGCATCTGTGTGACGGCTGCATGCATACGTTCGGTTTTTCTTATCGTATCGTTTGTAATTTGAAGAAGCGTTTGGTCGATGGCCGCGTATAAAACCTCCTTGCGCACAGGCTTCAGCAAATAGTCGATGACTCCCATTTTCATTCCCTGCTGGGCATAGGCAAACTGGTCATGTACGCTCAGCACGATCGCTTTGAGGTCTGGGTGGACGCCGATTAACGCTTTGATCAATTCCAGCCCGTCCATCCCCGGCATCGTGATGTCGGTCAATACCAGGTCGGGCTTGTTCTCATAGGCTGCGGCCAACGCTTCATCCCCACTGCCGAATGCAAAAATGCGGTGCTGCGCTTCATAGATCCGGAACAGTTCGACGAGCTCCGCAAGCGCCCAATGCTCATCCTCCACCAGAAATATATTCATCCGAAGCCTCCTCCTTATTCCAGTTGTTGTGATCCATAAACGGTAACGTGATCCGGACGGTCGTCCCTCCGCCCTGGCCGCTCTCCAGCTCCATCCCGTATTCAGCCCCATAGTACAACCGAATCCGTTCACGGATATTGCTGAGTCCGATTCCATACGGCTGGTCTTGAATGCGGCGGCTCGAATGTGCAGCATGCTGGAGTGCGCTCCGCAGCTCTTCCAGCTGCTCCTTGTCCATGCCTTTACCGTTATCGGACACCTCGATGACGAACGAGCTGCCGTTTTGCATCGCCCGAAGGTCAATCCTTCCGCCGGACTTCATGTTACCAAGTCCATGGATGATGGCGTTTTCGATCAGAGGCTGTATCGTTAATTTCAATACCGATGCATGGAGCAGTTGTTCGGGGACGGACACGTGAAGCTCGAACCTGCTGCCGAACCGGTGATGCTGGATGTTCATGTAATTTTCGATATGGTTCAGTTCCTCCTGAAGGGGGACCGGGTGCTGCAAATTTTTCATGCTGTACTGGAACAGCTCTGCGAGCGATTCCGACATTTCGGCAACCTCCTCGATGCCCCGGACACGGCTGATTGACTTCATGATGTTCAGGGTGTTGTACAAAAAATGAGGATTGATCTGCGCCTGCAGCGCCGATAACTGGGCATTTTTCTCCGCCAATTTGGATTCGTATACTTCGCTGATCAAGCGGGAAATGCTGTCCAGCATGTTGTTGTAAATCCGGCTCAGCCTGCTGATTTCATGATTTCCTGTAACGGCCATGTATTGACTGAAATCGCCCTGCTCGACCCGCGTCATTTTCTTCATCAAGTTACGCAGCGGAATCGTGATCTGGTGAGACAAAAGATAAGACACGCAGGCGATCAGGACTGTGGCGAGCAGCCCGGCAAGAGCGAGAATATATTGCGACTTTTTCTGCTTGGACAATAAAAAGTCTTTCGGCGTAAGAATGACCGTATTCCATTTGGTATAATCCGAATGCTCGACCGTGTACAGGTATCGCTGCCCCATCCACGTCAATTCCCCCGAGTGAGGCGATTTCTGAAATGCGGACTTGCCCAGTCCCGAATGGGTGTTTCCGGTCAGTTCGTCCTTGTCGTCGTAAACGATGTCTCCATGGTCCGTAACGATGAGAACCCTCATACTCCGTTCAAATTCGTTGGCATCGGACATGACGAGCATGTCGTTAATCACGTTCACATTGATGTTGATCTTCATATACGCGAGGGTGTCCCGATAAGGGATGCGGTTGATGTTCCGCACGAATGAAATGACCTTCTCCTTGCGGTCTCCTCCGGTATTCTCCTCACCCACGGGAAGTAAAATGAACTTGTTTGTCATGATTTCGGCTGTCCGGGGATACCAGAATTCATCTTCCAGATGAAAACTGACTTTAGGTCCGCTGGCTTTCGATACAAAATAAGCATTATGGTCCAAAGTAAACAGGTAAATGCTCTGCAATTGGGATCTCGACTGTAAATGCGTGAACAGCCGATTGTTGATCGTGAGTTCGATTTCGTTCTGCTCCACAGGATCGTCGGAATGGTAATGATCGATCAGGCTGTTCTGGATGATGGAATCCCCGATGATCGACACGGATAATTTTTCAATGTCCTGAACATACAGCTCGAACGTCCTGCTGAACTGCCTCGTAATCGTATCCGATAGTGCGAACGTTTGGCTTTTGATATCGCTTACATTTTTGTAGTCAAACATCAGGCAGGTCAACGTCACGATAAACAGGGATACCGCCGAGAATGCGATAAACATTTTTGTTTTCAGCAAATAGTCGTTCCACCGTTTGATAGGGCTCTCCTCCCTTTATCCATGCCATGTTCTTGTGGAAATCCTTGTGTAAATCCTCCGGTTTCCGATCGTTCTGGTCAGATCACCACCTTCCTCCAAATACTTCCGGTTGTCTTTCTTTGGATGCATATACGCCGGATGATTGTCCTGTATTCGCTAACCGCCGTCTGGAACCCTTGTCACGCAAAAAAACGAATGCCAGGTGGCATCCGTCCCTTATGGAAGCTGTGTGAATGGCAGAAAAATGAACTGCATCCGCCTTTGATTGTTAAAGCGATGATCGTTATGATGCGCTTTTTTTATGGGTAAGGAATAGGCCCGGGATGCAGATTACCGCAAGGACAACGGCCGATACTAAGAATCCTGTATGATAACCCTTTAATCCGTTCGCTATCGTCGGCTGCATTCCTTGGAGGGCTGCTGCGACGACGGTTGCGATAACCGCTGAGCCAAAGCTTGAACCCAGGTTTTCAATCATATTGATCCCGACACCTGCTTGCGGAAGTTGTTTGCTGTCCAATCCTGTATAAGCATCACTCGTAAGCGGAAGCATAATTCCTCCAAAACTGGTACCCCGGATGAACAAGACGATGGAAATCCAGATCATGCTTGTATGATCGGTGATAAAGATCAGCGGAATGGAACCAATAAGCGAAATGACAAGGCTGACCAGAACTACGTATTTCGCGCCGATCTGATCAATCATTTTTCCGATCAGCGGCCGGGTAATGAGCATCCCGACGCCTTGGGGAATTAACGCAAGCGCTGCCTCAATGGCGTTAAAATGCCGGAAGTTTTGGAAGAACAACGGCAGGATGATCATCGGACCCATGACGGCAATATTCGCCAAAAACAAACCGATACTCGCAGCCGTGAAGCTCTTGTGTGCAAACAGATTCAACGGAAGCACGGTTTGATTTTTTCGGTACCGATTATATACGAAGTAAATGACGGCTAAGGCAAGACCCATGCCCACCCACAAGATGGTTTCCCGATTGTTAAAGGATGCATGGTCCGCTGCTTTCGTAATGCCGTATATTAGGGCCGCACTCATGAAGGACAAATCAATAATTCCAAAAACATCGAGTTTACTGTCTTTGTCAAACGGTTCAAAGTCAGGAATCTTTTTCATCATCAGGGGCGCAGCAATCAGAACGATAAACACGTTGATAAAGAATATCCAATGCCAAGACGCGCCTTGAACGATAAAGCCTCCGATAACTGGCCCTAGGATTGGTCCAAGAATCATAGGCGTGCTGACGATGGCCATCACTTTCCCCACATTTTCAGGACCAGCTGTTTTAACCAATAGGGTTGACATGAGCGTCGTTATAATCCCCGCGCTGAATCCTTGAAGCAGACGAAAAAAGATGAAGCTGGAAATATCCCAGCTTACGCCTACTAACACAGAAACGACACCAAAAGCGATGACTGCTCCGATAAAGACTTTCTTCCCGTTACATGTATTCATAAGCCAGCCGGATACTGGAACTGCGATTGCAAGGGCTAAAACATACCCAGTAACGGACCACTGAACGATATCTAATGTCGTGTTGAAATCTTTAGTTAGCTGGTCGATGGCGATGTTCACCATCGTCGAGTCCAGCATGGGGGCAATGGCTCCGAGGGCAATCGCCCAGGCGGCAATAAGCATTTCTTTGGGTAATCCTGGTTCCTTGGCTTTGATTTTTGCCATGTTCATCACCTCACAGAAGGTTGTTGTTTGTTTCCTTGTCAACAATAACGCAACATTGTTTCCTTGTCAACAAAATATTCATAACAAAAAAGCAGCCATGCACAATAGAGCCCGACTGCCTGCGAATTTGTTCCAACTTAATGAATACTAATACCCTGTTTCATAATTTCTGCATCCAAATGCCTGCTGTACGCTTGGATGAAGCGAAGCATAGCGTCAAATTGCTCCTCGGTTACCTGCTCAAACACGGCTTGATCCCGCTCTTGAAACTCTTGGTGCAGTTCCTCATGGATGTTATAAATGACCTTCCCTTGCTCCGTAAGCCTAAAATAGATTTCTTTCTTGTTATCCGGCTTCTGGTAGCTTTCGATCAGACCTTTTTCCATAAGCTTCTTCGTTAGTTTACTTAGGGCACCTCTCGTCATATAAAGGGATTCCGCAAGTTTGGTTACGTTGGGATCGTCATTTTTTCCGATGGCTTCGATGCAATGGACTTCAGAAGGCTTATACCCCTTAAGACTGTCCTCCATCTTGGATTTATTAAGCCAAACCATCTTGTTAAATAAGTCCCTGAAATCCATCATGACCTGTTCTTGTTTATTCATGGACTGCCCTCCCGCCCGTTGGTGCATGACCCTATTATATGGAGGTTTTGTTTCTATTTCAACAATATCGGCGGCTATGCAAGCATTTAGCTAACTATTTGATCAGGGAGGCTCTCAATTGAACGCCATATTCCAAATACCCTTTTAAACAAGTCAACATATAGACCCATCCTTCTTTATTATCCACTAATTGACGTATCCAGTCCTGCTCGTTTTCGTTAAACCCTTCTTCCGTCACCTCGACGATACTTTCGGAAATCCCCGATTCAGCAATCGTAATGGTAACTTCATGCCCTTCTCCATCGGCGCCCCATTGAAACACGATTTTTTGGTTTTCTTTGATTTCCATGATCTTGATATCGCCCCGAGCATCGTATTCGTCGTATCTTAATGTAATCGTTTTGCCTTGTTCCCATCTTTCAGAGCTTGAAGTGAACCAGAAATTCCCTATTTTAGCTGGATCAACGAAAGCTTCAAACACTTCACTGACCGGTTTGCCGATCTTCATTTTGGTAACGTTGTTCATGCGACCCATTTCCTTTCATTTTGGAGTTTGTCCACATCATTATAGCCTGATTTCTCATTTCATTCATGATACTCGGGATGTTGATGGCGCTCGCATCCGAACAAGTAACAGCTGGACCGCAAGGAAGTATCGTATTTCATGGGAGGAATATAGCCTCCCGTAATACGCTGGAGCAGCCCCTCATACGCCTTCTGTTCCTCAGCCAGTTTCTGAATATACTCGGCCTTTTCATCCTCCGTCCAATCGTCGTCAAACGCCTCTTTGTTCGCGTCGCGGATTTCCTCAGCTTTTTGCTGAATGACTTCATCAAGGATTTCATGTGCGCGCCCTGCTTCATTGATTTTCAGTAAAGCGTACACAAAGCGGCCGACCCAGTCCGGTGTCTTCCAGTATAACTTCCAGCCTTTTTCAAACCATTCAATGGCCTGCTCAAAGCAGTCCAATTCAACATACAATTCCGCCATTTCGACCTGGCCGACAAATTCTTCGTCTTCTTCGGAATTGGCGTCCAGTTTCGCTTTAGCTTCCTCTGTTCTTCCCAGTTCAATCAAGCACTTAATGTGGCTGTACATCGCATAATCAGAGGGCTGAGCACTACGCTGAAAATAGTCGGCAGCGCTCTGAATATCTCCCAAATGATACCTCGCGATCGCCAGGTTATTGTATGCTTCCTCCGTAGGCTGAATCGCTAAGGATCGGACCAGCATATCCGATGCTTCCTGCCATTTTTCCATGACAAGATAAACCTCACCCAACAAATTATATGGAAAATAAGATGCCGGTTTTAAAGCAATGGCCTCATGGAGCAATGCCAAGGCTGCCCCGTGATCTTCCTCTTCATGCACATAGATCCACGCAAGATTGGTCAAGGACTGAACGTCCCGTGATTCTTCTACAGCTCGTTTGAAAAGTGCTAACGCTTCATCGTATTTGTTTTGTTCAAGGCACGTGATGGCCCTTTGATTCGTATTCAAACAGTGATTTCTCCTTTGGGCTTAGGTAATAGACAGCATGCAGCATATCAGCCGCTTCACAAAAATGTTATGCTCTATATTCCTTTGTGACAAGATAAAAAATGATTAAAGATAGAATGAACTAAATATAACCAACAAGAAAAAAAGCTCCCGCAGCCGGAAGCTTTAATCGCCAAGTCCATCCGCTTGCGCGGATGACTCATCATTGTTCAGTTGAAACCACCGTTAACCCGAATGGTCTGACCCGTTATCCACCGTGCTTTGTCACTGACCAGCAGCTCGACCGCATTCGCAATGTCCTCCACTTCTCCAAGTCGACCGAAGGCGTTCATACGGCGGTAGGAATCGATCAGTTCCTCGGATTTTCCGTTCAAGAACAGATCCGTTGCTACTTGTCCCGGGGCAATGGTGTTAATCGTGATTCCTTTAGGGCCGAATTCTTTGGCCAATTGACGGGTTATCTGCTCTACGGCACCCTTGGTTGCCGCGTAAATACTGTAACCTGGGAGCATGGCTCCTGCAATCGAAGTTGAAAAATTGATGATCGTCCCGCCTTGCGCCATATGCAAGTTCGCTTGCTGGCAGGCGAAGAATGTTCCTTTCACGTTGATATCGAAATGCTGGTCGTACATGTCTTCCGTCACTTCAGCGATCGGTACTACCCCCATGATCCCGGCATTGTTGACCAGAATGTCCAGGCGCCCAAACCGCTCCAGCGTCTCCGTAAACAGCGCTTCGACTTCATTCAAACGGCCTACATTGGCGCGGATGGCAGCCGCTTCACCGCCGGCCTGCTCAATCGCCTGTACCACCTCAACCGCTTTTGCCTCATTGGAGGAGTAATTCACGACGACCTTCGCGCCGGCATCTGCCAATTGTAACGCAATTTGTCTCCCGATCCCTCTCGATGCTCCAGTAACGATGGCAACTTTTCCATTCAAACTCATATGCGTTTCTCTCCTTTAGAATGTATTGGCCGTGCCGTTTCTCCCGTGCCCGACCTTATGTACTCATTATAGGAAAAGGTGGTTGGGCATCGTTAGAACATACCTATTCAATTCTTGCCTATTTCTCTTCGAAGAAGAAGGAATGGAGCTCAATGTATCTCATCATTTCGGATATGCCGTTCATTTGGAGTTTCAATTGCTCATTCAGCTTTTGCAGAGCCACCTTGAAAGAGCGTTCAATCGCAGCGAGATCAGAAGTCTCTAAAGCGGCAAGCAGCTGCTTCATATTTTCAATAAAATAGACGGTTTTCCTTAGACTGCTCAGTACGATGATCTTCTTTAATTCCCCGGACGTAAACACCCGATACCCGTTTTCCGGGTTCCTTTTGGAGCGAATAAGCCCCTCCTTTTCCCAATGCCGGATAGCGGAGGAGTTCACACCGGCGATCGCGGCCACTTCTCCGATTTTCATTTCTTCCGTTACATGTATATTTCTGTACTTGGAAAAATCGGTTTTCTGGATCAGGCCCATGATTTCTTCCACGCGTTGTTTCTCTACTTGAATATGGTATTGATGGAGATTGATTTTCCAGAGCGCCTGTTCAACATGCCCTTTTTTAAGCAAACTCATGACATCGTAACTGACCGGTATTTCAAATCCTTTGATTAAGGCACGTAAAGCAATGAAAGCTTGTACATGCAGCGGTGTGTAATATCTCCGATTACTGGCCGTGCGAGGTACATCCGGCACCAAATCAAGTTCTTCATATCTCCGCAAGGTAGTGGTGCTGACATGAAGTCTCGTGGCCATCTGCTTCGGTGTATAGTTTTTGTCCATGGACGGTCCTTTCCTTAAAGTAAATCCTTAAACTTATGTAACCATATTATAAGAATTACGGGCCGGACCTACAAGGAATGTTGGGATATCAGCATGCATGCGGTATCTGTAGCAACTTGTTTCAAGCCTTGCAGTGCAGAACCATATATTTTACCCCGATGTACGATATAATTAGGGATATGTCTATAAGAGGTGAACCTACATGAGCAAGAATGACTCAACATTGCCCAAGTACCAGCTAGTGAAGGATTATGTGCTTTTGCAAATAGAAAATAAAGAGCTTGGCACCCATGACCGAATCCCGAGCGAATCCGAGTTTTCCAAACTGCTTGACGTCAGCTCGATCACGGTGCGAAAGGCGCTGGCGGAGCTGGTCAATGAAGGGGTCATTTACCGCATTCGGGGAAAAGGGAGCTTTGTCGCCGATCCCGCTGTTTCTGTACATAAAACATCCAGTTACGTCACATTTATGATTTCCGGCAACGAAATGTATGACGCTTCGTATATGCAGATCATTAAAGGGATTCAGTCGTTCGTAAACCAGCAGGACTGCAGGCTCATCATTGAATTTGTGGAAAACGACGTGGAACAGGAACGTGAGGTCATGCAAAAGCTGATCCAATCCGAGAACCGGGGACTGCTTATTTATTCCGCGCATCCGGAGTTGGCTAAGGGATATCTGAACGAGATTCGCCGACAGTCGATTCCCTTTGTCATGCTTGATCGTATTCCTGCAGGTTATCCTGTCAACTGCATTACGTGCAACAACCACGACGGCGCCTACGAAGCCGTGGAGTATTTGATTGCCCAAGGTCATCGAAAAATCGGATTTGCGGCTTATGATTTTCATTTGAGCACCGAGGTCGACCGGTTTAGCGGGTACCTGAATGCCATGACACATGCCTCCCTTGCCCCGGCTGACGAACTGTTATACCTGGAGCGGGATTTGGACTATACGAAGCTATGCAGACAAATTCAGCAGGGCGAGCTGACTGCACTCTTCTGCGTGAACGACCGGCGGGCGCTTGAAATGATCGGGCAGCTAACCCAACGGGGAATCAAAATTCCCGAGCAAGTATCCATCATGGGCTTCGACGACATCGAAAGCGCCAAATACGCCAAAGTATCGCTGAGCACCGTGAAGCAGAATTTTGAGGAACTCGGCTACGAGGGGGCAAAGCTTCTGTTCGAGAACAGCAGCAGTGAAACGCCCAACAGTTACAAAAAGATCTTGCTGTCCACTCAGCTTGTCATACGCGAATCGGTCAAAAAGCTGTAGCCTTGCCGCAGCCGACTCCTAAAAAAACAACAACCCGAATGCGCTAAAAGCAAGGGTTGTTGTTTTTTTGTTCATATAGGATGTACCTCATCAATTTAATCCGCTTGATCGATGTGCCTGCTGCGTTTGTGAAAATCAGCTGAAAAACCCACGATTGGAACTCGGCCTGAAAAGGAAACTGCGGATTTTCTGCCTATTCATTAAATATGTTCCGTTTTGTACTGTAATCCAACGACACCGTTGGAATAGGTTTTGGTTTGCATCAATTGGAGCGACTGCCGCTGTCCGGCCAGTGCGAATAAATGCTCGCCTTGGGATGCGACGACCGGATGAACCAGCAGCCATAATTTGTCGTAAAAACCGTGCTCGATAAAGGTTTGCCACGTCTTCACGCCGCTTTCCACTGAAATCCGCTGTACGGCTTTCTTACGGGCTTGGAGTTCTTCAGCAAGGGAGTGCTCGTCTTTCACCAGCAGTAATTCCGAGTTTCTCCAGGTTAGTTCCACATCGGAGTGCGATACCACCAGTTTAGGAATGTCGTTCATCTTTTTGGCAATGGCCTGCTCCAATGCATCGGATGAGTTCTCCGCCTGCTGCCAGTATTCGGCTAATGAGGCGTACGAGTTTCTGCCGACGATAATCGTGTCGATCATCTGGTAATAGTCCAGATAATCTTTGAGAATTTCCTCGCTCAGCGTCATCCACAGATGCTCGTCCGACACAATGCCATCCAGCGAGACCTGCATGGTAAGAATGATTTCACCCATATCAATAACAACCTCCCATAAAAGCGTTGTAATTAAATGCATTATATCAGTGATCCCGGGAGCACGTTACTCACCGATTGCTCATTCTCCCATTTGGTAAATTTACGGGGGTGCGGATTTGGGTTAACAGAATCGTTGCCTAGCGGCTCTCGGCTTTATTACTGCCAAAAAACTGTTTTTCGAGATCGTCAAACCGGGGAGTAGGCACGCCCGCATTACGCTTCCAATCGGCGAACGCTTCGAAGAAGGCGGCGATTTCCTCGAAAGATCCGTCCACCAATCGGGCTACCGGCACGCTGTGGTAAATTTTCAGCGCCAGGCTGGCCGTCCGTTTATGGTTGCGAAAAAATGCCGCTTGACCGGAAGGCGTAATCGTATATCCCAAGGCTTCAAGCACACTGAAGCCTTCATCGATCGCCGCAATGATCTGGGTACGTGTTTCTTTATCTTTGGCTATTTCTTGCAGCCTTCCGCCTTTGGCAAACAAGGCAGCATTCATCGCCAAAATTGGAACGATGTGGCTCTTTAGCCAAGCGTCCATATCCTCGTGAAACACCAGCTTGTATTTGGTGCTTTCGAATGCTTTTTCCAGCAATGACCGAAAAGAAACCGACCCGTCAATCCCGCCCAGTACCATTTGCCCGCCTGCGCGGATGCAGACGATGCGTCCGTTTTCCCTCCGGCCTGCGCTAAGCTGAAAACCAAAGGCGACCTGTTTATCGGTCCGGCTCATTTGCTGCAATTCATGCTGCGTCTTGCTGGAATCCGCATTATTTCCTACCAGAACGATATGACGGCTCTGATTCGCAGCCAGTATAGGCAGCACGGATGGAAAATCCGGATAGGTCATGACGACAAAGATGAGATCGAAGCTTTCCTCAGCGTCCAATGTACGAATAACCCGGATCCGGTCGACCGTCGTTTTGCGCTGAAAATAGTGGCGGATAACGAGGCCGCTCTGCTCCAGCTCCTCCGCCCGCTTGCCTCTGGCCAGTACAGTCACAGCATGGCCTCCGCGCACCAGTACGTGCGCCAAGTAGCTGCCTAAGACGCCTGCCCCATATACCAATATGTTCATGAATACTCCTCCGCTTCAGCATTTTAACAAATATTGATTTATCAACAAATGTTGATTAGACTTAGCATATCAATGCGATAAAAATGCATCAATCGGTAATGTTCTTGCTTTTGTCGATAAATCAACAAACACATATCGAGTGTTCAAAAAAAGGAGAAACGATGGATAGACGGATTGCAAAAACGCGGGAAGCGATACTCAAAGCCTTCGTCGAATTGTTGGAGGAGAAAAAAATCGAGCATATTACGATCAACGAAATTGCAGATCGGGCCAATGTGAACCGGGGGACCATTTATTTGCACTATGCCGACAAATACGACTTGCTGGATCAGTGTATCGACAGCTACTTAAAGCAATTGTACGAGACCTGCATGCCTGGAAAAGACACAACCTTGTTTGCGTCCGATGGCCCGCTGCTTGAAACGTTTGAATATTTGGAACGGCATGCGCACATCTACGAAACGTTGTTGACAAGAAAAGGAACCCACGCGTTCAGAGGTCAAATGATGGCTTTCATCACTAGGGGTGTCGAGGAGCAGGTTCAATCTTATGGCCTTCCGCATGGAGCGAATCGGGAGATCACGGTACAATTCGTGGCAGCTGCTATCACGGGTCTGGTGGAATGGTGGATCGTAAATTCGATGCCGTATCCGCCAGAAGAGATGGTTAAGCAATTGGTGATGCTGCTGGAACAGCATCTGCGGACGGTATCCTGATGCAAACCAGACACGCATACAAGCAGCAAAAAAGCCGCTTGATTGGCGGCTCTTCGTGTGTACCTCCTATAAGGACGCTGTCTGATTTTTTCCACTCCATCATTACACAGCCATGGAATCAACTATTAATTTGGAGAATGCAACGAATGCTTTGCTGGAATAACGATCTTTGCGGCGGATAAGGCAGGTCTGCGTATATCTGTACTGTTCCGGAATCGGAAATGCCCCAAACGCTGAGTAGTCCCCTGCTAATACGGAAGCCGGCAGCAGCGTGGCAGCAAGTCCGGAGCGTACGCATCCGATCAGCGTCTCCAGCGAGCTGAATTCGATGATGTTATCGAAAGAAACTCCCTCGCTTCGCAGCCAGGCCTCCAATGCCCGCCTGAATGGACAGCCTGCCGGCGACACGGCCCATCTCGTCAGTGACAAATTCGGGAACCCGCGCATATGTGGCGGGGTTACCAAAGTTAATTCTTCGCGCTGGATATGTTCTGAAACAAGGTACGGAGAGTCAAATTCGCCGATCACGAACGCTCCATCCAATTGATGGTCCAGCACTTTAGTCAGAAGATCCGATGACGTCCCGGACCAAATGGACAGCGAAACATCGGGATACCGACGTTGAAATTCAGCCAGGGTATCCATGAAATCCAGACAAGTTACACTGTCAACCACACCGATCGCAAGCGGTCCGCTAGGAAATTCCGTTTCTTTAACGACTTGCACCGCTTCTTCCGACAAATTCAGAATATTCTTCGCGTATTCACTGAAGGTCACTCCTTTATCGGTCAACGTTACACCTTTAGGATGTCTGTAAAATAAGGGAAGACCTAGCTCTTCTTCCAACTTGCGAATCCTTGCCGTCACATTCGATTGTACGTAGCCCAATCGTTCGGCAGCCCGGGAAATGTTCCGTTCTTCTGCGATGGCCAGAAACACCTTCAGATCCGATAGCTCCATTTACGACCAACCCTCATTTCGGTATCAATAATAATGATGCTTGCATGATTTTCAATCATTATACGCCAAGTCGATCCTGCCTTACAATGATATTGCCGAGGGACGTTACTACACACGAAACTACGGCAGAACACACGGGGAGGAATCAACAAACATGAGTGATATAACGGTTATTGGGGCGGGTCCTATGGGTTCAGCGTTAGCCCGGACCTTGCTGCGCAGCGGCAAGAAGGTGACGGTCTGGAACCGGACAAGCGAGAAGGCAAGGGCTATCGTTCAGGAAGGAGCGGTTTTTGAACCCGATGCCGCACTTGCTGTGAATGCCAGCCCAATCATTATCGTATGCGTGGCAACCTATGAGATATCGCGGAGCATTTTGGGATCAGAGAATGTGGCTGCTAGAATGGACGGTAAGTTATTGGTGGAGCTCAGCACGGGGACTCCTCAAGACGCACGGAACAGCGAGGCGTGGGCTCATGAGCAGGGTGCCGATTATCTGGACGGTGCCATTATGGCGACACCTCCTCAGATAGGAATGCCTGATACACCTATATTCCTGTCAGGCTCGGAAAGCGCATATCGGCGGAGTGAGCCGGTTCTTAGAGTATTAGCCGGAAACCTGATATATCTGGGCGAATCGGTTGGATCAGCCTCTGCATGGGATTTGGCCGCCCTTTCCACGATGTTCGGCTCGATGTTCGGCTTCTTTCACGGCGCGCGCATTCTTGAATCCGAAGGCCACCGGGTCGATACGTTCGGTTCTATGATAGCCGACATCTCCCCTGTTTTCGGGCAAATGATCAAGCATGAAGGAGAAGTGATTCAGTCGGAGACTTATGATCAGCCGCAAAGCTCGGTCAAAACCTGCATGTCAACAGCAGAGTTATGGGTGAAGCAGGCGCGCGAAGCACGGATCAATCCGGATTTCCCCAATTTCGCCAAGGGATTATACGAAAAGGCGATACAAGCCGGATACGAAAACGAAGAGCTTGCTGCGGTCATTAAAGTTCTTCGGACGGGCAATGAATGAGGCATTCAGATACCCTCGAGTTCAAATGAAATTTTATTTTTAATCAACACATAAGTCATATTGTCTTCAGAAATTCAGCGTGATAGAATATGTACACTTACAATCGGTAAACAAAAGGGGAATCGACAGGATATGCTCCTCACTGGTCGTTCTGAAGTGCAAGCGTAATCGCATACGAGAGCAGGAAATCGCCATCTTTGACGTTCTGTCAATCAGCAGAGCTTTGATTCGCTGCGCCTTTTTCCTGCTTCCCACTTCAGAACATCAGAACAACAAGCAGCACTTCGGCCCAAGGCAGGCGCTCTTTCGCGCTCCTCAGTATCGAAGCTACAAGCTTCCGTGGATCTGTAGTTCCATGGGAGCTTTTTTGCTGCCGTAAAAGGAGAATAGCCATGTACCCTTCTAAAGCTCTACCTTACGTTTTTTTCGGTTTGCAGGGTTTTTCCATGTTGGGAAGCCGCATGACCTCCATTGCGATCGGGCTAAAATTATTCCATGAAACGGGTCAATCGACTCCCTTGCTGCTGCTGGCACTTTTCAATGAGCTTCCCCTCTTGTTCTTGGGCGGCTGGATCGGCATCGCCGCTGACCGTTGGAAGCGCAAAACGGCCATTATTGCCGGAGATACAGGCCAGGCGGTCTGTACTCTGCTGCTCGTGATCTGCCTCATGAACATCCATTCTACGCTGTGGCCGGTCTATGGCATTGCTGCCGTGCAAGGATTGTTTGTGGCGCTGCAGAGCACGGCAACCTCTGCCATGATCCCGCTTATGGTGAGGGATGAAGAGCTGGATCGCATGAATGCCATGAAAGAACTGCTCTTTCCGCTTGCAGGGGTGATCGCCCCTTCGTTAACTGGTTTACTCTACGAACCGTATGGAATTAGCATCATCTTGACGGCGGACCTGCTCACCTTCCTGGTAGGAACCGGCGTGGTCGCTTTTCTCCCGCTGCCTGAAATAAAGCACGAAGAGAGACCGCTCGAGGAAGTTCGCATATGGAACGATGCCTTCCAAGGTTTCCGATTTTTGTGGAAAAACAAACCGCTTCTCTATCTGCTTCTGTATTTTGGATGGTGGAATTTTATTCTCAACGGGCCGCTTGAGCTGGCTATCCCTTTTTTCCTGCAGCGTACGGGGAGCAGCGACGCCTTGACCTTGCTGTTGGGAGCAATGAATGCCGGTGCTTTGGCCGGTGCAGCTGCTGCTGTATGGTGGGGACATTTTCGGTATAAAATCAGGTTCATCTTCACCGGCTCAATCCTCACCTCCTTGATGTTTGTTCTGCTCGGAACGAGCACTCATGTCATCATGCTGGGAGCCGCCGTATTTCTGCTTATGCTTCCACTCGCGATGACAGGGGCTTTGTTTTACTCCATTTTGCAGCGTAAAACGCCCCTTTCCCTTCAAGGACGAGTATTTGCCGCATATGGCCAGTTATGTGCCGTCACGGCGCCAATGTCCTTCCTTATTACGGGGCCGCTGGCCGATCAATGGCTCGAAAGGCTCCTCACTAGGGCGAAGCTGTCCCCTTGGCTTACCTGGATCATCGGTTCAGAAAATGGGACCTCGATTGGGCTCATCTTCGTCGTAAGCGGTATTCTGCTGCTACTCGGGGCGATGTGGACGCTATCTTCCCGCCAGGTTCGCCGTTTGGATTCAGACATCGACCTCTAGGATAGAAAATTTAACGCCGCCGGTATATTACCGGCGGCGTTAAGGTTTTAATCGGATTCGATTAATCAAATTATAATTCCCATTATGACTTGCCGTACTTTGTTTTATCACCGATCCATGGTTGAACCTTCGGCCAAGAAATAAACGTGATAGCTCTCCTTCTGGACATCTGCCAGCGGAATAAACGTTACGTCGTCCTTTATATAGCGGAATTGGAGCCCTTGCGGTCCGGTTTCCTTGACGAATTGGCTGTCCAGATCTCCTTCCTGAAGCGGAAGCCGCAGGTATTCTTTCGAGTCCGATACCGCAGCCAAAATATAAGGCCCGTAAGCAAGCGATACGCATTCTTTCCGGTCAGGGGCCGATTCCAGGCGAATCCGGCAGTCAAGCCTCAAATGAATTACATCGTCATCCTTCCAATCCCGATCCAGGGACCAATAACCGTCTGGCCCTGGCATGTAATCGACCTGGCGGCCGTTGATCTCCACGATGCCGCCTTCCGGGCTCCAGTAAGGTCGGCGGATTTTCAAAATAAACCTACCATCACCTTGCATCCGCAGTGTAATCTCCCCTGGTTCTTGCTTCTGCGCAGAAAGTGCTATGGTTATCCCCTTCTCCTCCCAATTCAAGGTGGAAGACACAAAGAGATTGACGAACAGCGACTGCTCATCATAAAAATAGATCGCTTCAGGATACTTAAAATGATTTTCCAAGCCGGTGCCATGGCAGCAGGTGTTGCTTGTCGAATCGAATGACTTTCTGCCTCCTGGCCCTAGCGGCATGAAGTACGTGCTTCCTCCCGTTGGTTTGCTGTCGCCCGAAGCCAGGATATGATTAAACATCGTCCGTTCGTAATAATCCATATATTTCGCCGCAGGTTCATAACCGAACAATTCCTTTGTCAGCTTTAACATATTATAGGAGGCGCAGGTTTCAGCGGTTTTATCGCTGAGGTATTCCCCGATCTTGCCTGCCTGCCGAAACATTTCGCCTTCACCCGTTCCTCCGATCGAATAGATGTGGGCGTTCGTCACCGCATGCCAAAAGAAATGGGCGATCTCATAATATTTCTTCTCGCCGGTAGCCCGGAAAATGTTCAGGGCACCGATGACCTGCGGTATATGCTGATTGGCGTGAAGCCCGCCGAGCGCATCGATGCGCTCCTGCATTGGAACGAACAGCCGGTCGTTGTCAAACCATTTAGCCGCCGCCAGATGGCTTGATTTACGCGTCAATTGGTACAGCTCTGCAAGCGAATCGTTCATGCCGCCGAACTCGCCGGCGATGTACATGCTCCACATCGTTTTCAGCACTTGGTTGGGCAGCCTGCCTAATCGGTGATATACCCAGTCGCCGAGACGGTCGGCGATCCCGAGTGCGGTGTCGCTGCCCAGATGACGGTGCACGTCAAGTAATCCGGCGAGGATTTTATGCAGCGTATAATAAGGTGCCCAAATTTCCGGATATCTCGTAAATGATTCCAAGCGGTCAAATTGCTCCTCGGAGTAACCACTCAGGAATCCCTCATGATAACCGGGTTGTGTTGAAAAAGCCTGCTGGCATTCCTCTAACGAGGCGATCATATAGTCCGCCTTTTTCTTGATGTCTTCATCCCCTGTTGCGGCATAGCCGAGTGCCAGGGCGGACAGATAATGCCCTGTCGTATGTCCTCTGAGCAAACAATCCGGCGAATCCCAGCCGAGCATTTCCGGGGCACCCTTCGTATCCAATCCGGCAGCAGCCCGGAAATTATACAGCATCTGATCGTCATTGACGGATTTCAGAAATGCCAGGCTTCGGTTTTGGGCTGCCTGAAAGGCTGTGTCGCCGCCAAGCCGGACTGTGCTTGGAGAAAAGCTTTTTACAGTCGGAAGCGGATCCATCTTTTCCTGCTCCACTTTGGCTTGAACCAAAATTTCCGCAGTGACCGGAATTTCCGTATCCTTGAGAAAGCCTCGTGCGGCTGCAGGTCCGGTTTCTTGAAACAAGCGTTCTTGCCCGCTTTCCCAAGCCACAGCATGGGTTATGACCTCATGCTCCTCGGTTTCAACCACCGCGACGGAAGGCAAATATACCTTTTTACCGAGTTCAGCTCTCAGGGATATGGGATAAATCCGGGAAACTTTGATGTTATTTTCTTCTTCCAAAATGGTCACGTGATACACTTGTTCCTTTACGCTTTCTCCATAGCGGAACGTCGCAATCAGCGGAACGGTCCGTGTGCCGAGACCGTATTTTGGACGGAACACCTTGCCGTCATCCTTGATGAACCGGCTGTCCCCCGACTGCCAAGAGATCTGCGATCCGTACTTTCCTTCCCTGGGCAGGTTGATGTCGAATTCGACTGTACCCAGATTACCCAGATACAGGGCTTCCATGTCTTTTAAGACGATCATTTCGTCATCGTGAATGTAACTCATGTCATCCCTCCCCTTCGATCCCGTGCTTCTCCCTCTGAAACCTGCCCCATTTCCGGTAAAATTGCTCCCTGGCCTCCTGGATGCCCGGCCGGAATTGAATGAGCGCGGAGGCGCGCACGCGTCGGACATCCTGCATGGCTTCCAGCACTTCGCGCTCATGATGTTGACCGAGCAGGCCTGCGTCACCGCAAATTGTGGCGGCCGCAAGGCGCCCTTGAGCCATGGCTACCGGCGCGCTCTCGATCCCCGTAATATTTCCGGCTACGTACAGACCTTCGACCGGAGTCCGCATTTGCTCATCGTGAACCGGTACGTGGCCCCCCAGCTCTTCCGCATACACAAACGGGCAGCCGGCTACCGACGCCAATTCGGCCAAAGGGTATAACCCTCCGGCTATTGCCACAAAATCGACAAGCTCCTCCCGCTGGCTTCCCGGAATAACGGCGCCTTCTCCGTTGACATCCGCAAGGGTGACCGATTGAACCTGGCTGCGCCCGTTAATGGATACGGCAACGGTTCGCAAACGTAAGGGGATATCCCAAATCTTGATCCCGCTCCTTGGAATGAACCTCGATACGAAACCCGCCATCCCCAAAGCGTTTGCAGCTTTTCCTCCGATCCTCATCAGCGGTGACGGCGCCAAATGGGCCAATCCCATCAGTTCCTTCAGGCTCTCTTTTGGCGATGCTTCTTTGCCGGTTATCGGCCCAATCCCGGGCAGGACAATCCCTGCGATCGAAACGCCGCTCACCGACAGCTCGCGGGAGATCGCCATGGCGAGCACATTGACGCCTATGATTAAGCCACGGCGTCCCGGTTTGACGTAATGGACATTGGCCATCACTTGTGCGGCGCCGATCGACATGACGCCCGGTAGCGTCCACCCCGGCAGGGGATGGGGAATTTCGGCACTTCCGGTGGCGAGTAAAACGTTCCTGGCCTGCATAGATCCTTCTGAGGTCTTCAGGACCCAAACGGCGCCGCTTCGCACTATGCTGTGGACGGATACTCCGCACCGAAGCTTCACTCCTAGCGCGGAGCACTTGTCGAGAAGCTGCTCGGCCACCTGTCTTCCGACCCACCAATGCCCTTTCTCCTCGTGAAACTGCCCTAACATGCGCCCGCCCGGTTCGGGAAATTCGTCCACCACGGCAGCGCAGAGACCGCGGCTGGCAGCTTCCACAGCCGCCGACAATCCTGCCGGGCCTGCACCGACGATCAATAGATCAAAAGGAATCGCCGGCGTCATGGTAGCCTCCTCCCCGTAATCTCATTGGGAAGCCGTTCCCCTTCAGAGATGCACATCCCCGCTTCCAAAGGAGTCAAGCAGGCTCTCACCGTGCCTTTGCCCTGCACGTTCAGGCGGCACTCCATACAGTGTCCGATAGAGCAGTACAGACCGCGGGGGCTGCCGGATTCCTCATGCCGACGCAGTGTCCGTATGCCCACGGCGAGCAGCGCTGCCGCAATCGGCTCGCCTTTCAGCCCGGCCCATTTCTCACCGTTAAACGTAAAATCTACGGGTTCTCGCTTTGTTTTCCTCGGCCCCAAGATCGGATGATTTTCGATTCTGTCCATTACACCTCTCCCTTCGCCAGCTGCCCGAACGTGACGGGACGGATCGGCGGACGGTAAGACAGCTGCTCCGCATCCCGGGGTAACTGCGGGTTCTTCAAATGAACCCAGGCGTCGAGCATCTGTCTGCATACCCGGCCCTGGCAGGCTCCCATTGTCGCTCTCGTCTTCATCTTGATCTGCCTGGCTGTACAGCAGCCCGATTGGTAGGCTTCCTCCAATTGTTCCAAGGTCACTTCTTCACAACGGCAAACGATCAGGTTTGATGTATTCATGGCCGGCCTCCTACCAATACCGGATGGCGCAGGTTTTCAGCTCGGTATAAAAATCGAGCGCGGCTTGCCCCTGTTCGCGCGAATGCGAGCTCGACAGCTTCAAGCCGCCGAACGGGGATTGATATTCCACGCCCGCTGTTTCCTGGTTGACGCGGACCATCCCGGCCTGAGCCTCATCCAGGAAACGATGCGCGTAAGACAAATCACGGGTAAATAACGAAGCGCTGAGTCCGTATATAGATTGATTGCATAAGGCGATTGCCTCGTCGAAATCGGCTGCCTTCATCATCGCGGTAACCGGTCCGAAAATTTCTTCCTGAATCAATGGATGGCCTGGATCCACGCCGGCTGCTGCGATCGGCGGAATATAATACCCTTCTTCGTTCGCCTCGGCAGAGCGGCCCTCGGCTACGATTTCAGCCTGGTCCCGCGCAAGCTTCACATAGGACATTACCGTTTCATACTGGCTTGCGGAAGCGACAGGTCCAAGATAAGCCGACGGATCCAGCGATGGAGCCAGCTTGATTCCGTCGATCGCCTTCTTCATCGCTTCAATAAAAGCGTCATAAATTCCGGATTCAATGATGATTCGGCTGGTTGCCGTACATTTCTGGCCGGCCGAACGATACGCGCCGCTCACAATCATCGGGACCGTCTTCTCCAAGTCGGCGTCATTCAGGATCACGGCCGCATTTTTCCCACCCATTTCGGTCTGATACTTGATGTTTCGTTTCGCACACATTTGGGCGATGCGGGTTCCTGTCGCCGTTGAGCCAGTAAAGCTTACGGCGTCAAGGGAAATCTGCTCCAGAAGGGCGTCGCCGATCCTGCTTCCTTTGCCGACCACCAGGTTCAAGACTCCTGGCGGGAGAGCTGCTGCCGCAAAAACTTCGCACAGCAGAGTGGCGGTCAATGAGGCGTTCTCCGCTGGCTTCCAGACCACCGTATTGCCGCAAATGAGCGCAGGTGCGATTTTCCATAACGGGATCGCCACCGGGAAATTCCATGGGGTAATGACACCTACCACGCCCAAAGGAACCTTCTTCGTATGCTGGAGCACGTTCGGTTCGCTTGCGGGGATGACCACTCCGTTAGAGCGGACGCCTTCCGCCGCGTAATACCGAAGCAGGTTGACTCCCCGGATGACTTCGCCTTGCATTTCGGTGATCGGCTTCCCCATTTCCATGCTGGCGAGGCAGGCGACATCCGCGGAGGCGGACTCGAGCGCAGCCGCCATGCGATACAACTGCTCACCTCGGGCGGCGCCGGTCAAACGGGACCAGGAACGATATGCGGCTCGGGCTGCCTGCTCCGCCTGAGCGATATGCGATGCATCCGACAGATGAAGCACCCCGATCTCCTCATGAATGTTGGACGGGTTCTTCACGGCCAGCTCATCCGACGCGGGGGTGAACCACTCTCCGCCAATCCAATTTCGGCTGTGTACCATAGCTAACCCTCCTTTTTCAATCTCTTCTTAAGAACTCTTCGCTTCACCGGCAGGTTGGTGGTTAACGGCATGCTCAAATGCCCTTTGAATCGCTTCATACTCAACTTCCGGAAGCGGAAGACGCGGAGGTCTGGTTGGACCGACCGGGAATCCGGCGAGCTCCATCATGTACTTGATCGACTGCACTAACTGGGGACTCGCATCATAATGGAACAATGGAAGCAGGCGGCGGTATAGCGTGGTCGCTTCCTGCACCTTCCCTTGTCTAGCCAGATTGAAAAGCTCCACGCCTTCCTTAGGCAGCGCGTTCGGCACCCCGGAAATCCAGCCCACGGCCCCCATCAGCGGACCTTCCATAGCTAAGTCGTCGACGCCAATCAGCACATCCAAATCGGTATATTCCAGGATGTCGTGTACTCTGCGGATATCGCCCGAAAACTCCTTCACCGCCACGAGATGCTCCAGTCTGGAAAGCCTGGCGAGCAGCTGCGGCGTCAAATCGACCTTATAATCATGGGGATTATTGTAGGCGATCATCGGCAGCCCGACTTCATTCAGCGCTTCATAATGGGCAATAACTTCATGTTCCAGCGGACGGTACTGGATCGGCGGCAGGACCATAACGCCTGCAGCGCCCGAATCCTTAGCATGCCGGACCCACTCGGCGGCTTGCTTCGTGGACGGCGCGGCTGAGCCGACGACAACCGGTACGCGTCCCGCAGCGGCTTCAATGACGGTATGAACGACCTTTGCCCGCTCCTCATTTGTCAACGTGGCATATTCCCCTAGCGATCCTGTCGGAACCAAGCCGTGGACGCCCTGCGAGATAAGCCAGTCGCACAGCTCAGCGAGACGCTTATAGTCCACTTCAAATGCGGCTGTGAACGGTGTGACAATCGCCACATAAACCCCTTCAAATCTTGTCATATCAAGATGTCTCCTCTCATGATTCAAGTTGATATTTGTAAGGCTAATTCAGTACGAACCCATCCGGTAGCGGGTCGTCCGGATCCAATACGAAATTCATGAAACCAAGTACATGGGCGGTTCCCGTAAGCTGTGGAATGATGGTTTTATTGCCAGCCAGAAGACTGTCTCTGGCGATGCTTCCTATGACCTGAACCCCGCTGATCCCCTGATACACGGCCTGCTGTCCGGGTTCGAGCCGTCCGCGGGAGCTAAGGACCGCCAAATGAGCGCATACTCCGGCTCCGCCCGGCGACCGGTCAAGCTGCTCCCCGGCAAAGACGCATGCGCTGCGGAAGGACAGACGATCACGTTCATCCCGCTGATAAAAGAACACGCCGTGAATACCGGATATCCAATCCAGCTGCGGATGCTGAAGTTCAAGCCGCCTTTCGGCTTCACTGCGGATCATACCTGCCCATTCCCTAAGCTGATGGGGCTCCAAGGAAGTCGCTCCGAACTCGCCTATATCCACTACAGCAAAGAATTCACCGCTAAAAGCGACGTCCACCCGGATTTCCCTCCCTTGAATCGTCACAGGAAGTCGCTCCGAGTGCACATAACTGGGCACATTCCTGAACGACACCGACCGAACCTCGTCTCCCTCCACATCAGCGACCACCTGGACGGTTCCCGACGGGCAATCGATCAGTATACCCGCCGCCGCATCGGACGGGACGATTTGCCCCGTCGCGGTCCAAGCCGTGACCGCGGCGATGATTCCGTGCCCGCTGACGGATGCAAGACCTTGCTGGTTCAGGAACAGCAAACCGAATCGCGCTTCCGGCGTCACCGGCGCTGTAACGATGCCACCGGTCATTGCATAGTGGCCGCGCGGCTCCGACATCAGCAGCTTCCTTGCGTCATCCTCATGCCGCTGGAAGAATAAAGCCTTGTCGCGCATTGTCGAACCGGCCAATGGCGGCAGGCCGCCCGTGATGATCCGAAGCGGCTGTCCGCAGGAATGCACATCGATCGCGGCATACCATTTTTTCGTTTCCATAGTGCTGGCTCCCGTCATAGTGATGTTTAGAGCAGGAAGAACCCCGTATTCAGTTCATCCCGTTCCTGAAGAATGAATTGGTGAAAGCCCATCACCCAAGCCGAGCCGGAAATTTGCGGAATCACGGCCGGCAAATGGCCGACGGTCGTGTCCTCCAGAACACTGGCGCGAAACATCGAACCCACGATGCTCTCATGGACGAATTCCTCTCCGATTGCCAGTTCGCCCTTGGCACGCAGCACGGCTAATTTGGCGGATGTGCCCGTTCCGCAGGGGGAGCGGTCAATCCCCCCGGGAGGGACGACGACCGTATTCCGGCAGTGGGCCACTGGCGATACCGGATCGCTGTAGAACTCGATATGGGTCAGTCCGCGAATGACAGGAATTTCGGGATGGACGATTTCAAGCCTGTCATTCACCGCGTCGCGGATCCGGACGGCGGTACGGACGATCTCCGAAGCCCGCTGGGGAACCAGCGGCAAATGCAGTGATCGGGCATCGACGAGCCCGTAAAAATTGCCGCCGTAAGCAAGATCCAAGGAGACCTCACCGAGATCGCCGACCTGAACCCGGACATCCTGCTTGTAGAGGAAAGACGGAATATTCGTAAAGGTGACCTGTCGGACCTTTCCTCTCTCGATCTCGAGCCTGGCTTCGACAAGGCCGGCCGGCGTGTCGAGCCGGATGACGTCCTTGGTTGCCGGATAATATCCTGCCTCAATCAGCGCCGTGCACAGCCCAATCGTATCGTGACCGCACATCGGCAAATACCCGCCGGTTTCGATAAACACCACCCCAATGTCGGCATTCTCATCGCATGGCGGAGTCAAGATGCAGCCGGACATAACCTCGTGCCCGCGGGGTTCGAACATCAGCGCTTGGCGGAAATCGTCATGATGCTCGGACATGTAGACCATCTTCTCGGTCATCGTTTTTCCGAAGAGCTCCGGAGCCCCGGACATAACGGTCCGGGTCGGATTCCCGCCGGTATGCGTGTCGATCGTGGTGACCATCTTGGACCATCTCATCGAATCACCTCCTGGGGGTGCGGCATGCTACGGAAGCGGTCATAACGAAGACGGTCCACCGGAATGCAGGTCTCCGACCCGCTCAGCAATTCGCTGATCACCTTTCCGGTTACGGCGGCCAGGCTGATCCCGTCCCCTTCATGCCCCGCTGCCACATAGAATCCGGGGACTTCGTCGATTGCAGAAACGATCGGCAAATGATCCGCCGTCCACGGCCTCAGGCCTGCATAGGTTCTCAGGAGCGGAATCTGTTCCAGTACGGGAAAAAAACGAATGGCTCTTTCCGCAATCAAGCTGATGACCTGCTGATCTACGCCGCTGTCCATCCCGACAAATTGGCGGCTGGAGCCGATCAGGAAGTTTTGCGAAGCGGTAGGCTCGAAGACGAGCGCAACGCCATATCGGTCGAATTTGGGGTCCACGGTACGGGTTCCGCCGAATTTACTCATCAAATATCCGAACTCCATCACCTTCCGTTTCCCGATGTTCGCCCATCGGGATGCGACAAGAATGTGTCCCTTGCGGGGCTCGATCGGAATATCGATGCCCACCATCCGTCCGATATGCTTCGCCCATACCCCGGCTGCATTAATGACGGTGCTCGTGCGGATTCTGCCTTCCGAGGTTTCAACGGCGCGTACTTTCCTTCCCTCGTCAAGCTGAATGCCGGTGACGAGCGTATGGGTTCGAAGCCTTGCCCCATAGTGCCGGGCTGTGGACGCCAACGAGTAGGTTAGCAGCACCGGATTGACCGTTGAATCCGTCGCGCATTCCAATCCGCCTGGCAGGTCTTCGGCCATGTAAGGCCATTCGTCCCTTAGATCCTTCTGACCAAGCATGCGGAAGGGCAGGCCGGCTTCACGCTGACGTGCGACCCAGGATTCGGCAGCGATCATCTCTTCGTCCGACTCACAGACCAGAATGCTTCCGGGAGCCCGGTATTCGAACTCCTCATCGAGATCCCGTACCCACTCCTTGACCAATTCCTGCGACTTCAGCGACATCTGGCTGTCGAAGCCCGGATCCTTGTCGATGGCGAGGATGTTGCCGTCGCATTTGGAAGAGGTACCGCCGGCGATTTCCCCCTGTTCCACGACAAGTACGTCCATGCCGGCTTTCGCGGTATAGTAGGCAATGGACATGCCGATGATCCCTCCCCCGATGATGACAACTTCTGCGGTTTCATCACGCATGGATGCAATCACTTCTTTCGTTTTATAGGACAATCAGCTCTTTGTTTGATTTCGTCAGCACTTCAATCCCGGTGTCCGTCACGAGAATGTCATCCTCAATGCGGACGCCTCCAAAGTCGGGCAAATAGATGCCGGGTTCCACGGTCAAAACCATGCCGGGCTCCAGCAAATCCTCCGTCTTTTCGGAAAGGCGCATCAGTTCATGGATCTCCAGGCCAAATGCATGACCGAGCCCGTGTCCAAAATACTCCGCATACCCATAGCCGGCAATGCAGTCTCTAGCCAAAGCGTCCCCTTCCTTTCCGGTCATCCCCGGCTTTAAGCCTTCCAAGGTCTTTCGATTGGCTTCAAGCACAATCCGGTAAATCTCTTGATGCCGCTCCGTCGGATCACCAATAAAAACCGTCCGCGTCAGATCGGAACAATATCCCTCGTAGCTCGCTCCGAAATCGAGCGTCACAAACTCGTCCCTTCCCAGCGGCTTTGAGCTGGCCAGACCATGCGGCAGCGCCGAACGGACACCGGAAGCCACGATCGTCGGGTATGCGGACGAAACGGCGCCATTTTTGCGCATGAAGTATTCAAGCTCGGCTGCAATGTCCCTTTCGGATACGCCCGGCTTCATGTAGCCCAGGATATGCTCAAAGGCCATGTCCGTAATTTCGATCGACTTTCGAATATGCTCCTGCTCCCGCTCATCTTTGATTCCACGCAGCTTTTCCACAATATTTTGCGTCGGGATCAGTTCAAAGCCCTGAAAGGTTTCAATATAGGTTTGATATGACTCGTAAGTGAGATGATTTTGCTCAAAGCCGAGCTTCCGCACTCCTGCAGCACTCAGCTTCTCCCGAATCATTTCAAGCGGCTGGCCCGTATGCTGTTCAACCTGATACTCTTTGGCCTGTTCCGCCGCTTGACGGGTATAGCGAAAGTCGGTGATCAGCAAGGCCTGATTTTTCGTAATGGCAACAAAGCCGGCAGTACCCGTAAATCCGGTCACATATCTGCGGTTATACGGGCTGACGATCAGTAGTCCGTCGATCCCCTGACGCTCAAGCTCTTCCCGTACCTTGTTGAGACGCTGTGCTTCCATGGTAGGTTCACGCTCCTTATTCATCCTCGCAGCAGCAAAAGATGCTATGGTTTCTTCATAATCAATCTAATGTAACAAGATTCAACCCTGTTGAATGACGGCTGCAAAAATCTGCAAATTTACTTCCTTATCCCTTCATGCCAGTCAGCGTAATCCCCTCGATAAAATACCGCTGGCCGATGAAAAACACGATAATGACCGGCAGGATGACCACGGTGGAGGCTGCCATAAGCAGATGCCACTGCGCGCTGTGAAGCGACTGGAACATTTGCAGCCCAAGCGCCAGCGTAAACTTGCTTTCTTCGTTCAAGTACACGAGCGGTCCCATGAAATCGTTCCACGAATTCATGAACGAGAATAAGCCGATGACAATCAAAGGCGGTTTGGATAAAGGAATGATGATCCGCCAGAAAATTGTCCAGGGGCCAGCCCCATCCACATAAGCCGCTTCATCGAGATCTCTCGGGATACCGGCATAAAACTGCCGCAGCAAAAAGATGTCGAATGCGGAACCAAACCAAACAGGCAATATCAATGGCACGTAAGTGTTAATCAGGTCTGCAAGCCTCCAGCCGATAAAAGTAGGGATCAGCGTGACCGCGCCGGGAAGCATCATGCTGGCAAGCAGCAATCCAAAGAAAAACTTCTTCCCCGGCCAGTCAAGCCTTGCGTAGCTGTATGCCCCGAGCGAGCTGCTGATGAGCGCTCCGATCAGGCAGCTGGCGGTGATGGTCAAGGTGTTCCGAAAAAAGCGGAGAAAATCGATGGTCGTCAGCGCCTCCGTATAGTTTTGAAACCGGAACGGCGAGGGAATCCATTTGGGCGGCATCTCGAATATCTGCATGGACGACATCATGGAGCTGCGTACTAACCAGAACAATGGCAGCAAACAGAATACACTCCCCAGGATGAGAATGGCGTATACGATGATCTGCGAGACCCGGCGGCTTTTCCTCATGGGCACTACACCTCACTTTCATAAAATACCCAGGACTTGGATGTCCGGAAAAAGATCGCCGTGACGATCAGGATGATGATAAAGAGGATCCAGGCGATGGCTGAGGCCTGCCCCATTTCGCCGAACTGAAAAGCCTGACGGTAAATGTAGTAGTTGTAGAACAAGCTGGCGTTATTCGGTCCTCCCTGCGTCATAATCAAGGCTTCCGTGAACACTTGGAAAGCCCCGATCGACCCCATGATCAGGTTGAAGAAAATGATCGGCGTCATCATCGGAATGGTGATATGGCGGAATTTCCGGACCGCACCAGCACCATCTACGATGGCGGCTTCATACAAGGATCTGGGTACACCCTGGAGTCCTGCCAGGAAAATAATGATCGTGCTTCCCATCCCCCACAGGCTCATGATCACAATGGAAGGAACCACCGTATTTTCAGAGTACAACCAATTTAAGGTGGGCAGATTCAGCGCTTCGAGGAAGCTGTTGAACAGTCCGAGGTCCGGGCTGAACAGCCAGATCCAGATCATCGAGGACGCGACGGCCGGCACGATCGCCGGCAGATAGAAGATCGTGCGGAAGACCGATTTGCCGCGGATAAATTCCATATTCAGCAGGAAAGCGGCGATAAATGAGACGATCAGTCCGAGCGGAACGCGGAGAATAACGTATTTAAAGGTCACCCACAGCGAATTGTAAAAATAGGGATCCGTTCCGTCGAAAAGCCTCTTATAATTCGTAAACCCGATGAATTTGGGCGTATTCACGATCCGGTAATCCGTAAAGCTGAGCAACAAGCTGGTGAGCATGGGCAGAACGACAAACAGCATAATCCCAAAGATGCTGGGCAGGGCGAAGAGAATGCCCGCCACGGCGATACGGCGTTTGTGCAGCATGGGAATCCCTCCTTTCTGGATCGGTTCGTTCGGACGGGGTTATTTGCCGTAATAGCCTTCAATCAACGGCTGTACTTTAGGTTCGATCTCTTTCAGTGCTTCCTCCGCTGACTTCTTGCCGGTCCATACCAAGTCAAGGGCAGGGGTCACCAGCGCATTGATTTTATCCAGGTTCTTCACTTCAAAGCCCGGGGTCCGTATGCCGTTTTCAATCGTCTGTTTCATGTAAGCATCTGTGTATCCCTCCGGGTGAGCCTTGTTCCCCGACGCCCATTTATTGATGAGGTCCGGATTCGTATACCACTCTTTCTTGAGCGGCATCCACAAGCCGCCTTCGATCAGCGGCAGCACCGATTCCGGATCCGCCATGTACTTATACAGCATCCATGCCTCTTTCGGATGCTTGGTCGATTTGAAAATGACCGTCGGCGCGCCGTCCAGAAGCGTGTTGCTCTTCATTAATTTAGGCAGGACACCGACCCCAAGATTGAAATCCTGTTCTGCAAAAGCCTGGAGCGCCCAGTTGCCAGATACGGTCATGGCGACCTTCTTGGTCTGGAGCGCCATGTCAGGAAGGCTCTTGGTCTGCAGTGGCGTCGGCGATACGTGGTGCACATACATCAAGTCCGCCAGCTTTTGAATCGCATCGATCGCCTCCGGCTTTGCCAGCCCGAATCCTTTTCCGTCTTCCGTCAGGAAATTACCGCCGTTCGAGACCACCGCTGCCATCATGTTGTACGGGTCGTATTGGAGGCCGAACTGCTTGATCTTATTCGGATTAAAATTAGGGTCGAGCGCGTTTCGTCCCTGATCGTCCAGGGTCAGCCTCTTTGCGTACTCAATGAACGTGTCCCAGTCCCATGCCTTATCTGCCTGCGTGGGAGGAAGCTCGACACCCGCCTCAAGGAGCATATCCTTGTTGTACATGAGTCCGTATCCTTCTACAGCCGTACTCATGCCGATCGTATTGCCCGGTTCGATTTCATACCATACTTGATCCAGGTAATCTTCCTTCTTGAATTCTTTGTCCTCCTCGATCAGCGGAGCCAGGTTCAGCAGCTTCCCGTCTTTCCCCCAGCTTAGTGCCGCTCCGGATGATAAATATCCGAGGTCTGGTGCGACATTGCCTGCGACCATCGTCGTCAGCTTGGTCAAATAGTCCGCCGGAATGTGCATAGGCTCCACCTGAATGCCGGTTTTTTGCTCAAAGCTTTCGAGCGCTTCCGTGACCGTCTTCTTTTCGATCGTGTCTCCCCAGAAGGCAAACTTGAGGGTTACTTTTTCTTCCCCTTTGCCCCCTTCCTTGCTGTCTCCTTCACTTTGGGCTGATCCTCCGCTGCCTGAGCAACCCGAGAGGGAAACGGTTACGGCCAGTAAAGCGGGTAAAGCGATCCCAGTGAGAAATTTGGAAAATCTCATTCTTTTACCCTCCAATCACACAGAATTGATGTTTGTAAATTCATTGTAAAAAACCGGAGGTTCAAAAAAAATTCGAACATTTTTGGAATGGTGGACAATTTTTATGTGTTGTTCATCTCGGCAGTTTGATGATGACGGTTGTCCCCTTGCGTTCTTCTGAGGTTACGGTCACACCGTAGGAGTCACCGTAGATGAGTTTGATTCGCTGATCAACGTTGCGGATGCCGATGGAGCGGCTCTCTTCCCGTGTCAAACCAGCCAATTTGTGATGCGGGATGCCGATTCCGTTATCCTCCACCATGAAAATCCGCTCATCCCCAATAAGCCGCCCCCGGATCACAATCTGTCCACCGCTGTGCAGGCGGGCGAAGCCGTGAACGATGGCGTTCTCAACAAAGGGCTGCAGGAACAGCTTCGGGACTTTGAAGGAATACAGCTCAGGCGAGATGTCATAGGTTACCGTAAATTTGCCTTCAAACCGCTGCTCGGTAATCGAAAAATAATGCTTCAACCAATTCAGGTCCTCCTCCAGATCGCCGATGTCCTGATTGCTTGCAGAAGTATACTGCAGCATGGAAGACAGGCTGACGATCATGGCGCTCAATTCGTTTTGCTCGTTTTCGAGTGCCGTCCAATTCATGATGTTGAGCGTGTTATACAGAAAATGCGGATTCAGCTGAATGTTCAGGGACATAATCTGAGTTTCTTTTTCTCTCAGCTTCACTTTATAGTTTTCTTCGATCAGGTTGTTGATTTTAACATTCATTTGATTGTACTTGTGAATGAGCAGCCCCATCTCGTTATAGGATTTGACCGGGATGCGGGTATCGAATTCCCCTTCTCCCGTTTTTTTGATCGCTCGAAGCAGCTGTTGAATGGGTTTGGTGATGGAGTTGGCCAGAAAAAATGCCAAGAGAAGCGAGACCAGCAGAAGAATCAGCGTCAAATAGAATGTGTACGACTTCACCTCCGGCAAAAAGGCGCTGCCGAGCGCCTCCGGCGAGATCGTGACACCGGAAATCCAGCCGGTCACATCGGAAGTATCGAAGCATACGATGAGCGGCTTACCGTTTCTTGTGATCGTGAGAGTGCCGCTTTTCATCTCCGCCATTCTTTTCAATGAGGTTTCATCAATCGTGGAATCCTTTTCCTGCGAATCGGCTACCTTCTGACCGTCCCGGCTCATGATAAAAAAAGAAGCCCCGGTGGATGGGAGCACGCTGGCGAAGCGGGTACGGTAATAATCGGGCTGATAGGTAATAACCAGCACGGGAAGCTCGGCTGCACCCTGCAGCTCGATCACCTCCCCGTTATTGATCCGAAACAATTTCAGCAGCCGGACGCCGGCCAGAAGCTGAACGTTCTCGGAGGACACGGGAGACCCGGCATCCCGATGAAACATGTCACCAAACGAAAACGTCGGGACCCAAGCCATTCCCCCATCCGCTTGTACGGCAGCATGATACAGGGCTGTTTGGTTAAACCCTTCATAAGGGATAAAGGCCGTAGCACCGGTAGGCCCGATGTCTGAATAGCTGGTGATTAAATGGATGGAGTACATGTGTTTCAAATCTGGAAAATATGTATTCAGCGCCCGGCTTACCTTTTTTTCCATCGTGATCATTTGGTATTCGTCTTTCGGATCCGCAGTGAGGTATTGTTCGTACAGAACCTGCTCCGCGATCAAAGCGAGGCTGCTGTCTTCGACCCTGGCGAGCTCGCCGTCCATGATTTCGTTGTTCTGCTTCACAATGGAGTACAAATTCTGTCTGGCAAAGTCGGAAATAAACCCGCTGCTCGACACAAAATATCTATAGCTAAGTATCGTTAGGGGAATCGTGACGATGAGGGCATAGGACAACATCAGTTTCGTTCGATAGCTCAGATCCTGAAATCGCGGCATCAATCGGCGGCTTCTCAATGAACATCCCTTCCTCATATGCGGGTAGCGGATAAATGGCGGTATTCATCCGGGCTTGTGCCGTACTCCTTGCGAAACAGACGGATAAAATACTTCACGTCCCTGTAGCCCACGTTCTCGGCCACTTGGTAAACTTTCTGGGAGGTTTGCAGCAGCTGGCTGGCCGCCGCCCTCATTCGGATGTGGGTGATGTATTGGTGGATGGTCATACGGGTGTGGTTTTTAAACAGAATACAAAAATACGAAGGGTTAAAATGAAACTTCACGGCCAGCGTGCTCAGGGACAAATCCTCCTCACCATAGTTGGCTTCAATATAGGCTTTGCAGCTGTCAACCACGGTCTCACTTTTACACTGTCTACGTTGGTCTATATGTTCCGCCATCTCTAGAACCCAGTGAAAGGCTGTCTCCCGTAATTCGTCCATGCGGCTGCAGCGCATCAGTGCTCCTTCAAAAGCGGCACTGGGGATATGAGAAAGTCCCTTTTCGCTCAAAATTGAAGTGACATGGTGAATCGAGGCGGCGACGGAATACTTCAACCTGGAGGGATCGGGATATCCCTGGGCCAATGTACGATCCAGTTCGGTCTTCAGACAGGCATGAATGCCATCTTTTTTGCCGGATAGAATCGCTTTGGCCAGTTTGCCTGCATCCAAATGGATGATCGCGGACGGGTCTTTAGGGCTCTGTTGGTCAGACTTATACAATTTTCCCGGCCCGTCGTAAAATAAGCTTTGAAGTGCAAAGCGCGCCTGCTGATTAGAAGAATGTACTCCTTGCCCCCACTCCGTAAAATACTTGCCTAAGCCAAATGTTAGTTCCCGACCATGGTCATTCCGAAAATGATCGATCAGTTCCTGCAGTTGCGCTTCAAGCGCATAGGTAACGTCAAAAGATACATCGGCGCTAAGGATCACCCCCGTCAACCATTGATCCGTAACGTAAAAGGCATGGGCAAGACCGGCTTCCTCCATGATGTGGGCAAGCATGCGTTTAAGCAGGGACAGCATCCGCTTCCGGTCCGCACCGCTTGTGTGGATCAGGGCACCCAGCGAGATTCCGCATCTCCAGCCTGAAAAGGACCTCTGCAGCAAAGTGATGTCTGTTGCGGCAGGACTTCCCTCGAGCAGTTCGGACAAAGCCGATTCGATGGTCGCCTCACGCAAGGCTCCCGCCTTATGTTCGGCTTTCTGAAGGAGAGGCGTAACCTTCTGGGCTTCCACCGGCTTGAGCAGGTAATCGCTTGCCCCGAGCTGCAGCGCTCGCTGTGCATAGGCGAAATCCGAGTAGGCGCTCAGAATCACCACGCTTTCGCTCCCCCCGCGGCGGGTCAAACGTTCCACGAATTCAAGGCCGTCCATGATCGGCATCTGGATATCGGTAAATACCAGATCGATCGGATGGGTCTCCATCCTTTCCAGCGCTTCCGCACCATCCCTGGCATTAAAAATGTGATACTCCGGCCTCAGATTTTTCAGCATCCGCGACAACCCTTGTCTGTGCTTCGGTTCGTCGTCAACGACTAAGACGTTCAGCATATCCAATCCCCCCCTGCGTATGAATGGTACAAAAAATGCCCATCCGGGTTTCCAGTAAATTGAAGGTTATGGCGCTGCCAACCGTTTACAAGAATCCTGTATGAGCATGTTACAACAAGGACAGAAATCAACTTACCGAGCATTGTCGGTTAGACGGACTCAAACTTTGGAATCCGAACAGAAAACCGACAAGTACTTTACTTCATCCGTGATGGGCGTATATTTATGATTTTCGTAGGAGTCAAAATACAGGCTGTCGCCGGCATGCAGTGTATAAGCTTCCTGGCCGACATAATAAATCATGGTCCCTTCGAGCACATAAATGAATTCCTGCCCGACATGGGAGACCGTTCGCTTCTCCGTCTTCCCTTTCGTCACTACAAAATAAAAGGGCTGCATCAACTTCTCGGGCCGCTCGGCCGCGATGGCCGAAAACGAATATCCTTTCTCCGACGTGACCATCTTATCCAGGGTCCCCGTCATTGTGGTATACACCGTCCCGTTTTGGTCGCTGTCATCAAGCAAAATAGATATTTTAGTTCCAAGCGCTTCGGCGATTTTAATCAGCGTGCCGATGGGCGGCACCGTTTTTCCGTTTTCGATTTTGGACAGCAGGCTTTTGGTAAAGCCGCAGGCATGGGCGATTTCGTCCAGGGTCCGATTTTGGTCCTTGCGAATTTTTCGGATCTTACTCCCCAATTCCATCACATTGATCTCCTAAATAGAATGAAATTCAACTTAGTTTAATAAAATGAAACAATATTTAATGACGATTGTCAATAAAATTTTCCAATGTATTCAGGCATTTTAGCCGTGTGCGGAAGGACGGAAAACCACCAATTACAGCAAAAAAACAGGGAATATCCTAATTTAGGACACTCCCTGTTCTATATAATTAATCTGATTAATGATTTATATTATTAAACATAAATGACTTCCATTTCGCGCATCAGCAAGCACTAATTCCAGAAATACTTCATTTCCCTGTAACCGAGATCCCACAATCTCGCATTTCCCTTAATGGTGATCGTAAGTTTATTCGCTTTCTCAATTGGAATTTCGTACGTTTCAGCAGCTCCTTCTTGATAGGTTGGTGCTTCTGTCAGCAGAAGCTGCTGCCCATCGACCGAAATCGCAAGCGTTCCTCCCAGCTTACCCGTTGCTCCATACTTGAAGTAGAGGATGATATCTCTTCCACTTAGTTCAGATGTGTAAACTGCTGCAGTTTGCTCTTTGAAACTGAACACATTGTACTGAGGCAGCACCTGTTCGCCGCCCAACTCAAAACGATATGGTGCTGTGTGTTGAACTGTATTTCCACTGGCGTCCTTCACTTCGTTGATTGCAACGAAAGGTCCTTCTTTTTTTGTCAGCGCCGTTTCGATAACTTCGCAGCAGCCCCATACGACAGCGAAAATGAACAATGCAGAAAATCCGGAAATCACAAGCTGCTTCATCATCGTTTTTGCGTTTGATCCTAATTTGTAAGCCGCGTATCCGATGGAAGCACCTATTGAATTTTGAATCGCGTCGTTGATATCGCCGCTGCCCAGATAAGTAAGCATCTGTACCGTTTCGACCACCATGATGGACAAAAAGAACAATGCAATAAATCGAACGTAGCGCATGGGAAACAACATCGGAATCAAAAAGCCGAAAGGAATAAATGCAGCGAAGTTGCCAAAACCAAACAGAGCCATTAAGGAAAATCGAAAAAAATCAGGCAAATCCGGTACATGATAAAAATCAAGGGGCGTAAAAATAAATTCGTACTCTGTAATCTGGTGCGATGCCCCGATTCTGCCAAAAGCAAAAAACATAAAATACAAAATGAGGACTGTATAAAGGATGGTGATGATCAGGATAACCTTGCGATTCTTTGCCATAAATTCTGCTCCCTATTGCGAAATGAATGGATACCTCATGCAAGTTTATCCCAAGATTCATACTTCTCCTAGGGTTCTTTCTTACAACAAACTTACACGGTTGTCATGTAAGGGAACTATCGGACGCAACAAAAGAAGAGCATCAGGTGAACTCTCACCTTTTGCCCTACTTCTTCTACTTATTTACTGAGCGTTACCTAGGACCCAGCAGTCTTTATGGACATGTGTACCTCAATCGGCTGTCTACTAGTTTGACTTAGGCTTGCAAAACTTTTGTAACAAGTTCTTTGAGCGTCGTCTGATGTCCGATCAATTGATGTAAATCGCCGGTCGTTTTCTCCATAGTTCCTTCTGCAACAGTGTTATAGATAAAGGCCGTCGTTTGAGCTAAAGATTCCGATAAGCCTGCTTGAATAAGCATGGCCTTCTCTTCGTCGAAAGAAACCTTTTGATGGATGATGTGCTTACCTGAAACTTCGGAGAGAACTTCCGCCAACTCATCGAAACTCCATGGACGATCGGAAACCAGCGTGTATTGCTTGTTATCGTGTCCTTCCCCGGTCAGTACCGCCGCGGCAGCAAGTGCCAGATCGCTGCGGCTGACCGCATTCACTCTCCCTGTGCCCGTGTTGGTGACGATCGCCCCGCGTTCTACATTTGCTTGAAGGTGGGCATTGATGAAAAACTCCGCATATCCGCCATTTCGCAAAAAGGTATATGGGATACGGGTCGCGCGGATGGCATATTCGGTGGCTATATGAACGAGTGCAAACGGATTTTCCTCGGCAAAAGCGAAGCTGGTATAGGCAATATGCCTGATCCCCGCATCTCTGGCGGCTTTGATTACATTGGCATGCTGAACGATCCGCAGTGGATCATCGGTATCCGGACTGGATACAAATAGCAGTTTGGTCCCACCTTCAAAGGCTGCGCGAAGCGTTCCCGGATCGTTGTAATCGCCTTGGCGGACTTCCAGCCCTGCCTCCGTGAGCGAAGCATCTTTATCCAGTTTTCGAACGACTGCAATGATCTGACTTCCCGGAATCTTTTTCAGTAAATGGTCTATAACGAGCCCGCCTAAGTTTCCCGTGGCTCCTGTGATAACCAGCTTCATCCGATGTGCTTCCTTTCAGAAAGGTATTGTCCGTGAGGAATCATTTCGATTCCACATACATTCATCCTACCACAATCAAATGGTAATAAAAGGTTATAACCGAACTTTCCTCACGACAATTGATGGAGGGTTATCTCACTAACATTCTGGTATTTACTGCTGATAACCGTTTTAGCCATGCTTCACGATGTTTTCCGAAGTCCGGAATGACAATGCTAGAATCGTCAGAACCGGATTCACTCCCCCGTTGGTTACATGCACGGATCCGTCGCTCACCCACAGGTTGTCGTAACCGTGTACGCGTCCCGTCGGATCGGTGACCGAAGTGGCGGGATTATCCCCCATCCGAAGCGTGCCTGCCTGATGCTGTCCGCCACTAAGCCCGGTTCCCGGACTTGTTCGCCAAACCTGGTGCGCACCGGCAGCCCAAAGCCACTTCTCGGCCTCTTCGCCCAGCATCGCTGCCGCCCGCAGCGACTCCGGATGGACCCGGCCTGAGAGTTGGGCGACTGGCATCCCGAAACGGTCCTTGACTGATCGCGAGAGACGCACTCTCGATTCCGCTGTCGGGATCTCTTGAATCGGTCCTTGGATCTGGCTGGTGCGCAAATAGCTGTCGCGCATCGCTTCTTTGCCTGCCAGCCCCCATCTCGGGGCGTCTGGAGCAAGTGCCCTGTACCAATGAATAAGGGGGAGCCGGGTAAATTCGTTAGCGAGGAGTCCGCCCCCGATCACGCCGCCGCCATTGTCATGGGCGAAGCGAAGCGTAGCTATGCTGACACCAGGGCCAAGGCCGTCCTGGATCGGATCATCCATGAGACCGTACGCGCCCGTGTAGACATGACCCTGCAGATTCCGGCCGACTTGGCCGGACCGGTTGCCGATGCCATCCGGCTCTGCATCGGTAGCCGAGTTCAGCAGCAAACGCGCGCTTTCGATCGCGCCGGCGGCTACGATGACTTGACCGGCTGCCACCAGTTGACGCCGGATCTTCCCGCCTGCTTCCTGCACCAGCCTTACCCCAGTGGCCCGCTTCCCGCCTTCCGTCTCAATCCGCTCCACCATCGTATCGCAGATGATATCGCAGTTACCCGTGGCGGCCGCTCGGACGAGCATCGTGTTATGTCCCCCGTTTTTGCTGTTGGTTGGACAAGCGAAGCCAACGCATTGGCCGCACTGTCCGCATGCTGGCCTGCCGTCCCGTTCGACCGAGTTGATCAGCAGCGGGACCGATCCGGCGTCCCATCCCAAACGGGCTGCCGCTTCCGCCAGCCGCCGCGCCTCCGTCGTCAAGGGCATAGCCGGCATCGGGTAAGGCCGGCTCCGCTTGGCATGCCCGGTGTGGGCGTTCCCGTCACCGGATACGCCCACCTCCCATTCGGCCCTCACATAATAAGGTTCCAGATCCTCGTATGAGATCGGCCAGTCGCTAAGGGAACTCCCGTCCGGGATGCCGTAGTGGCTTGCCATTCGAAAATCCTCCGGATGGAACCGCCACGCCTGAGCGCCGTACACCCGCGTACCACCGCCGACCGTCATGGCGTTGTTGTGGTAATCTCCTTCATGCGGAGCAGTGATTCTCTCTTCCTCAGCCACATCAAGAAACGTACGCGGACTGCCTTCCAGATCAGGTCCAGTGTTGTGGCCGAATTTGCTCAGCCGATGGTTGCGCAAATGGTCCCGGCCTACCTGGTCATACCGAAGCCAACGGCCGCGTTCGATGACAAGAACGCGCATGCCCGACTCAGCCAACACCGCCGCCGCTACCGATCCGCCCGCTCCGGCTCCGATAACGACGGCATCGTAGCGGTCTTGTAGCTGATCGAGTGTTCGTAAAGGTAAATCGGCTTCGACTGGCGGTCCCTGTTCGCCGGATACCGGACCCGGCCGAAAACCGATCATTTCCCATGATTTACCCCCGCGATTCCCGCCAGATTCAGGATTTCCATAGTAGCCTTCGACGACAAGCTCCAACAATGCGTTGAAGAACATTGCGGACGAAACAGGCCAATCACGGACGCGGTCATGCTGGACATCCTGCAGCAATCCATCCTGTTGTTCCTCGGACAGTTCTGAAAATGCGTGCCCATACCGGGCCACCGCTTCCGACTCGAGTGCGCGGAGGCCGGGTTCGATCAGCTTGTTCCAAGTTGAAGGATCCTCATTTGCCCTACGTTCCATATAGACGAGTGCGCCTCCGTCGGCCGCAGACGGCCACTCATTTTCCGGGATGAATCGATTGGAAACCGCTTCCAATATTGAATGCCACTCGAATGATAGGGATGTTTTATCGTTCTGATTCATTTGCTGCCACCTTTCTTCTCCTTCGAATTGTCGCTTTTTGGTTTTTCGATACATTCGTAGACTAATACTGTTCTTCATGCAAAATTGCCGGTTCACCGTAACCGTTCTCACTCTAAGAGATGCATCTAATATTCTCTTTATTCGCCTCTAAACCCTGCTTGCAGCCATGGTCATTCTGCAAATATACCTAATCATCCATTAAAGATTTTGATTTGACTATATCCAAGTTAAATCATATATTTAATTATATTTAATTAGTAAGTACGTAAGTTTAAGTAAGCAGAAACGACAACACTGCAGATATTCAGTTGAAAAGGAGAGAAATCGTATATGAGTAACGTTCAATCCATCGTCAATGAAATTTTGCCGGAGGTGCAAGGACAGCGCAAATCCGAATATCCAGTAAGCCCTCTATTTCTAAACCGTTGGTCTACACGGGCTTTTTCCACCCGTAAAGTCAGTGATCAGGACCTTTATACCATCCTTGAAGCCGCACATTGGGCTCCATCCTCTTATAATGATCAGCCTTGGCGCTTTATCGTCGCTAAAACCGGAGAGCAGCTCAGCAAATTTCATTCATTTTTAAATGAATTCAATTTAACATGGGCGTCCAGTGCGCCAGTTCTCATTGTGGTCGCTTCCGACAAGCTTAGAGAAAACGGCGACCCGAACGGTGCGCACGCCTTCGATGCCGGCGCAGCCTGGGCTTCCTTGGCGATTCAAGCGACGATTCTCGGTCTGCACACGCATGCCATCGGCGGTTTTGACCGCAATAAAGCCCGAGACATATTGAACGTACCGGATCACATCGAGCTACACGCCGTGATTGCCCTCGGCTATCTGGGCGATAAATCCGTACTTCCGGAAGCGATCCAGCAGCGCGAAGTGCCGAATGACCGCCGACCGCTGAACGAGCTTGTTTTTGAGGGAAAATTTGAGTAAAGTAAGCCGCTCCATCGCATCTATTTAACCCATATAAATACACCCATTAAAAAGCTGGCCGTTCTTGGCCAGCTTTTGTTGTGCTGCTATCCTCCCGTAAAAAAAGAACAACCCCTTGGAGAACCAAGAGGTTGCCTACTATCATCAATTTAAGCTTTGACAGCGATCACTTCGATTTCCACCAGTCCGTCCTTCGGCAGCTTGGCTACCTGGACCGCGCTGCGTGCCGGATAAGGCTCTGCAAAGAATGTCGCGTACACTTCGTTGACCTTCTGAAAATCGTTCATATCCTGCAAAAATACCGTCGTTTTAATCACATCGTTCATGGTAAAGCCCGCTGATTCGAGAATCGCTTTTACATTGAGGAGCGATCGCTGTGTCTGTTCCTCTACGGTTGCTGGGAACACGCCTGTTGTGTCCATACCGAGTTGTCCGGATGTAATCAGCACATTACCGATTTGAACTGCCTGGGAGTATGGTCCGATAGCTCCCGGAGCTTCGGTCGTTGCAATAGTTTGTCTCTCTTGTGATGTCATGGTTTCTCTCTCCTTGTCGTGCTTGAAAGCACATTTATGTTTATGGGAATTGCAAAAACTTGGCGTGTATCAACCGTATTTTTGCAAGTACCTGACAAAATGAGGTTTTGGTTAATTGGTTTGGGCTGTCTTAACCGCGGCCATTGTCTTCGAATTCATTTCTTCTGCATTTTGACCGTCATATTCTTGCAGCATTTCTTTTTGCTGTTCCGGCGTCAGCTTGGCGATCCCAAAACCGGTGAAGCCCCAGATCGTGGCGAAAATGATCCCTGTCCAGCACAGCATAGCCCATGGTAAGTATGCGAGTGTTGCGACACCCAGCGTACCGGCCATGTAGGCGCCTGCCGCCGTCCATGGTAAGATTGGTTCCGTGATCGCAGCGGAGTCTTCGACCGTCCGCCCGAGATTTTTCGGATGCAGCCCACGGCGGATGTATGCCTCACGCAGCATTTCGCCCGGCATCAGGATGGACACTTGGCCGTTGCTTGTAACGCCGATCATCGTTAAACCGGTCACGATCGTTGCGACGATCATAGAGCCTGTCGAGCGTACATGCTTCAGGATTCGGTTCACGATCAGCTCAAGCGATTTGGTAAGCGATATGGTGCCGGCAAACGTAATCGCGCTGAAACAGATTAACAATGTTCCCATCATCGAGTTCATTCCGCCGCGGTTCAGAAGCTTCGGTACATCAGGGATGACCGCAGCCGGATCGAATCCTTGGACGTGAACCATCGCGATGTCGAACCCATTCAATACGGAGCTTACGACATCATGCAATGTGAAGCCTTGGAAAATCAGGGCGTTAGCCATCGCAAAGGCCGAAGACAGCAGCATAACCGGCAGCGTTGGTTTTTTGCGGATCGAGCCGTACAACACAATGAGTATCGGAACGACGAGCAGCAAATTCCAGTGGTAGATCGTGCCCAGCGTATCCATAATGGTCCCTACTTTTTCAGGGATACCTGCACCTGCAGTATGTGTGTTCAAACCTGTGATGACATAGACGATTCCGGCTACGATAAACGAAGGCACCGTCGTATACAGCAAGTGTCCAATATGTTCATACAGGTTCACGCCTGTGGATAGGGCGGCGATATTCGTCGTATCCGATAGCGGCGACAGTTTGTCGCCGAAGTAGGCACCGGCAACCACCGCACCGGCAACGGCTGCCAGATTCACATCCAGTCCGGCGCCAACGCCCATAAATGCTACTCCAATCGTTCCTGCAGAGCCCCATGACGTACCGGTACAGACCGATACGACCGACGTCACTAAAAAGGCGGTGATGAGCAAAAACTGCGGGTTGATAATTTTAAGCCCGTAATAAATCATCATCGGAATCGTGCCGCCCACCATCCATGCCCCGATCATCAACCCTACGGCAATCAGGATTAGAATGGCCGGCATCGTTTTGGCAATTTTTTGGGCAATGGAATTCAAAATATCGTTGTAACTGTGCCCCAGCTTAACCGCAATGATCCCCGCGACAACCGTTGAAGCAATAATGAGCGGTTCAGGCGGCAGCTCGAACATGACGTATCCCAAGCACAGCAGCACCACCATCGTTATGATCGGAAGTAAGGCCAAAAACAGCGTCGGTTCTTTGATTTGTTTTCCCTTCGTTTGCTCTGTCATTGTTGTATTCCCCCTGGGATAAATGAATTGTGAACTACTTTTCGTGCAAAGGATAGTGATCTGCCATACGCTGCAGCGCATTCCGAAGAAGTGACCTCGGAGCGGCAACGTTCAGCCGGATGTAACCTTCACCGATCGCTCCGAAGGAGGTTCCGTAGCTGACACTGACTCTGCTCTTGTTTTGAATCCACTCCACTAAATCGCTTTCAAGCTTGCCGCACGCCGTGCAGTCCACCCATAATAAATAGGTGCCTTCAGGCTGAATGACTTTAAGCTTTGGCATGTGTGTCTGTATAAAATCGATCGTATATGCGATGTTGTCCGTTATATATGCGCGAAGCTCGTCCAGCCATTCATCGCAAGCCGTATAGGCCACTTCCAAGGCAGGGACGGCAAAAAAGGTCGGATTATGAATCCCTGCCTGCTGCAGCCCGTTTTTAAAGCGTTCCCGCAGCTGCCCGTTTGGAATGATGATGTTGGCGATTTCCAGACTCGCAAGATTGAACGTTTTTCCTGGGGACGTACAAATGATCGAACGGTCTGCCACCTGCTCCGTCAGCTTGGCGATCACAGTATGCTCGTGCCCCTGATGGATGAAATCCGCATGAATGTCGTCGGATACGATCAGCGCATCGTATTGGATGCACAGCTCGCTGATCCGCTCCAGCTCATGGATCGTCCAGACCCTGCCGGTGGGATTATGCGGAGAGACGAGCATGACCATCTTCACGCCTTCCCTCATTTGCTCTTCCATGTCTGCAAAATCGATCTCATACCGTCCGTTTACAAGCTGCAGCGGACTTTCAACCAACTGCCTGCCATTGATCGCAACCGCTTTCGCGACGGGTTGATAAGCAGGCGTATGGATCAAGATGCGGTCCCCCTTCTCCGTCAGGTTCTGAATCAAGACAGAGACGGCCTGTACGATTCGAGGGCAGAATACGATCCATTCCTGCGGCACCTGCCAATTATAGGCTTTGGACAGCCAGCCTTGTACCGCTTCGAAATATGGCGGGAACGGATCGGTGTAACCGTAAATGCCGTGTCTGGCCATTTCCGTCATCCGTTCCACCACGGCTGGCGGCGCCGGTAAATCCATGTCCGCGACGGACAGTGCGATCATGTCCTCCCCCTGGGATTGGGCCATTCCGTCCCATTTGGCGCTGTTCGTGCCGTATCTGCTGATGATGTGGTCAAAATTATATTTCAATGATGTCACCTTCCCTTGATCCTGCGTATGCCAGTTGCTGATTACTTAAGCTTTTGCAAATAACGGTAGACAGTAGGCTCGGATATCGCTAATGCTGCGGCTACTTGGGAAACGCCGCCTTTCAGCAAGAATACCCCCTGCTCGTTTAACTCACGCACGAGCTCGATTTTCTCTTGTGAGGATAACCGGTCTACTGGAATGTTTATTTTGCTGATTACGGATGCGATCATATGAGTAAGCAGATCATCCGCGTTGCCCTGCAAATATTCCTTGGACTGTTTGTCTTCCTGCGGAGCCTCAATTGAAGCTGGAGGAAGCGGCGAACCGCCTTGTAAAATATGCTGAATCCATTCTGCGGCAGCCTCCATGTGGGTGATGTCAATGTTCAAACACATCAGCCCGACGAGCTCGTTGTCGTCATTTTTGATAAAAAAGGTGGACGATCTAAAGCTTTGCCCCATCTTTCCCGAAGCCTTATAGTTGGCGATAAACTGTTCTTCCCGGTATGCTTCCGCTTTCAGCAGTTTCAAGACCAAATCCGTGGAGGCGTCTCCTACCTTACGCCCGCTGATGTGACCGTTCTCAATAAAAATAATCGATCGTTCCGGATCACTGACGTCATGGACTACGACTTCGCATTTGGGCCCAATAATAGCCGCAATAAATGAGGCAATTGGAAAAAACTTCTCAAGGAACTGCCGATTATCATTCATGTACGGGTGGTCTCCTTCCTTGTAAACCTTATGTGTCGTTATAAAATTTATCAATATAATAATTTATTATCGTGATAAGAGTATATTACATTTTTAAAACGGTTTCAATCACTTTTTTGGAAAATGCGCGAAACATGTCGGAATTTGTTTTTACATGGATTATCATTTCTTTAATAGCGCAAAAAAGCCGCCAGGCAAGCGGCTTCAGCATGATAAATTTTTATCAAATTAATTCAGGTTTACATAATATATCTTACGTTAATCATTCTGGCAACTACTCTTCTTTCAAAGCCACAAGCTCGGCAATCTGCCCAACTCGGCATCCATTGCACGTTTAAACGTCCCTTCAACCCCTTTGTGCGTGTTCTTCAGCTTCCGTATAATGGTGATAATTGGTCACCATAGGAGCCGGAAAATTGTTTATAAGGAGAACCAATGTAAAGGAGACATGGCTATGTTCGGATTCAGTGCTGCTGCAGGGGCAGGTTCGGTCACCAAGCAGCTATGCAGTTACCTGCGTCAGAAAATTGAGAGTGGTGCACTCGCACCCGGTCTCCAGCTGCCGCCGACGCGCCGGGCCGCCATGGACCTTGGGATAGCGCGCAACATTGTGATCGAAGTGTATGAGCAATTGACCGCCGAAGGGTATTTGACGTCCAGAGCCGGCTCCGGAACGTTTGTCGCTGAGGGCATCGAAACCCGCAAAGCTATGAAAATCGACCCTATGCCTTCTTCAGCATCAACCGCTCGATCTGAGTCCGTTCTTAAGAAACCGAAGCTCATTGACTTTGATGGAGGTCTGCCTGATTTGTCTCATTTTCCCCGCAGGCTCTGGAGCAAATACGTACGGGAGATTACCGATTCGGCGGCGGAAGACATATTTTCGTATGGCAATATTCAAGGGCTGCCTGCACTGCGTGAGGTCATTGCCGGTTATTTGTACCGGGTCAAAGGCATGGCGTGCAGCATGGACCAAATTGTCATTACGTCGGGGACCTCCGAAGGAATTCTGCTGCTGGCGTCTACCCTTTCAGACCGTTTTCATACGGTTTACACCGAAGAGCCGACGATCGGGTTTGTCGGTGATATTTTCCAAAGATTAAACTATATCATCCATCCGGTCGAGGTTGATGATCAAGGGATGCAGATCCACCGGATTGAGCATAACTTCCCTGCCGGCCTGATCGTGCTGACGCCTTCCCACCAATACCCGACAGGTAGCATTTTCTCGATTCAACGGAGGCAAATGGCTATTGCGCTGGCTGAAAAGGCTGGTCACTATATCATTGAGGATGACTATGACAGCGAGTTCCGGCATAAAGGCGGGCCGGTCCCTCCACTGCAGCTTCTTGCCCCGAGCAAGGTCATCTATGCAGGCACGTTTAGCAAAACGCTCTCGCCCGCCCTGCGGATCGGTTTCCTCGTTGTCCCCCCGGAACTGATCGAGCCGGTCATTCGCACCAAAACGGAACTAAACCTGACAACTTCCGGTATCATGCAATCGTCACTTGCGCGTTTTATATTGGACGGGCATTTTGACAGGCATATTCACAAAATGAGAGCGATATACAAACGAAAACGCGTATATATCGCGGAACAATGCCGCCGCTTATTCGGCAACCGCGTTGAACTGTTGGGTGACGAAGCTGGAATGCATGTTCAGCTCCATTTTAAGCAGGATGCTTACGGGCCGATGGACTGGCACAACATGGAAGGGCTCGGCGTCCGCCTCTCATCTTTTGAAGACTATGCAGTGTTAAAAGGTCGCTCCCCCGGCAAGGTGGTACTCGGATACGGGAATCTGACAGAGAGGGAAATCGCTGAAGGGCTGCGTAGAATCCAGCAGTTTACAGAATCTTGGAGAAGGATCTGAGATATAGCTTACGTTTATTAAACTGGTATTTCGTTTCGATCAATACAGCTCCATGGCCGGCACTCGAGTTTAAAGTTAAACCTTCAAGTGCTACAACAATATATTTTTGCCATTAATTCAAGTATATCAAGGAAGTAAACCCGCGGAACCGAAAGATTGCATGAATGTTATATGATGACTGTATAAACCATTTGGGAGTGAAGAATATGGAAAAAGTCATCAAGCTCAAGGATTCATCCGAAATCAAAGTTGGTTTGGCGGGACGATCCGGAGGCAAAACAATCATGCTGCCTGTTGCCAAGGAATCCGTGTACGGCCAAGAAGCTGAAAGCCTGAAGCTGTGGGGTGTCGACCCCGAATCTGGACAGCATTTCGTCGAGGGACTGGCTGATATGTTCCAAGTCTTGTACTTTGACTATGAAGGCCATCGCATGAAGCACCCCAATCCCGACCATCTGACACCAGAGCAGTTTGTAGAAGATCTGCTGTTCATCGCTGATGAAATGAATGTCCGCCATTTTAGCTATTATGGTTACTCCTGGCTGGCGCTGGTCGGTCTGCAGCTGGCTATCCGTACGGAGCGGTTGGATAGCTTGATCATGGGTGGATTTCCGCCATTGGACGGGCCCTATAAAGAAATGATGGTGGTGACCCGCAGTACTTATGAACAAGCTGTACGCAATCAAAATACCCCTATAATGAAAGATTGGCAGGATTCGAGCAGTCCGGAAAAGGTGGATTGGGACCAGGTTCAGGTCAAGATCGACACAAATCAGACCAAACAGTTTATGACGCTGTACCAGCATTTGATGGATTTTGACGATCGGGCGGTGAGTCTGAACCCGGCCGTTCCGAAGCTGGCTTTTGCCGGAGAGAAAGATACGATCGTGTATGGGGAAAACTTCGGCGGCGTCACTGTGGACATTGCCGGGATATTGCAGAGAAACCAACAAGCTTTGGAAGAAATGGGCTGGGACGTTCGTATCTTAACGGGAGACGGGATGGACCATACCAAAGCCATGCACCCGGAGACCGTGCTTCCGGTCATCAAGCCCTGGCTCGTGTCTAATTTGTTGGACGGTTAGAATATGTTCCGCTAACGCTTTTTAAGATGATCCCATCGATTATCATTCAAATAAGCTTCTTAATTCACCATTTAAAAAAGGCATTCGGTCGTAGAAACCGGGTGCCTATATGCGTTTATTTCGACAAAATTTCATGTTCACCTAACGTTTTTTGACTATAGTATCAAGTTTGTTATCTGGATGCATGGAATCTTCCTTTTATACAATGAATTTACGAAGCGCAAGCTGCAATAGAGAAACCACCGGAAGGAGTGACTATCATGAGTTCAAAAGCCGAGCAAAGCCACAAACGTAAGCGCTTACGTCCACGTTGGCACAAGCAGGATACGGAACTGACCCTGCTCGCCTTGCCGACGACCATATGGTATATCCTCTTCTGCTTTCTACCTATGTTCGGGATCATTATCGCCTTTAAAAATTTTAGAATTAGCGGCGGATTCCTGAGCAATGTGTTCAACAGCCCGTGGATCGGCTTCAAAAACTTCGAGTTCCTGTTCAAATCGAACGATGCTTGGATCATTATCCGCAACACGATTGGATACAACCTGATCTTTATCGTTCTAGGCATCGTCCTCCCTGTTCTATTCGCCATTATGGTAGGACTGCTGCACAGCCGGAAGGCCAGCAAAATCTATCAAACGATGATGTTCCTTCCCTATTTTTTATCTTGGGTGGTCGTATCCGCCGTAGGCTGGGCTTTCCTAAGCTTCGACAAGGGGATCGTCAACCAAATGCTCGTCAGTATGGGCAGCGACCCGGTGAACTGGTACATGGAACCGAAATACTGGCCGTTCTTCCTGATTCTCTTAAACGTCTGGAAAGGCCTTGGCTACGGAATGATTATCTACTTGGCCACCATCACGAGCATTGACAGCACCTATTACGAAGCTGCGGTTATCGATGGCGCCTCAATTTGGCAGCAGACGAGATTTATTACGCTGCCGATGCTGAAGCTGGTCATCGTCATGATGTTCATCTTGGCGGTCGGGCGCATTTTCTACACCGATTTCGGTTTGTTCTACCAGGTCACGCGGGACTCCAATTCCTTGTTCAACGTGTCTACGACCATCGATGTCATGGTATACAAGCAGCTGAAAACCGCTACTGTCGGGATGGCCTCCGCTGCTGCATTCGTGCAGTCCGTCCTGGGCTGTGCCACCATTCTGATCGCTAACTGGATTGTCCGCAAAATCGATCCGGAAAGCGCAATGATGTAAGGAGGTAGGGTCGATGTCAACAAGAACGGCTTACGATACGGGCCTGGAGAAATTTAATCGTACCCACAGAGTCGTCGACGTCATTTTCCATCTGATATTTATCGTCTTGGCGCTGATCTGTGTCATTCCTGTCGTTGTGGTTCTGTCCATCTCATTTTCCAGTGAAGACTCGATCCGTGAGACGGGATATCATTTACTGCCGACCGTACTATCGGGTGATGCATACGCCTATATCACCAAACAGGGGACGACGATTTTGAGGGCACTCGGCGTGTCGGTTCTTGTCACTGTGATTGGGACCGTGCTCGGCGTCCTGCTGACGGCATCCATGGGTTACGTCATTTCCCGCCCCAACTACAAGCTGAAGGGGTTCCTGACCTGGATCGTATTCATTCCGATGGTGTTCAACGGCGGTTTGGTGTCCAGCTACTTTATCAACACGAATTTATTGAGTCTGAAGGACAGCATCTGGGCCTTGATTCTGCCGCTGGCCGTCTCATCCTTTAACGTGATCATCTGCAAAACGTTTTTCAAAAGCACGATTCCCGACGGACTCATCGAATCGGCGGAAATCGATGGCGCGAGCCAGCTGCGGATCTTCTTCTCTATCGTCCTCCCGATCTCGCTGCCTGTGATCGCGACGATTGGATTGTTTCTCTGCTTCGCCTACTGGAACGACTGGTTTCAATCGATGCTGTATATCGACAACCAGAACCTGTACTCGCTGCAGGCCCTGCTCAACAGCCTGATGAGCAATGTCGATGCCCTGGCAAAGAATGCCGCAAGCATGGGCGTGAGCTACGCCGTACTTGTCGCGACGATGCCGAAGGAATCCGCGCGGATGGCTGTGGCGATCCTCATCGTTTTGCCTGTAGCCTGCGCCTACCCGTTCTTCCAGAAGTATTTTATTTCCGGGCTTACGGTCGGTGCTGTTAAAGGATAATGACGAAATAAGCCAAGACATCTTGGTTTATGATAAATCACTGCTAATCACGGTGATTCAACATCTATAAGGGGGATTTGGAATGAAAAGATCTTTCAGGTTCATCTCTACGCTCTGTTTGCTGACCCTTCTGGCCACAGCTCTGGCGGCCTGCGGCGGTTCGAAGCCTGCTTCTACAGCCGATGGATCGCAGACAACCACGGAACCGTCGAAGGAAACTTCGACAACGACCAAGGATGTTCCGACGCTAGTCTGGTGGACGATCGGCGGCCAGGTGCCGAGCAACTTCAGCAAGGCTGTTGACGCCATGAATGCCTACACAGCCGAAAAGATCGGCGTGAAAGTGGACATCAAGGTAGCCAGCTGGGGCGAATGGGACACGAAGATGAACACCATCGTCAATACCGGCGAGCCTTTCGACATCATGTTCACGAACAGCGGCAAGTACAGCAAGCAGGTTGCGATGGGCGCTTTTGCCGATATTACCGATCTGGTACAAAGCGAAACGCCTGACCTTTACAAACTGATTCCGCAAAACGTATGGGACGGCACCAAAATCGGCGGAAAATATTATTCCGTACCGACTTATAAAGATTCCGCGTTGACGCAGTATTGGGTATTCGATGACAAGTATGTGCAGAAGTACAATATCGACATCAACAACATCAAGACGCTGCAGGATCTGGATAAGCCGCTTCATGATATGAAGGCCGGCGAAGGCAAAAGCTTCTACCCGCTGCCGATGACCCAGGGCGAAGGCCTGAACGGATTCTTTAACGATTATGACGATTTAACGCTGGGCTTCCCTCCGGTCGGCGTGAAAGCGGACGATGCAACGCGCAAGGTCGTTTCCGTTCTGGAGCAGCCTGACGTTATGGCTAACCTGAAGCTTTTGCATCAATGGTATCAAGACGGCATCATCAATCCGGATGCTCCGACCAAAACCGAAGCTGACAAAGGCAGACCGTTCTTTGCGGCACAAGCCTTCCCTGGCGCCGAAATCAGCTGGCAAATCAATGATAACGTCCAGAAATACGACATGGTTCAGCATTACGGACCGATCTACACCACAAGTACAATCCAAGGTTCTTTGAACGCGATTTCGGCAAATTCGAAATATCAGAAGGAAGCATTGAAGTACCTTGAACTGGTTAACACCGATCCGAAGCTGCGCAACATGCTGGCCTTTGGCGAGCTGGGCGTAGACTACAAAAACGTCGACGGCGAAAAAGTCATCGAGCGTACAACCGATACTTGGCCGCTGGCTGCTTACACCCAAGGCACGTTCTTTAATCTGGCGGTGACGAAAGGCGCTCCGGAAGATCAATGGGAACAGGTTAAAAAGTTGAACGAAGCTGCCTCCTCTTCCACGATCCTTGGTTTCGCACTGGACATCAGCAATCTGCAGACCGAAGTGGCAAACTGCCAAGCCGTATGGGACAAATACAAGTATGAACTCATTACCGGCGCATCCGATCCGGAGAAAATGGTGCCGAAGATTACCGCTGAACTGAAGTCGGCCGGCATGGACACGATTATGAAAGCGGCTCAAGAGCAAATCGATAACTACTTCAAGTAAAAGAAATGGAAGCGCATCCCTTAATGAGACTCTCTTAAGGGATGCTTTTTCCTTCCCATCGATGAAGTTTCGCACTAATCGTGGTACCTTTGCACTAATCGTGATACATTGGGATTAGCATTCATGCTTCGACGAGTTGCTGTCAATCGAGGTGTCTTATGGGCTCTTTTTTACAAATCAAAATTTACCGCCACAAGTTTATCGCCTATGTCATCTTCGTCGTGAGCATCGGACTCACGCTGGGCACGCTGACCTGTGCCATGCTGCTCAATCAATGGGTCGGCAATGCCCGGATCGAGGCGGCGAACGCATTCTCGCGCGTGGAGAATGAACTGCAGTATGACGCCGACCGTATCGAGGCTTACATGCAGCGGATTTACTCCAATCCGGGATTGCTCGACGATGCCAGAAGCTTTGCGAGCAGCAGTGCTGAAGGTTACTTGACGAGCAGGCTGGATCACAGCATCTACTCGCAGCCGCTGGTTTCCTTTCCCGAAGATCTTAAGACCTACTTATACAGCTGGGCGCAGGGTGAGATCACGCAAATTAGCCTGCACACCGGCCAATACGGCAATGTAGTACGCTTTAACGATAACGGTATCGCCAGTTATACGTTCGGACTTCCGAATAAGGACGAGGCTTTTCATGACACGATTACGAAAGGTTTCGTATACCGCAAGAAACTGTCGAATCCTACGCTGGGCTCTCAGGAATTCGGAGAGCTGCGCTTTTTGGTCAGCAGTGAGCAAGTTTTCAGATCGGTCCAAAATTTCCGGGTTGGCGAAGCTGCGGCCGTCAGTGCTGCCGGCGATATCTACCTGATCGGCGGACACGGCGAAGATTTGGAGCAAATGTCCCGCCTGGCTGCAGCAAATGGACGCACACACGGCATTATTTCAAGGGGAATGCTGAAGCCGATATTTTATGTCACCTTCGCCTCCACCAAGTTTAATTTCAAATTCGTCAGCATCATCGATTTGTCCACGCTGATTCGTCAGCATGCCGGGATGCTGATCACCCTCTTCCTGATCGTGCTGGCCGCGATGGTCAGCGTACTGCTGCTCATTGTCTACAATTTACGGGATGATGCCCTCTTCCTGCACCGCATCATCCAGTCGATCGGGCGCGTCAAAACGGCCAATTTTACGACGAGCCGCCCGGCCCGGTACCGGAGAAACGAATACGGTATGATCGCCCGTGAGTTGGATGATATGATACAGCAGCTGGATAAGTACATCCGCAATGAATATTTGCTAAAAATAAAGCAGCAGGAAACCGAAATGAAAGCGCTTCAGAACCAGATTAATCCGCACTTCCTGTACAATACCCTGGAGGTGATCCGCTCTACAGCGCTGGTCAACCGGGACACAGATACCGCCGATGCCATTGCGACTTTAGGGACGCTCTACCGCGAAATCGTGAAGAAGGAAAATATCATTTCGATTGCCAGCGAGCTGGAACTGCTGCAGAAATACTTGGAGATTATGGAGTTTAAGTATCCGGGACGTTTTTATTATCAGGTCAATGTCGAACCGGCCCTCCTCTCGATCCCGACCGTGAAATTTTGGATGCAGCCGCTCGCGGAAAATTTCTTCATTCACGGCTTCGATGCCGGTCATGAGTTTAATTTGTACGTCGTTAATGGCTGGGAATCCGATGACGGTTATATGCTTGAATTTGTGGATAACGGGCAGGGAATACCGGCGGAGCGTTTAAATACCGTTCGGCGCACGCTGTTTAACCAGGATGACGCTTCCTCCGGAAGTATCGGCCTTCGCAACGTATATACGCGGCTGCATTTCTTCTATGGGGACGGCTGTACGATCGAAATCGCAAATAACGAGGAAGCCGGGGTCAAGATTGCGGTACGGATATCAAAAGAGGTGATTGAACATGTACAAGTTGATGATTGTGGATGACGAGCCTCAAATTTTGGAAGGCATGAAACGGATACTGGACTGGAACCAATACGGGTTTGGCCGCATTGAAACGTGTGAAACGACTGAGGAAGCCATGACCAAAGTGGTTGACCTGCAGCCGGACGTGGCTATCTTTGATGTCTGCATTGGCAAGACGCTCGGGTATGAGACCATCAGCAGGCTTAACGAATTTAAGATCCCGACGAAATACATTATTATGAGCGGCTATAGTGAATTCAAATATGCTCAGGAAGCCATTCGCTGCGGCGTCAAAGACTATCTGCTCAAACCGGTTGAGCGCACCAAGCTGCAGCAAGTCATTGAGAAAATCATTGTCGAGGATCTTAACGGTACGATCGGCGATAAGAACAGCGAGGACCTGAACAGGGATCCCGTATTAGGGGTTCAATATGAGCATCTCTCCAAGCTGGTCAACCGCATATTACTGATGATCAAGATGGAATACGCCCAGAACATAACGTTAAAATCCGTAGCGGAGCGCTTCCAAATGAACAGTACTTACCTGGGACAGCTGTTTCTTAAAGAAACCGGAATGAAGTTTTCAGAGTACCTCATGGCATACCGGATGCTGCTCGCAGAGGACCGAATCCGCTCAACCGAAGAGAAAATATCTTATATCGCGTTTTCCGTCGGCTACAACAATCTCAATTATTTCTATACGCACTTTCATAGCTTTTTCGGAAAGTCTCCTTCCGAGCTCCGCGGAAAAGCTTAAGCTGCGCATTTTTCAGAAAGGAGGCTGCTGGTGGTCATGAATTATGGACGCAAGCCGATCTTAATAACCCTCTCTTTGATTCTACTGCTCTTATCGACGACAGGCTGCTTTCGTCAGTCCGGCCAAAATAGCGACTCCGATGAAGGCGCACCGGTCAATCTGATTTATTATACGATTGGAGAACCTGATAAGGATTTACAGCTCGTCAACGATAAGATCAACGAAATCATGGCACCCAAAATCGGCGTCACCGTCACGTATATCAAGGTCGGTTGGCAGGAATATGAAGATCGGCTGCACACGCTCATATCCGCCGGCAGTCCATTCGACATCGCCTTTGTTCCTGATTACGCCCCCACGGCAATGCGCGGTGCCTGGCTGAGATTGGATGACTACCTTCAGGGACTGGGCAAGGAGATGTACGACGAGGTTGATCCGATCTTTTGGCAGGGAGTACGCATGAATGACGGCGGCATATACGGCATTCCTACCAATAAGGAGCTGGCCGTGCGCGATCAGTGGATGTACCCTGCTTCCATCGTGGATAAATACCATATCGACATCTCCAAGTACGATACGCTGGAATCGCTTGAACCTCTTCTTCGGATGATTCAACAAAAAGAACCGGATTACGTGCCGATGGAGCTTGATCGGGATTCGCACAATTTCTTTGCACTCGATGGCTATGAATATATCATGAACAACAAAATTCCCTTAATGATCAAATCGCTGGATCCGAGCGCCGAGGTCGTCAATATATTCGAAACCAAGGAAGCGCGGCAGATTCTGGATACGCTGCGACGTTATTACAAGGCTGGCTTCATTAACAAAGACGCCGCGCTGCGGGAGCCTGGAGGCTTGAAGCGGGGAGCCAAAGTATTCTGGAAATCCTCCGGCGGCGGTCCCCTTTCGGAGACGACCTGGAGCAAGGACCGCGGCTACAAGGTTGTGGCGAATCCTGTTACGCCGAGCGTTGTCACCACGGAATCGGTCCGGGGAGGAATTATGGCGGTCAATGCCAACACCAAGCATCCCGCCGAGAGCATTAAGTTTTTGAATCTGCTGAACACGGATCCGGAAATACGGAACTTATTTAATTACGGTATTGAGGGCGTGCACTACACGCTTGATGCCAAAGGGCAGGTTGTCCCCATCTCCTCAAAAGATAAGGATGGAGCCGATGCCTCTTCCCGTTATGCTGGAGTACAGTATACTCAGGGAAATTGGTTTATCCTGAATACGATGGGCGGCGGCTACCCGGATCCCCTCGATAAATGGGAGCAGTTCCGTCAATATAATGCTGGAGTCGTCAAGTCGGCCGTGCTCGGATTTACGCCGGATCTTAGCAAAATGACGGCACAAACCGATAACATTGAGATGGTCTGGCAGAAATACTACCCCAGTCTGATGACAGGCTCCGTCGATGTTGGCGCGATCCTCCCCAAGTTTAATCATGAACTGAAGCAGGCAGGTATTGAAGACGTGCGTAAAGAAGTGCAGAGACAGCTGGATGCATGGCGTGCTGTCAGCAGATAGCCGTTTGTGAATACAACTCTCCGCGTGCAATCTGTTCTTTAATTGTATTTTCCGGCAGCCGGTCATGCATCATGTGGCTCGCTGCCGGTCATTTCATCGAAAGATACTCTTCTTTTAACAGCCCATAATACACAAGATCCTCATATTTCCCCTGCTTTTTAGCATGCTGTCGTAACGTGCCTTCATATTTCATCCCCACCTTAGCCATCACTTTACCCGAAGCGGGATTCCTGCCAAAATGACGCGCAAATACGCGGTTTAACCTTATTTCTTCAAAGGCGTAACGAACGATCCCCTTTGTGGCTTCGGTACAATAACCGAGATTGCTATAGGGCTTCCCGACCCAATAAGCAAGTTCGCCGTGGTCAAATGGCTGATGGAATGCGATGCAGATGGCACCGATCACATATTGGCCTTCCTTATGTACGATAGCCAGCTCGAGGGATCGTCCCTGATCAAATTGATCTTGGTGGGACGCGATCCATTTCTCCGCTATGCCATCTTCATAGGGATGAGGAATATATAACGTCATGTCAGCGATGTATGGATCCCCGGCTAATTCCTGAACAGCCTTGGCATCGTCTAGGCAAAAAGGACGTAACAGCAGCCTGTCTAGTGGAATGGTCGGCAATGCTTTCATGCACCAGTGCCCCTTTCTTCTTACTTCAATTTAATTAGATTTTAGTTCAAGCGAAGGATAAAAAAAACCGCCGTTTGGCGGCAAAAAATGGGCACATGTTGTCAGCTTCTCCGATTTCCGGCTAGACCTGTCGATGATCACTGCTGAACGGACCAGCTCAGCCCGCCATCAGCCGTCACGGCAGTTCCCTGCAGGAACTGAATCCAGCCATGCTGCGGATCGGAAAAGCCGATCGATCGGACGTCTACCATCTCGGCATCCGCGGGAAAAGGATGATCCACCCAGGTGCGGCCCCCATCAGCAGTCGTCAGGAGCCGTGTTATCACACCTTCTTTGGCTTCGAAATCTTCAAAAAGCATATACCCGTGCGTTTCATCGCTAAAATAGACAGCGTCCGGATACCAGTCCTTGTTCAGTGTCAATACAGTTTGCGCCGAATGATCCGTCCCGAACCGAATGAGCTCAAGACTTCCCTTGGTGTCCGTCTGCTTCAGCAGCCATCCACTGGTATAGGAGGTCAAGGAGACTTGCATCTCACTATTTTCTTTGCTCACCAGCGTTTTGCCCCAGGTCTTTCCGCCATCCGAAGTGCGATAAATAGCCTTCCCTTCTCCTGTGGCGAACAAGACGCCATGTTTCGTGTCAAAAAACCGGAAGGCTGAAACGTCGGATATCCCCAGCTTGTTCAGCGATTCGCTGGAAACTTCATGCCAGGTGAGCCCGCCGTCCTGGGTTTTCAATAAAACATGCTGGGGGTCTTTATCCCGGAAGGCCATCATGAAGCCTTCTTTCTCACTGACAAAGCTGATTTTCTCAAGCCGGATATAAGAATCCAGGGAAGCGATGATCTTCCAGCTCGCCCCACCGTCGATCGTTTTCAGGACCTTACCGCTGTCCAGCTGGGTTCCAATGCCAAATCCGAGTTGACGATCGATAAAAGCCATGTCCTCCGTTGGTCTGCCATACGGCTCGGATAGCGGATAAGACTCCTGCCAGCTTACTCCCCCGTCAGTCGAGCGAATGAGAAAATCGGAGCCGTTCATCCCGTCGACGGCGGCCCATATTGCCTTAGCGGACACCATCTGTACCTGATTTACCGCCACCGCCTTGCTCACGCTGGTAAAGCTGCGGCCGCCGTCCTTTGTCAGCCAAATGCCTCCTTCGATCGGTCCCGCGCCCGGGTGCAGCGAAATTACGCCAGTGTTCCCGTCGATCAGCTGAATACCGTTTACATAAGGACGTCCCGTCCGCTGTGTGCTCATTTTAGTCCAATGCTTACCTCCGTCAACGGTACGGTAGACGTCCCCGCTCAGCATCCCCTTCTCATTTGTCAGCAGCCAACCGGTATTTTCACTCGCAAACGAGATTTGAAAGGCGGACAAAGGCGAATCCTTCGCAGAGAGATCCAGCTGTTTGGACCATGTCCGCCCACCATTATTGGTCTTTATAACAGCAAGCTTGGTATCATCCTTGCCGACCGTACCGACCTCATAGCCGGTGCCGGCTTTCGGAAAACTTGTGCTGATCGGCTTGAAGTCCTTGATTCCGAACACAGCCGTTTGAAAATGATTTCCACCATCCTGTGTGAGCAGCAGGCGGCCGTTTACGAGCATCGCGCCGCTTTCCTCATTTGCGAACGACAATTTCCGCAGAATGGGATTGCCTTGGCTGTGGTCCTCATGGGATTCGGCCTTCCATTTTGTCATCCAGCTGCTGCCACCGTCTCCGGTTTTTAGCAGGCTGATCTGTTTGCACTTCAGCTGTCCTGCGCTGCTGGAACAGTTGTCTTCGACCAAAGCATACCCGGTTTTGGCATTGATAAAGTCCAGGCTGCGTATATACTTCCCAGGCAAATTCTGTTCCTGCCAATGCGTTCCGCCGTCATGGGTGGACAGCAGCCTTAGTTGAGCGTCAGTGCGCTCTTTAACCGCAAATCCCGTTTTGGAGTCGATGAAATCGATAACCGGAAGATCATACGGGATATTCCCATTCCATTTGAGCTCCTTTCCCTGCTGCGGCTGAATAGGGATATCAGCCGAAGACAGCGCGGCCGCTGCTGGTTCCGCCCCTTTAGCACACCCCGTAAGAACGGCTGCCAAAATGGACACAAGGACTGCTGCTCTGACATGCCTGCGTCTTATTCTCATGTTTAACGCCTCCTTCATCCGCGCAAAAACATTCTGTAAAATAAATCTTCTGTGCTTTAACCGTCCAAGGCTTAAGATTGTTCATGACAAGTTTAATTATAGAGTTTGCTTTAGTGCGATGGGTTAAGGATTGTTCTCGTTTTGGAGTCAAGATTTTCATATTTTCATGGCTCCATGGATTGTGAGGAGTTGTTGATCCTTTTGTGACTTTTATAGAACGCCGTTTGTGATATTCGCTTGATATGATTCTACTGCTAATAAAAAACGCATGAGCTATACTGCCTGGGCTTGGTGCGAAGAGAGAAAGGAAGATTCAGAAATGAGAAAGATGTTTGCATTATTTTTGTCATTGGCATTGGTACTCAGTCTGGCTGTCCCCGCCGCGAGTGCGAATGCTGCACCAGACAATCAAAACAGGAAGGATACTCTTCATGTTCAAGTCGTGCTGTTCGATGGATTCGATTTGCTCGACGCCTTGGCGCCCTATGAAGTATTTGCCGCTGCGGGTATGTATTCCGGTGACAAAGTGACGGTCGAACTGGTATCCGCAGAAGGCAAGCGTTCTGTTCCGAGCGGGCTGGGTGGACCCTCTCTGGAAGCGAAATCCAAGCTGGACCCCAATCAGCCGGGAATTATTGTGGTGCCTGGTGCTGCTGGCAAGCCGGCGGGAAATACTCCTGATACCATTCCGAACCTTCTTTGGAAGGCGAAGCAAACGCCCTTAACCAGCATGATCAAACAAGCAATGGACGATAAAGAAGTGACGGTAGCAACGGTATGCGGAGGTTCCTTATTGCTTGCGATGGATGGTCTGCTGAAAGACCGGCATGCCGTGACCAATCCGATTGGCATGACTGCGTTAGGTGCCGCGGGCGCAATCCCGGTAGAGGCCAGAGTTGTTGAGGATGGACCACGCCTGGTCAGCGGAGGAGGCGTGACTTCAGGATTGGACGTAGCCCTATATTTGGTAGAACGCGAGTTGGGGCCGCAGATCGCTAACGCTGTAGAAAACTTATTCCAGTACGAGCAGCGCGGCACGGTATGGAAAGCCGAAGGCACGACGCCCATCGACTTTTTCAAAAATACGGCTGTAAAATGACCGAACGCTGTTCTTTTAATAAGGTCAAAGATCGTCGTCTGATCTGAAAATGTAGTTACAAACATAATAAGGCACCTCTAGAATGCCTCATGGCAGGTAAGAGGTGCCTTTTAGTTAACGTATCAGGATCATTTCGGTCGAGACGAGCTTCATCAGCAGGATAGAGGTAAGCTCGCACCGATGCCCGGTAGCTTTTGTTATTGGGGTTAGTCACTGCTAAGTTAGATCTGCTTCAGCTCGAGGTCACGAGCAATTTCGGCAATAAGGCGGTCGAACCACGGCTTCCCCTGAGGAACCCATTTCCTTGCCGCTTGGGCATACCATGCGAGATGCAGGAAATGATAGATTTGCATAATGCCGATCGGGACGTAACGAACAGGATCAATACCCAGCGAATGTAATAAAGCTGCAGCATCCAGAGATACCGGCCCCCGAATCGGGCGCTGCCAGTCGAGGACCCGGTACCCGTCGTTTGTCACCAGCACATTTTCCGCTTTGAGGTCTGCATGTACATATCCTGAAGGTGAACGGAGTTCGGTAAGCAATGCCGGGGCTTGACTCCACTCGCGCAGTTTGTTGACCTTGCCGATGTCCACTTCCTTGAAGCTTCCTTCATGAATACATTCGGAAATATCATGAAGAGCACCCTCGATATATGCGGCCCATCCTTCTTCCGTACTGATGTCGAACATGACAGGCAAATCTCCATGGATCTGTGAGATCATGTCTATCAGATCATTGGCGATGCTGGCTGCCTCCGTATCTTTTAAAGGAATGTCCTTCAGCCGCGGCGCCCGGATTTCTTCCATTAGCATAGCCGTCATATTGTCCTTCGCTTCGATCACGCGAACCGGCACCAGGAGCGGAGATTGAGCACGAGCATAAAATTGGGCTTCCAGCGTCGGCGGAGCCTGCACTTTATAAATGTAACGGCCTCCCTGCTCCGTAACCATGCGCTGAACACACGATAAGGGCCACTCGTGAATGGTGGTCCGTTGAGAGACCGGGCTGCCTAGATATTCTGCCAGTTCTTCGTCGTCGTGAAGCAGCAAATTAAACGATGGATGACGATGCATACGATTCTCCGCTCCCTTTCGAAATACTCGGCATATTGGTACTAGATATAAATTGGCGAAAAACAACTCGGAATCTTTTTTACTTCGTGATAGCGATCGGTTATCCTCCTTGATCCATTCGACCTTTTCCCTTAGTGCCACGCTCATGGGACTGAGTAGCAGGTATGACGCTACAGAAAAAAACCGCTTATTCAGCGGCTTCAATAACCTGGTTTATCTAGAAATACCCCTCGGGTCTCTACGGGATGTTTATAACGCGTTTAACGCTTCCATGATTGGAGTTTCGCCACGAATTATATCAAAAGCTTTGCCGACGGTATGAGGATTTTCCAATGATGCTAGTATAGCCTCAGCCACATCTTCACGGGGAATTGTCCCCCGATCCAGGTCAACCGCCGCGGTGACCTTCCCCGTTCCGGGTTCATTGATCAGCCCGCCTGGGCGAACAATCGTATAATCCAGGCCGCTCTGCTCGAGCCAAATATCCGCATAATGCTTTGCGGCGCTGTAGTAAGGCGCACTCTCCATCCAAAGCTCGCGGTGATGGACCCCGATCGCGCTCACCATGATGAAGCGGCGCACCCCGGCTTGTTTGGCAGCCTCTACCGACTTGATTGCACCATCCAAATCAATCATCATCGTTTTATCCGCTCCTGTATGGCCACCCGAGCCTGCAGTAAATACAACTGCATCCGCCCCCTCGGCAACGCGGGAAATCTCATCGATACTTCCTTCCAGGTCAGCAAGCACCGCTTGCACGCCCTGCTCTTCAAATGCCGCTTTCTGCTCGTCGCTTCTCACCATCGCGATGGCATTGTGCTTGTTGGATTCCTGCAGCTTTCTTACAAGATGCCGGCCAATCTGGCCATTGGCTCCGATAATCAGTACGTTCATAGTAAATCCTTCCTTTCTTCTATACTTAGATCAAAGTGTTCCGTATACATAGGCTTAATTATGGATAGATAAGATTGTTTTTAACCCAAGAAATGAATTTCACCGTTTTCTTTTTTCGCCCGAATCACAATTCCCCCCAGACATTGCTCTGATTTCAAGGCCTTGCTTTCCATATTTGTTATGGATCAGGGCTATCTTTTGGTATAATCATCCTGAGGTGTTTAACGATGGATGGAAAAAGATTTGTACTGATCATGGTGATTGTTTTAGTGTTGATTGGCGGCTTTTTTATCGCATTTATGCAGCTTTTGAGTTCAATAGGCAAAATCTGATTAGACCTGCAGGTTCATGTGTCTGAACCCGTTCCATCATCGCGGGCTAACTGTACACAAGATCGGCCAGCACCCCCTCCGCAGCTGCCGCTAAGTCCTGCCCACTTAGAAAAATTTGCAGCCCCCGTCTTCCTCCGCTAATGCTGACGACTTCCATGGAGCTCACGGATGCATTCATATACAGCGGATACTTCTTTTTCATGCCCAGTGGAGACACGCCGCCCCGGATATACCCTGTTAAGGATTGAATGTCTTTCACGGGCACCATCTCCACTTTTTTATTGCCGCTTACAGCGGCCAGATTTTTCAGATTCAGTTCCCGGTCGCCTGGAATACAAGCAGCGATGACCCCTGTCTTATCCCCTTTTAAAATGAGCGTCTTGAACAGCTGGCCGGGCTCCAGCCCTACTTTCGCGGCTACCGTTGCCGCATCCAGCTGATTTTCGTCCCATTCATATTCGTGCAGCGAATACTTGATTTGAAGCGTGTCGAGTATTCGGCAGGCATTCGTCTTGGCTGACAATTTTCTTCACCTTTCCTTTGCAATGACGATTCGTTAAATAACTGGCAGTTGAAGCTCCATACTATTTTATCATGGTAACGGACCCCGGAAAAATTTCATAATCACTACCAATAGAAAAACAACCTGAACCATGCTCAGGTTGTTTTCTGTCTTTTCATCGAACCAGCCAACACGATCGCGATTAAAAAATGCTGTCTGGAACGTAATAGATTTTCTGGGTATTCTGCTTACTGTCGGGATTGGTTACGATATTAAAATAAACGTTCCCGTTTTTGTTTTGTACACCCTCGATTTCATGTTTTCCAACGTTGGTGATTTTCACCAGGCTCTTATAAGCTCCTGTGTTAGATATCATAGCAATCTGCGGGGTGTTTCCTTCAGCGCCGCCAGACGTATAAATTTCCGTTTTGCCAAGCAGGTCGGCGCCTTGGAAGGAACCGTTCGGTCTCACGATGGCACTGCCCGACTGGGTAAAGCTGGATACACACGCTGCCTTCGCCGCCGCACTATCCAGACGGACCTGCTCGTTGCTGTCCAGCAGCTTGTTCAGTTTAACCGTATCATAAACGGACCAGGTGACCTTTCCTTGTTTCGTTTGTACCCGAAAAAAAGTATATGTGCTGTTTCCGCCGCCGTCAACACGGTACGTGTCCCCTAGTCTTGTGCCCTTTTTGTTAGCGTAATTCATATACGTGAACCGGTGAAGGTCCGTATAATCCAGGGTCTTGCCGGCTGAATATTGAAGTCTCGCGACCTGGAGCGACCAATAATTGCTTGTTGAAGGATCGGCTTTTGAGCTGAAGTAAAAATAGTTGATCCCTTTGTAGGTATACATATCAAGCGTTTGCCCGTGACCGGCATTGGTGATCTTCATTTCATCCTTGTATGTAGCGGTATTGCCGTTGATAACCAGTCTTGATAGATAGACCGTCCCTTTGGACCGCTGGGTAACATATACGTATTTCGAAGCAATATAAGCTTTCTGAACCGCCAGTTTATGATGAAGTCCTTTAAGGTTGTATGCCAGTTTCGCCGAAGCGTTGACGGTTTTTCCCGGCGATGCCGCAAAGGCGGTCAAACTCGACATCCCAAAGAGCAGGATGGAAAGAGCAACGAAGCAGAATAATTTAAAATGCTTGTTCCTTGAGATCAATGACTGAAATGAATACATCTTGTTCATACCTCCTTTGAGTGTTGTTAGCATTATGCTAATAGAAATAACTGGCTATGAAAACCGTTTTTCAAAGAATTAGGGCTAAATACTCACATGATTTGCCCATATTTGGGATGAACCCAATTCAAATACCTTAATACAATTCTCCCAATCTATTAGGAATATGAAGATTTGCAAAAATAAAAAAGCGCCATATAGGCGCTTCTCTCGCGTTATCCGGTCAATTCGGTAGCATAAATTTTTTAATCGAGCTTCATTTGCCGAGCCAAGGTGGAAGGGATCTCCTCTTTGTCCACGATCACGTCAATCACAAAAGGCTTATTGAGCTGCAGTGCCTGTTTAAAAACATCCGTAAATTCGCTGAGCGTCGTGCACCGCGCGCTGTCCGCTCCCATTGAAGCCGCATACGCTGCGGCATCCAAAGGCTGCTTAAAGACCGTGCCGTCGGTTCTTCCGGTAAACTCGCGCATCCCTTTTAATGCGATATCCAGCTGTCCGTTATTGATGACGATAAAAATAACCGGAAGCTGCTCGGCGACGCAGGTCGAGATTTCAGAGCCCAGCATAAATAAACAGCCGTCTCCCGTCAAGCAGATGACGTTCTGGTCCCGGTCGGCAAATTTAGTACCAATCGCCATCCCGATCGCATTGGCCATGGAAGCAAAATAGGAATCGAAGAAAAATGTGACGCCAGGCTTTACATCCAGCCAACGAACCGCATGGTACCCATGTGCGCCATCATCGGCAAAAACCGTGGTTCGCTCAGGAATGATATCCCCTACCGCCTGGCAGACTTCCGCGACCGAAAGGGACTGAAGCTCGGGCAGCGGATCATGATACCGCTCACCAAACCGCACGTCATCACTCACGTTTTCATTCGGGTACAGGCGCAGCAGCTCCTCGAGATTCGTTGTAATATCGCCGAACACATGCGTATGCTCAGCCTGGATTATCCCGCCCATAAATTCATAGGAGATATCGAACTGAATAATCCTTTGCGGGAAATAAGAACGGTCCAAGCCCGCCAGTGCGGTGTCGCTCAATCGCGATCCCATCACCAGCATCAGGTCGACACCCGACTCCAGCAGGTGCTTGGCTTTTTGGTGCCCGCCCAGACCAAAAGGTCCGTAATATTGTGGATGCATCGAATGGATGCTCCCCTTGCCACCGGGAGTTGTGACGACGGGAACCTGAAACTGCTCGGCGAACCTGGCGAGGGGCTCCTGAGCTCCGGAGAGGACGACCCCTTTTCCTGCCAGAATGACCGGGTTTCGGGCGGCTCGCACCTGATTCACCACATCCGTCAGATTGGTTGCGGCATAGTTTAGACGGCTTGACGGAATATGGATATTCGTCTCGGCTACTGGCGAAATCATCACATCAAACGGGATACACAGATGCACCGGACCTTTGCGTCCGGTCATGGCTTCGCGAAGCGCATGATTAAGAATCGCCGGGAAGGTATCGGCGCGGGAAACCATCGTGCTGAACAGCGTAACGGGTTTCATAATTTCCGCCAAATCGATGCCGAATAACGAGGAATCCTGGCATTGCGGGATCCCTGTTTCCGCCGCCGACTGATGTCCCGTGATGAAGAGAACGGGAAGGCAGTTCATTTTCGCATGCGCTGCGGCAGTGACCAGATTGGTCCCTCCCGGTCCTGAAGTACCGACGACCACCCCCAGCTTTTTCCCAGCAAAAGCATAACCTCCGGCTGCAAAACCCGCCCCGCTTTCATGCCTTCCCAGAATAAATTCGATCCCCTGGTTGCCAAATTCCAGAATCACAGGGGCAACGGATTTGCCCGGAATTCCGAAAGCATGCTGAACATCCATACTGACCAGCGTTTCAACTAAGAGCTCTACGACATTTTTCACACAGGACACTCCTTTAAAATGCCTGACAAAGGTAATCGGATATTGAATTCCGTTCCTGCACCCAATCTGGAATCGACGGTGATCTCTCCGTTATGGTTGTTAATAATGCGGTAGGATACGGATAGACCCAGGCCCGTTCCGTTCTCTTTGGTCGTAAAAAAAGGATTCTGTATTTTTGTGAGGTTTTCAGGACTAATACCGGTGCCATTGTCAGAAATAGTGATGGTTAGATGTTTGTTTTGAATGGTAGATTTTAAGGTTACGGCTTCTTTAGGCTGGGACGCTTCAACGGCATTTTGTAAAATATTGATCAGTACCTGCTTAATTTGCGAAGCATCGGCATACAGGATGTCCTGGTCACCGGTATCGTAATCCCGGATAAACCGGATATCGTGCAGCGCGGCCTGTCCTTCCATAAAATCAAGCACGCTGTCAAGGAACAGATTGATTTCGATCGGCTTGACGATTGGAAAAGAAGGCTTGGACATCGTGACAAAATCCGATACAAGATTTTTAACGCGCACCAGTTCCTCGTGTACGAAACCCAAATAACGGGTCGTGTCCGGGTCCAGCGGCCTCTCGCGGATAATTTGCACAAAGCCCATGATGGAGGTTAGCGGGTTGCGGATTTCATGGGCTAAACCGGCGGCCAGCTTGCCGATGGCCGATAGCTTTTCGCTGACGATGATCTGCTGCTCCAGCAAATAACGTTCGGTAATATCCCGCAGCTGCGCATAGGCGCCTTGGATGATCCCATTTTCAAATATCGGAATGATGTCGGCAAGGCAAACCGTGTGTGTCCCGCCGGCGTGAAAATGAACCTCGATTCCCCGCTGCCGCTGGCCGTTAGCGATCGTTTGCAAAAAAAGCGGTCCGAGCTCCGTAATTTGATAGGAGGACTGTCCGACGGAAATATAATCGGGGATGATGTTTAGGGCGACGTGATTGAAATCGACTACAATGCCGGAGCGGTCAGCCAAAAGAATTCCGGTATCCAAATTGTCGACCATGAGATGGTGCAGATCCAGCTGCCGCTGGTTCGCTTTTCTCAGCTTCAGCTCCCTTCCCATGGATTCCGCCATATTGACGAGCATGGCGAGCTGGTAATTGCTGAAATCGACGATGCTTGTCATCAGGGAGATCGTTCCTTCGCGCACCCCATGATTGCCAGGAAACGAAAACGGGACGCTGTGGCAGGCGGATTCGTGCAGAACAAGATGATAATGATCCGTCCCTACGGTTTGAAACGGAATTTTGTTCTCCAGCGTGATCAGCGTCGCACAAATCCCCACCTCTCTCTCAATGAGTAAGCTCCCTTCTTTAATATTCAGCTGTGAAAGTTGTTCTCTAATAATCCGATCACCGAAGGAATCAATAACCAAACCTTTGTCATCCGTGACGACGAATGAAACCATTTGCCCGTTTAGTAATTGAATCGTGTTCTCTCCAAATCCCTTGGTAACCTCCAGAATGTCGGCATAAAGCCGCTTCTGTCTCTGTAGATGCTCTTCGGACACGGTTGTTAAGGGTGAGGGAACATCTGTTGGCTGCATTCCATAAGCGATGCAACGTCGTCGAACCTCGGCGAGGTAATTGTTTTCCATGTGGTCGAACCCCCAAAATACGACTGTACTTCCTATATCTTATAGTAAATTTGGCGTAAGGAATATAAATATTTTGGGGATTAGGCAATATTTTCAAAGTTGATGTCGAACAAACAAATAGGCTGTCCCCAGGTCTACGGACTCAGGGACAGCCTCTTCATGGTGCCAAAGATAATCACAAATCATCTAAACATAATTGGTTTCAAATCACTGATTTCAAATGGCTTCTTCAACCGAAATCGCTCCGACCGAAGAGGAAAGCGTAATGACCGGGCCCCCGCCGTTGAATTCGGTAGAACCGCCCGATACACCGGAAATGGTTCCGAGTTCGCTCTGAACCTTCAAGGTGCAAGACAAGGAAGTTGCAAGGGCCGCTTGGACTCCGCCTACATCGGTGCCTACTTGAAGAGTGCTGTCCTTCTCCATTTCCTGGATGTCCACACGGACGCTTCCGGCATCCGATTGGATTCTGGATTTCCCTGCAACATGCGCTCCTTCAACGGTTATACTGCCAACACTATTTTCAACCTGATACGATCCGTTCAGGTTTTTCATCGTGATGCCGCCGACATCGTTAACAATTTCATAACCGGTGATCCGATCCGGCACGTTGACGACATACTCGATGAACAGCTCGGATTTCCCGAAACGGGACTCTGCCCAATCCCATAAATCTCGTTTGGGATCCCCCTTTGCATGTGTCACGATTTCCATCGTGCCGTTTTTATCCACAATGGAGGTTTCCGCTTGCTCGGCAATATTGCGGTGAGTTTGATCATTTAAAAACCAGATGGTGGTCTCCACGGTGATCTTATTTCCTGTACCCCGTACGAGAGTGATGTGCCCTGCTTTATGGTGAATTTGTACCGATGAATCCGCCCCAACTTCCTGTGCGGCAGTAAGCTGAATGCTGTCACCCTTGCTTTTGATGCTTTCTTCGATACCGCTAACTTTATCCATGACCGTTGTTCCGGCAGTCATTGCCGTTTCGTGCGCCCCCTGTTTGAGCTTTTGTGCAGCATCGTCCACGGTACCGCAGCCTGCGAGCAGCATGACGGCAAGTACGGCGGTCGTTCCTGTGATTATGTTTTTCATTTGTACCCCCAGTTTCTTCCTGTTTGGTTATGTATAATATTAATTATAAGGAAAATCGCATGGAGCACACCTATCAAAGGGCCAGTGTGATCACTAGACCTTAGTCGAGGATAACGGAATGGACGAGAAGCCCATCAGCCTGCTGGGTATAGATATGAAAGTCTTCACGACAAAAAAACAGCCCGGATCGCTCCAGGCTGTCGTTCGGTATGCTAATGACCCACTCAGCTTTTAGACGGAAGCTGTTTTTCGCTGTTTTTGCCAAAGCCTGACTCATACACCGTAAAAAAGGAAATGTTCGAAGTTTGCACCTGATGCTCATTCAATTCTACCCATTCCTCGCTTTTCAGCCTGGAAATTACACCGCTGACGTCATCGGATATAATATTGAGTGCTTCTCCGCCGACAAAATGAATCGTAATGCTGGTCTCGCTCATCGCTCCCACCTCCCATTCATTTCCTATTGGCATAGTATGGCCCAGGCTGTTACTTCTTATTTACACAAATCAGAAGGAAGGAAATCTGATGGAGGTGCGGCGATTCTGTCGATTACAAAGTGTTGCCATGACGCGCTTCTATATGAAATGAAACTATTTAAACAAGTCAGGATACATTTCTTTGGCCAGCTTTTCCATCCCGTCGATCGTATTGTAGCCATAGCCAAACATATAGTTGTAGTCCACCGCATAGATTTGCTTGTTTTTGATCGCCTTCATGCTGGACAATTTGGGATTTGCATAAAGCGCCTCTTTGAGCATATCCTGGGTCGTGCCGCCCGTCGTGCTCCAGTCCGGGATGATGAGTACATCCGGGTCTGCCTGAATCAGCATTTCGACGCTGACCTCGCCTGTTTCATCTTTAAAAACGTTGTCCAGTTTGACCATTTTGAACGCATCATTAAAAAATGTTTCTTGTTGGGCTGCGTATACGCTCACTTCCTTCGGATCGCTCATATGGAGATAGGCGAATGTTTTCTCCGCTTGGATACCCGCTAGTTTGGAAGCGATGCCTTCCTGCTTCCCTTTCAGCTCCTGGATGAACGACTCGGCCTTATCTTGTACGTTAAAAATTTCACCTAGATGTTCAATATCTTTGTAAATCGAATCATAGGTTCCCCCGGTCACCGACGATTCCAGAACATAGGTTTTGATTCCCATGCCGTTCAAGGTGTCCACCGTACCGACTCCCCAATCGGCGTTATCGAATAAGCCGCCCCGTCCATAAACCAGGTCAGGATTGGTCCCCAGCGTAACCTCTTTGCCGACGTACTCGTCGCTAAGGATATTCAGTTTGTTATATTCCGATTCGACCGCTGGATCCGGTGCCCCGAAATTCGCGCCGACCCCGGCGATTTTGTCACCAAGTCCAAGGTGAAGCAGCAGTTCCGCTGCCGGGCGGGTATTGGCCATGATGCGTTCTGGCACCTTATCGAATACCTGCTCTTTTTTCTCCCAGGTCGTTCCGCCTTCCGCCTTCGTGAAATTTTCGATCGTTACCGGATAGTGGCTGGCAGCCTGGGCCTCCGGTTCACTGGTTTTCGCCGCATTTCCGCAGGCGCTGAGCACGAGCATTGCCGCAATCCCGGCAGTCAGCAGCAGATGTTTTTTCACTTGTCTTCCTCCCCTTTTATAGACCATAAGCAAATCCCAACCCGTTCGTAACCGGATTTATATATGTCTTACACTTGATCTGGTACAGCGCTTCAATGTTCTCCGGCGTCAGTACCTCTTCAGGCGTGCCATGCGCATATACCTCGCCATGCTTCATGGCATAGAGATAATCGCAGTAATGAGCGGCCATTTCCAAATCGTGAAGCGCGGCCAGCACCCCGATATCCAACCCTTTTACACAAGTTAAGATTTCGAGCTGGTACCGAATATCGAGGTGATTCGTCGGTTCATCCAAAATCATGAATTTCGGCTGCTGCGCGATCGTCCGCGCCAAAATGACCCTCTGCTTTTCCCCGCCAGACAGCGACAAATAGCTGCGCTCTTTATAATCCAGCAAATTCGTTCTCGCCAAAGCTTCTTCCACAATCGCCATATCTTCCGCTTTGTCGGATTCCAGCAGCTTCTTGTGCGGTGTTCTGCCCAACATGACCATCTGCTGGACCGTTAAATCAAAATTCATCTCATTAAACTGGCCCACGACGCCAAGCCGCTGCGAAACTTTCTTTTCGTTCGTTTTCAGCACATCCAGGTCGTCTAAATAAACGGTCCCTTTCTGCGGAACCAGGCTTTTGTATATGCTTTTCAACAGTGTGGATTTCCCGCATCCGTTGGGACCGATCAGGCCAACGAACTGCCGGTTTTTGACCTGGATCGATACGTTCTTCACGATATCTTTTTTGCCGATACGGACATGCATTTCCTTTGCGGTCAACTCCATGTCTCACCCTCCGAAATTGTAGCCTTTTTTCACGATCATGTAGATAAACAGCGGCGACCCGATCACTGACGTAATGATCCCGATGGGCAGTTCCACATTATGAATCAGCGTTCTGGATAAAATATCCGACCAGATCAGGAACAATCCGCCCAGCAGCAGCGTTCCTGCCGTCAGCCGCTTATGATCCGCGCCAAAGATCCCCCTGCCGATATGGGGAATGATTAAACCGACAAAACCGATCATGCCTGCATAAGCGACCATCGTACCGGTAATAAGCGCCGCGGCGATCATATAAAACTTGCGGTAGGCACTCAAGTTAATCCCGAGCGTAATGGCTGACTCGTCCCCGAGCAGCATCGTATTGAGCACACGGTGCTGCAATAAGAACAATGCGCAGCCGAGCAGTACAACCGCCGCCATGATTGGCGTTTTATCCCAGCTGGAGGAAGCCAGACTGCCCATGGACCAAAATGTGACGGTCTTGATGCCCTCCGCGTTGTTGGCAAAATAAATGACCAGGCTGGAAAAGGAGCTGCACAAGGCACCGATGACGACGCCGGATAAGACGAGCTTTACCGATGTCGCTTTGCCTCCGATGCTGGATAACACCAGCACGGCAATCGACGTGACCATGGCCGCGGCAAAAGCCCCGAAGGCGACGCCGAACTGGGACAGCAGCGCACCGCTGCCGAATCCGACCAGGATTGCAAAGGTTGCTCCCAAGGATGCGCCAGACGAAATGCCGAGAATATACGGGTCAGCGAGCGGATTTTGCACGACCGCCTGCATGATCGTTCCGCATAAGGAGAGCCCCATGCCGATCAAAAGGGCAAATATGACGCGGGGCATCCGGACTTGCAAAATGATGTTGACGTAAGAGTCGCTCTCGACATGGCTCATCGATCCCCATTTGCCGTTGGTCAAGGCATGAACGATGATCTCCCACGCCTGCCTGAAAGGAATATGTACCTGTCCAATCGATACGGAAAAGACAGCGGATAATGCGATTAGAATAATCAAGATCAAAATCACTGCATAATAGCCGCTTCCCAACCTAGTAGTTGCTCCTTCCTTCGTATTCAAAAATTCACCTCCTATCGATGCGTACCGATGTCTGTCTATGTAATGATAATGATTATCATTATCGAATATATTAAGGCATATTCTTCCGCATGACAATCCCTAGTTGAAAAAATAAGTGGGGTGTTATGTCCTCACAACATAATAAAGGCCGGGCACTGTATGCCCGACCTTCGTTTTATTACGAATTACAATGATGCATTTTTGATTACCTCAAGCGCCTTCTCCAGCGTTCTGTCCCATCGTTGATACAGATCTTCTCTCCCCACCGGAACTTCGATATCAGGTACGATGCCAACATTCTCAAATGGGTCCCCGTTAGGAAAATAGGAGCGGATGGCTCCGACCAGCACAACGATATTGCCGTCATCGAAATGCTGAACGAGCGGCTGACCGGTGGAACCATAGGTCCTCTCTCCGATGATAACTGCTCTTCCGTTGTCAATAAACGGCATGGTAAAGTCTTCGGCTGCAGAACCGGTGAATCGATCCACCAGGATGATGACATTACCTTGGTAGGAGGTTTCGGCCGAAGCTTGCGTATAGTCCGGATCAAATACGGAAAACCGATAATCCGTTGTATAGGAGATTTCGGCATTCGGGTGCCGCCGGTATAAAAACTCAGGATGGCGCGCCATCTCTTTCCACCATCGATACGGCCGGTTCATAAGTTGATGCGTTAACCTTCCCGGCGTGTTCCCGCCGCCGTTTCCTCTCACATCGATGATGATCGATGCAGCGTGTTGATATTCCCCGATCAGCTCGAGAGCCTTCTCTTCAAACCTCGAATGGTTAAAGCTTGGAATATGTATATATGCCGTTTTGTCTTGCTGCAGCCATTTTCCTGATGTATCGCCATTGTTGTGACTGTTATAATCTATAGGCTGACGAGATAACGTAACCGTTCGAGTATTGCCCTGCTCATTCAACAATTCGATATCTGCCTGCTCCTTCATGTAATAATGCGAAAAATACACAGATAGAAGGCCAGCCATCATGCGCCTATCCGTAATCCCGGTCCATTGGCCCAACTCGTTCAGCCACTCGTTCATCGATTTGCCGGCAATGGATACCACCATATCCCCGGGGTGGGTAAGACCGGTGTCGTCTTCCTTTACAAGCCAAGAGCCATCCGACTCCAGCAGTGATAATGGAAATGCCCCGCCATGCGGGAACGGCGCCGCCCTGTCGATATAATTCGAATGAGCGTTACGAAGCTGTCCAAAATACGCCCACATCACCTTTTGAAAATCAGCCCGGTTCTCGGCCGCTGCGGCTTTGCCGAAAAACTCTTTTGCGGCTTCCCCCAATTCATCAAGTGTGATGGTTGCACTCTCCCAGTGCGCAAATGCCTTTTCGGTCATCCGGATCGTTTCCGATAAAATCAACAGCCGGTCTTTTAAAGTTAACTCCTGCATCCAACCATTCACTCTCCCTTCGTTTCAATCCGGCTGCGCGTCAGCAAATAAAACTGCTTGGCGAGAAAGGCCGGTGTGTACGGCATATCATTCCGCAGCCAGGCCACGATCGTACCAATGAGGGCCGCGGATCCATGCCAGATGGCGATGTCCTTGGGTATGCCTGCTTTGTAACAAAAAGACTCGGTCCCCATCTCTTCGATTCTTGCCGAAATTAGCTCGGTCAGCATACTTAACAGCCTCTCACTGAATATGGGCGCCTTCCGCGATCCCAAGATCACCTTGTAGAACTTGTGATGCTCCGCAATATGCTCCAAAAGCCGCAGCATCATGAACCAATCCTCTTCCTCGGTTGCCGGTTTTTCCGGCTCAATGCCCACGGCCTGCTTGAAATCTTCGATCATATCATCGGCCATTTTTTCCAGCATGTCGGGAATATCGCGGTAATGCAAATAGAACGTGACACGGTTAATGGTGGCACGTTCGGCGATCCGGCTGATGGACATTTTTTCGATATCCATCTCCTGCAGCAAATCGATAAAAGCATCCTTGATGAGCTGCCTTGTACGAAGCACTCTGGGGTCGGTCGGCTGTTTGGAAACGTCGGGCATTTTTTTCCTTCCTTTCTCCTGGCCTGCGTAATAGACAATTTAATACCAATGTGCAGTAAATCTTATCACTAATCAACATTAAAACGATGAAACGATAACTAATTTACATTTTTTGTGAAAGCGTTGTTTGTAAGCTCCAACGGTTCTGTCTATAATCTCATTTATACAATGTTAATTATCCAACACATTGTAAATTAAGTCTAGAGAGAAAAGAAAGGAAGGAGTAGATTGAGTCATCCTATGGACACAACCAGCAGTTCCGTCAAGAAGGGCCCGATTCTAATCATTATGATTTTGGGCGCCTTCCTCGCCACACTGAATCAGACGGTCATGAGCGTGGCCACCCCGGAATTGATGATTGATTTCAACATTTCGGCCACCACGGCTCAATGGCTGACCACTGGCTACATGCTGGTCAACGGAATCCTGATTCCGATTACGGCTTATTTTATGCAGAGGTTCTCCACCCGCCAGCTGTTCCAAGCTTCGATGATGATTTTCCTCGTCGGAACCATCGTGTCCGCCCTCGCGGTCAACTTCCCGGTTCTGCTCACAGGACGCATGATTCAAGCTGCAGGAGCCGGTATCATCATGCCGCTGTTAACTAACGTGATTTTGGTATTGTTCCCTCCGGAAAAGAGGGGCGCGGCCATGGGGATGATGGGACTCGCCATCATTTTCGCTCCAGCGATCGGCCCGACGCTTGCCGGCTACATCCTGGAAAATTTCAAATGGCAAACGATGTTCTTTGGCATGATCCCGCTTGCCGTTATCGTCATTATCTGCGGCTTTATTTATTTGAAAAACGTGTCGGAGACCGTCCGCTCCAAGATGGACATCATCAGCGTCGTTCTGTCCACAGTCGCATTCGGCACGCTGCTGTATGGTTTTAGCCAAGCAGGGAGCCAAGGATGGTCCAGCGCCGAGGTGCTGGTGTCCATTGCCGTCGGCGTGATTGCCCTCGGGCTGTTTGTATGGAGACAGCTTGTTTCCAAGAAACCCCTGCTGGATCTAAGGGCTTTTAAGTACAACATGTTCTCCCTGACCACGGTGATCAACATCATGGTTACGATGGTCATGTATGCGGATATGATGCTGCTTCCGTTATACCTGCAAAATGCACGCGGCTATTCCGCCCTGGAATCCGGATTGCTGATGCTCCCGGGTGCGCTTGTGATGGGACTGCTGATGCCCGTCACCGGCCGCCTGTTTGACCGATTCGGCGCCAAATGGCTTGCCGTTGCCGGATTAATCATTACGATCGCAACAACCGCCGGATTCATCAACTTGACGGATCATACCACCTATGCGTATCTGCTGCTCATGTCGACGGGACGCCGGATCGGTATGGCACTGCTGATGATGCCAATCCAGACCGCAGGTCTCAACCAACTGCCTTCCCGATTAAACGCGCATGGAACAGCCATATCCAACACCGTGCGTCAAGTAGCCGGTGCGGTCGGTACGTCCCTGTTGGTAACGGTCATGTCCGACCGGACGAAAAAGCATCTGACGGACATGATGGCGTCCGGCGGCGCAGCGGCGAATCAGAAGCAAATGGTGCTTGAAGCGACCATCCAAGGAATTAACGACGCCTATGTTGTCATTATCGGTATTGGTATCGTTGGGCTGCTGCTCTCGTTCTTTATCAAGCGCACGTCCCGGAGTATTGAGCATGCACCCGAAGCTGCGATCAAAAAAGGCGTCGTGAGTAAGGCCTAAGGGTTCGCCCATGGTCTTGATCCAACCGTTATAACCGGAAAGCGGACCTTTAGGCATGGGTCATTCGGTCGTGGTTCCTCTGACGATTATATGTTAAATTAACATATGTTTATTTAATCATAATCCAAATAATTCAAACCGGGAGGGAGTATTATGCAGAAGGAAATTATCTCCTTAGCTAAAATCACCCAATTTCGATCCGCCGTGGAAGAATTCAGCCCCTTTGAATGGTACAGGCACCACTTGGAACATGATCCGATCAGCTATAATGAGGAAACGAATTCCTGGAATGTCTTCCGGTATGAAGATGTTAAAAGAGTACTGAGCGATTACGAGTACTTCTCCAGCGTGAGGGCCCGAACGACGATCAGCGTCGGCGCCGATAATGAAGCCGGCCAGCATAATTCGGGACGAGTCGATCTCAGTTCGGATCCTCCGGAACACCGCAAAAGCCGCAGCCTGCTGTCGGCGGCGTTCACGCCAAGAAGCTTGAAGCTGTGGGAGCCGCGCATCCATGAGGTGGTCAGCCAGCTGATCAAGGAAATGGATGACGAACCGGTTATCGATATCGTCAAAAGCTTCTCAAGCGCGCTGCCCACCATCGTGATCGCCGACCTGCTCGGCGTTCCGTCCGACGACCGCTTCTTGTTTAAGGAATGGGTCGATCATCTGTTCCTCCCTCTTCCGGCCGACAATGTCGAAGACGTTCAGGAGCTGAAGCGGCAGGCGGCCACGAATTACTACAACTATCTCTATCCGCATGTCATCGCCAAAAGAAGCCAGCTCACCGATGATATTATTTCCGATCTGATCCAGGCCGAGGTCGATGGCGAACGTTTGACCGATGACGAAATCGTCCGAATGACCATGTTTATTCTCGGGGCCGGCATTGAGACGACAAGCCATCTGCTGTCCAGCACGTTCTATTCCTTCCTGTATGATAACGACCAGATCTATGGTGAGGTTCAAGCCAACCGCGAGCTTCTTCCGAATACGGTGGAAGAAATGCTTCGCTACCGGTTCCACATGGCGAAGATGGACCGTACGGTGAAGCAGGATAATAACGTGCTCGGCGTGGAGCTTAAAAAAGGAGACGTCGTCGTCGCTTGGATGAGTGCTGCGAACATGGACAAAGAAGTTTTTGAGGACCCGTTTACGCTGAACATCCACCGTTCCAACAATAAACGGCATCTGACCTTCGGCAACGGTCCGCATTTCTGTCTGGGCGCACCGCTGGCCCGGCTTGAAGCCAATATCGGCTTGGGACTGTTCATGGACCAATTTGAGCGGATCGAGCCCGTTCCAGGGTTTAAGCTGGAAGATAACCTGACCCCATCCGCCGCCGGACAGACGCTGATCTCTTTACCGGTACGCGTAATCCGCCGGTAAACATTTCATCGAAAGGGTGAGACCAAATGCCATATGTGATTACCTCGGGCTGTATTGATGAAAAAGCGGCAGAATGCGTGGACGTTTGTCCGGTAGACTGCATCGAGGAAGGCCCGGACCAATTTTTTATCGAGGCGGATATTTGTATTGAGTGCGGTGCTTGTGAGGTAGCTTGTCCGGTCGGAGCCGTTTTTTACGATACGGATGTGCCGGACGAAGAAAAACATATGATCCAAAAAGCGGAGAACTTTTATAAATCGAAATGATGCGATCATGAGAACAGCCTGCCGATCCAGAAATCGGCAGGCTGTTGCTGTTGCGGAGAGTACGCAGAGATCGGGATACCTTCCTGTTACGGCTTACGGCGAAACTTTAAAGTTATCGAAATGCGTATGCTTATTGGCCGTTCTGACGCCTGCTTTACCATGCGTGAACGGGTTCAGACTGTTGTCCGTATAATCGATTTTCGGTTGGTTCATATCATCCACGTAAACTTTCATATTTGTCCCTTTCGCCACCACTTTCATATGGTACCAGGTGTTTGTCGTATAAGTCTGCGGCGCACTTTTGATGAATGTCCAGCTGTAACTCATCTTGCCGAGGTTAACCCCGCTTGTCGTCAAATAGGCATAGTACCCCTGGAAGGCGTCATAGTTGTTTTGCCCCCGCTCCGTGCCATGGGAAGGATTGGACACCCTGAAGAGCAAACCACCGTCGCCTCCAGCGTCGATCATTTTGACGTCGGCTTCGACCGTGTAATCCGCCCAATTCGCGTCCCCGATCGTTGACTTGGCAGGTCCAGAGCTTCCAGCGCTGTACTCGCCGTTCTCTACAGCCCATGTCCCTTCAAATCGCGTCCACCCGTTGTCATTACCATCGTTAAAGTCATCGCTAAGCGCTGTGACTTGAGCGCTCTTATGGAACGTCATCCGCGAGAAATCGGCCTCACCTTTAACGAATTCGACTCGAAGCTCCCGCTGCCCGGCATTCAAATAGACTCCCTTCTTCGTTACGGTCTGCCAGTTATCCCAGTCCCCTGTGTTCGGCACGTCGATGACTCCCGTTAAGTCCGTCGATCCGTCCCACAGGCGGATTTGCACACCGTTCATCGTCGTGGCCATTCGGAAGTCGATATCGTAATAACCGCTCGATTCCACGTTGACTTTGTATTTATACCATTCTCCCGTTTGATTCCAGCCTAGGTTAAACAGCCCCTCGCTATTGAGACGAATATCGCCCGCGTCCGTGCGGTACGCGCCGCCAATATTATTCGCGGTCGTGTCATGATAAGCGACACCCTCGCCTCCCTTCATGTAATGCACCGCTTCGATCGTCCCTGGGACCGGTTTGTAAGCATCCCATGCGCTGCTTCCGTTGACATCGTTACTGACAGCGACATAGCCGAAATCCGCATGCGTATCTTCCGTCAGGACACCGATTTCACCTCCGCCCAAATTGGCCGTACGCGTTCCTTTCAGCATGCCGTCCACATAATACTTAAACGTCGTGCCGGACTTCTCGATACGAATGCTGTGCCATTTCGTGTAATCAAAACCTGCAGGCAGGTCGAACGTTTGCCACGCTTGATCCACACCGTTGATCCGGAAGGACGTCGCAAGGCGGTTATTTTTCGAGCTTAGCAGCGCTACGCCATAATTGTTCTCGTCCGTATACGAGAAGGTGGCACCGTATCTTGGGCTAGCGGAAGTGCCCCGCTTCATTTCTTTCGTATTGAATTCGGCCGTATAATCGGAAGAGCTGGTTGCCGACGAAATCTGTTTGTACCAGGTCGTATCCCCGATCGAGTCCTGCCACATCAGCTCTTGATTGTAGATGCCCCAATGGCCGCCGTTGACATTGGTCCACCCGCTGCCGATCGATGTCCGGTCGAAGTAATCGTAGAATGTGGGCATCGCCGGATCCTGCTGCGGCGTTGTTGTCGGTCCCTGAACGATCAGCTTGTCGTTGTTCCATACGATGCGATCCATATTCAGATGACGGAGCGGACCAACCACGCCGGGCCCCTCCAAGTTGTGATACACGATGTAATGGGTGTCAAGGTTAGGGCCGACCACCACCGTGTTGTGACCAAGTCCCACGGTCGGGCCTTCCGTGCTGATTAACGCCGGATTCAGACTGTCGGCAACGTAACCGGACCGCGGACCTGTCGTACTCACGGCATAATCTACCCGGTATCCTTTGCTGAACACGTGATTACCGGTATAAGTCATATAGTATTTGCCGTTCCGTTTGAAGACGGTCGCCCCCTCGGTCCAGCCTCCCATGCCGACACCTGTAGACGAGCTCGCCCCGATCGAGGTCGGGCTGCTCATCGGTGCTGCATCGATGCGTCCCTGCCCTGCATGATAGAAGCTGAACGATCCGTCGTCGTCGATAAAGACGTGTCCGTCGATCGTTTTGCCGAGATTGCCGGTTACGACGTTGAACGGACCGGTAGGACTCGTGCTGCTGAGGACGTAATGTCCTTGGCCTGCCGGCGATGTATACATATAGAACATGCCGTTCCAATAGACGACCTCAGGCGCATAAGCGCCATGCGTAATCGGGTCCGTTGCGGCCAAACCCCGGTAGGACCAGTTCACCAAGTCCTTGGAGCTCCATACTTTAACGCCGTCATCCGTATCTCGCGTACTCACATACAAATAGTAATATCCGTTAAATTTCAAAACGTAAGGGTCTCCGAGTCCATACTGCCCCCATTCGTCAGGAAGTGTTCTCGGGTTTTGATAAGCAGAGGTTTCGGTGGGCACCGTGGTGATCAGGGAAAATGTAACCGCTACCATGATTAGCCATCGCAAGGATTTCACTATGATATTACCTCCCTAATTTGTAGGATAGATTACGTTTTTCGTAAATGGATCTGATCACGGGAAGAGCCAAAAGAAATATGATTCTTTTGGCTCTTGGAGTATCGGCGTTCGGTTATGCCATATTGATCTGTTTAATTTTCTCGAGCGGAAATTTTGGCGTACGGTCTTCGTTCAGAATCCCGTTAATCTCCTGCTGTACATCAGTCAGCTGCGTATAGCAGTAGCCAACGATGGAATCGACGTTCTTGATCGCCATGGTCAATCCCTCGAACCGGCTCAGAAACTCCTCTTCAGTAGAGACTTGACGTCCGTATCCCCAGCCTTTGTCCGACCGGAACGCAATACCGCCGTACTCGGTGATCATAATAGGCTGACCCCGGTATTCATACCCTTCGGCAAAAGCGAATTTCCATTGGTTACAGGTCGTTTCGCATGTTAAGACAGCCTCCAGATTCGAGTACCGTTTCATGAACCCGTCTCCATTTTCGACATAATCATGCAGCGTCAAAATATCAGAGACGGTGTGCTCCCAGCCATCGTTAGTAATAACCGGCCGGTACGGATCAATCGCTTTGGTCAAATGATAAATGCCCTCGGTAAATTTCTGCTGTCTTGGATCTCGAAGGATCGATGAAATCCCCCACGATTCATTAAAGGGAACCCACGTGATAATGCTCGGATGATTGTACTGCTGCCGGACGATCTCCAGCCATTCCTTCGTAAACGCCTCGACCGCCTGATCGTGGAATTCAAAGGTCGCAGCCATTTCAGACCATACCAGCAGACCTTTTACGTCGCACCAATAGAGGAAGCGGGCATCTTCGATTTTCATATGCTTGCGAACACCGTTATAGCCCATCGCTAACATGCTGTCGATGTCTTCGATCAGGGCTTCCTCGCTCGGCGGTGTCAAATGGCTGTCCGTCCAGTACCCCTGATCCAGGATCAACCTTTGGTAGATCGGCACGTTATTCAGCAGCACCCGGCCATTTTCGATCGAAATTTTTCTCATTCCAAAATAGGAAAAGACGCGGTCCACCACTTGGCCGTCCAAAGTCAGGACAAACTCAACATCGTACAGATTCGGGTGCTGCGGCGACCAAAGGCATTTTTTCCAAGGCCCGTTCGCCTCATGAATCAGATCCACTTCCACCGTCAGGCAGGGGCGGTCAATCACTAAGCTCACCCGCTTCACGGGCTTGCCCTTCAATGTAACGATCGCCTCCAGCCTCAAATCGCCTGAAGTTTCCACCCCCTCCACTTGGTAATCGAAACGGATGATCGACCGGTCGACATCCGGTGTGATTTTGACTGTTTCTAGCCGCTGCTCTTCTACATATTCCAGCCATACCGTCTGCCAAATGCCCGTCGTCTGGACATAAAAGCATTCGAAGTTGTCCTTCGTCCAGCGCTGTTTGCCGCGCGGTTGGGTGCAGCTGTCGCTGTCTTCTGCTTTCACCGTAATTTGGTTATCGGCGCCAAAGACCAAGTATGGCGTGATATCAAAGGAAAAGGCGGCATACCCGCCCTGGTGGCTGCCGGCCATCTGGCCGTTGATCCACACTTTGGCAACGTGATCGACGGCTTGAAAATACAGGATGACCCGTTTTCCCCCGGCTTCTTTCGGGATATGTACCTTTTTGTTGTACCAGACGTAAGGGTGGAACTCTTCGATCCCGATTCCGCTCAGCCGGGTTTCGTACGTAAAAGGAACGTTGATCTTATGCGTTTCAGCGAACGTCTCCTGCCAGCGTTCCTGTTCTCCCGCGTTATGGTCGTCGAAACGGAAATCCCACACTCCGTTCAGGCTCATCCAGTCGCCCCTGACGAACTGCGGCCTGGGATAATCCTTGATATAGCCTCTGGTTGTCATTTTGCCACCCCTGACCTTTGTTCTTTCTTGATTTCAATTGCATACACCGATGTTTTCCGTAAAGGATAACCGTCCTGCCAGGCGGAAACCGGAACGACACGGGGCACGCATTTGATGCGTTCCGGTTCGAAAACGGAGTTAATGTCTTCGAAAGAGTCGCCTGTGATCTCATATAAAATAGTGTCACCAAAAGGTTCGAATGAGAGCAGGTCAAGCTTTGCCTTGACTTCATGCAGGCTGCGGTTCACGATCAACAAAGTGATGACGCTGCCGTCCTCGTTAATACCTGCGGTCACGTCCAAGTCAGGCACCGCATCAAGCCCGATGCGCGTCTGCTTAGGCGACTCCACGGCAAAGGTGCCGCACTCCGCATCCACCGGCAGGATCCGCCGGATGTCCCGGTTGGCATACAGCTTTAACACTTCATAGGTCGGCGTTCCGTACACTGTAAGCGGCTGGCCGCTCCAGCCGGGCTTCTTGCCGCGGTATTGATCGGCATAGTAATCGCCAACACGGATGCAGCCGCCAAGCCAACCGTTCACCAGATCGGAGAAGCTGCCAATGTGCACCATATCGCTCCTGCGGAGCATTTCGTTCAAATTGGCGGCGTTAGCGACAGCTGCCCCCAGCGTATGCTCATCCGGCAGCCCTTTGCGGACCGTGTTCGGAAAATACATGGTGTTGTACTCGGTGACGGCGAGCTTCACATGGCTGTGCTTCGGATTCGCGCGTATGAGTTCCTCCGCCTGCCGGATATCTTCACGGGTCCATTCCGGGAACGTAACGATGGCTTTATATCGTTCCTCTGCCGGCGTATCGCGGTTCATCCCGAAGCGTCCGAAGCCGTGGTATAGATGCATCGTCAAGTAGTCGATCTGTTCGCCCGCAATATCGAGCACCGGCTTGTTCCATTCCGGATCGGTATGCCCGCAGCCCAAGATGACGATGGACGAGTCAACCGCCTTCATCGCTAGAGCGAACGCCTGGCAGCGCTCGGCAAATTCATCGGCGGAGCAGGTTCCCACCTGCCAGTCGCCCCATACTTCGTTGCCGATTTCCCAATACCGTACGTTATACGGCTCGGGATGACCGTTCGCCGCCCGCAGCGCTCCCATCGGCGTGTCGATGCTTCCGTTGCAGTATTCCACCCACCGTGCGGCTTCCTCGGCCGTACCGGACCCGTCGTTGACGGAGATCAGCGGTTCCACCTGCAGCTCTTGGCAAAACCGGATAAATTCGTCCGTCCCGAAATACTTGCTGGTCCATCCGCCCCAAGCTTCGTTGTACATCACTGGCCGCTCCAGTACTGGACCCACGCCATGTTCCCAGTGGTATGCGCTGATGTAATTCCCCGAGAGCCGCATCATGCCCGCATTCAGCGGCCGGGCCATATCGATCACCTCGCGTTTCACCAGGCCAATGTTGTCCTCAGGAAGCAGGGAAACGTGATCGAGCCACAGCATGCCGGTGGAAACATGGTCGGTCCAGCGGGGATGGTCTGCCGGAACATAGACACGGATCTCCGCGTCGGCACAGTTTCTGGAGACGGGCACGCTGGCTTCGTATTCCTGCCAATTGTGGCTTTTGAGCTCCATCTTCACACGCCCAAGAAGCTCCTTGGTCCGCCGGTCCACCGCGTCCAGTATGATATAACGGAGCTCAACGGATGCGCGGGCTACAATGCGGACCGTGTATGTCATCGGTCCCTTTAGCGCTGCATTTTGCGCGATGCCTGCGTATGCCTCGTCGTCGCTCATGATCCGGATGCGCTGAGCGCGGCCTGAATGTCTCAGTGCCGGCGCTTCCAGCGCATATTGCGTATTTCGTCCGTTCGTAAAGGGAAACCAGCTTCCCGATACGGCGCTCTCTCCGGTTTTCTCGCTTTCAAAATCCATATCTCTTAAGGGAAAGGCCAGCATCGCTTCCATATGGTCGCGAATATCTTCCACAAAATGCCCGAAAAGATAGGGGTTAACCGTATGTTCACCAGTCCGGCTGCAGTCGATTGTTATCGTCGCATTCGTTTGCACAATGTACCTCCATAAGTAAGATGTTATTAAACGTCGCCAATCAAGGCGTCTGCCCATGTCTATCCTTTAATGGAGCCAATCATGACGCCTTTGACAAAATGCCGCTGCACAAAGGGGTACATAATCAAAATCGGCAGGCTGGAAATAATGATGACCGCGTACTTGATACTTTCCGCAAGCAGCACCTTACTCTCCAGTCCGACGTTGCCGTCAACGGCGTCGGTTTGGCTGATCAACAAGATTTCCCTCAGGACTAGCTGCAGCGGATACCGTCCCTCGTCGCGGATATAGATCAGGGCATTAAAAAATGAGTTCCAATGGCCGACGGCATAAAACAGCACCATGACGGCCAGGATCGGCTTGGACAAGGGCAGGATGATGTTGATCAGCAGCCGCCAGTTCGAGCATCCGTCGATGTGGGCGGCCTCCTGCAGCTCCCAAGGGATGCTGCTCTGAAAGTACGTTCTCATAACGATCAGGTTGTACGTGGAGATCGCTCCCGGAACGATCAAGGCCCACATCGTGTCCAGCATTCCGAGATTTTTGACAAGCAAATAAGTAGGGATCAGCCCGCCGCCAAAAAACATCGTAAGCGTAATGATGACCATCAGCACTTTCCGGCCGGGCAGGTCGGGTCTTGACAGCGGATAAGCCGCCAATATGGTCAGGATCATATTAACGATTGTGCCAACTACCGTATACATGATCGTATTCATGTATCCCGTCCATATTTTTCCGTTATGAAAAATATTCGAGTAAGCGTCCAAAGACACGCTTTTCGGCAGCAGCCATACTTCCCCGTTCAGCACTTTCGCCGGGTCGCTGAACGAAGCGCTGACCACGAAAATGAGCGGATAAAGCACGATCAGAATGATGAGCGATGCGATCGTATACACGATCGCATCGAACACCCGCTCATCCCTGGGTCTGCTGATCATAGCAGCAGCTTGTTTAGACATGGCGCATGGTCCTCCTTTACCAAAGGCTCGTTTCCGACGTTTTGCGTGCAAACCGGTTTACCAATAGCAGCAGCACCAGGTTAATGACCGAGTTGAACAGCCCGATGGCCGCGGTGTAGCTGTATTCTCCTTTGAGAATACCGGTCGTGTACACAAATGTGGAAATGACATCGCTCGCCTCAAGGTTCAAATTGTTCTGCATTAGTAATATTTTCTCGAATCCGATGTCCATGAAATGGCCGATGTCCAGGATCAGCATGATCACGATGACGGGAACGATTCCCGGCAAGGAGATATGCCACACGCGCCGCATCCGAGAGGCACCGTCCATCTTTGCCGCTTCGTACAGCTGGGGATTGATCCCGCTGAGCGCCGCGATGTAAATGATGGATTGCCAGCCCATGTTCTGCCATATGTTCGAGCCGATAAAAATCGTTTTAAACCAGCCGGCCTCCTCCAGAAATCGGATCGGCGAACCGCCGAATGCCTCAATCAGCGAATTGATCGGCCCCGTCGTGGGCGAGAGGAATACGTTCAGGATGCCTACGATGACGACGACGGAAATAAAGTGCGGTATGAACGTAATATTTTGCAGCAGCTTGCTGAACGATTTGCTGCGAATTTCATTGACAATCAGCGCCAGCACGATGGAAATCGGAAAAGCGATCAGCAGCGAGAACAGATTAATCGATAACGTGTTCCACAGCAGCCGCCCGAAATAATAGGAATCGAAAAACCGTTCGAAATGATCGAAGCCGACCCAGCCGCTGCCTATAATTCCTTTGGCGGGGTTGAAATTTTTAAAAGCAATTTGCAGACCGTACAGCGGCCCGTAATGAAAGATCAAATACCAGGCGATCGGCACCAGCAGCATGAGATACAGGTCGTACCGCTTGACCATCTGAATCCATATGCGTCTCCCCCGTCTTGCGGAAACCCGGGATGGAGCGGCCGTCGCCTGGACTTGCGCGCTCTTCATAACCATCTACTCCTTACCTCATGACGAAATATCATTAGTTCATTACTTCTCCATCTTGTCATAGGCTGCTTGATACAGCTCCTGAAGCTTGTCGATCTGCATCTTTTTCAGCGTGGATTGGAATTCATCCCATTTATCGAAGCTGAGCGCACCGGCAATGAATTTGGTACTTTGTTCTTCGTAATACTTGTCGATATCGTTCCGGAGGATGTTGACTTCCTGTGCTGTCTTCTCGTCGAACATCGGAGCCGCATAACGGACCTTCGGCATGTATGGATCCAGCTTCTTCTGAGCTTCCTGCACCTGAGGAGGATTGATATAAGAGGCTACCTTATCACTAATGAGGTGTGGCGCTCCTCCTCCAGCATAAGGTGTGATTTTTGGCTGGTTGTCGGTCTTCAGGAAGTCTTCTTTATAATATGGAATTCCGTCCTTCAGCTCATAGTGCTCGCCTTCTCGCCCGAACCGCAGCAGGGTCGATCCTTCGTCGCTGTAGAAATAGTCGATCCAGCGCATGGTGATTTCCGGATATTTATTGACGGACGAAATGGCGAAGGCACCAAAGTCACGCGGCACTGGCGCTGTCTGGGCCTGCAGCCGATCGCCGTGCGGACCTGCCGGAGGCGCAATCCCTACATATTGGTCGGCAATAGGAAGAAAGTTGTTGTTCGTCTGATCAAAGAAAAATCCGGCATTGCCCGAGCCCTGTTTGGCCAAATACTGTGCTTCCTTCTGTGAGAACAATTCTGGATCCAGAAGTTTCTCTTTGTACAGCTTGTTCAGGTACATGAGCAGCTCTTTGTTCTGCTCGCTGCCCATCCAGATGTTGACCTTGTCGTTCTCCAGATTGATGTTGTAGCCAAGCTGCTGATCGAGACCAAACGATCCGCTCATCAAGTTGACGACAGCAAGACCCGCCCGGGCAGTCATCGGAATTTCATCCTTCTTGCCGTTGCCGTTTGGATCCTTATCGCGGAAAGCCACCAGCACATCGTACAATTCGTCCGTCGTTTCGGGCTCTTTCAGGCCCAGCTTCTTCAGCCACGCCTCATTGATCCACTTCTTATCCGTACGGGCGGCTGCAAGCGTCACGATTCCCGGGATCGCGTAAATGTGGCCTTCCGGTGTCGTGATCGCCGAGCGGATTTCCGGGTACTGTTCCATCAGTGATTTCAGGTTCGGCGCATATTTGTCGATCAGGTCTTCCAGCGGAATCAATTGGCCAACGGCACCATACTGCGTCGCTTCAAGCGGAGTAATGCCTGAGCGGTAAAAAGCGTCGGGCAGCTCATTGGAGGCGAACAGCAGGTTTTTTTTCTCCTGGAAGCCGTCTGTCGGCGCTTCGGTGAAGTTTACATGCACATTGCTCATTTTTTCATAATCCTGGAACACCGGCATGTCCTTGAAAGGACCATTCAGCGGGGCAATCCGGGTGAACATGTTCAGTGTGACGGGCTCTTTAGTAAGCGGAAACCCGGTCTCATTCACCGTTGCTTCGGACGGCTCCGCCGTCTTTGCATCGGATCCCGAACCGCTGTTGGAGCTGCAGCCCGAGAGCAGTAAAGCGGAAACGAGCGCTGTGCTCAGCGCATATTTACCCCAAAGTTTGTACATGATTCTATGACCTCCGTTTTTGTATATTTGGGAACAGTTGAAAACGTTTCCCCTGGTGCATGTGAGTATTATAGTTCACCCGGCATGACAGCAAATTCTACTTATTTGACTATTTACTCCACATATTTTACGGTTTCGACCGCTGTCGTTCCGGACGGAGGCTCTCCACATAAGCATGCGGCGTCATCCCGGTCAGCTCCTTAAACACTTTGAAAAAGTAGTTATATGTCGTAAAGCCCACTTGGCTGCTGATTTGTTTGACCGAATATTGATCGCTCTCCAGCAGCTTTTGGGCCGCGTCGATGCGTATGCGGTTCACGTATTCCGAGAAGTTGCACTGCGTCTCCTCTTTGAATAAACGGCTTAAATAAGAGGGATTGAGCCCGATGGAAGCCGCCACCATTTCCAAGTTGATATAACCTTGATACCGCTCCAATATAAAATGGATAGCCTGCGAGACATGCCGGGAATAGCTGCCTCCAGCACGCTGACGCTTCAGTAAATTCAGCAAGGCGGTAAAGTAGGATTTCAGCCATTCCTCAAGCTCATCCATGCTGCCGATCCGCCCCAGATCGCGTCGCGGCGGGAGTTCGGATATGGCGGCTTCCGCTGCAGGTGTGGAAATGGACTTTTTCAGAGCCTTGTCGCCGGTGTGCAGCAGCTCGCTGACAATCATCTGGACCGCAGGCGAATGAAGCGGCTGATGACATACAGAACCGCAGACGGAGGCGATCAGCTGCTGCATCCTTTCCTGGTCCAGACTTTCCAGGGCAAGAAGCAGCTGTTTCTGTTCCTCAATCGTCAAGGCAACGCGAAGATGCTGCTCGTTCGGTCCTTCTTTGGCAGCAGGCTCGTTATGGGTCACATGTTCGGATCGGATCCCATTCTCCACGGCAGGAGAGGTATCGAGCGCCTTTTCGGCCGATCTGTAGCTCGTCCCCAGCTGCGTCAAGCTAGCACATGGATGCCCAAGAGCATAGACAGATTTCAGATTCAGCATCAGCTCCAGCGCATGCTGAACTTTGCCCATCCAGCGGTGCGCCTCGCTGCTGCCGGCATGCTCGCTGCGCTCCTTGAACGCAAACACGACCATCAACCGCCCGTTCTCCACGTAAGCGGCCGTCCGCTCATGGATATCTCCAAGGCTCTGCTGCATCACATCGACCGCCTGCTGTACCAGCCGGTTCGTTTGGCTGTCGCTGAACGACTCCGTCAGCAGCAGGAACGGGATGATCTGCAGTGCCGCTGCCGCATAACGGACAGCACCTGGATACAAGCCTTCCAGCCCGCCCGCAACCTCAAGGCTACCTGCCCCTTCCCCGTTCTCTCTCACCAGCTCGGCAATGCGGCCTCTGATCAATACGGGTTTCATCGTCTCCGCCATTTTTTTGCTCGCCAGCCTTCCTTCCTCCACCCGGTCTTCTTCCTGTAAATCCTTAACGGCTTTGCCCAAAACGTTCAGCAGCAACGCCTCATCAAGCCGGTGCTTGAGCAAATAGTCGACCGCCCCGTTTCGCAAGCATTCGCGGACATAATCGTAATCGTCATAACTGCTGAGCATGATCGTCTTAACCGACGGATACCGCTCACGGAGGATGCCTTGGAGCTCTACCCCGTTCATCTCCGGCATGTTCACATCGATAATGGCGATGTGGGGCTGCGACTCCTCCATCATCCCCAATGCTTCCGTCCCGCTGTATGCTTCGCCGACGAACTCGAACCCGTGCTTCTTCCAGTTGAATAACGTTCGAATGACATTGCCAATCAACGGCTCGTCGTCGATCAACAGTACTTTAAACATCATTAGACCACCTCTTGATCAGATTGATCGCTGTTACGAATTTGCGGAAAACGAATTTCTACCTTCGTGTACAGACCCGGCTCGCTGTATAAGCTCAAACCGTACGATTCGCCGAACATTCTCACGATCCGTTCGTTCGCATTGCGTACGCCCATGCTGCTGAAGCGTGACGGCATATCCTCACGGTCCGCTGCTCCAAGAAGAGCGTCGATCTGGTCCTGTGTCATGCCCCGGCCGTTGTCCGTAACTTCGATCCGCAGTTCTTGATGCTCCGCATAGACCCGAATCAGGACGAAGCCCCCTTCCCCGGATGGACCGATACCATGCATAATCGCATTCTCGACGAGAGGCTGGAGCATCAGCTTCAGCACACGGCAGTCCAGCAAAGCGTCGTCTTCGATCTGTGTGTGCACCTCGATGGGTTCCAAATATTTGTATTTCACGATGGATATGTAGCTGTTCACATAGTCAAGCTCTTCGCGCAGCGTTAAAAATTCGTTGGAGTTCCCCAATAAACCCCGCATGAGCTCAATGAGCGAGCCGGATACTTCCTCGATATTGGGCACCCCGTTCAGCTTGGCCAAGTACTTGATCGTATTCAGCGAATTGTACAAAAAATGCGGACGAATCTGTGCCTGCAGGGCGGTCAGTTCAGCCTCCCGCTTCTTCTTCTCGCTTAATCGGATGCCTTCCATCAGCCGTTTTAATTCGTCTACCATGCTGATGAACACGCGGTACAGCTGTCCAATTTCGTCCTTTGAGTGAATCTCCGTTCGGGGAAACGACAGATTCCCGTCCTTCACCTGCATCATCATCGATCTGAGCCGCCGGATATTTATTGTGGTCCGCGAAGAGACCTGATGGGAACCGATCAGGATGACGATAAAGACGATGATCGATACCTCGGTCATCAAATTACGGATTCGCGTCGATTCACTAAGTAACGAATCAAGCGGAATCAGTGCCAGCGTGCTCCAGCCCGTGTATTCGGAATGGCGGCTGACCACGATGTAGGACCTGCCGTTGATCTTCTGCTCCACGACGTCGTTATCTCCGGCAAGCTTCCCTTTGATCTGGACGATTCTGTCCAGCGAAGGCGCATAAGAAGACGGCGCAGACTCGGATTGATACACATAGCCGTTCTGCTCATCAAGAACATACAGCATGCTGTCCGCGGTCGGTTTGACTCCGTACGTTTTTTTAATAAAGTCATAGTCCAAGTCAACCATGACGATGCCGACCGTCTCGCGGTTATAGCGAATCTCGCGGCCGACGGTAATGGCATCCGCAGTTCCTTCCGGCTTAAAATACGCATGACGTGATCCGTTGTGCAGCATGTAGTTGAGCATCGGAGTACCCAGAACGCTCCGGTCCATCCAGGGACCGCCGGTAAAAAATACTTTTCCGTTCAGTCCGACAACCGCCATGCGGGAAATATAAGGCTTATATTGAATCAGTCCGGATAAATATTCCGTTATCCGCTTCTGTTCCAGGAACCATTCATAACTAGGCTCTTCGTTTGGGCTCATGATCGTATTAATCACCGTGTTTTTATTGGTTACGACAACCGTGTTCAGCCGGTCGATCTCCTCGAGCATGACGTTCAATGATTCATCCGCCTGCCGGATGCTGTCCGAGACGGAAGTGACCGCGTTATGCTTGATCGTCTCGCGCATATTCACATAGACGATGGCAGTGACGGAGACGATGGACAGAAATGTGATCAGGCCGAAAGCCATAAAAATTTTCCCCTGGAAACTCGTTTGCGGCCACAGCCATCTTCGCAGCGTTGATAAATTCATATTATACCACCCTTATTAGTGTGTTTTAAATTCGTTTTATATGGCGTTGGACTGGCAATTTATATGCAAGCGCTTCCCAATCCTCAGAAAAAAATATTCGCTTGTTTCTTTAAGGTTACTGCTGGAAGAGATGGTAACACTTTGTACTTACGCAACAAAATGACAACTTTCCAATTGGAGTGGGCTGCTTCTTAACGGGGGAAATTTATACATATTATATAAAGGAATATAAAAAATTGTCGAGTCAACCTGACATATTGCCAAATCAGGACCAACCGAAAGAAATAGAAGCAGCTGCTTATACGCAAAAAAGCCGGCCGCCGAATGGCAGTGACCAGCCTATTTCAAAGTGTTATCCGCAGTAAGCTCCATCAAGAAAGTTGTGAGTCTGCAGCTGGAATCCAGCCCGTCAGCCTTGCGCCGCCCTGCGGATCGTTGCCTGCCGTGAGTTCGCCTCCATGCTGCCGAATAATTCGCTGCGAGATGGTTAATCCCAGGCCGCTGCCTCCGGTCGAACGGTTTCTGGACGCTTCCCCGCGGTACAGCGGTTCGAACACGCGCTCCAGCTCTTCCGCCGTGAACCCCGGGCCGCTGTCTCGGATCATAAACGCGATTTTCCCTTCTTTCTTGTTACAACGGACATCTATCGTACCGCCTGGCGGGGTGTGCCTCACCGCATTATCCAGCAGGTTGCTCAGTGCGCGCTCCAGCAGATGAGCATCCCCGCTAACGATGCAATCGGCGGCCAGATGGCTGTTGATCACAATACTTTTATGCCCTGCACTGGGACTCAAGCTGTCGATGGATTGCTGGAGCACAACCGGTAAATCGATTGGCGCCTTGTTCAATGGACGATCCCAATACTCCATTTTCGTAAAAGTAAACAGGTCTTCCACCAACCGATCCAACTGGGCCGATTTCTCCTTGCACACCGCCACATACTTTGAAATTTTCTCCGGCGTTTGGGCAATACCTTGCTCCAAGCCGTCCAAATATCCCCTCAGGGCGAACAACGGAGTACGCAAATCATGCGCGACCGCAGATATGACAAAGCGGCGGTCTTCCTCCAGCTTTACCTGCTTCTGGTATGACGTTCGCAGCCCTTTAACCATCACATCAAATCCATCCCCTACTTCAGCGATTTCCGTAATTCTGGACTTCGGTAACCGCACCTCCCAATCGCCTGAAGCGATTTGCCTGGCGGCCCGGCTCATTTTCTCCAGAGGCTTCAGCAGGAATCTCCGCATCTCTACGCCAACGATGAAAAAGGCGAGCAGCAGACCGGCAAACGCAGATATCATCGGAAGCGTATTGGACTTGGGCAGGTAAACAACCACCCTTCCAAGCACATGGCCATTCTCGATGACAGAGAAGCGCTCGGTTGACTGCAAGCCACCTTCACGATCGGTTGACCGATAAATCTCCTCGTCGGAACCGGATAATATGACCGCGTCCAGTTTGGATTGATGCAGCTCGCTTTGCAGCTGGCCTTGCCAGTTCGGATCCCGCCATTGACCCGAGCCCATCTCAATCATGTGAATGGCCTCGTTTATATCTTTCTGCAGACTTTCATCGTATGGCTGGTTTGAGCCGATTTTTAGCGAATGGGTTTCCAGAAAGTTGGCTGCAACGAAAAATACCCAAGGCACGAGCGTGATCATAAATAAGCAGAGTATCGTAAATGTGCGAATGCGAAGTGTTTTCATCTTATCCTCCCTCGAAGCGATACCCTACACCCCACACGTTGACCAGGTATTGCGGATGATTTGCATCAACCTCAATTTTCTCCCGGAGCCGGCTGAGATGAACCCGAATCGTATGCCGGTCGCCGATCCCTTCCCAAAACTTGGCGAGCAGCTGCTCATAGGAAAATACATGCCTTGGATGTTCGGCGAACAATCGCAGCAAATCGTACTCCTTCGGGGTGAGCACGATGCCAACCCCATCCACAAAAACTTCCCTGGTGGACAAGTTTAATTGGATCCGGCCGTAGTCAAGGATCCTTTCCTTCGTATGCTCCCGCGAAGCGGTGCGCCGCAAGACGGCTTTTACCCTGGCGACAATCTCTCCCGGAGAAGCCGTCTTCACGATATAATCGTCGCCGCCGAGCGTCAGCCCCCGAATCTTGTCCACGTCATCGCTGCGCGCGCTCAGAAAAAGGATCGGAACGTCGCTATTCGCGCGAATCCGGCGGCATAAATCAAACCCGTTTTGTCCCGGCATCATAATATCCAGAATGATCGCGTGAACCGTATTCCGTTCGAACATGTCCCACGCCTCTGCCGTATCGCAGGCCGTGATCACACGAAAATTGTCATTTTCCAAAAAGTCCTTCAACAGTTCGACGATGCTGGAATCGTCGTCAACAACGAGAATCGTATGGCCTCCGCTCATGTACATCCCACCTTCGCATCTAGTTTATCATTTTTTTGAGGAAGAACTAACTGCCCTACCCATTTTGTGATGCAATGTTTATCGTTTTGTGACACTTTTATTTCTTCATTCGAGATATTCATTTGATAGGATGTTGTTCGTGAAGGAGGTTGACCATGGAAAACAGCAGTGTATACGTGTTTAGCGCTTTGTTTTGTATCACGCTTTTTTGTTTTTTGGCGGTTCGGATGTATTCCATTCGTCACAAGTCCGGTAACAGCCGCCGCCGGGAGGATGACATTGCCTGGATTCTCAAAAACCGGATGGCGAAAGGTGAAATTGACGAACAGGAATATAGCCGGCTTAAGGACTTGCTGACCAAATAACGACGATGACCCATAATGTACCGTTCGGCGATCGTGTCTCGCGTAAAAACACAAGGGGCTCAAGTTGAACGTACGGGCTTCGTCTTCAATGAAGGAGGATGTAACGATGTTAACCGTTCAAATCGTTCTTTTTGATGGCTTCGATCTGCTGGATGCCTTGGCACCATATGAAGTTTTCTGTGCCGCGGCGATGATGTCCAATGGTGCGCTGGAGGTGAAGCTTGTCACCGCCGAAGGAGCAAGAGCTGTGGCCAGCGGCACCCAGGGCCTGCCTATTGAAGCAGCCGGCAAACTGGATCCAAATCGAGCAGGGATTATTCTCGTTCCCGGCGCAGCCGGGGATGTCGAAGGCGACGGTCCCGATTCCGTCCCAGCCATACTGGCACGAATCGCAAATACCGAATTGACCGGCATAATCAGGGAAGCCCTCGGAAGGAAAGACATCATTGTCTCTACCGTATGCGGCGGATCCTTAGTTTTAGCCATGGGAGGCTTGCTGGAGGGCAGACGGGCCGTTACGCATCATCTGGGCATGGACGTCCTTGGCGCAACCGGTGCTCTGCCGGTCAAAGCACGTGTCGTGGACGACGGCAATTTGGTTAGTGGCGGCGGCGTAACGTCCGGGCTCGATGTTGCACTGCATCTGGTGGAACGCGAGCTTGGCCCACGGATCGCCCATGCGATCGAGGAGCTGTTCGAATACGAGCGGAGAGGTACCGCATGGCGGGCACAGGGAATGGTGCCGAACTCGGGAAAGACCGAAATAGACAAGGAATCGAACCTTGTGCTGAGTACTGAAGCGGTGAAACCACCTTCCCCTTCCCTTCAAAACACATTCGAACAAACAGAGTCCGTATTCGACGGAGACTGGGATGTGACCATTGCAACGCCCGTGGGGAAAATGGATGTCAAGCTCTCCATCGCAACAAGCCATGGTGAAGTCCACGGAACAGCCACCCAAGGGGATGAAACGGTCAAATTTATGAGTCCAGTCATTCAAGGTAACAAGCTGACCTGGTCCCAGCAAGTAACCAAGCCGATGCGTTTAAACCTGAAATTTGATGTCACCGTCGATGGCGACGAGCTGCACGGCACCGCCAAAGCCGGCGTGCTTCCGGCCTCCAGGGTCGCCGGCAAGCGTTTGAAATCAACTTTTCAACAATGAAATGAAGAGCTTTGGGGGTTATGAATGAAGTGAACAAACGAAAAATCTTATATGGTGTGTTGGCCTGTGTCAGTATTTTGTTTATCCTTTATGCTTTATTGGATAATTTTATTATCGATCCCGGTGCAGAAGGCTTTTTAAGCCATAAAACCGGTCTTCAACGTGAAATTCACCTCCCAGCGTGGTTAAGCATCATGCGCATACATGTTGCTTTTGCGTGCATCGCCATGGCGGCTGGGCTTGTCAACTTTTCCAACCGCATTTTTCAAAAAAGCCGAAAATTCCATCGGATCAACGGATACGTCTATATGTTGTCGGTGCTTGTTGTCGTAATAACTTCCGGGTATATGGCGCCTTACGCCACCGGAGGAAAAGTGACGAGCATGGCGTTTAACGCGCTGAATTTAATCTGGCTGTTCATTACGGTGACGGCACTCGTTCAAATTAAGAAGAAACAGGTCATTCGGCACCGCAACTGGATGATTCGGAGTTATGCGTTTTGTTTTACAAACCTGCTCATTCATCTGATCACTTCCGTCCTTCAACAGGGCTTTGGGTTGGAATACGCTTTGAGTTATACCGTCGGCGTCTACGGAGCGATCGCGCTGCTGCTGATTGTTCCAAATATTCTGATCAGAACGATGAAGATAACGCGAAAAATTACTGTTGATCTGTAATAAAAAAATTGTGCTGAGATGAGAAGTGCTAATGTTCTTCCTGTAGAAATGCGAAAGGCTGCCGTGCGTACGGCAGCCTTTTAGTAATCCGCAGAACAGACCAGCAGCATCTGCCGGCTATTGTTGCTCTATCACATTTTCTACTACGATTTCTCCTTCCCCCTGAGGCTCTTCAAACGAGTTAAAAAAATTGTTCAACGTCTCCTCGGTAATAGGAAACGCGGCGTTTGCATCGAAACGTTGGCTCCGGACTTTGAGGCGCTTTCGCAATTCATCAGGGTGTACTTTTAAATAAATTAACTTCCACTTTCCTCCCGAATGTTCAATAAGCTGTTTATAGTCATCTCTCGCGGAACGGCTCCAAAAGCTGGAGTCGACCACAACCTGCTTTTTGTTTTGAACCAATGTGACTAGCTTTTTTCGTAAGCTTGCATGCGCTACATCTAAGTATTCTCTGTATTTTTCAACCGGATAATCGATTCCGTAACGGCCGTGCGTGTTCCACACCTCCTCGTCAATAGAGAGACGGATGAATCCTTGTTCCTCCAATCTCTGGGAAAATGTAGTTTTCCCGGAACCGGCGATTCCGCACATGAGCACGACTAGAGCGGAGTCACGATCCCGATCCCGTTCCCGATCCAACCATTCCTCGAAATTCAACGTCTCGGTCATTTAACAATCACACCCCATGTTTTATTTTTGTATATCCTTTACTCTCTCACGGTCATGTTCAGCTAGCAAGTCATTTGAAATGACTTCCTTCGTTGAAGCGATTTTGATATAGTGGATAGGAACAAACATTCGGATATTTGGAGGAAACCTAATTTGCCTACTACCTTGGATACAACGACCATCATGATCGCCGGGCTGGTTGCCCTGCTCCTCGTCCTATTCGTCATACGTTTGGTCAGAAACCGCAGAAAAAGGATCCGCCGGGAGGCGAATCCGCGCAAGATTACGATCAAGGATATCGATTTAATGGCAGACGGCTCTGAATTTGAGCTGTATCTCTTCCGGCTGTTTCACGAGCTCGGATATAGAGAAGTGTATCAAACGACAGCCAGCCGGGACTTCGGCGCCGACTTGGTGTTTACGGATCAGAACGGACTGAGAAACGTCCTTCAGGCCAAACGCTACGGGAACAGCAATCCGGTCAGCATCGGAGCGGTTCAGGAGATTTATACTTCGATGAGATACTATGAAGCTGAACGGGCAATCGTGCTGACTTCCGGAAGATACACCGAATCCTGCCGCATCCTTGCGGCCGTGAACGGGGTGAAGCTGTTGGACAGAGAAGATCTGGAGGAACTGATCATTCTATTTAAAAGCCGCCGTTACGATGAAGCCATGGCTATCATCGAGGAGCCAGCTGAGACGGAAGCGCCCACGTGGAAACCGAAAGCCAAGAAAGCGACCTGATGGGGCGTACCGCGCTTTCTTGGCTTTCATTCCCGCTGCGCCCTTGGGGCTCTCTATGGGAAGGCTCACGGTGTTGATTATTTCAGATCATTAACTTGCAGACCTTTTGCTTTGCGGCAAAGTTTCGATCTCCACCTTCTCTTTATCTTTCGTCATATACCAATAAGCCAGGCCTACGAACACGCTGCCGCCGACCATATTACCTAGGGTAACCGGAATCAGGTTTGCGGCCAGCCCTCCCCAGGTTACCGTGTCTGGATGCGGGATAAAGAGCGAGACCGAGAGCAGCGTCATGTTTGCCACACTGTGCTCGAACCCGGAGGTAATAAAGGCGAACAGACACCAGAAAATCATGACCAGCTTGGCGGTCTCTTCCTTAAGCTTCATGGAGCACCAGACGGCAAGACAGACGAGCGTGTTACATAAAATTCCCCGCATGAACAATTCCATAAACGGTGCATTCATTTTAACAGCAGCCGTGCTGTTGATAAATTCGGCCGTTCCCCCTTTCGCCAATCCCGTCCATACGAAGATCGCCGCGACCAGTAAGGATCCGGCAAAATTGCCGAGGTAGCTGTACAGCCATATTTTAAGCGTATCGAGCCAGGTCGTCTTCTTGTTCAGCGTGCTGACCACCATGACCATATTGTTGCCTGTAAACAAGTCCGATCCCGCCATCAGGACCAGACTCAAGGCGATACCAAAGCTGGCTCCCATGACGATCTTCATGGCGGGTGCGTGAACTGGCGCGAGCAGTCCGCCGATCGTAAAGATCAGTATGATGCCGAGACCAACGAACAAACCGGCAAGCATGGAGGATACAAAGTATTTGCCTATACTCCGGTTCATAAGGCTAACCTTGTTTACCCCGGCGGTATCAACGATCTGAATGGTGTTTTTCATGCTCTTTCAGTCCTCCAATATAGACGTAACCGTCGATAACCGCGGTTTCGTAGGTTTGGATGCAGCCGTCGTCCGGCTTTTGCACTTCCCCTGTCGTCAGCGATATTTTCCAGTCGTGCAGCGGACAAAAGACAAATTCACCTGACACAATCCCCTCAGCCAGCGGACCGTTCTTGTGCGGACACCGGTTGCTTACCGCCCGCACCTCCCCGTTTGACAGCCGGAACAACGCAACCGACTCATCGCCAACGCGTACCTCCTTGCCAATCTGCGGTTTCAGCTCCTCCAGCTTCATCACTTTCATCATTTCTCTCGTCACGTCCATGCCCTTCCCTCCCCTTATGGTCTCTCCACGGTATACATCCGGCGGCGTTCTTCGTCTTCCAGCGCGGCCGACCATGCTTCGTGATACGTTGATTTTGCATGCTCGAAACGGCTGGCTAAACCGGCAATCTCCTGCTCATTGCCCAGCATTTGGCGCACCCAATCCGTGCCCATCCGCTTCACCCATGGGGCTGTGCGTTCGCCGTAAATACCGGTTTCCCGGTACAGCTGTACGTAGGCTTTAGCCAACAGGATCACCTCATCCTCAGTCGCCACCGTCGTCAGGCTGTCGCATTCCCGGACCTCGGTGCCGCCGTTTCCGCCAAAATACAGCTGGTATCCGTTCTCCACGCAGACGACGCCAAAATCCTTCGTCAATACTTCGGCACAGTTTCGCGGACAGCCGGTCACACCCATTTTCATTTTGTGCGGCGTATCGACCATCTCGATCTCTTGTTCCAGCCGGATGCCAAGCCCTAACGAGTCCTGGGTGCCGAACCGGCAAAATCTCGAACCGACACACGATTTGACGTTACGCAGCGACTTGGAGTAGGCGTACCCCGAACGCATCTCCAGCTCCTCCCAAACGTTCGGGACGTCTTCCTTCTGTACGCCGTACAGCCCGATGCGGCTGGCGCCCGTAATTTTTACCAGCGGCACGTTGTATTTCTTCGCAACTTCACCGATGCGGATCAAATCCTCCGGTGTCGTCGTTCCTCCATACATCCGCGGAATGACGGAGAACGTGCCGTCCTTCTGCATGTTGCCTTCCATTCGTTCGTTGACATATCTGGATGCCTTATCGTCGGCATACGTCTCAGGATGCAGCATCCGCAAATAATAATTCAGTGCCGGGCGGCACTTCGAGCAGCCTTCCTCGGATGCAAACCCGAGCACGATGCGTGTCTCCCGCGGCGACTGCAGACCTTTCTCGCGAATCGCGGCCACTACCTCATCGCGGGTAAGCGTCGTGCAGGCGCACATGCCTGCCGCCTTCTGCGCCGATGCGTCGAATTTGTCGCCCAGCGTATGCGCGAGGATCGCCTCAACCATGCCGCGGCATTTGCCACATGAGCCTCCGGCTTTGGTCACAGCTTTCACTTCGTCGAACGTGGTCAGTCCGTTCTCGAGAATGGCGCCGACGATGCGTCCCTTGGTTACGCCGTTGCATCCGCAAATCGTTTCGTCCGCGCTGATTGAGGCGACATCGAGTCCGCTGTCTCCCCCGGCTTTATGGAGCACGGAGGCGCTCGTATATTCCTGAATGTCGCTGCCTTTCTTCAGTAGGCTGAACAGTCGGGTTCCGTCGGAAACGTCCCCGTACAGCACAACGCCGACGATGCGATTCTCGCGAACCAGGATCTTTTTATAGGATCCGGCGACCTCGTCCTGCACGACGATGGCTTTCGTGTCCTCATCCGCATGGATTTCTCCGCCGGAAAACAGATCGCATCCCGCTACCTTTAGCTGCGTGGACAACACGCTGCCCGCGTAACCTTCCGTTGGCCGGCCCGTAAGGTGGTCCGCAAGCACGATGCCCTGTTCATACAATGGCGCCACCAGACCATAGGCTATGCCGCGGTGTTCAGCGCACTCGCCTACGGCATAAATCGACGGGTCCGTCGTCTGCATCAGGTCGTTGACTTGAATGGCCCGGCCAACCGCCAGCCCCGCGTCCCGCGCCAGCGCTGCATTGGGACGAATGCCAACGGCCATGACGACAAGATCGCATTCGACGTTCGTTCCGTCTTCAAACCGAAGCCCTTGTACTCTCCCGTCACCGTAGATTTCCGTTGTTTTCTTTTCCATCAGAAACTTCATGCCCTGGGCTTCCAGGTCCTGCTGAAGCAGCTTTGCCGCTGCCGCGTCGAGCTGCATTTCCATCAGATGGGGCAGCAAATGAACGACATGGACCTCCATCCCCTGGTTCATCAATCCGCGAGCTGCTTCCAAGCCGAGCAATCCGCCGCCGATCACGACCGCCTTTTTGTATTGTTTAGCCGTTTCCAGCATCATTTTCGTGTCTTCAATGGTGCGGAAACCGACGACGCCTTCCAGGTCATGTCCTGGTACAGGTAAAATAAACGCGCTGGATCCGGTCGCGATAATGAGCTCGTCGTAGGGGATGACGGTTCCCCGGTCGGTTCGAACTTCTTTCAAAGCTCGGTTAATCTCTATAGCCCGTTCCTGGGACAGCAAATGTATGTTATTGGACTGATACCAGTCCCAATCGTTAATCGTGATTTCTTCAAACGTTGTTTTCCCTTGCAGCACAGGGGACAGCATAATTCGGTTATAGTTGGGATACGGCTCATCCCCGATCATCGTTATCTCGTAGCGGTCGCGGTCCCGGCGAAGAATTTCCTTGATACACCGCGCCCCCGCCATCCCGTTGCCTATCATCACCAATCGTCTGCTCATAAACACGCCTCCCGTGCAACCTTGTGAAATTTATTACATTAATATCGTAACGGATATGGGAGGCTTTGCCTGTGAAGTAAATCACAGTGGCTTGGTTAAAACAAAAAATTTGCGAAGGCCAGGAATTTTACGGCGTTATTGTGATGACCTCCAACCGTAAGAAACAAAAGTGCAAAAGGCCACCCTGATGGATGGCCTTTCTTCGAACCTTCGTATTTTACGCGGGTAAGAATATCCGCTAATTTTCGTAAGCTTGCTGCAGCGCCTTTATGTCGATTTTCTTTTTCGTCTGGAGTATGGCTTGCATGACTCGCCCTGCTCTTGCCGGATCGGGGTCACAGACCATCTCCGTTAAATGGCTGGGGATGATTTGCCAGGATACGCCGAATTGATCTTTTAACCAACCGCAAACCTGCGCCTTTTCGTCCCCTCCCTCGGAGAGCCTATCCCAATAATAGTCCAGCTCCTCCTGATCATCGCAATGAACGATAAAAGATATGGCCTCATTGAACTTATAATGCGGACCCCCATTCAGCGCGACGAATGACTGCCCTTCCAATTGAAATTCCACGGTCATCACCGTTCCCTCTACACCCCTGCTTTCCGGACCATAGCGGACAATTCTGCCGATTTGGGAATCATGGAAAATGGACGTATAAAAATTCGCCGCCTCTTCTGCTTGAGAATCGAACCACAGGTTTGGGGTAATCTTGTGCAATTTCATTCGCGTCATACCTCCCGGCTATATTCATTTCTATGATGATTGTAGCCTATCAGGGGAACCGGCGTTTCTTTTTGATTGCTTTGTTTCTAGTTTTCAAGGCGCTAATCATGAGGTATACGCCATCCCCCTTGCACCCAGTTGCTGATCGATCGAACAACAGCGATGATGAATGAGATGAATAACAACCCGGAAGCTATATACCAAATCACAGCTTGATAACGGTCAGGTTCAGGAGACTCACCCACAGGGCCTGTCTCGGGGATCATTGGATGCAGGTACAGATACCCTGCCCGTAACGAGCAGACTGCCAAGATCAACGATGAGATCGCAAGCAGCACCCATTTCATTTTTTCCATACCCTGTCCCCTTTCCGAAAAATGTACAGAACTACAGTTTCTGATCTCTTCAGTCCCAAGTTAACTCGCCTTTTCTCATTTTGGCAATATAAATGATCTGTCCCGTATGGTAGTGCACTTCTCTGAACATCGCCATCATCAGATTTAGTGCTGTCGTTTCGTTGTTCACTTGGCTGTATGTAAGCGGCGGCAGATGGAGGAAAGGCTGGGACATCAATTGCTCTGGCTCGGATTGAAGCTGTTCAAGATACTGAAGAATGATATCAAACGCGTCTTTTGTATGCTGGTATGCTTTTTTTTCGTCATCATCAGTCCACGTTCGAATTCCTTATCCCTGTCCCGCATGTCCGGAATGTTATACAGAATCGTCTCGACCCGTGAGTGTGCGGCCCCCCGAATATGCGCCACCAAATTAGCAATACTGTTGCTTTCCGGAGTCGGATGCCAGGTAATATCTTCTTCAGACACTTGTTCAATGGCTTTAAGCGTCCCTCTTTGTTCCGATATCAACTTGACCTTCATGCTTTGGATAAATTCGAGCGCAAGTTCCATGTTCACACCTCCTCGTTTATTAGCCCGAACATTACGGATCCCATATTGCTCACTATTCGATCCATTGTCTTGACCCCACCTTGTGAAACAGCTCATGGTTTTGGGTATTGCGAAGTGCATCTTCGATCCGTCTGATTGTGAAATCACTAATGGGTCTAGGAAGTTCGTCTCTTGAATAAAATCCGCATTCTACAATTTCAGGTGAGCTTGGCTGTGGCACACGGGTATATTTACTCGTCGCAAGAAACACAAAGTGATGAATGTCATAATCCGGATCGTAATATATGCCTGTCAGGTTCCCGATAAGCACTTCCATGCCGACTTCCTCAGATACTTCCCTTTTTGCGGTTTCCTGAGCCGACTCGTTCTCTTCCGCCTTACCGCCAGGCAGGTCCCAATTGTATTTGCCATAGCTGTGTTTTACCAGCAGCACTCTTCCCTCTGCATCGAGAATTATGGCCGCGGAGCCAATTAACTTTGGCATGAACTCGCCTCCTTAGGGGATTGAATGATATTTAATAGATTCCAATTCATAAAAATCTTCTCGTTTCAGCGGAGGCTTATCACCGATATTCATAAACTTATATCCCGCCCAAGATATCCCTTAGATGATGCCAATGCTGACCTACCCAAAGGTTCTCTTCCCGAAATCTTTTGATGGGAGTGGAATCCCGTTCCTTTTCCACGGTCACCCATCCGGCCTCTTTCCACCAGGTTAACTGGATGGATCTGACCAATTGATCCAATGTAAGCGGTCGGTGCTCGCGGTAACCATGGACGAAAGCACGAACGACATCCAGACGGATGCCTCCCTTTTCTAAAGCACAGGACAAAATGGGTCTGGAAATATCGAAATCGGGATAAACATAATTCAACCGGTCAAAATCAAGGACTGCGGATACCGAATTTGGCGTAAATAAAATATTGTCGACAAACAAATCCCAATGGCACCAGCCTTGCTCGCAGCCTGAAAATAGTCCGATATCCGTCTCGTCAATGATGTCTCGCTGGATTTCCAAAGCGGCTAGCGTTTTTTCGCATCCCATCGATACGGCATCGGACCATCTGCGCTCCCAATGTTTTAGCATTTCTTCTTTGCTGCGGATATTCCAATGCAGAGGCTGTTTGGCACGGTGCGAATTCAGGAGCTTGTGCATGTGCCCGGTTATTTTCCCAAGCGAATACATTTGATGTGCATTAGCCGTACCCGGCTGTAATATTTCACCCTGGCAAGAACGCATCAGGACGTATCTTTCCTGTGAAGGCGTCCGGAGCACATATTGGCCTTGATACTGGAAAAGTTGGGGTACGGGGATCCCTTGGTTATAGAGATCGTTTTGATGCGATAAAGAAATCTCTAGTCCTTGAACGAGATGCTCGGGATATCGGTTCTTGTTGTACTGCTTCGCAAACAGGCTTCCGATATCCGTTTCAATTTTCCATTTCAGGTTTAGATATCCTTGATCGATTTGGCGGTAATCATCTATTTCGATCCCAAAGATATCTGTAACGGATTGCAGAATATCATCTCTTATGGTTGCCGTTGATTCGGACATTTCTTGCCCCTTTCATGGAATGATCAGATTGAACAATCGATATGTATAGCTTGGACGACCTCACAGCACCTCGTTTTTCCAAAATTCCCCTGCTTATTATACCAGAACATATATTCTGAATCATCCCTGAAAATTACTTAACCCTCAACAGATTTCTGCTTTCTCAAATCCACATAAAAAAAGAAGCCATTCAGGCTCCCTTATCCCTTTCATTTGTTAAATCACTCGATTTTCAGCAAACGAACAACCTCACCATCCCAAAGGTCATCGCTAACTTTCAGAAACCCCAAAGATTCGTATAAATGACCTGCGGTTATTCACTCTGTCACTTAATTCACATCACCGAGATACCGTACGTTCATTTCATTATTCACTAATTGATGTCCAAGCGCTTTCGGATACAGCCTGATGTGATCGAGTTGACGAATATCCACCCATTCTACGCCGATCTGATCCGGGTCGGGCTGGGTTCCATTCATCCGCGTCGGCGCTTCCTGCGCAAGCGAGCAGACAAAATAAAACTCCACTTGATGAACGTCATGATCCCATGCTGCGAACTCATGATTTTTCCCGATGTACTCGCGCACGTAAACAAGGTCCTGCACCTCAACTTGTACTCCAAGTTCTTCGATGCATTCCCTCTTGAGGGTCTCTTTCAGTACTTCTCCGTGCTCTTGGCCGCCGCCTGGGAATAGGTAGAAAAAACCGTCGTTATCTTTGTTTTTGGTCAATAACAATTTGCCTTGCTGAATGATGATCGCTTTCGCAGAGTTTCTAAATTGGCTTCATGCTAACCTCACGATTCTTAGATTTCTATGTGGTATGGATCAGTCTTTAAAATCCGTTATGTTGGACAAGGTCCAGCCGATTTCCGTAGAGATCCTCGAAGACCGCCTCAATGCCCCATGGGACCTCTTTCGGTTCACTGAGAAAATGAACTCCGTTTGCCTTCATTTGTTCGTAATCGCGATAGAAGTCATCGGTTTGGACGACGAGGAATACGTGGTTCGCTGCTTGGGTTCCAACCCTGTCCTGCTTAGCCTCCGTGTCTGCCACCACAAATACGATGGCGGTTTGCGCCTCCTTCGACGGAGCTACGGTGACCCATCTCATGCCGTTCCCGAAATGGTTGTCCGTTAACAGAACGAACCCTGCCTTTTCTGTGTAAAATTCAATCGCTTCGTCAAAATTTTTAACCAGCAGCGTAACATGACCTATCTTTTTCTGCATGAACGTTCACTCCTCGTTGGTATATGAAAAAGCTCATTTGTCCTGAACATTTTTTATATTTTTCCTTCGACCTTCTCCATGTTAACATTTTCGCATAACAGAAAAAAAGAAGAAGTTGACGGAATGAATCGGCTTCTATATCCGTAAAAGGAGGTTCCTAGGATGATTCAGGAAAATGATCTGAAGCATCTCAGACTCAGAACAACTCACTCCATCCATTCTTGCCTGATGTCGGCTCCTTTGTTATTCTTACCGTATGTTTGAACAAGGAGGCGTACTGAAAATGGATCGAGAAATGCAACCCAACGGACTCGAACCCTATTTGTCTGAATTATCCGGGCGGTTAAACCAGCTGTTGCAGACGGATGGATTACATATAACAGAGATCCCGTCGCTGCACATGATGCGGGCCACGGCGACGTCCGAACCTATTCATAGCATGTACGCGCCTTCTTTATGCTTCATTGTCCAGGGCGCCAAATCCGCAGCGCTTGGTCAAGAGATTTACCATTACAATCCGACCACGTACCTCGTGACATCCGTTCATCTCCCGATCAAAAGTGAGATCACCGAAGCCTCGCCTGAGGTTCCGTTCATTGGGCTTCACCTGGAGTTTACACCGGATCAAATTCTGGATATATTGCAGCATACGGATCTGGCCTGGCCTGAAGAATCGGAGCCGGGAAGCGGCATATTTGTCGGCAATACGAATTCGCAACTGCTTGATGCCCTGCTGAGGCTGGTAAAACTGTTCGACCAACCTGCCGAAATCCCTATCCTGGCTCCCTTGATTACACGGGAGATTCTATTCCGCGTTCTGCAGGGCGAGCAAGGCCATTTGGTCAAGCAGTTTGCGGTGATCGGCAGCCAGGCGCACGCCATTGCGAAGGCCATTCAGCTCATCCATCGTGATTATTCCAAGCCGCTTCGCGTCGAGGAACTGGCCAAGGAAGTAAATATGGCCGCGTCGTCTTTTCATAAACATTTCAAACAGGTCACGGCTCTGAGCCCGCTGCAATATCAGAAACGGATCCGACTCCAGGAAGCGAGACATCTCATGATCAGTGAAAAAATGGGGGCAGCCGATGCCGCTTTCCAGGTTGGTTATGAAAGTCCTTCCCAATTCAGCCGCGAGTATGCCCGATTGTATGGTCTGCCGCCTAAAAGTGATTTGAAGCAAGCCTCTATCCAGTAAGGGGGTTCCCTCATTTCCATAGGTGAAATACAAGCTGCGCCACAAGAACAGCAAGCCCCGATCTCGGTGAGATTGGGGCTTGTTCTCTTCATGATGACCAAATTTAATTAATCATGTTAAGGATTTGTCCGCTGGTGCGTAACTTCCCGATTCGGTGAAAAATCGTACAACACACATGCTCATGCTCATGTTCTTTCTTGGTGGATGGGGCATCCAGGATCCAGTCCAGCCAGCAGTCCACTAGCCGATGATGCCAGTCCTGAGCCGTGTAAGTAACTTTGAGGGAAAGTTGTGGGACGAGACGACATGATTCAACATGCTGTCTGGATTACTTAGGGAACATCATTTATTTAATATGATTAATGATTAATCTAATAAACATAATGCTCATATTTTCTTGCTAGCTACAAGCCTGCATGAAACCTAAATGCACCCGCCTTTAATGCAGGCGGGTGCATGGGTCAATAGCTATATTTTGCTTTCCGTTTCGGACTTAAGCGAATTGGAATTGGCTAATTGCCAGGTTCCCTTTCAAAATAAAATACACATTCTGACTTCCGTGTATTCCGCTAAGCTTGCAGGAATAATCCTGCCATTTCTGTAAGTCGCCTGAAGTCAGAGTGATCCGCCCCACAGGCAGCCCTTCAGGATGATCCAGCCGCACTTCAACGACGGCATCCGCCGCTCCGGCCGCCCGGATTCGCAGCGTATCCGCACCGTTCTCGAACTTGGCATCACGGAAAACGATCCATCCGGATTGATCCTTCACGACCACGGCGCTGCCGCCTTCCGTACACTCACCAATCAGAACGCCTTCGTAATCGTCGTAATTGATGGCTTTCGTTGATTGCGTGAGGTCACGCGGCGGAATGGTCTCCCCGTCTACAACCAGCTCGGCTGTCAGCGGCAGGTTCTCCGAAGAAGCGCCGGCCATCATCATATAGGTGCCGGTCTCGATGCAGTAGCGCTCGCGGGTGACATCCCAGATCGCCAACTGATCAAGCGGAACTTCAAAGGACACATCGGCCGTCTCGCCCGGCTGAAGCATCACTCTGCGGAATCCAAGCAGCTGCTTGCGCGGACGCTTGACGCGGGACTGATTTGCCCGGCCGTACAGCTGCACCACTTCCTCCCCTGCCACTTTACCAATGTTGGTTACCCTGCATGTCAGACGAACCGTTTGATCCGTGCCTACCGTAAGCTTTTCCTTCGCAAGCTGCAGCCCATCGTACCGGAAGCTGGTGTAGGACAAGCCGTGTCCAAACGGATACAGAGCCTCGCCCTCGAAGTATTGGTACGTTCTGCCGTGCTTAATGACATCATAGTCCATAAATTCCGGCAGCTGGTCGACGGAATTGTACCACGTCATATTCAGTCGTCCCGCCGGGTTGGTGTCCCCGAACAGCACGTCTACCAAAGCATGACCCAGTTCCTGGCCGGCATGAGACGTGTACAGGACGGACGGTACATTCGCGTCCACCCAGTTTAGCGCGTACGGGTAACTGCCGACGACGACGACCACCGTGTTCGGATTGGCTGCATAAACCTCCTGAATCAGCTTCTCCTGCGATTCCGGAAGCGTAATGTCCGGACGGTCGATCGTCTCCTTGCCGTTAATCAGCGGATGATTACCGACGAACACGACCGCCAGGTCCGCTTCCGCTGCTGCTTCTTTGGCAGTCTGAGGCTTGTCCGTGACGATTTCCAGCTCGAACAGATCGGCATGGACGATCGGGGCATCCTCATCGGATACCTCGGCAGCACCTGCAACGTTGATCTCATTCGCTGTTTCCGCGGCTTGGCCGTCGCCAACCAGCAGCTGACCTGATTCGGCATGCACCGTCACCGGTGTACCGTTCCATGTTGAGAAGGTTACGCATCCTTGCTCATGTTCGGCAGGATGGATGAGGAAGACTTCTTTGGTGAACCACTCCCAAATTTGTTCGGACGACGCTTTAACGATCTTATCGTCTGTTGTCAGGTAGCGGCCATTGTCTTCAGAGATCAAGGTGTGGCTTCCCCAGCCCCAATCCGTCATTTCAAACACAGACGCATCCAAAGCATTTTCGGTCGTTGCAGCCAGCGCGGCCTCTTCTCCGGCCTGAATTCGCACATACCGCCCCGTCTTTTTGGATTTCAGCCGAATGCGGTCCGTTCCCCCGCTGTAACTTGTCTTGCCGTTCGTTCCTGCCCCGGAAAGCTTCTCTTGGATGCCCTGGAGCGGCGTGACGGCATAAGGGAGCGAGCCGCTGTACCAATCCCGGTACACAATTCCGGCGAGCGGCCCGATCACGGCCACTTTGTTCAGCTTGTCTGCATTGAGCGGGAGAAGCCCACGGTCATTCTTCAGCAGTACCATTGCCTTACGGGCGGCTTCCCGGGACAGCTCCGCATGCTCTGGCCGCAGGATTACGGATTCGTCGATCGCAGCATACGGGTTGCCCTCTTCAGGATCGAATTCGCCGAGCCGGAAGCGGACGCGGAAGGTATTCGTCAGTGCGGCGTCAAGATCGCTCTCAGCCAGCAGTCCCTCACTCAGTGCTTCACGCAGCGCATCCTTGATCACAGCCGAATCGTCCGTGATGCTGTCAATCCCACCTTCTTTAACGGAGCGGGCGACGGCCTCCTTATACGTATCCAGGTATCCATGATCGCGGACGGTACCAGTCACGTCGAAGGCATCGCTTACAACAAAACCGTCCATGCCCCACTCGTCCTTGACGATGGCTTTGACGTCAGGACTCAGGTTCGCCGGCACGCCGTTGATCGCGTTGTAAGCCGTCATCATGGACTGGGCGCCGCCTTCCTTGAACGGAATCTCAAACGCTTTCAAATAATATTCCCGCATGTTGCGCGGATCAATGCTGACCGAAGCGTCACCCCGGCCAACTTCGTTATTATTCGCAATAAAGTGCTTCAAAGTGGCAACCGCTTTCAAGTATACGGGATGATCACCTTGAATGCCCTGAATGAGCGCGGAGGCCAGTTTCCCGGTCAGGATCGGGTCTTCTCCGTAGGCTTCTTCCGTTCTGCCCCAGCGCGGGTCGCGTTCCAAATCGACGGTCGGAGCCCACAGGGTCAATCCGTTCACTTCGGGATTGCGGCGGTAGAACCCTCTGGCCTCGTCACCGATGACGCTGCCGATTCGTTTCATGAGTTCCGTGTCCCACGTACAGCCAAGGCCGATCGGCTGCGGAAATCCGGTCGCTTCTCCCAGCCACGCCATGCCGTGGGCTGCTTCCGTTCCGTGTTTATACGCTTTCACACCGAGCCGCTCGACGGCAGCTTGATATTGAACCATCAGCTCCACTTTTTCTTCCAGTGTAAATCGGGAGACCAGGTCTCTCACTCGTTCTTCTAAAGGTAAGGATGTATTCTGAAATGGATAGTCGGTCTGTGCTGGCATCGTTATCATCTCCTTCAGGCGTATTTTAAGCCATATCGGTTTCAGGAGATACCCGGATAATTAGAGGCGTTTTCATATAGAATTCATAGAAAGACTTTCCGTTTGATCACGATGAGGAAAGATTCGTATGTTCCTATTTCATTGGTGAGTATTCGGCAAACCCCGTCGTTAATGTTCATATGCGGATGTCGACGCGCTCCACCTTCCAAGCCCCTCCTGTCCAGATGAGCGTAACGGTCCGATCCTCAATGTATTGATCCTCTCCCGTCAGCCCGTTCCCTAAGGGAGCTGATTGTGTAAACGTGGCTGCAGTTTTGCCAGTATATTCGGGCAGGGTTATCGGATCTTTATAGCGGCCGGCTGCCTGCAGCCCTTGATCATGAATCAGCGTACGGATGAAGCGTTCGGTAAAATAGGATTTGTAGTGTGCGCTCACGTATTTAGCGTCCAGATTTTGGGCTTCGTTTAATTTGTCCGACAACAACTTCATGCGGGCGGAGGTCAGTTTTTGGGTACCCGGCATAGAAACAGGGGATGGTGACGGTTTAATTTGGATCCGGATTCCTTCCAGAATCGCCGTGGCAAGCTTGGACGGCCCATCCCACTCAACTGTAGCTCCCAGTGCTGCTGCGACAAATTTTAATGGGACATAGACACTCCCATTCAACACTTGGACGGGAGCTCCCATATCGGCATACTCGCGATGCGGCAGGTCCGGATAATCAGGAAATTCTCCTCTTGATGGGGTGTCCACGATGGCCCGCTTGAAATTTGCAGCCAGCCGAATGGTAAGATCGTTTTTGCGGATAACCAATTCCTTTTCTGTAGGAAACCATTCTAGGCGGGCTCCCAACGGTTCGATTAGAGGCCGGACCGGGACGAGGACATGTCCTTGGTTCCATTCTGCATTTTGAACTGCTACCGACGGTGGGGCTGCTGAGGCTTGTGCAGATTCATTCATCACAAATCCCATCATTTCTAATCCCGTTGTGGCCATCGTCATCCATAATAATAATTTCAGCTTTTTCATATGAAACAGGTCCCCTCTGCTGCTTTTTAAGATATAAACGCTGCCCAACAGGAAATGTCACGAAAAATGCAGCACCCGGCGGCGGAACATGGCATTCCTACCTGGCCGCGTGGTATAGTGAAACGAAGAACAAGCAATGGAGTGTAGAACGAAGATGAATGAACGAAAACATCCCAATAACAAACGACAGTCCCAAGCCGGGACTCATTTATATCGAAAGGATGCAGCTGCTCGCAAAGGCTTCCGTAAAAATGAGCCGATGAAGCGGACGCCTGGCTCTACGCGCGATCATGCCGATGAGCTTCGGACCGGCGACCGCATCGTCGTGACCATCAAACGTTTGGGTATTAACGGTGAGGGCGTAGGTTATTATCGGCGGAAGGCGGTTTTTATCGACGGAGCGCTGTCCGGTGAAGTCGTCAAGGCCGAGGTAACCGAAGTGCAGCCTAAGTTTATCAAAGCGCAGCTTACAGAGGTGGAGAAACGATCTCCCCACCGGATTGAACCTCCCTGCCCGGTTTTCGGCGTATGCGGCGGCTGCCAGATTCAGCATATCTCGTATGAAGGACAGCTGCAGGCCAAAACGGACATTGTCCGCGAAGCGTTCAACCGGTATGCCGGTATCGACCAGCTCAAGCTGAAGCCGATCCTGGGCATGGACCACCCTTGGGGATACCGCAACAAAGCCCAGCTGCAAGTAGAACGCCGAAACGGCGAAATCATAGCTGGGCTGTATGAAGCCGACAGCCACAGCATCGTAGATATCAGCGGCTGCCCGATCCAGCATCCAAAGGTGAATGAAGCCGTGGAGAAAGTGAAATCCGTGCTGGAAGAACTTCGCATCCCGCTGGCCAAAGAAAACGGCAGTAAAGAAGGCGTGCGTACGATCGTGGTGCGTCATGGCTTTCAATCCGACCAGCTGCAGGTGACGTTGGTTTGCGCAAACAGCAGCCTTCCGCGTCAGGACGATCTCATCCGTCTGCTCAGATTGTCTATCGATGGATTGGCAGGAATCGCCCTGAACGTCAACCCGAAGCGGACCTCGCTGATCTTCGGAGACCGGACCATCACCATATGGGGGGCCGATTCCATGCAGGAATCCTTGAGCGATTTGGAATTCTCCCTATCGCCGCGAGCGTTCTTTCAGCTCAATCCGCAGCAGACCGTGAAGCTGTACGAATCGGTCCGGGCAGCCGCCGGTCTGACCGGCCGCGAGACGGTCATTGATGCTTACTGCGGCACCGGCACGATCGGACTCTGGCTGGCCCCGCACGCCAAGGAAGTCCGTGGGATCGAGACGATCGCGGAAGCTGTAGAGGATGCCAAGCGGAATGCCGAGCGCAACGGCCGTCATAACGCCAGCTTCCATGTAGGCGAAGCGGAGGATCTGCTCCCGCGATGGGTCAAAGCGGGACTTCGCCCGGACGTCATCGTCGCCGACCCGCCGCGAACCGGACTGGACCGTCGCTTCCTGGAAACCGTTCTGAAAACGAAGCCCAACCGTTTCGTGTATGTATCCTGTAACCCTTCCACGTTGGCCAAGGACAGCAAGGTGCTCATCGACGGCGGTTATGAGCTCCAGTGGGCCCAGCCCGTGGACATGTTTCCTCAGACGAGCCATGTGGAGTGCTGTTCGCTGTTCGTTTGGAACGGCAAAAGCGGAAAATAAATACGGCAACAATTTGAAGAAGGCGGTGTCAAAGCATGGATTTTGAACAGGTCATGCAGGAGCTCGAAGCTCTCGGCAAGGAACGGCTCAAGAAGCAGTATATGTCCAATGGAGCACACGAACCGCTTTTTGGCGTAGCGACAGGTGCCATGAAACCCATGGCCAAGAAGATCAAAATCGATCAATCGTTGGCTGAGCAGCTGTTCGCCACAGGAAATTATGACGCCATGTACTTTGCCGGCATCATTGCCGATCCGAAAGCGATGACCGAATCGGATTTTGAGCGTTGGATTCAGGGGGCCTATTTTTATATGCTGTCCGATTACGTGGTGGCGGTAACCTTGGCGGAAACCGATATTGCGCAACAAGTCGCCGATCAATGGATCGCAAGTGGTGAGGAGCTGAAAATGTCGGCGGGCTGGAGCTGTTATTGCTGGCTTCTAGGCAGCCGGCCGGACACTCAATTTGACGAAAGCAAACTCGCGGATATGCTGGCATTGGTGACAAAGACAATCCACGAAGCTCCGGAACGCACAAAATCGGCGATGAACAATTTTATATACACGGTTGCCGTATCCTATCTGCCGCTTCATGATAAAGCGGTCGAGACTGCAAAAGCAGTCGGTCCGGTAGAAATGAAACGCGATCATAAAAAAAGCAGCATCCTAAATGCTTCTGGAAACATTCAAAAAGCGGTGGACAAGCAGCAGCTTGGTTTTAAACGCAAATATGTAAGATGTTAATTGCAGATATGTAATCTATTAAAAGAAAAGAAGATGCACCGAGGAAGCATGAAGCTCCTTCGTGCATCTTCTTTTGGCGTGCGGCGTTTATTTACCGCTCCACAGCTCCACCCTCGCTTTGACCAGCTCTGTGTATTGCTTTTCCATCTCCACAGCACCCGCGTCGTCGAGCTCCTTCAGCATACCGTCAAAGATCGCATCGAACTTCTCCGGTTTCGCCAACACAGCTTCCGGAATCCGTTTGCGGATAATATCCTGCGTTTTCTGATAAATCACGTTATAATTACCGTCCTGCGGAGCTGCAATATTCCAGGCAGCACCCCACGGCTTGACCGGAAATTCCTTGCTCGATGGGAACAGGTCTTTCCAGGTGGTTGCTCCGTATGCCTCAAGCGTTTCCTTTTCCGGCTTGGTATATGAGGCGATAATTTGTTCCGGAAAATTCGTCGTGTAGTAGTTTCCTGTGGCGTCCTTGACACCGTCACCGTAGTGAGCCGACATGTTTCCGTACAAGCCAACACCGGTGGTTTTCGTAAAGTTGGCGTTATCATTCACTTTCTTATCCAGCACTTCTTGGGGAATGACCCGTTTGCCATCCACCACATTATAGTGCTTGCCTTCAATCCCCCAATTGATCAGGACCTGTCCTTCGTCCGATGCAAGGAAGTCGAGGAACTTGATCGCCCGTACAGGATCTTTGCATGCGGTCGTAATGCCAACGCCCCAGCCGGACATAAATCCGGTATCCTGGAAGTTATGATCCTTGTACTCTTCCGACATAGTCACCGGAAAATGGGCGTAGGTGCGTTCCGCCTTCCCGCTGGACTTCAGGGCATTCTCGGCTTCCGCATATCCCCATTTGGCGTCAATCAGACCGAGGACGCGGCCGCTGGCGATTTTGGACTTATACTGATCGCTCTTTTGGACAAACGTTTCTTTATCCAGAAGCCCCACATTGTACATATGGTTCAGCCAGCGGAAGTATTCCTTTTCCTCCGGCCGCTTATAGTGCAGCTTGGCTTCAAAGGTGTCCGGATTAATGTAGTATTCACCATCGTCCTTGAGTCCGGTAGCATACACTGCGGGGTTCGTAACCGTGATCATGATTCTCCAGTCATCGGCGTCCAAAGTTAACGGAATGGTCGGCTTGCCGTCAATTGTAGGATGCTTATCTTTGTACTGCTGGAGAACGTTTTCAAAATCCTTGACGGTTCTGACTTTCGGGTAACCCAGCTCCTTCAGCACCGCATTTTGGATTTCAAAGCCGCTGCCGGCGTCAAAGTCCTGCTGATCAACAGCCGCGTTACTTGGTATGACATAGATAGATTTGTCGTCGTTGCTGTATGGCAGGCGGTTCATATACTTGCCGTATACCTTTTTCAGATTGGGTGCATACTTGTCGATCAAATCGGTCAGGTCGATCATGGCCCCGGCTTCCACCAATTTGTCGACATCGCCTTTGCCGTAAATCAGATCCGGGTAATCACCGCTCGCCGCCATAAGCGATATTTTATCCGCTCCCGCGCCGGATACGGCGAATTCCGCATCCAGGGTCACCCCTGTCCTTTTGGTGATTTCTTGGCCAACCTCATCCTGCATTTTGTTCCAGTTCGAGCTCGCGTCCGCCCCAAAAAACGAAAATGTGATCGGGCTCGTATCGTCTGATTTGGAATCCTGCGTGCTGCCGGCCGAACCGGCTGGCTTGCCATCCCCTGAACTGCTGCACCCTGCCGAAATGAACAGCATGCCGGCAAGAAGAAGCAGCCCGAATTTTTTCCCAACTGTACCTGTCATATTCATCGTTCCCCCTTATTTCTGTTAAGAATGCGTTTGCATTTTTGGGTTTAGCATAGTTGATTTAGCTCTCCCGGTTATCCTTCCGTATGTGCGTGAAGTAAAAACGTTTTCGGAAATATCCTCGAAAAACATCCCTCCTTTACCGATTTCCGGTTTGGTTAATAGCCATTGTAATTCGTAATCTGCTGGCAAACCTTGATTTTTAAGTCGCGGTTATAGGATGATATAGACATCAAACCATACTTTTTCGGGTGGGATTCTCCATGAGCATCAACGTGTATTTAAACTGGTTTACGACCGACGAGCAGTTTCCGTTTTTCATCCAGTATGGAGATCATGACGAAGACATGCAGCTGCATAAGCACATCGACTTTTGCGAGCTGGTGATCGTACTGAACGGACATGCTACGCATATCGTCAACAACGAGGCTTCTTTTATCAAAAAAGGCAACGTGTTTGTTATTAATGGCGCCACGCAGCATGCCTACAAGGATCCGTACGATTTTAAAATTTGCAACATCATGTTCAAACCCGATATGCTGAAATATGCCGGCCCGGATTTAAGGGCGTCTCAAGGATTTCAGGCGCTTTTTATTTTGGAACCGCTTTATCGTCACCTGCATCCTTATGAAAGTAAACTCAATATTCCGCTGTCCAATCTCGAACATGTGGCTTCGGTTATTTCCGATATGATTGACGAATACCACCATCGGCACCAAGGTTACCAAACGATGCTGGCGTCACGGTTTATGGAGCTTGCCGTATACTTGTCCAGGCTGTATGAGCACCAGGATCAGGGCGTCGAGAGCAATCTGATGCATTTGGCAAATTCAGTATCCTATATCGAAGACCACTACCTCGAACCGGTGACCCTGGAAGAAATCGCGGATAAGTCCCGGATTTCCGTACGGCACCTGAACCGGATCTTTCGGGCATATTATCAGACGTCGCCGATGGCGTATCTTCAGCGGCTTCGCCTGGAACGGGCATGCATCCTGCTCAAGCAGACGAACCTTTCGATCACCGAAATCTCATATGAATGCGGCTATAACGACAGCAATTATTTGACACGCCAGTTTAGAAAAACTTACGGCATGACGCCCAAAGCATTCCGGAAAAGCGTGCAGCCATAACGGGATAAGCACTGGCGTCAGCCTGCCGGATCGTACTCGAACCAATCGAACGACGCAGGAGCGGGCTCCTCATAGGCAGATACCGCGTACATCGCCACGAATACCCCGGTGAATCCCCCGGCCACTTCCGTGGAAAGCAGGTGGGTCTCCCCCCAGCCGATTTCCGTCAGATCTGCTCCCGGCTGCCCGTAATAAAACACGAACTTGTCAGGCTGTACCTCGATCTTCAACTCCAGCGGCCCTGCCGGACATGCATGTTCCTTCTCCACACATAAGGAACCGACGGTGCGCCGAAGCCGTAACTTCTTGACTCCATTGTTTGACGTAACGGCAACATCATAGTGATACTTATCATTCATATAAACGGTTAATCCGGCTTCTTCCCCGTCGCCGGCTGGTTCATATTCCATGGCTGCCGAAATATTGCAGGTAAAATGGCACAGACGGCGTCCTACAAATGCCGGAGAGCCGGTGTCTGACAGTGTCGTCCGATTTCCACGAAGTTCCAGGTGCCCGGGTCGTCGCTCCAAAGACCAGCTCCCGGGAACGGGATTACGCAAAAAGGTCCACTCCAACTGAAGCTGCGTGCCGTCAAAGTCATCCCTTACCGGCTTCTCGTCCCAGCGGACGGCAGGCAAATTCGGCGAGTCCATAATGGGTTCGATGTGTCCGCCTGCTCCGATGACCGGCCAACCGTCCGTCGTCCAGGTTACCGGCGCAAGCATCACTTCCCGGCCCAGGTGGTGGCGCATCGGATAGGAAGGTGGCCGGATCCCCAAACAAACCGCCCACCAGCTTCCATCATGAGCTTGTACCAGATCGGCATGACCTGTCGCGTGGATGGTGCTCTTCAGGCTCCGGTTCGACAGAATCGGATTATGCGGGCAAGAATCATAAGGTCCATAGGGATCGTTGCTTCTGGCGATCGTCACCATATGTCCGAACTCCGTTCCGCCTTCGGCGATCATCAAGTAATAATACTCCCCTATTTTATAGAGATGCGGCGCCTCGGGATGCGACCCTCCGGTTCCTTGCCAGATCAAGCGGCTTTCTGTGAGCATCTCACCGGATTCCTTATCGATTTCGCATTGATAAATCCCGTCTCCCTCGTCTCCCATTCGGGTCGACTGGAAATACACACGGCCGTCCTCATCGAAAAACAAAGATGGATCGATTCCGCCCTGCGCAACGGGTATCGGATCGGACCAAGGCCCGGCTGCTTCAACACTGGTCACATAAAAATTCCCGATCCCGCTAACATTGGTCGTTGTCATATAAAACATACCGTCATGGTAGCGAAGGGTTGGCGCGTAAATGCCACCTGAACTGCCTGCACCCGCCAGCGGCAGCTGCTGCTCGTTCGTCAGGCAATGCCCGATTTGCCGCCAATGCACCAAATCTTTGCTGTGAAAAATCGGCACCCCTGGAAAATACTCGAATGTGCTGGTGACCAGATAATAATCTTCACCGACCCGGCAGATGCTGGGATCCGGATGAAACCCGGGAATGACGGGGTTGGTATACTGCATCGATACTCAGCTCCTAATCGTGATGATTCCACACTTGAATCTATGAGAGCGGTTACGCCACATTGTTCTGGTTCAATCGGCTCTGTCCCATATTCTAAACGGTTGCCTTAAGTCAAACCTTGATGATCAAGTCAGGAAAATAGCATGATCTAGACATTCAAGCTACAAGATATAGCACATTTGACACCCAGCCATCAATCCGGATTCGTGCAGCCCAACACAAAAAAGCCCGCACTCTGCGGACTTTTTCAATATCTTAATTCTAGCGATTACGAAAACTCATTCAAATGCTCCGGCGTCCAATTTTTCACACCGTTATCTTCGATGATGCCCAATACGACATCGGATATATCCGGATCCGAGCTGAGCTGGTCCTGAACGCGGAACTTAATATCATCGGCATCGGCAAGCGACAGGCCGCTCCGAAGTTCGATCATCGTATCCACATGATAGTATCGGCCTTCCTGGATAATCCGCAGACCGTTGATGTCAGTGACATCCTGATCGGACAAGATGATGGACGACACCTTCTCCGCCACGTCGCGGGGCGCAGCCACACCGATTAGTCCGACCATATTATCATAGCCTACACGAAAAGCCACGGCCACCATCAACACACCGATGATGACGGTCACGACGCCGTCCAGTGCTTTAAAGGCGGTAAATGTCGTGACAACAACAGCGACAAGAGCCAGAAACGCACCGGTGACCGCTACCAAATCCTCATAAAAGACCAGCCGCGTCGGAGGTGCTGAGCGTGATACATGCTTGAAGGCCATAGGGATGAGTGAGATCCCGGAGGCCTCGATCCTTGCTTCTCGGGCGATTTCCTTCATCACCTTAAATAAAATCGCGCCATCGATCACCAGGTTCAGAATAAGCGCACCCACGTTAATCCAAAAAGCTCCGCCCGCTTTGGCCGGATGATGAATCAAATGCCACCCTTCCCGAATCGTTTCATAAGCCATAATCGTCACCACAATGACGGCGACCATACAGAAAATATTGATCACGCGGCCGAATCCGGTCGGAAATTTACGGTTGGGCTTTCTTTCCGCAAGCACGCTTCCGGCAAACACAAACCCTTGGTTTACACAGTCCGCAAGCGAGTGCATCGCCGATGCAAACATCGCCCCGCTGCCGCTCAAAGCGGCCCCTACCCCTTTGGCTGCAGCGATGACCGCATTGCCAAGCATAGCGATCGCCGATGATTTGTTTCCCTTTTTGATGAGTGCCAGCCAATGCTCCCGTTCCTGCTGCTGCGCCATCTTTTGCCTCCTGCTTAAGAATCCGACATGTTTGAATATGTTCTTACGATGGGAAAAATAGCCGGATTTTATGCAGTTTAATGGGAAATAGACGATGTTTATTGGTTGCCGGGCAAACGATAAACCAAGAAAAAAAGCCCGCTATCAAGCGAGCTTTCAAAAAACACTAATCCACGCCGATCATGAGCCCGGTATCGCCGGGATCTTTCAGCCAAATGGACGAGATCGCCCATTGGTTATCAGCAGGACCAAACCCTTTCTCAATCGTGAGCATAGCTTTGCCTGTGCCTTCCACGCCTGCGGAAGTCACCAGCGGGTAATCGAAGGAGATTTGCACTTTGCCGTCCGACAATGTCTTGGTAGTCATATTGGTGACCGTGCCCATATGAGGACTGGAACCCCCAGTAACCCAGAAATTGTCCTCAAACTGCTGTTTGGTTTTGGCCTGCAGCGCGGGAGTCATCACCGCGTACTGCATCGGTCCGCTGCGCTTCTGGACACCGCGGATCCAGGTCTTGGCGGCATCTTCCGGCGTATCGGCCTGCAAGGCGTTCATGAAGCCGCTCACTTGCTGGGAGAGCTTGCTCGCCTCGGGCAATGACACATGAATGCCGTCGCTCTTGTACTCCACTTCGCCTTTCAGCTGCTCCACGATGGCCCGCAGCGAGACCATGGCGGTTCCGTTTTCGATTTTCAATTTCATAAAAGTGTTGGCGAATTCCGCCCCATTGATAAAAATCCGCGGCCCGGCCGACACCGCCAGCGCAGAACCCGACAGAATGACAAATGCCGAACTCGCCGCAATGAACACCTTCAACCGTTTCTTCATGGATCATTCTCCTTTATATACTCCATTGGAGACGTATTTATATGTATAGATGTCATTTCTATTGTAGAAGAATGGCGATCCAAGAAGGGTTACGTTCGGGTTACGATTCGGTTAACGAACCCTCATCAATGGCTTTGCGGATATCGTAATCGTGTATGTCGATATCAAGCTCCACGCCTTGCGCCAGCTTAGCTAACTGATAGCCGATAAAAGGCCCCATCGTCAAGCCGGATGCACCGAGCCCGTTGGCCGCGAGCAGGCCGCTCCAGCCCGGAACGGCACCAAGTACCGGCAAAAAGTCGGATGTAAACGGGCGGAAGCCGACCCTGACTTCCTGAAAGGTGCCGTCCGCCAATCCGGGCGCCAAGGTTACTCCTTTATTCAAAATCTCCTGCATGCCGCCTGCCGTCGTTCTTGTATCGTAGCCTTCCACGTCATTTTCATGCGTTGCCCCGATCACGATCTTCTGCTCGTCGAAAGCCAGCAAATACTGATCCGAAGGCGGTATGACGACTGGCCATGTGCCTGTATCCTCATGATTCTCGAGCTGGAGGTGCATGATTTGCGCCTTTTGATAACGGACGTTAAAGCGGACACCGAGCGGCTGCAGAAGCTGTCCGGCCCACGCCCCTGCACAGACGATCGTGCGGTCCGCTGTATATTCGTCGGGTCCGACCGATACTCCGCTCACCCGGTTCCCATCCGCCAGAAGCTTCGCATCCCCGTGAATCACTACAGCCCCGTGCCTTTGGGCAGACCGAATCAAAGCGTCGCGCAGGGCACGGCCGTCCACCCGGGCGGCGCCGCTGATCCGAACCGATTGATAGCCCCTCTCCAGCAGCGGAAAGCATTGATGGGTTTCTTCTTCAGAAAGCCGGGTAATACCGCCGATTTCCGGTGCATCCGCCTTACGCTGCAAAGCCCGCTCCTCCATCTTCCGGATTTTCTCCGGGTCTTGGTGGACGCTGAGGGCACCAACCTTCGCATAGCCCGTCTGAGTCTCGCCTTCCGCTTCCAGTTCCTTGATTAACCCGGGATAAAAAGCCGCCCCTGCCTTGGCAAGCCGGTACCAGGCCTGATTGCGGCGCTGCGACAGCCATGGGCAAATGATGCCCGCGGCGGCATCCGTCGCCTGTCCTGGATCCTTGCGGTCGATGAGAAGGACGTCCGCTCCCATTTTTGCCAGCTGATAAGCCGTCGATGCTCCCAGGATGCCTGATCCGATGATGATATATTTCTTCATAATTACATTCCTTTCTTGATGCCTGTTACCCCATTATAGCGAACACTTCTCTTACAGTGGAAATTCGGGCTGACCTTTAGGTTTTCCTGAATGTGCTTACAAATATTTTTTGAAGCCTTTGCTGACTGAGCCGTCATATCCTTCTCGTTCGAAAAATTGATGGGCCCGGACTCGCTTGGAATGGCTGAGCAGCATGATTTTGTGACAATGCAGCGACCTGCAATATTCTTCGGCATATTTCAGAAGGGATTGGCCGATATTCCGGCTGCGGTGGTCCTCATGAACAACGATGTTTTCGATCAATCCATAGGGCCGGGTCCCATGCATGGCTTGAAGGCAGATGTTCAGCGTAAGCGTTCCCAGTAATGCCCCTTCCTCTTCAAAGACCAGCAGAAAATTGGCGGGATCCCTTCTAATTTGTTCGATTTGCTCTTCCAGCACATTCATTTTCTTGCTGTTCGGCACCAGCATTCTGTACAAGTTACTCAGTTGTTCTCTATCTTTGGATTCCGCTTCACGGATCATAATATATTCTCCCTCCGATCTATCTGACGGCTCTATTTTTAATATGTTTGACCCCTGTCGTATGATCTAATTGTCTGATTTCCGAAGCAACAAATTCAGGAATGACGGTATACTGATCAAGTTCATCGATATCGATCCACAGATTGACAAATCCCTCTTCCATGCCTTGAAATTCTTCAACATGATGATATATGGAATGATCTCTTGGCAAATTCACAAGAAAAAACATCCCCAGCTCGTGAACCTTACGATCCGGAAAGTCTATAAAATTTTCGATTATCCAGAAAAGCTTACGGTCATAGATTGGTGCCCCATATTCATGATGTTGAATATTTCGATACACAGCGCCGCGAAACCTGCAATGACATATGGATGTCCACTCATATTTTCATTGGCAGTCCGCATAAACCATATTGGAGAGAAGTCATGAAAATGGAGGTTAAGGAATGAACGATTCCCATCACAACGGCGCTGCCCCTCAGGCTGGCAATGCAGCGAACCGTGAACCAAATTCAGCGGTTCCAAATGAGGGGAACGACAGACCGCATAGCGTAAACCAGTCCTTACCATGGGCAGAGGACCTGCCGGCCGCGATGCACTCGCAGACGGTTGGCGAACGCGGACCTGTCCTGGAGCAGGATAACATTTTGCATGAAACGCTGGAAACCTTTGTACATAGCAAAATCATTGAGCGTCCCGTCCACGTAAAAGGCTTTGGTGCATTCGGTTATTTTGAGACAGTGCATTCCATGACCGACTATACGATGCTCAGCTTTTTGCAAACGCCCGGTCAGCAGGTTCCCGTCGCGGTTCGCTTTTCCCTCGCGGTCAGCAATAAAGGCACACCGGATACTTCGCGCAATGTGCGCGGGTTTTCCACCAAATTTTACACTGATCAGGGGATATTTGATTTGTTATGCAATCATATCCCCGTCTTTTTGGTTCGAGATGCCGTCCGGTTCCCGGAATCGATCAAGGCCTTTCTCCCCTCGCCGAAAAACAATCTGATCGATCCCGAACGCTTCTGGAGCTTTGTAGCGAGGGCGCCGGAATCCACCCATTTCCTCGTTTGGCTCTACTCGGACGTGGGCACGGTGAAGAGTCTCCGCCATATCAAGGGTCACAGCGTGAGCACTTACGTGTGGAAAAATGCAAAGGGCATGCGTTTTTATGTAAAATACCACTGGATGCCATTAGCCGGCGAGCAGTATATCGATCGGCAGGAAGCAGCCCGGCTGGCGGGTGAAAACCCGGATATTGCCGGCCAGGATCTGTACGATACCATTGCCGCGGGCAAGACCGTGGAGTACGGGCTGTATGTGCAGCTGATGAATCCCGATGATGCGGCGCATCTTCCGTTCGACCCGCTGGATGATACCAAGGTGTGGGACCAGCAGCAGTACCCTCTTCGTCCGGTCGGCCGCCTCGTATTGAACCGCAATACGGACAATTATATGGGACAGGTCGAAAAGATTGCCTTTTCCCCGTCCAATCTGCTGGAGGGTGCCGAGCTGTCGGATGATAAAATGCTGCAGGGCCGCGCCAACATTTACTGGGACTCCCAGCGCCGGCGGTTAGGCCCTAATTTTCGCAGCATACCGATCAATCACCAGGAAGATTGGTCTCCGGCTTCCCTGGTGACCAGCGGAAATGGAAGATACGTGGAGGGTAAGCTCGAACGGACCGACATATCCAAACCGGATAATTTCACCCAAGCCGGGGAGTTTTACTGCGCCATTTCACCAGTACAGCAGGAGCACTTGGTGGATAACTTAGCAGCTGATCTGAAAGGAATATCCGATGAAACGCAGCGGATCGTATTAAGTTACTTGTACGAAGCATCTCCGGAGCTGGGTGAAAGGGTTGCGCGGCACATCGGTTTGAAAGGAAAAGGCTGAGACTGAACAAGGAATCATTTCGAGGATCATTTCGGGTATGCCATACGTCTGGGCTTGGTAGACGAGAGGAGGGATACGCTCTTTAGCGTGTCCCTTCTTTTTGTGCTCAGCAATCTATCTCAGCGAACTTTTGTCGTTCAGCGGAAACAGGAAACAGCATGAACAATGGCAAAAGGCGGCACAATGGCCGCCACCTTAAATCATACTCCATTATAGTTTACATTGACTTCGACCCAGCGTTTAGAGCGACCTTTCGTACCAATACCCGGTCGAGCGGCCATCCAGACGCATCAGTGCTTCAAGGAAAAAGTAATCGCCCCAAATGACGAAATCATCCGGCGAAATTCCCCCTCTGACAAAGTAGGAGCCATGCCGCAGGAATCCCTCTTCCTCCGTGCTGCCGGCCGTGAAATAACCGTTCGCCATGGAGATGACGGACTGCTCCGCGAACTCCTGAAAAGATGCGCGCTCAGGATCCGATTCGTCCAGATGCTGCGCCAGCTCCAGCATTCCGCATGCCGCAATGGCCGAAGCAGAGCTGTCCCTCGGTTCACCCTGCTGCTGCGGGGCGTCAAAATCCCAATAAGCCACGAGATCCTCCGGTACGTGATCTATGAGATACCGGGCCAGCTGCTTGGCTGTATCCAAAAAATACGGCTCCCTCAAATAACGATAGGCAAGTGCGAAAACGTAAATCCCCCAAGCCTGCCCGCGGGACCAGGTGGAACCGTCCCTGAAGCCCTGATGCGTACCCCCGCGGATCGAATCGCCCGTTTTCGGTTCGAAGTAGAACGTATGGTATGATGATCCGTCCCCCCGTACGAGGAATCTTCGGCTCTTGTCTGCATGAATGCGGGCGATCGCGGCATAATGAGGGTCACCGGTCTGCTCGGACGCCCAATACAGAAGCGGAAGATTCATCAGGCAGTCGATGATGATGCGCCCGCCGTTTTCCGGGTCCCCTTCCGGACCCCACGCCTGAATGATTTGCGCGGACGGCCTCCATCGTTTTAAGAGCAGGTCGGCGGCCTGCAGGGCGGTTTCCCGGCCCTCCTCATTATGCTCGACAATCCAGCCTGCCATAGCGGACAGAGAATACAGGAAGCCGATATCATGGTGCTGCAAGTGGCTCTCCTGCTGCAGCCTCTCCTGAAAAGAACGGACGCTTTGGACCGCTGCATGGTGGATATCCGGATCTTTACTGTATTCGTAACTCAACCATAAAATGCCGGCCCAGAAGCCTTCCGTCCAATCGGTATGGTTTACCAGTTGATATTTGCCATCACCGTGGCTGACATGCGGAAATTGGCCTTGAAAGCGGGCGATGTTGGCTTTAGTAGTTAACAGCGTTTGCTCGATCATTGCGCTCCAGTTCATAACAACCTCCTGAAAAAAGATGAAGTAGGGTCTCTGTGTTGGATCTATAGGATGAAGCCCCCTATAAAGATGCAGTTAAACCTAATCGGCAGCACGCCTACGTACCTGCCTATTTCGGCTCGACTTCGTCCAGCGTCAGGCGGAACGCCAGATCCTTCATGTACGTACCGTCCCGATTCAGGAAAGTCATGCCGAAAAGAAGGTCACCCGCTGTCCCGCGAACGATGGCGATGAGCCGGTTCAACCCGCCCTTCAGGATGATTTCCTGCTCAGGACTCGAGACCTTTTCCCCGTTTATATAGATCTCGAACCACGCCTCGGTGTTGATCCGCAGCTTCCCCTGCCGCATCTCGTTTTCCTTCCCGGGCACGAGGATGAAACAGCTGAGGAACCATGGCGTGTCTCCAGCGTCCGCTATGCGAAGCATGCCGTCATCCGGGCGCCGTTCCTTCTTCTGCATCCATCCGTACAAGCCTTCGCCCAAATTGTTCAACGAAAATTCGGGATCCGTGTGGTAAGCCTTCATCGCTCCGTAATCGACATGCGGCGGACAAGGCAGGGCCATCACCGCTTCCACGGCCCACTGTGCATCACCCTTCTCGCTCGTAAGCAAGCCGTCATCGAAGGCAGCTCCGAGATTGGTGAGCAGGCGCGAATACAGGCGCAGCGCCTTGTCGCTGCCGGGACCGGGCAGCAGCTGAGAGCATACCACGCTTCCCCCGCCAATCTTGGCTTCGATCACGAATGCCCCTGCGGGCACGGCCTTAGCGCGATTCAGTTCCACCAGCGACAAACGGCTGTACTCCGCCGTGTAGCCGTTCACGAAGTAGTCCTTCCAGGCGGTGCCTTCCACGCTGCGGCACAGCACCTCCGTGCCGGGTGCTTCGATCTTGTGGCTGGCCAGCACCCGGTTGACCACGTCGCGCGGCGACAAGAATACCTTGTCGTAGCCGAACAGGTCAACCGGGCTGATGCCGCGCATGGCGGCGCCGTCATCCGCCGCCAAGTGATACGCCTCGTGCGGCGCTACCCGCACGGGGCGGTCCAGCAGGCGCGCCAGCGCCGCCTGCTGCGGGGCCTCCGCCGGCAGGACGAGCACGCGTCCGCCGGCTTCGGCGTGGCGCCGGACGGCCTCGGCCGCGCCCGGCGCCTCAAGCAGGCAGGCTTCGGCCACCAGCAGGCCGAAGTCCTGCCCGGGCGGCATGGCGGCACGCCGGCCATGCCCGCCTGCTTCCGGCGGCGGTGCGATGCCCTGCGCCGACCCCCCTGGCGCGGCGGCAGTGCCCGCCGACGCCAGAAGCGGCGCCGCTTCGCCAAGCGCCGTGTAGTTCAGCCGCAGCTTGTCGAGGAAAGCTGCGGCTGCTCCGCCGGCGCGCACCAGCGCGGCCGTGCGGGAGGTTTCGCCTGCGCCCGCGTCATCGGCGCGCCCGGCGTAGGAGATCAGGTTCCGCAGCAGCAGGCAGGCCTGCGGAACGCGCGCGACGTTCGCCATCAGATTCAGCTGGCTCGCGATAAACATGCCTGTGCCGCTGCGGTATTCCAGCAGCGGCGACCACAAGTCTCCACCGTCTCCGAAATCGCCTGCACCGCATTCGAGCAGCAGCGTAAAGTCGCCGATGACCGGCTTTTCAAAGGCCGCATGAATGATCGGCAGCGGTCCTTCTTCCCGCAGCTCCTCATGCCAGAACATTAAATCCTCATCGCCGATTCCCTTCAGAACGGGATGGCTGTAGCTGCCTGCATGGGCGCGGATGAATGGCCTGCGCGACAGCGTCAGCTTGCCGAGCGACAGCTGCTTTTGCTCCAGCAGAATGAGACGGCCGCCGCGTTCCACGAATGCCTTCAGCTGCGCTTCCAGCCAGCCGTCCGCATCCTCGGCATAGGTACCGATGATGAGTAAGCTGTCCGCTGACACTCCGGCCAAGCTTTCCCGCTCTATTACTGCGCATTCAGGGATCATCCGGCAGATCATGTCATACTCGCCGGCCGGCCCCCAAAAGAATGCTTCCCGGCCGACTTCTACCGCTTCGCTGCGCAGCCTGGCGGAAACCAATCTGTATTCGATACGCAGCTCATGCACAAGCTGCCCGTCATGCAGCAGCTGCGCGGTCAGCTCAGCCCGTTCTTCTGCATCCACAGATTCCGGGGTCCATTGCAGCGAGACGATTTGGTGCTCAGCCGGAACTTGGCGGAAGTCAAAGCTTTGCTCGTGAACCAGCCTCCCTCCCTGCCTGATCCTGCATTCCACCCGGACGTCCTGCGCAGCAAGTGTATCGTTGTACACATCGAAGCTGCGGTGAACCGGCGCATCATCGTAAAAACAGCGATTGTATTCGGCCGCGATGATAGTGGCCGGCTTGAATGCTCTGGCCATGATGGCAAAGGCCGGATTTGGAGAATAAGCCGGATACTCTTCAGGCAGCAGACCGTTGTTCAAGGTCAGTGAATAGGCGGGGATCCGCTTCGGCTTTACGCCGGGCTGGCCGAGTTCGCCTTGACCGGCCGGCGGTAAGATCACGTCCCGGTCAGGCATAGCCCGCATGAAATAATGCGCAAAGTTGAAGGTCGAAAGGCCGGATACGCCCTGACGCCGGGCATATTCCACAAACAGCCGCTCTTTTTCGGCAAGCCCCGCCGTGCTCTCATCTGTCCCGCAGTAAGCTCGCAGTCCAACATACATACTGCTGTTCTGCGGGCAGATGTACCACCACCCGCCATGCTCGCCGAACGTTAGCGGAACGTCACGGTCCCACTGGCCGATCGTGCCGTCGATATTGTAATGGCGGCTCTCCACTTCCGTATCTTCTTTCGACAGAAGACGGTTGTCTCCTTCAGCAAGAATCGGCCGCGTCGGGTCCAGCTCGCGGATGGCGGCCATCAGGCCGGGAATATGCGTTTTGAAACCGTCGCGCCCGTCGACCCAGCGCATCTCATTTTGTACGCTCCACAAGATGACGGACGGGTGGTTTTTGTCCCGCTGCACAAGGCGGCGGACATGGGTCCGGCAGTTTTCCAGGTAAGCCGGATGGTCTGCCTGCATCGATTTGCCCGAGCCGTATATCGCGGTTTCATCCACAATGAGCATGCCTTCTTCATCGGCGATGCGCACGTAGTCCTCAGGGTACGGCTCGGCATGCAGCCGGATGCTGTTCACGCCGACGGAGCGGCACATCCGGTACCAGTTCCGGATGTAGGCTTCCGTCTGCTGCACCCCGCCTTGAAAATGCCAGGAATCTCCGCGCAGATTGATCGGAATGCCGTTCAGGACAAACTGCGGTCCTTCGCACCAGAACTCCCGGAACCCGAACGTAATATGACAGCGGTCGATGCTCCGCTCATCCACTAGCAGCTCAAGCTCCGCCCGATAGAGGAATGGGGAATCCGGACTCCATTGATGGGCGTCTGTCCAATCCAGTATGAAGGAGGCGTGGTATGCTATCCCGTCCCGCTCGTTTTCGCACAGCCTTGGCAGCTGAATAACGGCACCGTCAACAGAAACGGCCGCTGTACTCGCTGCAAGAACCGGATTTGGAGCCGGATGAGTCGCGGATGCTTGGGCATGCTCCAAAGGCTGCGGATCCCCGCTCAGCACGCCAAGCTCCCGTACGACAAGCCTGACCTGAACCGTATTCTGCTCCATCTCTCCCGAATTGTGCTCTATCTCGGTGGAAGCTCCTCCGGCAATCGCTTGCACTTCCAGTTTCCCATCCCGGACAGACGTGCGGATGGTGACGTCTTCCAGAGATAATTCCGGATAGCTCTCCAAGTAAACATCCTGCCAAATGCCGCGGCAAACGGTGCCGAACCAGGAACCGGTAAGGCCGGTCACTTTTTGCGATCCGGACGGAAGGGTCACGCGATCAAAGCTCCCGCAAACGACGTGCAGGTGGTGTTCACGATCCGTCTGCACCCGGGACGTAATATCCAGCCTGAGCGGCAGGTAACCGTCCTCCCATACGGCGATTTCCTCCCGGTCCAAATAGATAACGGCCTTCTGCATGATGCCGTCCAGCCGCAGCACAATCCGCTGGCCGGCCATGTGGTCCGGAAGCCGGAAGCTCCGGTGCAGCACGCCCGCCTCGGCGGCGTCCCATTCCTTCGGATAATCGTACAGGTCCATCGGAACATATCCGTATTCGGGAATGTTCCCGAACGACCGGCCGGTGCCCTGCTTGTAGGTCCTTCTCCAGCTGGATGGGACTTGAACTTTGTGCTGATCGTATACGATGTTCTCCGGCAGCTTGCGGGATTGGGGCTGATCGTACAGCGGCATGAAATCCCAATCTCCGTTCAGACATAGCGAGTTACGCATGTCGTGCACCCCTTCTTTCGGCCGGGCAGCGTACCTCAAGCACAAGCATCAGCTTGCGCCAAATGTCCTGCCCATCAGGAGCCCCCTCCCACTTGATAAAATGGGGCTCCATCACCTCGGCCCAGTTTTCAGGCTTCAACGACGTTTTCAATCGGCCCTCATAGAGCACGGGCGTGAGCGTCTCCGGAAGCTCCGAGTAGAAAAACAAAACGTTCTCGTGCATGCCGATCATGCCGTACTTATCGCCGTCCCCCGGCTTTTCCTCCTGGTATTGGTAGTGATAATATATATAGCTTGCCGTTTGCTCCGGCTTTAGCAGAGCGATTCTTCCGTAAGGGGTGCGCTCCTTATGGACACGGGCCCACTGCGAATTCGACACAGGGTGCTGGTAATGAAAAATATCAGTCATCGGTACCCAACGTCTTCCCGGTGCGCCTCCCGGCCATTCAGCCAGCTGCTCTCCGGTTTCAGCCAGCAAGCTTTCCGGGAGAACCGGCGTGTCCAGACATTCATAATATAGAAACAGCTGTTTTTGATCGGCAAATAGGCTTAGATTGGCGACCTGCAGCCGCTCCATCGCATCGGCAAGCGAAAGCTCTCTTTCCTGGGCTCGAAAAAAAGAGCGAGGACTGCCCTCTCCGTTCCAGACGGCCCGAAATAAACATCGAATCATGTTGACCCTCCTCGAGGTAGTTTTTGGTTTTACCATGCTAAAATCTTTAGGTATCCGAGAATCGCGCTTATCCATGAAGTTCGCGCTGCTCATATTTAGCACGATTTTGCCATGGAAGGTATACCGTATTGTCCTTGAATAGAATTGAATTGAACCTCTTGATTGCTGCACCGGACCTGGAATTGTAAAAGCGCCCCCTCCATGCAGGGAGAGAGCGCCGAAGAAACCCTTAAACACCAGTAAGCTTTAAGGCACTACCGAGAAACGAATGTCGTCGAACAGCATGTAATCGAATCCGCTCACATAAAAGCCGACTTTGCCGGAAGGTTTATGTCCCGGATCAGTGCCGGACAGCCTCAGTTCCCCGTTCACATAGAGCTGGATGTCGCCGTCTTTGACGACCGCCTTGACGTCATATTCCGTATCCGGCTGCAGGTCTTGCGCGGGCAGCGTCTCTTCCTTGATCTTCTGCCAGGCGGTGTCGTACAGCATCCATGCCGACGTGCCGTCAGCCTTCGTTTTGTAGCCGATTCGCGTTGAGCCTGCGGCGTCCTGGCGGTCAAAAATGTACAGCACCCCGTCATTCGGCATGACGGAAGGCGTCTTCAGCTTGAACTCAAGCTGGTATGACGAGAAGTTACGGTCGAGCAGGCCGGTGGCGCCGTTTAAGATTTTATAGCGGCGGTTCCCGTCCGGATCGGCTGCAATGCTGCGATTGGGATCGACGGGCCAGCCGTTTCCTCCGGATTCAAAATCGGTCTCATGCGTAACGTTTGAGACGGTGACTGCGATGTCCGCCTTGATCAGCGGGTTTACCTTGGATACGGCCGTGATGACCGTTTCGCCTTCGTACACAGCGCTCACGACACCTGTGTCGTTCACTTCGGCCACCGAAGGGTTCGCGGATTGCCAGGTCACATCCGTATCCGGCGTATCCGCGGGATCAAACGTCAGCTGGAGCTGCTTGCTCTCTCCGGCAGCCAGCCGAATTTTGTTATCCGCCGGGATAATACCGGCCAGATCGGTGGTCAGCACCATGAACTGGATGTCATCGAACATCATGTCGCTGACGTTGTTAACGTAGAACCCGACTTGACCCTCCGGGTTATGTCCCGGATCGGTGCCTTTCATCCGGAGCTCGCCGTTCAAGTACACGCTGATGTCGCCGCCCTTGACGAGCATTTTGACGGCATACTCCGTGCCCGGCTTCAAATCATGCTCAGGCATCTTGACTTCCTTCAGCACGGACCACGCCGAATTGTACAGCAGCCATGACGATGTTCCGTCGGCCCGGGTTTTATATCCGATACGGCTTGAACCGCTTCCCGCCTGGCGGTCGAAAATATACAGCGTTGCGTTTTCGCCGATGGTCGCCGGCGTCTTCAGCTTGAAGGTCAGCTCATAATCGGAGAACTTTTTGCTGCTCAGCGCGGACGCGCCGTTAAGTAACTTATACCAGCGGTTTTCATCTACTTTCACGATGCTCCGGTTAGCATCCACCGGCCATCCATTTGCACCTGATTCGAAATCGGTGAAGTCCATAATGCCGTCGCCGGCTTCCACGGTTACTTTCACTGATGCTGTCAGCTGCGGATTTTCCACAGATGCCACAGTGATCTCGGTTTGGCCGACAGACTGTCCGGTAATAACGCCGGCGTTATCGACCGTTGCGATTCCCGGATCGGCGGATGTGAAAGACAGTGCCGGATGATCTGCGTTCCACGGCAGGACCGCGGTTTGCAGTTTGACCGTTTTCCAACGGTCGACCGTAACATCGTCGTTGTACACGGCAACCCCTTGGACAGGATGGCTGTCCTGACCTGTGCTGGTGCCGGCTCGGCCGATAATGCCGATTTCTCCGAACGGGATGTTGGGAAAGCCAGGTATGGCGCTGAATACAGCCGCATCCGGCCGCAGGGACAAATCTCCGCCCGCCAGGTCCACAAAGCCCGGATCCTCCGTCGTAACGAAGTTATCGGCATACTGAACCAGCCCAAATTTGTCATACGCTCCGTTGGCATTGGTCGTCGTGCTGCGTGGAATGGTCGGGTTGTAGATGACATTGCCCTGGAACGTGTTCGTATCGGGATAATAACGGTTTTCTGTAAAGAAGTTGGCCAGCTCAGGATACTTGGTCAAATAAGGCGTCCCGACGAAATCGTTATTGGCGGCGAACAGTGCCTGCCATTTTGGCATGTAGTTTTTCGGGATTTGATTGTCCGGCTGATCCCCAAGGTAGATGTCCGCGTAATCATACGGAACTTTACTGTCTACGAAAATATTGTTGCGGGACAGAATATGTGCGCCGCCGTTGTTTTTGATCGCCGAGTTGCCCATTTTGTAGAAAATGTTTTCGTCGATCTGAAGCCCCATGGTGAAATTGTCGGGATAGACACCCTCCACGCCGGCCTTGCTTTCTCCAATATTGTGAAAATAATTTCTGCGGATGACGGTACCCCGCTGCTGCGGTGTTTCGCCCGCGTTCATGTAAATAGCCCCGAGATCCGAAAAGGTTCTGCACACATCGTATATGTTGTTGTACTCTACGACATGGTCGTTGCCGAAGATCAGCACGCCGGGATGAGGCGCGTCATGCAGCTCGTTATTCGCCATACGGTTGCCGACCCCAGAGAGAAGAACGCCCGGATTGTAAGCTTTATGGTAATAAGCAAAATCATGAATGTGCGAATTTTCAACGGCGTTGTTTCCCGGCTGCAGGGTCGTTTTGTCGCCGCCCGTCAGCGTGACCGCGGTCCCGCCGATATGGTGGATATGCGTGCTGACAATGGCATGATCTGTTCCCGGCACGCCCTGAAAATCATTGTAGTAGAACCGGCTTTGCGTATTGACCAACACGCCGCTGTTCGTGAAGTTGCGGATTTCGCTGTTCAGAATACGCACGTGGCTGCCGCCCATAATAACCGCTGCCGAGTCGCGTCCATCTTCCATGACCAGCTCGGAAAAGTCGATGTGCGAAGCGTTCAGCGCATTGATCATCGGCGTTTTCAGCATCGTAACCTCGATCGTCGGATTCGCCGCTGTAAATTCAGCGTTCGGCAAAAAGTACAGCTTTCCCGCCTGGCGGTCAATGTAATACTCGCCCGGCATATCGATTTCTTCCAGCAGGTTTTGCGCAAAATGAAAATCCGGATACCAGTTTTTGAGCAGGCCGCTCATCTCTCCGTAGCGGAGGGTGATGGTTTTGGCGGCTGTGTCAATGGAGGCGATTTTGTTGTAGGACCATTCCCAGCTGTAGCCAAATATTCCGTCAAGCCAAATATCGTCCGCCTGCGTCCAATACTGGGGCCGGTCATACGAATAGGAAAAGGTTCCTCCGCGCGTATGTACCTCCCCGTTCGGATCTTTCCGCGTCGGGCCCGGATCGATGATTTCATCCATCTGTACCGTCCCTTGGTTCGGCCATCTCGCCAAGGTCATTCCCTGCCCGTTGACGTATAGCTCCATCGGTGGGACTTTGCTCAGGTCGTTGGCGAGATAGTAGCCGTGGCGGCTTTGCTCGCCGTAATCGGTAATCCCCTGGCCTGCCAAGTCGGCCACCAGCACTTTTTGTCTAGCCTCGGGACTGATGATCCGGTTAAGAATCGCTTGATCGGTGACCGGTGTGAAGGCGGATTTTCCAATGCGTTTCGATCCGGACAAAGTCACCTTTTCTCCCGGATAAGCCGTATACTTAATCGGCTTCCCGGCTTCGCCGGAGTCCTGCTCGTTCAAATCAAAGCTGCCTGATCGTTCGTACCGCCCTTCACGCAGATACACCGTCACGCCTCCGGCGGGCAGGCCATCTTTCGCTTTCAGCTTCCGGATGGCATCCCTTGCCTTCTCCAGCGTTTTAAACGGGTGGTTCTTGGATCCATTATTCGTGTCGCTGCCATTTATGGCTACATACAGCGATTTTCCCGTTGGTTTGGCGACTGCTTCTTCCGCTGAAGCTGGCGGCGGAGACGGGGTAAACGTGATCAGCACGATGGCTGCGAGAACAGCGAGCAACCGTTTTTTTGCCATGGCTTCTCTTTCCTTTCAGCATGGATTAGGGCTGGCCCCGGTCCCGTAGTATGCTTCCATTGAAGCCGCCCATGACAGCAGGTTTCTCCCCGTTATCCGTGCGCCGCTTGCGCTTCTCTGCTTTTAAATATTCTTCTTACTTTTTCAGCCCCTTGTCTTTCAGGAATTGTTCAAACTGTTTCTTCACCTCCTCTACATACTTATCCTCGCCCGCTTCCTTCAGCTTGCCGTAGAGCACCGGCCACGTTTCGTCAAAATCAAGCGTCCCGGTCACAAGTCCGCGTTTGTATTCGCCCCATACCGCGTTCAGGTTGGCGATCTCGGTGCTGACCGGCTCCGAATTGAATTTGAACGCCCCAACCGGATTGATTTCGGCTGTTTCGTTGATCTTCTTCGTTTCCTCCCAGACGTTCTCCGGCTGGCCTTCCTTCAGATAGGAATTGAATACGCTGCCGAAAACCCAGTCCATATTCGGTTTATATCGGGAATCCGGGAGTGCGCTAATGTATTCGCCGGACTGCTTCTCGTAATGAACGCCTTCCAGGCCGTTGCAGAGCAGATTGTACAGCTCCTTGTCAGTGTTTACGAGATTCAGCAGCATCATCGCCCGGTCCGGATTCGGCGAAGTGCGGCTGATCGATTGGTTGGTGGTCGCCGAATAACCGTTGGAGAACCAGTTGCTGAGCGGGATGATGACCACGTCGTGTCCGCCGTTTCTCGCCTTGACTTCAGCTTCGACGCCCGGTTTCAGAACGATATGGTAATCCACCGCGATCTTGCCTTTGAAGTCACCCGATTTCACGGTCGCCGCATCCTTGTAAATGTAACCTTCCTTGTACCATTTGCTGGCCAGTCGGAAATTGTTCAGCTCTTCTTCCGGATAACGTTGAAGCGTATAGGTCGGGTCATCCGTCTTGATGTAGAAGTGGTCATCGAGTCCCGGCACGATCCAATATTTGTCGTCATGCACCTGCGGATTGATAAAATCAGTGCCGAAGATACCGAACGGGATCATATCCGGTTCATTGTCCTTGATCTGCTTCAGGAACGGTTCAATGTCCTCAATCTTTTTGATCTTCGTGGTGTCCAGTTTATACTTGTCGGCAAGCTCCTTCAGCACGATAAATCCGTAGCGGGAACCGTTGATCTGTTGGTTAGGGATGCCGTAGATCTTGCCGTCGACGGACAGGCCGTCCCACATCACCTGCGGCACATCGGATTTCAGCTCCGGCGCGTATTGATTCAGCAGATCGTCAAGCGGCTGGATGGCTCCTTTGCGTACCAGCTCCTCCGGCTTCAGCATGTAGCCGGTCCAGAGAATGTCGAATTTCTCGCCTGCTGCAAGCACGGTGTTCATTTTTTGCACGTAGTCGCCGATGGAGACCGGCATCAGCTTGACGGTAGCGTTGATCTTTTCTTTGACGATTTTGTTGACTTCGTCCTGCACCTTCTGCTGATCGGGCTGGAGCTGGGACAACGGATAATACCAGGTCAGCTCGACGGGTTTCAATCCGCTCTCGTTCTTCACATCCGTTGATCCGGCCGTTTCTCCGCCTCCGTCCGCGCTTTTTCCGCCGCCGCATCCGGCAAGGACGGTCGCTGCCAGCAGGATAAACGCCAGCACGCTAAACCACTTTTTCTTCATCTGTGTGACCTCCTGTTTTTATAATCGCTTGCGTGTATGTTAACCCTTGAGGGAGCCAACCGTAAGCCCTTTCACGAAAAACCGCTGGAAGAACGGGAAGATGATCAGCATCGGTCCGCCGGCCAGCACGGCGATCGCCATCCGGGCGGAATTGTTCGGGAAGCTCGCCAGGTCGATGCCCAGCTGCGTCGCAAACTCGGTATTCGTCGTGAGAAATTCAATGCTGTTCAGCGTCCGGACCAGTAGCAGCTGCAGAGGCACCTTACCCGGATCGTCAATGTACAGCATCGCGTTAAACCAGTCGTTCCAATAAGAGAACGAGATCAGCAGGCCCAGTGTAGCCAATGCCGGCGTGGACAAAGGGAGAATGATGCGGAAAAAAATCCGGAATTCCCTCGCCCCATCCATTTTCGCCGATTCGATGATCTCAAGCGGGATCTTGGACATGAATCCTTTCATGACCATGATGTTGAACGGCGACAGCAGCACCGGAAGTATGAGTGCAAGCAGGCTGTCTTTGAGGTGCAGGTACTGGGTCATTAGAATATAGGAAGGAACGAGTCCCCCGCTGAACAACATCGTGAAAAATACGTAAAAGGTCGTCATCCGGTTGTAGCGGTAATCCGGCCGGGAAATGACGTAAGCGGTCATCGCGGTCAGCAGCAGGCCGACGATTGATCCGATCACCGTGACGGTGATCGTAACCCCGTATGCCTGGATCATCACGTCCGGGGCATCCAGCAGATAGCGGTAAGCCTCCAGACTGAACGATTTGGGGATGAATTGATAGCCGTCCCGGGACAATGCCTTCTCATCCGTAAGCGATACGGCGATGACGAGCAGAAACGGCAGCACGACCATGACGGACAGGATGATAAACAGCAGGTTGATCAATACTTTCGACAGCTCCAATGTTTTTGTCAACTTTACGTCACCTCCTTACCATAAAGAATGGTCGGGATTGATTTTGCGCACAATGCCGTTGGCCAGCAGAACGAGTACGAAGCCGACAACCGATTGGTAAAAGCCCGTTGCCGCCGACATGCTCACGTTCCCGATTTCCCGCAGTGCGCGGTACACGTAAGTATCGATAATATCGGTGGATCCATACAGGAAACCTGAGTTGTTCGGAATGAAGTAGTGCAGACCGAAATCACCGCGGAACATGTTGCCGATGGACAAAATCAGCAGTATGATGACCAGCGGCGACAGCAGCGGAATGGTGATCTTGCGGGCCATCTGCCATTTGGTCGCCCCGTCGATCCGCGCCGCTTCGTAATATTCTCCGTTAATTCCCAAAATTCCCGCGAAATAGATAAGCGTATTGAAACCGACGGCCTTCCATAAATGAACCAGAATGAGAATGACCGGCCAAGGAGCCGCGTTCTGATACCAGCTGACCGGATCCATCCCAAACGCTTGCAGCGTCCGGTTGATCAACCCGTCCGCATGGTTCAAAAAAGCATACGCGACGTAACCGACCAGGACCCAGGACAGGAAATGCGGCAGGAACAAGGCGGTCTGATAAAACTTGCTCCATTTCTGCTTGATTTCGTTCATCAGGATCGCAAGCAGCAGTGCAGCCACGGTGGTCACCAAGATGTAGGCGGCATTGTACAGCACCGTGTTGCGCGTAATCCGCCAAGCCGTATCCGTAGAAAACAAATACCGGAAATTATCGAGTCCCACCCATTTGCTGCCGAAGATGCCCAGATCGTACCGATAATTTTTGAAGGCGATGATGAGCCCCACCATCGGAATATAGGCGAATATCAGCTTATACAATATTCCCGGCAATGAGAGCAGGAACAGCTCCCGGTTGTTACGGAAATGGCGCAGCTCCTTCCGGATGATCGATTTTTGCTTGCGCTGCTTTGGCGGCACGTCCGGTGAGGGTAGCAATCCGGTTTGTCCGAGTTCTGGCTCCATCCGTCTGTTTTCTGCGTCACCCGCCAGAGAAACCTTATTCAACATATCGTAAGCCCCTTTCCTCCTTTGCGCTCTGCCTGGTGTCAGGCTTTGCACGTCTAACGATAACGTAAAACCCTTACTGCTGCGTACTGTACAATTGCAGGATCACTGTACTGGCGGGCTGTATAGATGCCGGATTCCTGTATTTACAAGCCTGCAGCCGTTCTTGGGCATGCAAAAGACCCGCCAGGAAAACGGTTCTCCCGTGCGGGTCTTCATCAGGTTCATATGCTTCTCTCTATGGCAGATTTCAGGCGGTACTCCTTGGGTGTGGTTCCGTATCGGCGTTTGAACAAGCGGTAAAAATAGCTTTCGTTGCCGAAGCCGACCTTTTCCATAATTTCCACAACGGTCAGCTCCTGCTGCTCCAAATACGTTCGGGCACGGGCCAGGCGGGTGGCATTAATCTGATCGACGACCGTCGTTCCTTCCTGTGCCTTGAACACCTGCCCGATGTAGACCGAGCTCATCTTCAGCATGTCGGCGATCCGCTGCACGTTGAGATCCGGATCGGCAAAATGCTTGTCGATAATTTCTTTCACGGTATCGGCAAGCAGCCTGTTTTTGTCTTCACGCCCGTTCCGCCGCTGTTCGAATACCTCGCGGACGACATCGAGCAGCACCGTTTCGATTTCATCCAACGTTTCTTTCTCGAGAATGCGCCGGTTGATGGCCTGAACGTTGACCGATACCGGGTTCAAATTGTGATGGTTCATCTCTCCCAGCGTATGGCTGAGCGTAACCGCCAGATGCAGCAGCGCAGAGTACATATTCTCGAAGCTGAATCTTCCGATCAGCTCTCTCCAGCTCCGGATCGCCTGCTCCGTCTCTTCCAGATCGCCGCTCTTTAATCCTTCCGTCAGGCGCCGCTCCAATTCCTGCGGAATGCGGAACGTATCGTTTGCCTCGCAGCTTCGGACCCGCTCAGGCTCTAGCACCGCACCTTTGCCAAAAACCATGCGGTAATTGGCGTGGCGGACAGCCAGGTTATAATGCGCCGTGATTTCGCGGTAGTCTTCAAACGGGTCGCTGAGCGTTACCGTGAAGGTAACCCGATAATATTGAAGGATGGTGTGCTGAAGCTCCCGAAAGCGGTCAGCAAGCATAGCTAAATCCCTGGATTCGCCGCCGACGATAAAGACGAGATGCCCGCTTTTCATATCTGCGGCTTCGCAGGATCCGTGTTTGTGGAGCAGTTCCTGGCCAATATTGGCTATGGCGAAATACAGCAGCGATTCTGCTTGCGATCCCTGGCCGGGGGCAAGGCTCTGTACGTCGTCAATCTGGACCAGAGCCAGACGGAGTCTTGACGGATACGCGATATCGAGCCCGTACTGCTCTCTGATCCGCCGAAACTCCAGTTCGTGTACGCCTTCGCTGAGACCGATCAGGCTGCGCAGGTGATAGACCTTGGCGATGTTCCACTGGGATGCCCTCTCCTGCTCGAGCCCTTTCAGCTTTCCGATCATTTCCGTTACGTTGGCGGCGATGACCGACAGCTCATCCTTCGCCGGGGGAGCATCGCGCCGCTGCGGCGGAACGAGCGTCAGCAGCTGACCGACCGGTTTATACAGCCGCAGCGAAAAAAACACGGACAGCAGCACAGCCAGGACCGCAACGGACAGCGTCACGGCCATCTCCGTCCATTTCATCTGCCGGACGCTGCCGAGCACGTCGTTATAATTCTGGAGGCTGACGATTTGCCAGTTGTTCAGCCCTTTGCTCAAATACGTCACCTTGTATTTATGCGAACCGTGCTTATAGATAAAAGAGTCCAGCGTACTCCCGGTAGATTGGATTCGCGGAAGCAAATCCTTTTTGACGCTCAGCCCCTCCGGCAGCGACCGGTCGTTGGAGATCAGCATGCGCCCGTCACTGTCAGTCACGAACAGCATGTCGTTCTCCCGCTCCGCAACACGATTAAGCGCTTTCACGTTATCCAGCATCCATCCCGGCTTGACGGTCAAAATCAGGACATTATCATTTACGGAACCTAAGGACGGTCCGTCATAAATGAAGAAGGCGAACACATCGATCCCTTCATTTCCGCCGTCCAGATCCATCGGAATCAACTGGAGCTTCGGCAGGTCGCTGCGGGACGACATATAATCCCCCAGCCTTTGATACAGCAGCCTGTTGTCCATATCATGGTTGAGCGATGAGAAAAACCGGTGCTGCGCACCGTTGTAAAAGACGGCAGCGTGGAGATACGGAGACGCCGCTACGGTCTGATTCAGGCGCTCGATCTTCAGAATGCTCTGCTTGTAATCCGCTCCGGATTTCAGTGCGATCAGCTCTTCGTCGTTGTACAAGGATACCGCCAGGTCCTTGACGATGCCGTTCATGTTTTCAATATTATAGTTGATTTGGGTCAGCAGCTTGCGGTCGGCTTCGTTCTGAAGGCTGAGCACTTTGTCGCGTGCGAAGGCGTTCATAAATAGGGAGGCCACCGCCAGCGTGGCGACTACGAGCATAAAGCTGAGCAAGATCCGCTGTAAATATTTCCGCGTACGCAGCATTTGCAGCAAGTTCATCGTACCTCTCTCCCTCCCGATTGTTGGAGTGACCTAACTATAATCCGGTTGATTTTTAGGTGTCAATCCGTTTCTTCAGCAAGCGATCTCGAAATCGCATCCACATCGGGAATAACACTGGGTGCCGCGCCGAACATTTCCTTGAGAAACGTACGCGCCATAACCCAGTGCCCGGCACGGTTCGGATGAATACCGTCCCCTGAACGATAAGCAGGATTCAGTGCCCTTTGTTCCTTTATATAGTCCAGCAGCGGACTGCGTAAGTCGATGATCTGGCCGGCCACATCGCCCGCAGACAGAAGCCATGCGGAATATTGTTCGAGGACGCGGTCATACTCCCGGAATGGTGTGAGATAACTGAAATCCGGCGCGCTTTCGGGCAGAAGTTCGGCGTTCATGGAGGGTGGGTCAAACGGCGGCGGCGTCATGAACACCACCTTGGCTCCTGCCTCTCGGCTGCGTTCGGCTAGACGATACATCCCCTCTTGAAAGGCAGCAAAACGATCCTCGGAGTAAGGATGGTAAATCCCGTCGTTCATCCCGTAACAGGCGGCCACGATCCCGGGCGATACCGTATCCAGCGCGTTCCGAAGCCGATCGTGTACGCAAGGACGCGGAAACGGGTGTGCCGCCTCACTGAGTCCCGACACGGTTTCGCTGGGAACGCCGCATGGAACCAGCTTCATGTCCATCGTCGGCCGATGCTGACGGAGCCAAGCTTCGGTATACCGGATATAATGACCGCTGGCCGTAATGCTGTCCCCCAGAAAAAGAATAACCGGCTTCACGGGCTGATTCGATCTTTCATTCCACCTTAAATCCATAGGTACCTCCCCATTGACATTCTCTAAGCCGATGACGTATCGATCTGCCATGCGTCGGCCTGTAATCTTAATGGTATCGCGGGACGCCGCTCTTCGCCTTGACGATGCCGACATTGTTTAGCATAATATGGACATGATGACCACCAGACTGTTTGCCACGGACATCGGGCTCGAGCCGGGTTTTACGTTCCGCATCCAGAAATGTCCGCTAACGCACGAATATTTTGTACATAGCCACGATTTTTCCGAACTCGTCGTCATTTTGCAGGGCAGCGCCGTTCATATCATTGAAGGGAGGGAATACCCCGTTACAGCCGGCCAGGTATTCTTGATTCACAGCGGCGTATCCCACGGTTACAAAAACGTCGACGGGATTGAATACATCAACGTCATGTTCCAGCCCGAGCAGCTTCTGCAGCTGTCCGAGCTTAGGCTGCTTCCGGGCTTTCAAGCGCTCTTCTACATCGAACCATTTTACCGCAAGGAAATGAACTTCAAGGGCATGCTTACGCTGAACGAAGCGCAGCTGCAGGAAGCGACAAAACTGCTTGACCTGATTTTAACCGAGTATGAGCTGCAGCCGCAGGGCTATCGTCTGATGATTCGCTCTTATTTTACCGCTCTCGTCGGCCTGCTCTCCCGCTATTATCAGATCGGCAGCGGAGCTGATGATAACAAGGCCCTGCGGATCGGTGAAGCCGTCACTTACATTGAAGAGCACTTTCTCCAGCCGATCACCCTGCAAGCGATGGCCGACAAAGCCTACCTGTCCACCCGCCAGTTTCAGCGCGTCTTTACGCGCAACTATCACACAACCCCGATGGATTATGTCATACGCAAGCGCCTGGACTATTCCTGCACGCTGCTTCGCCATCCAAACCTGTCCATTTCCCAGGTGGCGCTCGAAAGCGGCTTTCGGGACCAGAACTATTACGCCCGCCAGTTCCGCAAGGTTTACAACTGTACGCCATCGGAGTATCGGGAAAAGCTGCAGGATTCATAAATACGGGGGAACAACCATGGTTTAAGCAGCGATTGGGCGGGCGATCCGAATCCTGCCGGAAGGCCCTGTTGTGCATCAGCGGGTTACTTCAAACGGTTATACAGGTAAGTCAATACCACTGCCAGTACAGCAGCCCATAATAAAATAATCATGCCACCTGCAGCCCAATTCACCGGTTTCCCTTGGTTCATGCGAGCATCCGCTTTCTTTTTGGCATCCTCAATGACCTCACCAGGCATCATTTTTATAGCAGCCAATACTCCCAGCGGAATCAAAACCAAATCGTCCGCATAGCCAATAACGGGTATGAAATCCGGTATTAAATCTATGGGGCTGAATGCATAGGCAACGACGCACATGGAAAACAGCTTTGCATACCATGGCGAACGTTTGTCGCGATAGGCGAAATAGAGTACAAATACCTGCCTTTTTAATTGTTTGGCCCAAGCTTTCAGCTGTTCCATCATGTCTTCCATTCTCCCTTTGGCTTGTTATGACTCATTTCCTCTATACTATCATCATTTCCAACCACAGGAATTGAAATCACAGCGGAATAACAAATCGAAAATGTCGGGGAATCCCCGGTGGTTCTTTATACTTTCATAAGTGGTTGGTTATAAAAAAACAGCAATGATAGGTTCACGAACAATCCTTTCTATCAATCTATGAATACGGTAAAGATAGAAAGGAGTTGAACATCATGAAGAAACCGAGGACTGTGATTACGATACTTGGCAGTGCAGGCGGTGTCGCGAAAGCGATTCTATCCGTTTTAGAGAAATCCTTCGGAGACACCCGGGATCCGATCCATTCATTCATTTTGCACAGCAAAATTCACTTGATAGATTTAGATCAACAAGACTTGACATACTACGGCTCATTTATGCCCCAGTTGATTCAACAAGCAGCACTGCACCAATTCGATCTAACCGATCTGGACCGGTTCCGCCTGCATTTGTCTGAAACCGGTACGACGCATGTGATTGATGTGTCATGGGCCGATTCGGTTGATATGCTTCATTGCTGCGATCAAGCGGGAGTCCATTATATCAACACGGCGCTGGAATGTCCTGCCGTTGATGAGATCGAGAATCTTGCTGAGTATTCCCTGCTCGAGCGCTATCATGTGTTTCAAGAAGGACGGAAATCAGTTGCGAATTCGAAAGCCATCATTGGCTCAGGGATGAATCCGGGTGTGGTGCAGTGGATGGCTATTCAGCTCATGAAAAAGGACTCCGGTGAAAAGCCGGTGGCTTGCTATATTGTTGAACATGACGACTCCCTGTATAAAGACCCCTCTCTGCTCAAAGACAAAACGATTTATTCCACGTGGTCACCCGAATGCTTTCTCGATGAAGCGATACTGAACTATCCGGTTTTTATGAAACGACAGATTCCGTTTATCATGCAGCTTCCCGTCTATGAGCTTGAATTCAAAGTTACGCTAGGGGATAAGCAGTTTTACGGATCTCTTATGCCGCATGAGGAGGTTCTGTCGCTTGGACATGCTTTTGATCTTGAAACGGGCTTTATATACCGTGTTAGCGAATACACCATTGATTTAATTCGCGGCCATTTGGACACCATAGACGATTTGTGGGATTGGAATCATCAGGTGCTGGATCCTTCCGTCGTCGAAGTTGGTGGACAGGATTTGGTGGGTGTTCTGCTCGTTTATCCGGATAAGGAACGCTATATGTACAATGTCCTTAGCAGCGATGAAATTTTTCCGATCTACCATACCAACGCCACATATTTTCAGGTTGCATGCGGGATTTATGGCGCCCTAAGTACACTGCTGAAAGACGATCTACCTAATGGCGCCTATTTTGTGGACGAACTCCTTATGCAGACGGATAGCCGCTACGGGGATTATCTCAGTTATTACATGAAGGATTTTGTCGTGGGGGAGAACCCGTCTTCCGACGGAATGCTGCTGGATCGAATGAAACGGAAACCTGGTTCCAGCGGCGGCGGGCCAAACGGTCTGCCAGCTTCAGTCTCGTAAACACAAACAAGCAGTCCGAATACGGACTGCTTGTTTGTGCCTTAATTGATTTTGGTCAAGGCCCATTTCTGGGCGTCCGTTCCGTTATCCGTCCACTGTTGAACGGCCGCGCCATCCGCCGTGGACGAACCGGACACGTCAACGACGAGTCCGTTTACTTTGGAAACCAGCTTATAATACCCTCCGCCTACGTCGACAATGCTCCACCACTGAGCGTTTGTCCCGTTATCATCCCACTGCTGCAGCTGGACGCCGGATGCCGTTGACGAATTCGGCACATCCAATACTTTGCCGCTGTGCACGGCAGTAAGCTTGTAATAACCGTCACCCGTGCTTTCGATCCGGAATTGCTGGTTGGTGGCGGTATAATTCGTCCACTGCTGGATTTTGGCTCCGCTGGCCATGGACACGTCAACGACATCCATTACTTTTCCGCTCGCCTTGGAGGCCAAAGTATAAACTCCGTTGCTGATTGAGCTGGACTGGCCATTGTCCTGATATACACGGACGTAGTCCACGAGCATTTGAGCAGGAAACGGCGTCGAATCGTTCGGAGCCCCCGGCCAGTTGCCGCCGACCGCCAAGTTCAGGAGCAGGAAGAACGGCCGCTGAAATTCCTCGGTATTTCCGGTGCCATTCTCAATATAAAATTCATTGAACTGCTGTCCGTCAACGAACCAGCGGATATACTTCGAATCCCATTCGACGCTGTACACATGGTATTGGGAAAAATCGAGGTTGCCCGAAACTCTGCCGTATTCCGCATGCCCTCCCGCATCCCAGTGAACGGTGCCGTTAACATAAGGGTTGTTATTAACTCTCTCCATGATGTCCGTTTCCCCGCTGTACGGCCATCCGACCGTGCTGATGTTGCTGCCCAGCATCCAGAACGCCGGCCACAGCCCTTGTCCGGAAGGCAGCTTGATCCTAGCCTCTATTTTTCCATAGGTAAAGGATTTCAGATTTTGCGTTTTGATACGTGCCGAAGTGTAGTTCATTCCGCCGTATGATTCTTTTCTTGCCGTAATCACCAGATTTCCTCCGGTAACCTGCAAGTTCTGCGACCGGTCCGTATAGTATTGAAGCTCGTTGTTTCCCCATCCGCCGCTGCCCGTGCCGATCTCCGGAGTCCAATTGGAACGGTTCAGCGCGGTTCCGTCAAATTCATCGCTCCATACCAGCTTCCAGTTCGGAGCCGCACTCACCTGTTTGACAGGAAATAAAGCAATCAAAAGACTGACCATGATGATTCCGCATAATCCTTTTTTCAGCATCTTGTTCCCTCCTCATCAAATTGGGAAAACGTCACAGACACTATAAGGAAAATCAGACCTGCATCATTAAAGAGCCCGCCTACGGGACGTTAATCACCTCGCTTTATGCTTGGTATGGTACAGCGGCAGGGAAATCTAGAAGTCTCAATCTACTAAAGCAAGCGCTTACATAGCTAGTATATCCGGTTTGGATAACATTAACAACCTTTATTTATATTTATTTACAATTCATTCATCATTTACCTCTGTTTATTCACTTGATCAAAATCACAATAATTATAGCTGCCGCAACGATGCTAATTACGTAGAAGCCTAGAAGCCTAAACCATTTTTTGCCCGTATCCTGGAAGTATTGTGGATTTTGTTCTTTATTGCTTTGGGATTGTCCAATTCTCATCGTTGCGAAGAGTCCCCATATTAATACGATCACGGCAAAAACCATCAGCCAGACCATGCTGTTCACCCGCCCGTCAAGTAGATTTGTTGCAGTTTCATTATAATCACCATCGGACGTGAACACACCAGCCATTGCAATCGTTCCCTGACCATCCATTTCACTAAATGAAACGGGCCGTGTTCATGAAAACGCAAAACTTTCAGTGAGAAAAAGACGGAAATCGTTAAGCGAATAAGATATATTGGAAAGGATAATAAAAATGTGTCGTAATTGTTGTTCGAGGAAGTGAAAACGGATGTGGGGTCTTGACCGAGAAAGTAAAAAACCATTATATCAGCAAATCGCCGACCACATCGAGCGGCGAATTTCGTTTGGGGAATTTCCGCCCGGCAGCCTGCTCCCTTCAGAAAGGAAATTGGCTGAGCAGATCGGCGTAAACCGGAGCACGGTCGTACAGGCTTTTGCGGAACTCCGTTCGCTCGGGATCATCGAAAGCCGTTCCGGCAGCGGAACTCGGGTGAGCCAATTTAAGTGGGGTGCTTCACCGAAACATACACCAAACTGGAACAGGTATGCCGAAGGCGGGAGCTTTCTTCCGAACCTTCCATTTCTCCGGAGAATTCGGGAAGCTCTGAGCCTGGATCCCTCCCTGGTCGATTTTGCAAGTGGAGAACTTGCGGCCGATCTGGCCCCGACAAGCGAAATCAGCGAAATCATGAGCAGCCATCAGTACGCATCGTATTTGGGATATGACAACCCGCAGGGATATATCCCGCTCCGGCAAGCTCTGGTTCGATATTTGGCCGAATACCGCGGGGTTCAGGCGACGGAATTATCCATCCTGATTACATCCGGGTCTCAGCAGTCCTTATTTTTAATTACGCATTGCCTGCTGTCCCCAGGCGACGCCGTTGCTATAGAGGACCCATCCTATTATTATTCGCTGCCGATGTTCCAGTCGGCGGGACTGCGGATCTTCCGGCTCCCCGTAGATCAGGACGGCATGAGGCCGGAAGAAATTCGTGGACTGTACAAAAAACACCGCATCAAGATGATATTTACGAATCCGAATTTTCAAAATCCTACCGGTACGCTGCTTGCCGACGAACGGCGCCACAAGCTCCTTCAAACCGCAAGCGAGCTCGGACTGCCGATCATCGAAGACGATCCTTACAGCCTAACCGATTACGAAGGCTTACCACGCATGCCTTTAAAATCAATAGATACGTCGGGGTCTGTCATTTACATCGGATCCTTCTCCAAAATCGCCGCTTCGGGACTGCGGATCGGTTGGATGGTTGCTCCGAATTCCGTCGTGCAGAGATTGGCGGATGCCAGGCAGCAGATGGATTTTGGACTTAGCGTCATTCCCCAGCAGGTGGCGGCGCAGTTTTTGGAATCGGACTTTTTTGAACCTCATCTCGGCCGCCTGCGGACAAATCTGATGTATAAGCGCGATCTTCTGATCGAAGCGCTGCGGAAGGAACTGCCGGGGGTGATTCAATTCGTGATTCCGAAGGGCGGTCATCATTTATGGTGCAAGCTGTCTGAGCCAGTCAATGACGCAAAGCTGCTGGAAGCAGCGATCCGGAACGGCGTCGTATTCGTGCCTGGAAGCGTGTACGGTTCGGATGCCGGATTCGTCCGGTTTACGTTCGCGCGTGCAAAGACGGAATGCATTGGACAAGGCATCGCCGGATTTGCCCGTGCGCTGCACAGCTTAAGGAATTAACTTGTTTCCGTTTGGACTATGAAGGCTTCTTCAAGGCAAGCCTGTGGTCTAATTTTTCTTCTGATGGCCGGGGCTTTGGCTTGCGGTGATGTCGCGCACCTCTTCCGGCAGATGATGAGATATGCTGGGGACCTTTTTCGGGAAGTATTCGATCACATCAGACGACAATATGGACACAGCCATGCTGCCGCCGCCCGCAAACGCGCGAAGAAGGACCGGCTGGTTGTACGCGTTGTCAAAAACAAAATCCGGTCCTCCCCAGCTTACGGTTGCATCTCTGCCCGATGGCACATAGGGAACGTGACGGCTGTGGGAATATCGCTGAACGATCTTCAGCCCTGCGCGATCGGCGGCATTAAACAAGGTGGAGGATACCTGACAGATGCCGCCTCCTACGCCTTCAGATAGCTCGCCCCGCACAATGACGGCAGCCCTGCGGTATCCTCTGCCGGTTGTTCGTATGCCGACCACCCGGTTAAATGAGAACCGTTCACCAGGAAAGATGACCGTACCGTCAATCGCTTCGGCCGCCAGAGCAATATTATGCGAGCGGTCTTGGTTGCCGGCGTTGTAGTAAGTAATATAATAACCGATTTGCTTCGAACGCAAAGACGCGAGCAGTTCCGTATCGACCTTCGGATATACCGGGTACGTCGGAACCTCAATCGTGGCCGGCCCGTTCGTTTCGTACAGATACGCATAATATTTCATTAAAAAAGCCCTGCGGTCGAGCTTGTATCCGTTCTTCCCCTCGACAATGCGCCCCCCGGCGTCAAAACTGGCGTTTTGCGCTTCCTTATAGGTTTTCCGGTCCAGTTCGTTGACCCACGCATTATATTGTTCCTTGTCCAGTAAAGGAAACACCCCCAAGCTGTGCGCGTCACGATTGAGCACGGAGATGGTTTTTCCTTCATGGGTGACCGTAAGCTTGTCCTGTGCCTGTTCTTGATCTGCGGTCGGATTATGCAGCAGCATAAACAGGAGGCATGCCGCGGATGTCCATCTCAAGCCTCATCACTCGTTTCATCATGGTGTTTGGAGCAGATCCTGCTTTCATCCTGCTATTATGATGCGATTCCACGGATATCATTCACTTCCATTATTCAAGCATCTTCATTTTTGTATTAGACATTTATATAAGTTATTAATATAATAAAGTCATGAAAAATAAACATGTTTCCAAAGAACTGGACATCGCCGATTTCGTCAAAGTGATTGAAAGCTTGACCCGAATCAACATCCGCCTGCCTTCCATTGATAAGCTGAGCTTTACCACATTGTCGGTACTGCACACACTGACACTGAGCAGTCCGATGCGCCTGACGGAGCTGACCGCCACGGAGCAGGTGACCCAGTCGGCGATCACGCAAATTGTAACCCGGCTGGAGCGGGATGGTCTCGTAGAACGAAGATCCGATCCGAATGACGGCCGCGTAGTTCTCGTACATATTACCCCGCAGGGAGCTAACGTGATCGATTCCCGGCGTCTGGAACGGATCAGTCGGATTGCCGGTTTCGCGGAAAACCTTACGAGAGAAGAGAGTCAGGCGATAGCTGACGCCATCCCGGCATTGAGGCGGCTGGTCGAGATTGCTGGCGACGCGTAGCGGATGTTGCGCTTGAATCGTTCGCCCTATCGTCAGTTCCAAATCACGTCAGAGGAGGATAACTATGACCCATGCCGAATTTCCGCTTAAAGCAAGTCCCATCCATGTTTCCGAAGAGGTACTGAACGATCTGAACCGTCGTCTTACCTCCGTCAGATGGCCCCTGGATGCAGGGAACGAAGACGGTTACTACGGCGTACGCCGCGATGAACTGAGAGCGCTCGTGGATTACTGGATTCACGAATTCGACTGGCGTAAATCCGAGAAGGCTATCAACGCCTATGAGCATTATCAAGTCAAAGTCGACGGTGTGCCTGTCCATTTTATGCGCAAGCCTGGAGTGGGGCCAAACCCGGTTCCCCTCATTTTGTCCCATGGCTGGCCATGGACGTTCTGGCATTGGTCTAAAGTAGTGGATCCGCTCGCGGACCCGGGTGCGCATGGAGGAGATCCCTCCGATGCTTTTGATGTCATCGTCCCTTCGCTGCCGGGCTTTGGCTTCTCTGCTCCGCTTCCGGACCATCCGGATATGAACTTCTGGAAAATGGCCGATCTGTGGCACATCCTCATGACGGACATTCTCGGGTACGAAAAATATGCTGCTGCCGGATGCGATGTCGGCGCGCTGATCACCGGTCAGCTCGGGCATAAATACGGAGCCGAGCTGTATGGTATTCATATCGGTTCGGCACTCAAATTGGACTTCTTTAACGGGGAACGCGCCTGGGATTATGCCGGCGGACGTCCGATTCCGGAAGACCTGCCTGGAGAGATCCGGAGCCAAATGTTGGAGCTGGACCGTAAGTTTGCTTCGCATCTTGCCGTACACGTTCTGGATCCCGGCACCCTCGCTTACGGGCTCAGCGATTCACCTGTCGGCATGCTCGCCTGGATCCTCGAACGCTGGATCAAGTGGAGCGACAACAAAGGCAGCATTGAACAAGTGTTCTCCAAGGACGATCTACTGACGCACGCCACGATTTTCTGGGTCAATAACGCCATCGAAACATCAATGCGCGTGTATGCCAATAACAACCGGTATCCATGGGAGCCCTCCCATTCACGCCTGCCTGTTATTGAAGCACCGACCGGCATCACTTTCGTGGGTTATGAAAATCCGCCGGGGGTGACGACCGATCAACGCGTGGAGCATTTTCTCAAGACCGACCGCGCAGCGTGGTATAACCACGTCAATATTACTGCCCACGATGAAGGAGGCCACTTTATACCGTGGGAAGTTCCTGAGCTGTGGGTTCAAGATTTGCGCCGGACCTTTCACGGCCGCCGGTAACCGAAGAAGGACCGCCCGCAAAGGGTGGCCCTTCTCTTATGATTTGTATAGGACAGGCAGCTTATCCGATTGGCCGATGCCCATCTCCGTTACGGGAGAATATCGAGCGGGCCAGGCGAAATCCGAGGTCGTCGATCTGAAACGTCGGGTGGCTGCGCCGGCGGCATGTCGCTCCGCAGCCCCTTGCTTCTTCCGCCCAGCTGCCTCCCCTGAATATGCGATAGGATCCATACACCTCTTTGTCATACAGATCCCAGCACCATTCCCACACATTTCCCAGCATGTCGTATAGCCCCCACGCATTCGGCAGTTTGCCTCCGACTTCATGCGTCATGCCATCGGAATTCTCCTGGAACCAGGCGACTTCTTCTAATTCGCCGTACCGGTAGCCCTGAGAGCCTGCTTTACATGCATGCTGCCATTCGGCCTCCGTAGGCAGACGATAGCCGTCCGCTTCCCGATTCCAGATGACACGCTCGCCCTCATCGGCAATCTCATAACAAGGCTCCAGTCCCGCTTGCCGGGACAGCGTATTACAGAATGAGACTGCTTCGTACCATGATACCCCTGTGACTGGTGCTTTCACACGTTCGTGCGTGCGGGTTTTATGCTGCAGCACGGCGTCGTAGAATGCATTCGTTACCGGGACGGGTGCCATGAAAAAGGCATCCAGCTTGACGTTCCATGATCTATTAACCCTGTCATCCCTAAGCGCAACGTCTCCCTCTGGAATACGCATCATCGAATATTCGCCTAGACTCGTCATCCATTCAGCCAACTTCAAACTCTGCCTCCCATGAATCTTGACTCTTTATCATCCATCAAATGATATAGGAATCTTTATCTTATAGGATCTCATCGGATTTGTGAACTTCTGGAAGCGGATGAAGTCTAATCTCGATCTTCGTTCCTTGATGGAGCTCGCTGGTGACGCGGATCTCTCCCCCATGTGCTTCCACGATATCATGCGCGATGGCCATCCCCAGTCCTGAACCTTTATGCTTCTCGCCCGTATGGGTCCCGCGGTAATAGCGGTCAAAAATCCGGTCCAGTTCCTCTTTGCAGATGCCTTTCCCATGATCTTCTATGATCATCGTCACCGAATCCGCCGTTTTCTCAACCCCAACCTCAATGACTGTATCCTCTGCATTGTGAACCATCGCGTTGTATATTAAATTGCTGACGGCCCTGCGAATGAGGAGGTCGTCCACTTTTACCTGAATAGTCTCTTCGCTGTAGCTGAAATCGATGTTCCTGCCGCTGTATCGGGGATCATTCAGCACGTCGATAATTACGCTGCGCACCAGGCTGACCAGATTGACGCTCTTCAGGTTAAGCGTAATATTTTTGTTTTTAAGGCGGGTGGACAAGTTCAAATCTTCAATGACGTCTTTCAAGTAGTGGGATTTCTGTTCGATGATCTCCGCGTAATCGCGCATTTCTCCGGTCGTAAACTCATAATCCTTGTCCCTCATCATTTCGGCGTATCCTTGGATCGAAGCCAGCGGCGTTTTGATATCATGCGTGATGTTGGCAATCCATTCTTCCTTCATGCGGTCCAGCTTTTTACGTTCGGCTTCGCTGGCTTCCAGCTCCGCGCTCAGCAGGTTGACATGATGGAACACGTCTTTGTAAACCCCTTGGGGCTCGTAATGAACCCCATATTTTTTGTGGGCGAGCTGCTTGATTCCATCGATCAGCGTATGAAGCGGCCGGGTCAGTTTTTTGCTGAACAGATAAGCGATGCACAGCGCAATAAATCCGTCGACCCCAATGACGGCCAAGCTTCCGATTTTGAAAAAATGCACCACGGAGCGAATATCGTACGTTAAGACGTTGCGCTCCAGATAAGTATTTTTAAAACCGATTAAGTAGCTGTAGCGCTGCTGTTTGCCCTGCTTTTCCCCCACAAAAACGGTCGACATGAGCTCTTTTTCCATATACTTGTAGGTCTGAACCATATCCATCGGCGTATATTTGGTCTTTGCATCCGGGGGTACGTGGTAACCGTAGACCTCCCGACCGTTCTCATCCAAAACCTGGATCCAGGCCTGGTTACGGTCAAGAAGTTCCTTCCCTTCACCTGTAATGGTCATCCCCGAATCGGAGAGGATCACTTCTTTGCCGAACGACCGGGTAATCAAATCCGGATTATTCTGTTTGCTTTGAAAAGAAAAATGGGGAAAGGCAAACTGGTTTAAATAAAGACCGGTCACAACCACGATATTCATGAAAATGACGATGACGACGATAAGAACTACAGATACCAGGTATCTTCCGGTGAGCCTCCATTTCATCGCTTCGCGCCCTCCAGCGCCAGCTTGTACCCAAGACCCTTCACTGTGACCAAATACTGCGGATTGGAGGGATCGTCTTCGATTTTTTCCCGGAGCCGCCGAATGTGCACCATCACGGTATTGTCATACCCGAAGGAATCTTCGCCCCAAACCTGATCATACAGGCTTTCTTTGCTGATAATTTGGTTCGGGTGCTTCAGCAAGTGGGTGAACAATCCCAGCTCTTTCGGCTTCAGCTCGATGATTTCACCATTTTTCTTCAGTTCGATCTTTTGCTCGTCAAACACAAAGGGGCCTGCTTGCACAATATGCTCTTTGTCCACATCTTCAGAGGCAGCCTCCTGCCTCCGAAAGCGGGCTTTGATCCGGTATGCTACTTCCTTCGGGCTGAACGGTTTGGTAATGTAGTCGTCGCCTCCGATAGCAAAACCGAGTATTTTATCGATTTCCTCCGTCTTGGCCGATAGGAAGAAAATCGGTACATTCGAAACGCTGCGGATTTGCTTGCAGACGTCATAGCCTTCTCCGTCCGGCAGCATAATATCCAGGATGACGACGTCAGGGCGCTGGTCCTGAAATTGCTGCCAACCCTCTTTCGCGGAAAAAGCGGCAAATACATGCTCGAAGCCTTCCTTCAGAAGAACGGTTTTCAAAAGCTTGACGATATCTTCTTCATCATCGACGATTAGCACTTTCTGACTTTGCGGCATACGTTCTGTACCTCCTTTCTTCATCATTTCCACCCTGCCATCTACTATAACTCTATTTTCAAGCCGCTGTCCCCTTTTGAAACACTGTCCATCTCATTCCTGCGCGAAAAACTGAGCCAACGGGTTGGTGGTTTTCCGGTCTGACGTGATTTTGCCTGACGCATTCATAACATAATATTGGTAGTAATCCGTGCTGAAGCTGAGTGCATTTAACATCTTAGCAGGAAAAACCTTCATAGCCGGTTTGCTGAGCGCCTTACCGTTCCAGAAAAAGTGCAGCAGCAGACGGTTTTGATTGTAAGGATGCTTGACGATATAAGCGCCTGAAGCTGCTTTTTGTCCCATCAAGCTCGTCCAGTTCAGACCGATCGACTTTGCGTTTTGCATGATGCCGGGCTTCAGCGCCTGGATTAAGCCGTTCGACCCGGCGCTGCCGATGGCGATCATGTTGCTGGCGGCCAGCTCCTTCTCCATTTGCTTCTTGAGTATGTGACGCTCTGTAATGACGTCGGCATGAATTCCCATCAATTGCAGGGAACCCTGCAGCTGCTCCAGCATCGATTGCTCCTGCTTGTGTGCGCTGTCGTCGGCTTGGTCGCTCATCACGATCGTCAGCGGTTCGCCCTGAAGCGCCTTATCCACAATGCGGCTCATCGTTTCCTCCCCAAGATTGGGAATCTGGGTCAGGGACGAGTGATAGATGCTTTTGAACTGCTCATGCCAATACGCGGATTCTTCCGCCTCGGACAGCCGGTATTCAGGCTTTAATGTAAAATTCGGATCGTGCAGCGCCCGGTCCATTTCCTGCCGTGCAACATTTCCGAGCGTATCCTGAATCGTCTGCAGCAGACCGTCGATCGTGGCATTTTTATATTCAAAGCGTTTGAAGTATTCCCTCATGAACGCATCGAATTTCTCCTCGCCCACCGTACGGTACAGCTGGTAAATTGCTTGACGTCCTTTTCCGTAAAAGACCGGATTCTCTTCATCTCCCGCATTTGCATTGGTTGAAGCGATCGGTTTGTCAATGGACGACAAGTCATCCATCTGGATTGATTTGAATCCGCCAAGCGCATCGCCTCGTTTTTCCGCAAAATATACTTTGGAGAAGTCGGCAAATCCCTCGTCCAAAAACGACTCTGTCTCCGAATTGTTGCCGATCAGGGCATGGAACCATTGATGGGCGATTTCATGCACGAATACGTCATCATGCGCCGGATCGCTGTTCTCCGCAATTTGCCCCATTTGAATGACCCGGGAAAATTCGACGGCAACCCCCTCTACATAGGATTCTGCAATTCGGAATTCCGGATAAGGGTACTTGCCATATCTTTCGTTAAAAAAACGGATCGCATCAAAAGCAGCGTCGATGTACTGATCCACGAGCTTTTTCTTGTCCGGCATATTATCGAAATAATAATATTCAACCGTCAGGCCGTCACGTGTCACGCTCTCCACCTTGTAATTCGGGCTGGCAAAAAAGACAAGCTCCCTGGTGTTAAGCACAGTCGTGGTAATCACTTTTCTTCCCGGCTCCTCAGGAACTTCCTGTGAAGTCATGGTCCCTGGCATCAGGATTTGATAAGAGTCGGGTACATTCAAATGTACTTCGAAATCCGAGGAGTCATAATAATCGGTTTCGAAGGTTTTGCTGTACGGCGTCTTGTCCCATTGATGCTTGCTTTCGTCATAGACCGACGCGGCCGGGAACCAATGCGCGCCGTTCACGATATCTTTGTAGTACGACAGACGCTGCATTCCGTACGGGATTTTGACGTCAAAGGCGATTTGAATTGTCACCGATTCGCCTGGTTTCAAACCCTGCTTCAGATGAACGGTCAATGCCTGGTTACTGTTCGTAAACTCCGCGGATTGGCCGTTGACTGCAGCGCTCCGGATGTCGATCCCGCCCAGAAAGTCTTCCGCCTTCTTCTGCGGATTCTCCTTCCGGATCTCCTCATTATTGCGCTCAAACATCGACGTTTGGGTCGCTGTGGATCGGTTCGCGTCGGCAAATGTGTGGAATATGATCTCCTGGAGCGTATCCTTGGACAAGTTCCGGTAGGTGACCGATTCGCTTCCCTGAATACGCATTGTTTTCTCGTCCAGCCGCGCGTTGATCTGATACTTAACCGGAGCATGAACCTGTGCAATTTCGGCGGATGAGGAAGCAGGTGCTCCAGGGGCGGCCAGCAACTGAGATGAACCTGCGATGGGGCAAGCTGCCAGCGTCAAAGCAAGCGAATACGCCAGCGCTTTTTGGGATACGGTTTTTAAAGTCGTGCGATACATCGGATTCTCTCCCTTTAGAAAGTTTTACTGAATAAATCGTGGTTCACGCAGAGAGATTAGTTCCCCGCATCGTCCAGCTTCTGCTTCGCTCCTTCCGGCAGCTCATCGGCCTTCACTTCTTGATAGGAACTGACCTCATCCCCTTTTACATAAATCCGCAAATAAGCGTCTTTGCGCAGTTCCTTCTGTGCCGTAAAAGTCAGAGCTTTTTCTTTCCCGCTTGGATTATAGCCATCCAAGGTGTATTCGTAGTAGACGTACTTCTCCCCGTTGTCCGATTTGTCTTCGAAACGTTTTCCGTCTTGGTTAATCTGCACATAATACTGCTGCGCGCCGAGGCGGTTCAAATTTACGTTTTGGATGAATACGACGAATCCGACCAGTACGATCAAAATGACCGCTATTGCGATGAGTCCTTTTTTCACTTCAATCCACTCCTCACTTTACATTCGTAACGATTTTGTAGTAGCTGTTGACGGTCAGGAAATAATAAACGAGATAAATGCAAATATAAATGCCCATGCAGCTGACGACGGGAACGACCAGGCTGGTCATCATCAGATTCGATAAGGCCGATAAGGCCACGGCGCAGTGGGCAATGCCTGCTGCAAGGGGCAGCGCGAATACAAACAGCACCTGCTTGGCGACCGATTTGCGGATTTCACTTTTTTTGACGCCGATTTTATGCAAAATCAAATACCGGGCTTTGTCGCTGCTCGCTTCCGTCAGCTGCTTGAAATAAATGATGCTGCCCGTCGCCGCCAGAAACACGAGCCCAAGGAACCCGCCCATAAAGATCATCAGTCCGGTTGACTCCATTCCCCGTGCATAATCACTATAGAAGCTCGCCAGGCCGGCGGTCTCCAGCAGTACGCTTTCCAATTGCTTGGTCAGTTCCTTTGCGTTTTCCTGATGCGTAACTTCGTACGCTTGAACAGTCAAGCTCTTGGCTTTCGGCTGGAGCGCCGCAAACAAATCGTCGCTGACAACCAGGGTTGAATAGACGGTCCCTAGGTTCAGCACGCTGTACGTTTTCAATTCGGTAAAATGGATCTGTTCATGGATTCCCTTTCCAGTCAGCAAAATGGTAGAACCTTCGTATGCCGGTGAAATCCCCTTCATATACCCAGGCTCCAGAGCCGCGGCATCGCTGCCTTGAAGGCTGAGCACTTCGTCCCGTCCTTGCAGCTTGGCCAGCTTGTTGAAGGAGTGGTTCGATATCACCGTAAACGTCTGATCATTGGAGCCGGCTGTTTGCCCCAGTCCCGTTGTGTCGGCATCCACTTCAAGCAATGGAACGGACTCATGATAGATCACTTTGTGACCCGGAGCTTGTTCGATCGCCTGATCTGCTTTGTTATCTGCCGCTTTATCCCCTCCGATAAACATGTAGCTGTTCGGGTTCGCCAGCGCCACATTGATCCGGTTATTGTAATACAAGCTGTATGCCGTTCCGACCGCCGTCATCGTCGTTGCGCTCAGCACGGCGATGATCGTCAGCGTGCGTGCATTCCCTTTCATCCGGTACAAAAGCTGGGAAGTTCCAATCAGATTCAGCCCCCGCCAATAGCTTCTTTTCCGTTTGCGGGCCAGCTTCAGCAGCGTAACGGTCAACGTGTTAAAGAGCAGATAGGTGCCGAGAATAACCGAGACCAGGATAACCAGCGGGGTCACTAGCACACCAATCGTCTTCCATGCCTGTGAAGTCAGTATGTTTTGCAGCGCAAGCCAGTAGCCGAAACCAACAAGCACAACCGATAGAAGCGCAATCCACACCGATGACCTTGGTTCCTTGTCCCGCTCCTGGTCCGCCCGGAACAGCTCGATCAGCTTGAACCGGTAAATCATGCGGTAGCCTTGCACCGAAGTGATCAGCGTAATGATCAAAAACACGGTAATCGTATTCAGGATAGCTGCCGGCGAAACGGTAAAGTTCGGCATGGCGTCGTAACCCATCACGTTCATCAGAAGCATGACGAAAAAACGGCTGAGCAACGATCCGAGCGCAATCCCGACGAGCAGCGCCAGGACGCCCATCAGGAAATTTTCATAAAAGAGCATGCGGCCGATCTGTTTTTTTCGGACGCCGAGTAATGAATACAGTCCGACTTCCTTTTTGCGCTTACGCGTAAAAAACGAATTCGAATACCAAATAAAGATGGCGACGAAGACGATCAGGACGACGGCCGCTCCGCTGAACGCCGAGCTGATTTTCGGCGACCCGTCCGATGCCGATTGAATGGTATGATCGTACTTCAACGACACAAACGTAAAATAAATAACGATGCTGAAAATCATCGATGCAAAATACAGAAAGTAATGTTTGAAGTTATTCCGGATGTTTTTGCCGGCGATATTAAACAGTGTCATCTTCCTCACCTCCAAGCGTAGCCAGAACCTCAAGTATCTGGCCAAAAAACTGTTTTCGTGGTAGATCATCCTTACGGAGTTCCATGAACAGCCGGCCGTCGTTGATGAAAATAACCCGCTTGCAGTAGCTCGCCGCATTCGCATCATGCGTAACCATCATAATGGTGGATCGATTTGCCTGATTCAGCCGGCTCAAGCTTTCCAGAAGGCGGGTGGCCGACTTCGAATCGAGCGCTCCAGTCGGCTCGTCCGCCAGAATCAGGCTCGGATTGGCCACGATCGCCCGGGAAGCCGCTGCCCGCTGCTTTTGTCCGCCCGAGATGTGGTACGGGTACTTATCCAGGATTTCACGAATTCCAAACGTGTCGGCAATCTCGTTAACCCGCTGTTCGATCTCCACTGCCGGTACTTTGGACAGGGCCAGCGGGAGCAGAATGTTTTCCTTGACCGTGAGCGTATCGAGCAGGTTATAGTCCTGAAAAATAAAGCCGAGCTTATTCCGGCGGAAATCGGACAGCTTTTCTTCATTCATAGTCACGATGTTGTGCCCATCAATGATGATTTCCCCGGAAGTCGGCGTGTCGATCGTCGAAAAAATGTTCAACAGGGTGGATTTCCCAGCACCGGAAGGTCCCATGATGCCGACATATTCGCCCTCTTCGATGCTAAGGCTGATATTGTGCAGTGCCGTATATTGGTTTCCTTTGGTGCCAAAGGTTTTATTGACGTTCTCCGCTTGCAGTATCGTTTTCATGAGTATCTCCTTCAATTGGGTTGTATTCGTTCCTTATTGCTTACATCATTTATGTTAAATCCCGAACCTTTCAGCATGTTAATCCCAACCTTACAGGAACCTTAAATTGTTAGAAGGCGCAACAAAACGGAAAGAATCTTTATGAGCTGCCGTCACAAATAAAAACTCGCCTGTCTCCAGACGAGTTGATCAATAAATTGAAAGCAAAAGAAAAAAGTCCGCATTTCGCGGACTTTTTCTCTAAGATGGATATGAATAAGCTTTTAAAAGCTGACGGGAAGGCTCACCAAGGATCGCAGCGTGCTGTAGTGATATGCCAGGTCTTCCGGTTTCACGTCGAGACGCAGGTTGGGAAAGCGCAGCAATAGCGAGCCGAACGCGATTTGTCCCTCCATGCGGGCAAGGGGTGCTCCCAAGCATAGATGGATTCCTCTGCCAAACGCCAAATGATCGGTTTCTTGTCTTGTGATATCCAGCCGCTCTGGCGCGTCGAATCGGCTTGCATCCATATCCGCTCCGGCCAGCGAAACCATAACCATCTCGCCTTTTCGAATGAGTGTACCATGGATCTCGATATCTTCATCTGCAACCCGGCCCGTAATCATAACCGGACCTGCATACCGGAGCAGCTCCTCAACCGCAGCCGGCAGAAGGGCTGGATCCTCGCGAAGCAGCTGCATTTGTTCTGGATGCTGAAGCAGTGCCAGGGTTCCGTTGCCGATCAGATTCACGGTCGTTTCATGTCCTGCCGTAATGAGCAGCCAAATGGTAGAGAGCAGCTCGTTCTCGTTAAGTTTATCGCCCTCGTCATAGGCCTGCAGCAAACCGCTTATAACATCGTTACCGGGGGTCACCCTCTTTTCGGAAATCAAAGATTGAATGTAATCAATAAACTCATGGAGGGCTTCTTGAACCAAGTTTGCTTGGCCGGGGTTCAGCGCGCCTTGGGCCAGCTTGTGGGTCCACTCGCGAAAGCGCGCCTGATGATGGCCGGGGATTCCCAGCATCTCCGAGATTACGATGATAGGCAGCGGATAAGCAAATTCAGAAATGAGTTCCATCTTGCCCCTGCTAGCCACCTTATCCAGCAGCTCGTCGGCGATTTGTTGGATGCGTGGGCGCAGATCCTCAATCATTCGGGGCGTAAATGCTTTGGACACCAAACGCCGGAGCCGGGTATGGTCGGGTGGATCCACCATGAGCATATTAGGCATGTTTTTGAACCATTCGAGCAATTCATTGACCGAGCTGTTCTCACGTGAAGATTGTTGCTGTGAAGGGAACTTTCGCCGGTCCGAAAGGAACCGGGGATCTTTCAAAATCGCTGAGACATCCTCATACCGAAAAGCTATCCAAGCTTCGCCCATGCCAAAAAAGTCGTCAAGCCGGTAAAGCCTTTCCTGACGATGGGCCAATTTTTGGTAAAACACGTTGAAATCACGCATCGTTTCCGGTGCCACTAAATCACTGCTAGTGATGTCTTTCACGGCCGCTCACCTCTTCACTTTAGTTTTCCATACCGTATCGGATCATGTCGCAAAAAGCTTCCAATTCCTCCATAAGGCTGCGGGTATAGGCTTCGTCAATATGGCTCATCCCCTTGGTCTCATTCAGAAACTTCGTTTCGAAATGTCTGGTTACGGACATGACAAGCTCGAATGCATACGTTCGATTTACGCCTTCACGAAGGGGAACCTTGTCAAAAAGCTGTGCCAACATAGCATTCCGCGCTTCGCTCACCTGGCCGTACTTATCCTCAATTTCCTCCTTCAAGCCATCAGGTGTGGCATAAAATGCTTCGTATACCAACTTCCATTCATCCGGATGCTCGCGAAAATAGCCGAGCTTCGCACGGCTTAACTCCGTGATGGCTGTAAAAAAATCAGCATGTTCCGTAGTCCGCTCATCAAAATGGATACCGGTTCGGACCTTCTTAAAGCAGTGATCCACTAAGCTAAGATACAGTTTCTTCTTACTCGTGAAATGATGAAAGATCAAAGCTTTGGAGATCCCGGCAGCAGCCGCCAGCATTTCCGTTGAAGTGTTTTTGTAACCGTTGCGTGCAAACACAGTTAAGCAGGCTTGCAAAATTTTCTCCTGTTCGTAGAGCTGTATCGGCAGTCTCATCACCTCTTTTTGATTATGCTGACCAATTGGTTAGTAAAATCATACAGCATGCTAACCTCTCGGTCAATATAAATGACAAAAAAATCCACCTGCAGAAAGCAGAAGGATTTTTTGAAGGTACAGGGGTACAGGTTTCCTAGTCTCCTCCCCCTCCACAGGAACTGCAGGATGAGGAGCTGCACGAGGACGAGCTGCAGGAAGAATCGCTGGACGAACTGCAGGACGAATTACCGGAATCATCGCCGCTAGGGCTGTCACTGTCCGAAGATGGGCCTGAATCGTCCACCCCTGGATTGGTCGAAGGATCGCTGTCTGAAGGATTCCAGTCGCCCGAAGGGTTGTCATCATTCCAAGGATCCGTATCCATGGCTGTCAGAAACAGAATGGAGCTGAACGGATCTACCGTCACCCCGCTCTCTTCACTGCGGCGGATGCCGGTGGATTGACCCCGGCCGCTTCTGGGAGGCAAAGGACGGCTTGCTCTCAATGTGCCGGGTTTTGCTGATTTGACGTCCCGATAATGTTTTCGGATCGAGCCGATGATGGCCAGGTGAATGGCTTCGATTGCGGCATCGGAACTGCTCTGAAAATATCGGCTTCGGATCTCTTGATCGTTTAAATTGTCGAAAGTTTGAAAGAACTCTTCATCGATTTTAAATTGGAAAAACGGATTCAGAAGTGCCTCGTTTGCCGGATAAATGTGAAACAGCATGCTGTAGATCAAATCATACCGTGCCCTCTCTTCTTCCTGCAACTTTTTATCATTCGTGTAGGCCACGTTAGGTTGATGATGAATAAACCGTCCTGCAAATGTGGTGCAGAAGCGATCATAATCGCGGGTAAACATCAGCATTTCATGCCAGATCAGGTCGGCATCTTTACTGAACATGGGAACCTGCTTGAGAATCGCGCATATGAGAAAGAACCTCTTCACTTCAAGCAGCATCCATTGATATTGGGTGTGGCTGATGGGATGGCGCTCCATAACCCGCTGCTTTACGTGCTCCATATAGTCCGTTCCCAGCGCGTTCTCCAATCGTATGATGAGATCGGATAAGCCTTGTATCTCTCTGGTGATGCCTATGTATGGTGGTATGGGTGTATCAAACCCGTGACCCTTATTCCCTTCTTTTGAGCTATCTCCGGAAGCCGAACCGGAACCCAGCAATCTTTTCAAAAATGACAGCAAACTCATGTTTCTCCTCCTTATGCCGTGGATTTCGGTCTCAAATGGAAATGAATCCCCTTAAATGAGATTACCATATCACGGGAAGGAAGCAATGACACTTTCGTTACTGGAAATCCGTTTCATATAAATAGGCAAACCCCCGCTTCTCTTAGAAACAGGGGTTGAATTTGATTTGGTTTTTTTTCGTTTGTGTCTTGAGGCGTCAGTCACCACACACCATTCACTTCCAGGATTAAGAGCTTTGTTTGGCGGACTTCAGTCTGGCCAGTTCTTCCTGAACTTCCTGCTGACGCGACCATAAAATAGACGTGCCAATGCTGCGAGAGCACTGCAAACTCCAATAGTTTGACCTTTCCGAGCAAACGAAAAAGTCCGCGGTTTCCGCGGACTTTTAATTTGCTCTATCAATTTGCTTTTTTTTTGCAAAACACAGACTATTAGCGGTGCAAAGTGTGTAGCTTCCGGAACAATTTACGGATCCACCCGACGATCATGGGTACCAAAAACAGCATGACGAATCCGGCAGCGATGAGAACCCCGGTTTGCGTTTCCTTTTCACTGGAGAGCATTTCCTCTACACTGCTTCCAATCAAAATCGTACGCCGATCTTCTTCCTCACCGGGCAGATGGATGGGCTCCAGATGTCCGTTAACGGCCCGGCCGATCACCGTGATCCTTTGCCCTGGACTAAGCGCGTGATAACCGTAGGCCGTTTCCTTAGGGCTCTCCACAAGCAACGGGCGGGATGTTTTTCCCTCATGGATAAAGGGGAGCTGGTCCGGACTCACAGTTTCGGAATCAAGAGGCAGCCAGTCCGAGTAGAATTTGAACCGCTCACTTTCCACCTTAACGCCTTGAATGGTTAACCTTCCCCATACTTGAGGAGCGACGTCTTCATTCCACATATAGTTACAGCCGCTTTTGCTGCAGTGCCAATTAAACTTTTCCTTTTGAAGCAGCAGGTAACGCTGCCTTAACTTGCCTTCATCCGCTGCAACGGCCTCTCCCTCTGCGTTTCCTTCTATTCGGACGATTCCGTTCGTGTCTGCCGTCAGCTGCTGTACCGGAGACGCATGTGAGATTAATGAGGCCAACCTGGCCGAGTCCCAATATAACAGAAGTAAGCCGGCTAATATGAAAAAGCCTAGGAATTTTAATAAACCCAGCCAAAAACGGGAAGCCCGGCTTCCGGCCGGGTTCCCCTTCCGTTTAGATTTACCTTTGCGATCCCCTTGATGACGCTTTGTGCTGATGTGCTTTGTTTGACTTTTCGAATGCCTCGCCACGCGCTCGATCCCCCTGTGAGCTCAAAAAATGTTGTCTTTGTAACATTACGGAGCCGTATTAGATCGGGTTTCAGCATCGTGCACCTGTGCGCCTGATGAATTCACGTTCGTTTCCTGTTCCTGATATTCAGGCTTGCAATTTGCAGGATCTTCCATTACTTTTTGTATGATGCCGGCGTGCGCAGCATTTGCTTGCACGAATCGGCCTCGATAATCCGGATATGATCGAATGACGAAAGGTTGATGACATGAACGAGCTGGGAGCTCTGGTTTCTCCCCCAACAAGGGTATGGTACCAAAAGAAAAGAAACATACTGCGGATCGTCCTGCTATTGCTATGCCTGGTAGAACTGGCTATTGTTGGAGTGAAGTATGATGGTCATGTCCGCCAATTTTTGTGGATTGGAATCGCCGGATACTGTACAGCTTTACTATTTTTCAGCTATATTTTTACATACGTGGTGCTTCGGTACGGCAAACGGCAATCAGTTACGCGAAGAGCAGACTTGCTATTAGCCATTTTTATATTCTTCCTATCGTTATTCCCTTTAATTATGCTTGGGAGAGTAACAGCGGATATCGTTCAGGGGCCGGTTGTCAAAACCGTGCACGTCGTCGAAATATGGGATCCAAGACGAGGCGGAGACCGCGTACGAACAGCAGACGGCAAAGAATACGAGCTCGGGTACAAGCAAATTGTCATGGAAAGTGGCGGCACATACCGAATCCAGGCTCTGGAATACTCGGGAATGATTCTGGCAGCCGAGGAGCAGAACTAAATAAAGGATTCGATAAACGGAGAGCATAACGAGCCCGCTGCAAAGCGGGCTTTCGCTATTCGCTGGTTAATCAACTGCTTCTTCAAGTCGTTTGAACTCAGCCCAGATTCCTTTTCATTTGCACCGTGATGATTTTGCGGCCGCCATCTATTTGGGAAATTTTCAAATCGAAAGGTCTAAAGGAATGTTTATGATAAAATGCCAGCCCTCTTGAATTCGCGTGATGACAGGAGAGGAAGAGTTCCCTCACCCCGTAGTTCTCTTTTGCCTTTTGCATCATTGCATGCAATAAAAATTCACCGGCACCTCGCCCCCTGTGACCTGGTGAGACAATGACGTTGCCAAGCCAACAAGCATGACCACTTCGGTTATATAAATTAGACGTTTGCGGGAACCCGCAAATGTCTGTCAAATCCATCGTGGATAATGCTCTGTGAGTATGCATATGTTTCGCTCCTAAAGCGGCGTAGAGTGGGTAAAATGCAATAAAGATCGTTCGCCCACGCACTGATACAGGAATTAAATCAATTCGGGAAGCGCTAAGACGCCATGCTTCGTAAAGTCGCTGATGATCGCCTCAGGCAAATATTGAACGAGCTCCGACTTCGTCGCCCATCTATACTCGTCGTGCTCGTGCGAGAGGGTTACGTACGGTTCGTCAGTCCTGCACAAATAAGATAACAGCACGATTTGCCTCCCCGGATCCGTAAAAAATGTCGTTGCAAACAGCAATCGATCGATACTTGCGTGAATCCCCGCTTCTTCTTTAATTTCGCGAATCAAAGCGGTATCCAAATCCTCGCCAAACTCCAGATTCCCACCGGCCGTTTCCCAGCCTCCCGCGCCTACTTCGTCTGAACCGGAACGTTTGAGGATCAGAATACGGCCTTGATGGATAATTACAGCTTTTAATACGACAACGATCTTACCCGTCATGATATGGTCCTCCCCATGCAGCGTCTCTCATTGTGATTGACGATACATGAAATGGGGATGGTTTTCAATTCATGAAATCGAATCTTCCGCAATCCATGAAGCAGCCTCTTGAACAAAATGGCTCGGCTTCCCGATGCTGTACAATTGCAGTTCATGCATGGCCCGGGTACAGGCGGTATAGAACAGCCGACGCAAGCTCTCTTCTCCGTATTCTTCGTCCGAAGCGTTATAGACGATTACAGCATCGAATTCAATTCCTTTGGCCAAATATACCGGAATGACAACGATTCCCTGTTTATATTCGATCGAACCGCTGGTAACGAGCTTGATGTCCTCCAGATCGTGAAGGGATTCGAATACGGATGCGCTTTGGGCTGCGGATTTGCAAATAATCGCAACGGTCCGGTGCCCCTGTTCCCGGAATTGATTGACTTTTTCCCTAATGGACTGATGTAACTGCTCCGCGTCGGCAGCTCTCGTGAGTACGGGGCGGCTTCCGTTCCGGTCAAAAGGAATGATCTCTTCCCCATTTGGGATAAGCGCTCGTGTAAATTCGACGATCGGTCTGGTGGACCGGTAGCTTCGGTTCAAGATAATGGCATCGGTTTGTTCCTCTCCGTATAATTCGGCCAGCATGCCGAAATCATCCGTACCGTCGGCGTGCGCGAAGACTGCCTGGTTGAAGTCGCCAAGCACCGTCATTTTCGCCGCTGGGAACAGCCTTTTTATAAATTCGAATTGAAACGGCGAATAATCCTGCGCCTCATCCACGAGGACATGCCGGATCGAAACATTGGTCTGGAAGCCTTCGATCAGCTCTTTTAACAGCAAATAAGGTGTTGCGTCCTCATATAAAAGCTTCCCTTGGTCCATCAGTTGAGACGTCATTTCGCCGATTTCATTCCATTCGGGAAGGAGTTCTGCTCCTTCAACCTCGTCGTCAGCCGGATGGGAAACCAGCATTTGCTTATAGATGGCCGGCGTATCGATAAAGCCCATATCTTTAATTTGTTGCCGAATACGTTTGAATTTCCTGCTGACGATCCGGCGCGCGAGCTCCTTACGGACAAGTTCCAGATCCACATCCTCTTCCGATTCTTCGGTTAACCCTTGTTTTTTTCGAAGATGCGCATAAGCTTGCTGGTATTCATCATTGTCGACCAGCTCAACGGCGTCCTGCACCCAAGGCTTTTTCCGCTCGGCCTTCTCCGCTTCTTTGACCAGCTCCTTCAGCCAATCCGACAACTTTTCCAGTCTGTTGGCAAAGCGAAGCGTCGTGTGCTCACTGTAGAATCTCTCCATGATTTCCTCGGCGGAAACGAGCGTTTTGCCTTTAAAGGATACATCCTTGAATACCATTCCGGATTGTTCCAGCGCCTGGCGGCAGGATTGGATCCGATCAAAAAACGCCTTCGTCGCCTTAAAGCGGATACCCGCCATCCGCACCCGGTAGTCCGAGTCTTCCGAAGCCGTAAGGACGTATTCCAGCTGAGTGTAAGGATCTTCAACGTCGAAGAAGCCGCTCAGCCGGTGATTCAGGTACTCCTGAAACGTGACCTGCTGCATGTTCTCTTCCCCGAGCTCTGGCAGCACGCTGGAGACATAACTCTTGAACATGGCGTTTGGTGAAAATAAAAGCATTTGGTCCGCCGTCAAACGGTTCCGGTATTTGTACAGCAAATAAGCGATCCGCTGCAATGCCGCCGACGTCTTGCCGCTCCCGGCCGCGCCCTGAACAATGAGCAGACGTGCGCTGTCATGGCGGATAATCCGGTTCTGCTCCTGCTGAATCGTCGCCACGATGCTTCGCATGTGCGTGTCTGCGGATTGACCGAGCACCTGCTGGAGAATCTCGTCACCGATGGTGAGCCGGGTATCAAACATCGACTGAATAACTCCGCTGCGGATGATGTACTGCCATTTTTGCTCCAGCGTGCCCTGAATCGGCCCGCCGGGCGTGATGTATTCAGCCGGACCCGGTGTGCAGTCGTAATACATGCTTGAGACCGGGGCTCTCCAGTCATAAATCAGGAACTTTTCACCGGTAGCATCTGTAAGTGAGGAAACGCCGATGTACACGCGCTCTGTCTCGTTCATTCCCTCTTCGGCAAAATCAATCCGCCCGAAATACGGCACATCCTGCATGCGCTGAAGCTGGGACAGCCGCTTGGAGGACTGGCGGTGGCTGCCCTGGCTTAAGGAGAGGACCTCGGACTGCTGCCTTAAGCTGATAATCGTTTCTAGAAAATCGTCAAAGTTGTCCGTGTTCACCGTAACGTCTTCCCAGAAATGCTTACGGATGTCCACAACCTCTTGCCGGCGGCGGGCCGTTGCTTCCTCATATTCGTTGATCTGATCTTGGATGATGCCAATCACCTGATTCACCCGCTGCTGCTCCTGTTGAAGTTCTTGACTCATTAAGAAACACTCCTTTACACAAATGATTGTGAGTTCCTGAAAAATAGGGGTTGACGGAACCGACGCTATGGTGTAAGATATAAGTAGATAATACTGATTAAATACATAAAATTCACATGACGCATATTTAAATTTACCATGTTGCTTTCATTTTGGCAACTCTATTTTTGTTTACTTTCTAACTCCGCCTTTCACGGGATAACGTTCCGTATGGCGGAGTTTTTATGTTCCAATGCAAGCTTTTTGTGCCAAACTCATTGATCATGTCAACATGAAAAGGAGTTACGCCGCCTGCAGACGACATAACTCCTTCGCTTTTTTGATAAAACAATTCCCGCTTTTCTCAGGGACATATTCAGAACAATATTTTTTATGCCTATTCCTTCTTTACCCCTGGACCGCCTTGATATACTCCTTCCTCCTGCTTGATGTCGTCTTCGTCCAGTCCCTGCCGTGCCAGCACATCCGCCGCGTTGTCCTTAGGCACATAGCCAATTTTTTCGCGCAAGTATCCGATATTATAATAATTGTCGTCATTTGCTGAGGTCCCGTACATTGTCAAAAACTTAAGGGATGGATCTGCCTCAATGCAGCATTCGGCCAATTGCACCATATCGCGCCGGGAGATCCAAATATGAGCGGTACGGTCCGAGTGCGGACGGTCGTCGCCCGGAAAATTGCCGATCCGGATGTTCACGGAGGAAACTCCGTACTTATCGGAATAGTAACGGCCCAGAAGCTCGATATAGCTTTTGCTGAGCCCATAAAAGCTGTCAGGCCGGTGATCCTCGGGCTTGATATGCTCTCCTACTTTATAAAAACCGGTGGCATGATTGGAACTGGCAAAGATAACCCTCGATACGCCGCCTTTACGGGCGCCTTCATAAATGTGATAAGCACCTGTCACGTTAATCGGGAGCACCTTCCCGAGGAAATCGTCTTCGTCTTTAGCCCAGCCAAAATGAAGCACCGTATCGATACCCTCCAGCGCTGTCGCCACAGCCTCTCCATCCGTGATGTCCAGCTTGCCGACTCCGTGCTCCGGATCGGGCCGAATATCCGTTGCGACCACTTCATACTTGCCTGTCGACCGGAGTCCATCCGCTACACAACTTCCGATCCGTCCGGCTGCACCGGTAACGAGTATTTTTCGTTTCACAGTTCCCACCTCATTTCTTATTGTTCGATCAGCGTTCTTCCTGCTGCCACACATCCTTATAGTCTTTATGCCGCTTGAATTGAACATGGGCAAACGAGCAGGCGGGAATAATCTTCTTGCCTTCCTTCCGGGCCATATCCACCACTGCTTTGACCAGTTCATCCCCGATCCGCTGCCCTCGCAGCTCTTCGGACACATACGTATGATCTATGACGATGGTTCTGCCATCTACGGGCTGAAAAGTGATTTCCGCCACCCTCCGATCATCCTCCACCATCACGAACCCTTGACCCGCTTCACGGATTTCTCTCAATATTCCCACGCTCCTCGTGCAAAGTTGTTCCATCTTTGTTCTATCTTCTTTATTCTTCCCCGTCGAATGGACAAGCGAAACCTACAGAGGGCTTAACGTCATAAAATGGGCTCCCCTGAATTTTACTCTGGTGCTTTACCAGAAGAAAGTGTATGATTAATACTTGTCAGTGTTTTTTCAACAAGTCGATGCATTATTCATTCAAAAGGAGTTTGACATCATGACCAGACACAAATTGGGATTCTGGATTTTGACCGCTCTCGTCGTGGGGAATATGGTCGGTTCCGGAATTTTTATGCTGCCCCGCTCGCTGTCCGAAGCGGCCAGCCCTGCGGGCGTCATTCTGGCCTGGCTGGCGACTGGGCTCGGGGTTCTTATGCTTGCGCTGGTTTTCGGAAGCCTGGCTGTCCGTAAGCCGGAGCTGAGCGGCGGGCCGCAAATTTATGCGAAGGAGCTGTTCCGGGAAGGCTCACATGGCTCCCGCCTGGCCGGCTTCATGTCCACTTGGGGGTACTGGGTAGGCAATATAGCCGGGTTTGTGGCGGTGATTACGACCTTCGCCAGTTACCTGTCGACCTTTTTTCCCGTGTTGACCAGCGATAAGGTGTGGGTGGATACCGGAATATTGACGTTAAAGGCCGGCAATGTGCTGACATTTATCGTCTGCTCGCTTCTGCTGTGGGGCACGCACGCCATCTGCATGAAAGGCATGAACGGTGCGGGCCGATTGAATTTTATCGCGACGGCAACCAAAGTGGTTGGCTTCGCCTTGTTTATTATCATTGCATTATTCGCTTTTCAAAAAAGCAACATCGGCCCCTTCCTGGCTCCTCGGACCAATGACAGCGGCGAAACGCTCAGCCTGCTGTCCCAGGTCAATGCCGCAGCCGTTGGAACGCTGTGGGCTTTTATCGGCGTCGAATCCGCCATGGTCTTTGCCGCCCGCGCCCGCCGCAAGCAGGACATCCGCCGCGCAACCATTGCCGGGCTGCTCATCTCCATCGTCTTGTATGTGGGCATCAGCATCCTGACGATGGGACTGCTGACGCAGGATCAGCTGATGGCTTCCCAGAATCCGCTGGTGGACGGCATCACCGCGGTAATCGGTCCGATCGGCGGCAAGCTCCTCGCTGCGCTGGGCTTGATCAGCCTGCTTGGATCGACGATCGGCTGGGTGCTTCTGAGCGCCGAGGTGCCGTTTCAGGCCGCCAAGCTGGGCGTGTTTCTCCCTTCCTTTTCCAAGGAAAACGGAAAAGGCATGCCGAAGACGTCGCTATGGATCTCGAACGCGGTCGGTCAGGTTTTGCTGCTGTCGACGATCTCCGGCTCGATCTCGGCAGCGTTCGATTTTATCATTTACATTGCGACGCTTGCCTATCTGGTCCCTTATTTGATTGCTTCACTCTATCATATTAAGCTGATTTGGACCGGAGAAACCTTTACGGCTCGCAAAGAACGGGTAACTGAGGGCATGATCGCGGGGCTTGCAGCATTGTATTCGCTTTGGGTCATCATCGCGGGAACGGCGGATTTGAAAACCTTCCTGCTGGGCATTGTGTTGATCGTCAGCGGCATTCTGTTTTATCCGCTGCTGTTCAAGAAAGGCAAGGTACGCAGCACATCAAACTGATCATTACTGTATGAACACAAAAAGGCGGCCATCTTGGATGGACGCCTTTTTCATAGGATTCTGTTGCGACAACAGCTTCAACTTCTACGGCTTACCGATATACAGCTTACCGTTCGCAAAAATCGCCGAATATCCAAGCTTGTACAGCTCAAAATACGGGGCAAGCGGGTCTCCTTCAAGCCCGTAGCGGTGCCATTGGAGGTAGTACGAAATCCAGTAGTCACAGGCAATGGAATAATAAGCCTCGCTCAACATTTGAACAGGTTCCTGATGATCCGTATGCTCACTCACCAGTTCAAACAACGATTCGTGTACGACGGGATCATACTCCTGCCGGAATTTTTCGAATTCGCTGCCGGATACGATGACAACTTCGGAGACCGTTCCGAGATACGCCGACGCCTCAACCGCTTCCTCAAGCTCGGCATGATCGTCCATCAGCTGCTTCAACCCGAGGATATGCCTTTGGCCAAGTTCCCTGAGCTCCTCTTCGGATACATGTTCAGATTTTCCGTTAAAATACCCGGGCACCCATTCCCCTTCAAAGTCCTGCGGATCCAGCATTTCATAGATCGGGAGGATCCGCTTTAATAAGATATCACCGTCTTCCAGGGGCGCGAACGTAGCTTCCACCCCTTTTCCACTGGGCATATAGATTTGAAAATAGCCGTAAAACATCTCTTCTTCAATAGGCCCCGCAGTTTCTTCAGCCTCTTCTTCATCCATCAATCCAAGCACGTATTTTCCATACTCCTGCTGATCGATCATATCCGCCTCCTGTCTGCTGGATTCTACTAACTAGAATTATAAAGCGTAGGCAGTGGCCGGGGCAACGGTTGGCCGGACACGGATCTTACCCGATAAAGATTAGACAATGGGTCGTGCAACTTCCCACATGATGCCTGCGTCTTGATTAGTAGATTCAAGTAAAAAGAACACGGAGGATGATCATGAAATATTCCCACTTCATGCAAGGCGTGCTGCTATCTGCAGTGGTTGTGACGGCGGTATCACCCCATTCGTTTGCGGCAGCATCCACTCAACCGGGAGATCGTATGGATGCTGCAGCACGGCTATCGGTTTCCATCTCTGCAGAGTCACCGGCCGCGTCAGCTTCCAGCACCGCCGCTTTGGGAACGGCTTTCGTTCAGGTGGCAGCCGGAAATTATTATTCGGTCGGACTCCGGGCAGACGGCTCGGTGTGGACCTGGGGAAGAAATTTATTGGGCGAACTCGGGATTCCAGATACTACGGCCGTTTCCAGCATGGTGGCACCTGTTCGTCTCAACACACTGCCACCATTGAACTCGATAGCTACCGACGGGTATGGTTACCAATTGGGCGTCGCTCGCGACGGTACGGTATGGGAATGGGGATCACGGCCGGGCTACGTCCGGGAAACCCAGGTTCCACGAGCACTCCCAGGTTTATCTGGAATCTCGCAAGTAACGACACTGCAAAAGTACAGCTTTGGTCTCGGAAGCGATGGATCCGTTAAAGCGTGGATGAGAGATCAGAAGAGCGGCGATTCGGGACAGCCGATTTCAGTTAGTGGCTTGAAAAATATCGTTCAGCTGCAGTCGACATCCGATTATATCTATGCGCTGGATTCCGCAGGATTTGTCTGGAAGTTAACGGTGAACGCCTCAGAGAATCAGCTCCACCTCTCCGTACCGGTCCGAATACAGGGTTTGCCGGCATTGAAGCAAATTTCCATGCAGCATGCCTATGACGCTTATGGAGTAGACGGTTCCGGCAAGGTATGGAATTGGTCTACCCAGGCTTCTTCTAGCACAGGAAAGCTGTATGTAAAGCCAGTGAGCATTCAGCCGTCCCTTCAGGTCCGAAATGTTTATGCTTCCCCCGGTTATGCGTTGCTGGTGAGCCGGCAAGGCGAAGTGTGGATGTACGACGGCAAAAAGGGCAGATCAGCCGTTAAAGTCAAAGGACTGCAGCGGATTGTATCGGCATCGGCCGGGGATACTCATCGTTTGGCCGTTGATGCCAAAGGCCAGGTGTACGGCTGGGGAGCGAACAATTGGAACGAGGTTGGCGTCGCGCGTAATGCGGGTGATGGCATGGAATACGCACCGGTTCCCATTCAGCGGCCAATCACCATTCGTATCAACGGCAGCTTGCTCCCCGCCTCCTTCCCGGCAGTCAATAAGAATAACTCGATCATCGTCCCTGTAAAAAGCATAGCGAAGGAGCTCGGAGGCTCTCTCGAGGCCTCTACAACTCAGGAAGGGACCACTTACAGGCTTCAATACGGCCAAACTACGGTGACTTTCCGTCCCGACTCGGCCGAAGCCGCCATTCAAGGGCAGTCCATTGCATTGTCCGGCCCGGTAAGTATGATAAACGGCGCCGTCATGGTGCCAGCCTCCCTGTTCAAACAGTTGGGATGCCAGGTCGATTGGAATCCGACTCTCGCCGAGCTGAGCATTCAAGGAAAGTAACAGGCTGTTCATGCGCAGAAAGAACACGCCGCTAAATGCGGTGTGTTCTTTTTTCATAGCGTAATTGCCTAACGATGATTGTAGCTAAATTTCATTCAGCGGTGATATGTTTAAGCAAAGCCAACAGCTCCCTGATCCTGGGAGCAAGGTCCTCGTTTCCGTTCATGATCCGGGTGAACTCCGCTTCATCCTGTTTTAGCAGCACACCGCTGAAATAATAATATCCGTAAAAAGGATCTGGCTCGTAGCCCCGAGGTTCTTCTTCCTCCCACTCCTCCTCGTCTCCGTCTTCTTTCTCGGGCCAGAGGTACTTGTCATCCAGCAGCTCATCCATGGATGATATTAAACCCACGTCACGAATATCCTGATTTGCTAATGCAGAAGCTACAGCAAGGTATAAATCGATCTCTTCGATGGTAACCTGTACCGGCTCCACCGTCCTTAGTTTCTCCATCAATACAAGAATGGTCCAAGGGGTCACCTGCCACAAGGTTCCCTGATGTTCGATCAATCCCGCTACGGAAGCGTACTGTTTTTCTATAATGAACCGAGGAATGTCCGTGCCTCTCCCATAGGCCGTCGTCAACCGATGCCATGGAACGTCTGGGATCTGAATATCGGTAATAGCCTTCATCGAATGATTTCACCTCTCGCTCTTTTTCTTACTTGCTTGCTCTGCTTATATCTACTTCCATGCCGCAGTCCATGTATCCTTTCTTCGGTTATAACAGGTTGGTATCTTAGTTACTTAAATAAAGTTTTTATGTTGACAATATTAAATTTAAAAAATATAATAACTTACGTAAAGTAACTTACTGATGAATTCAGACTGCAGTCGGTTCATAATCCAAATACATCATAGATAGTTCAGGTGGTGCAAACATGTCGTTTTTCAAAAAATTATTTGGCACAGCAGCCAAGGAGGAAGTTACAATGAGCAAATTGAACATCGGAATTATTTTGGGAAGCACGCGTCAAGGCCGGGTAAGCCCACAAGTGGGACAATGGATCAAAGAGATTGCCGACCAACGCGGTGACGCTAACTACGAAATCGTGGATATCAGCGATTATAATCTGCCTTTCCTCGGAACGACTGACGGATCCGAACCTGGCATCGCCGCTTGGAACCAAAAGCTCGGAGAACTGGACGGCTTCGTGTTCATCGTTCAGGAATACAACCACAGCATTACCGGCGCGCTGAAGAATGCGATTGACTTCGCCCGTGATGCGTGGAACAACAAGGCAGCAGGGATCGTGAGCTACGGCTCCACCGGCGGCGCCCGCGCAGCGGAACATCTCCGCGGTATCCTGGGAGAACTTTTGGTTGCCGACGTTCGCGTTCATCCAACATTGTCTCTGTTCACCGATTTTGAAAACGGGTCGGTCTTTAAACCGCAAGCCCTTCATCTGGACAATGTCAATGCCATGCTGGATCAAGTCGTAGCTTGGAGCGGAGCCCTCAAGACTTTAAGATAATTGTATACGAATAAATTCAAAAAAGCTGCCGATTAACTCGGCAGCTTTTTTATATTCACCACTATACTAATTACTCCTCAGCCTGCTTTCAATCTCCCGCGGTGACCAGCCTATTGGTTTCCTGCACCAGCTTGCGCAGAATATCAAGTGCCTCCTGTAACCGTCCGGCATCTGCCGATACCAAGGGAAATATTTGATGGACCCGTTCTGCATAGGCTGGCGGCACGATATCGAAAGCGTCGGCGAGGGCAGTCGCTCCCTTTTCGTTCATGCAATATTGATGATTTATGGCGAAAAGCACCTGGTTCAAGCAGGATACCGCCCTGAAGCAGCATCCGCTCACATAAGAGATGTCTTTCTTGGCGACCCCTTTCATCCCGATGTCAAGCGAAAATTCGGCTTCCCACAAAAACTTGCCGATAACCGCTTGCCTGTATACGGCTGGGAAAGGCGACGTTTTGGACTTCAGGGCGGTAATGATGTCCGCAGGATCCCATAGCACATGGCACAACGCGACTTCCGCCATGTAAATGGCGTTAATAAAGCCGTGAGGATGTCCTGGCTGATAATCAATCGTGACGTTTCCCTCGAGGCATTCTTCCATCTCCGTGGAGACTTTGCGGATATCGCGGTACAAAAAGTCAACCGGAATTTGTTCGACTTGCAGCCAGCCCCCGCCATTGATCCAGGGTCCCCATCCGCCAATCTCCGTGATCAGGTCCGTTCGGCCGTCATCATCGAGGACAGCAGCGATCCGACGGAGTTCTTTGATGTCCAATCCTTCCCTTGAATCATAATAGATGCCGATATCGATATCGGATCCGGGATGATGTGTCCCTCTAGCTCTGGAACCACCAAGTACGATGGCCCTGACCCCATCAACCTGACAAAGATCCTGTGTTATTCGATGGATTATGGACTGAATATCCATGTCGGCTCACCTCATTCGACTCTTTTCATTGATTATAACAGCCGCACAAACCGGATTTGGCCTTATTTCCACCATTCATCAAAAGGAGTCACAGGCAGCTCACGTTTATGCTGCGAACGGTCGTAACGCTGCTCGATCTTGAGCTGCTCCTGCGGGTCAACCTGCTGCCCGGTCAAATACTGGTCGATCACTTCGTATTCCATGCCCAGCTCGGTTTCATCCGGCTGCTGCGGCTTGTTGTCCAGCAGATCGGCCGTAGGCGTCTTCAGATACAACCGCGCTTCGGCGTCCAAAGCTTTAAGCAGCTGACGGCCCTGCTCTTTGGTCAGCCCGGTCAGCGGCAGAATATCCGCTCCCCCGTCACCGAATTTCGTGAAAAACCCGGTGAGCGCTTCGGCGGCATGGTCCGTTCCGATCACCAAACACTGCCGCTCACCGGCGATGGCGTACTGGGCGATCATCCGCATTCTCGCTTTGACGTTTCCTTTATGGTAATCGGGAAGCCCGTTTCCGGTAGATTCAGAATACGTAAGGGCAAAAGCGTTGACGGCATTCATAATGTTGAAATCATAGCTTTCGTCCGGCTTGATAAAATCCAGCGCCTTCTGCGCATCGTCCTCATCCTTCTGAATGCCGAAAGGGAGCCGAACCGCGTAAAATTTGGCCTCATATCCTTCCGCACGCAGCTCCTGGACCGCAAGCTGGGCAAGGCGTCCTGCCAGGGTCGAGTCCTGCCCGCCGCTGATGCCGAGCACGAACCCTTTGGCCCCTGCCTTTTTGCAGTAATCCTTGAGGAAACCGATTCGTCTGCGAATTTCCTCCTCCGGCTTAATCTCAGGCTTTACATGAAGTTCTTCAATAATTTGTTGTTGGTTTCTCATATAAATGACTCCCTTCTATCGATACAGTTTATGTTGGCACATATAAGCATAGCAGTTGTCGGGAACCAGGTAACGCGGCTCACCGCCTCGTTGGAATTCATCCCGGATATACGTCGAGCTGATTTCCATCGCAAGCCCTTTGTCGATCAAATGAAACGTCTGTCCGTCGTCGGCGTTCCGCAGAATCGGCGATTTGCTGATGGCCGCCAGCATGTTGATTCCGTCCCGAGCCATTACGATAAACTTGTATTCCTGGATGAGCTCCTCGGATTTTTTCCATTTCCCTTCCCCGATATCAAGCAGTAGATCCGCACCCATGATAAAATAAATGTCGTCGTCCGGGAATGCCTCCTTGTAATGCTTCAGCGTCAGATAGGTGGCAATTTCCCATCCTGCTTGCTTCATCTCATAATCGTCCGCGACAAATTTATCATTGCCATCTATCGCAAGTTGAATCATGTTCCACCGGTGCTCGTCGCTGGCATGCAGCGATTTATCCGGCCTTTTGCTTGAACAGGGCAGGAAGATCACCCGGTCCAGCCGGCATCGGTGGGCCACGGTGCTGGCCGTCCACAGATGCACGTTGGTAATAGGATCGAACGAGGATCCGTAAATTCCGATTTTCGCCATGTTCCCCTCCTTAAGTCTGCAGCTGCCGCTGGATGTCCTGCTGAATTTCGTCGATCAGCCTCATTTTGTTATCCCAGCATGCCTGGCTCAGGTTCACCGGATACTCAGCCGGATTCAGGATCCGCTGATATTCCTCCCACAACACCTGAAGGTTGTCACGTGCAAACGCTCTGATGTCCTTCAAGTCTGGCAGTTCATACACCAGCTCTCCGCTGTCAAAAACCAGATGATGGAGCTCCCTTGCCTCAAAACCGGTCACGAACTTGGCAATATACGTATGCACCGGATGGAACATTTTGAGACGCGTCTCTTTCTGTGGTTCTTCATGCTCCAGCGCAATATAATCGCCTTCCGATTTGCCGTTGCTCCGGTTGATGATGCGATAAACCCGCTTTCTGCCCGGGGTTGTAATCTTTTCGGGATTCGAGCTGATTTTAATGGTGTCGACCATTTCACCTGTTTCATTCTCAATGGAAATCAGCTTGTAAACGGCTCCCAGTGCCGGCTGATCGTAAGCGGTAATGAGCTTGGTTCCGACACCCCACACATCGATCTGCGCCCCCTGGGCTTTCAGGCTCATGATCGTCTGTTCATCGAGATCGTTGGAGGCATAAATTCGGGCTTGCGGAAAACCGGCATCGTCGAGCATTTTTCTGGCCTCTTTAGATAAATAAGCCAGATCGCCGCTATCCAAACGTATGCCTTTGAAGGAGATCCGATCGCCGTACGCTTTGGCCGCCTTAATCGCGTTTGGTACCCCGGACTTCAACGTGTCATACGTATCGACTAGGAAAACGCAGTCCCGGTGGGACTCTGCATACTTACAGAAAGCGGTATACTCATCCCTGTAGGCCTGAACCATCGCATGGGCATGCGTTCCTGCCGTCGGAATGCCGAACAGTTTGCCGGCCCGCACGTTCGATGTCGCATCAAACCCTCCGATGTACGCCGCGCGCGTTCCCCAAATGGCTGCATCCATTTCCTGAGCCCGCCTGGATCCGAACTCCATCGTGATGTCGTTTCCGGTAACCTGCTTCATGCGGGATGCCTTAGTCGCGATCAGAGTCTGATAGTTGACGATATTCAGCACAGCCGTCTCAATTAACTGAGCTTCCGCCAGCGGTGCCTCAATCCGCATCAGCGGTTCATTGGCGAACGCCAGCTCCCCCTCCCTCATAGACTTCACTGTTCCCGTGAAGCGGATCCCGGAGAGATATTTTAAAAACTCGTCGCTGTATCCATCTTCCTTCAGGTAAGACAGATCGGATTCCGTAAAACGAAATTGCTGCAGATAGCGCACCACCCGTTCCAGTCCGGCGAAGACGGCATAGCCGTGGTGAAACGGGATTTTACGAAAATAAACCTCAAACACGGCCCGCCGTTCATGAATTCCATCCTGCCAGTAGGCCCGCGTCATATTGATCTGATATTTATCCGTATGCAGCGCAAGGCTGTCATCTGCATCATGAAGATTGGTATCCTGAATCGGTTGCTGATTCATTCGTTGGTCCTCCTTTTGTAAAATAACAATTAACCAAATGTTAAATCAGATTTCGAAAAAAATAAGATCTCTAATTTCGCACAATGGATTTACTTCTTGCTGTGATATATGGAGCTGCTGATATCCGCATCCACAAAGCGGTACAGCTGCGTCGGTTTCTTCGACGTTCGGCTCGTCTTCTTGCCGGCCACCTCCTGGATAAACGGGAGGGACTTGATCTTTCTGGCAAAAGCCGCATCCAGAGCAATCGCCGAATCTTTCGTTACGGTGAGCAGAACGCTCTGCAGCTCCGAATAGGTAAACTCTTCAGGCAGAAAATCCTTGGCCGCCGTCGTCTCCAGCAGCTTCCGCCGGATGACGGCAATGGCGTCCTGGATGATGGCTTCATGGTCAAACGCCAAGTCCAGCGACAGGACGTCGTCGACCGGAAACAGCTCAACCTCGCTCGCGTCATCATTGGCTGCTCTCTGGGACAGATGGCGTTCGGGCACGATCGCATAATGCGCGTTCGATATGATCCAGCCCCGCGGGTCCCGGCCCGGCGTATCGTATACGCCAAAATGCTCCAGATGAATATGCTCGACCCCAGTCTCTTCTTTCAGTTCCCGCTGCGCCGTTTGAAACGCGGATTCCGTTGGTTCGACAAAGCCTCCCGGCAGCGCCCACTTCCCTGCTTCGATGTTGGGGCGGCCCTCATTGTCCGTCATACTCCGTTTAATGAGCATAATTTGCAGCTCCATAACCGGCGGTTTAAATGCTTCCGTCTTCTCCGAACGGATTGTAAAAACCGCGATGTCGGACGTATAGCCGTCAGGTGTGCGGTACTTTCGGACATCGTATTGCTGAAGTGCTTGTTCGTTGGACATATTTGCCTGCGCCTTTCCTGTTTCGATTTACAATTAACATTTTGTTAATTAATAATATACCCGGGTTGGTTTTTTGTGTCAAGGGTTATGTTTCCAAAAAAATAAAATGAAACCCTAGAATTGGCGCTTTACATAAAAAACAAAAAACAAGCCGCTTTGCCAGCGGCTTGTTTCAACTCCTCATCCTTCAGGTTTCACTTTAAAACTATTGAATTCTTTAACCAATCCGGCATTCTCCAGAAAAATATTTTTACCTCCTAATTGGTTACCCATGCCCAGCTTGTTTCCTCCAGCCAAGTAAATGCTGACGGAATCCCCGGCAGTGAACTCTACCGACATGCCGTGGAAGAACGTTTCTGGAAAGGTCCCCGGCAGCGTCACTTCCGTGCCTTCGGCAGTAATTTTTTTAAGGATCCGGCAAACGGTACGAATCCCATCCTGATCCTTCTTGTTCGCTCCAATCAGAGGTTTGTAAATGATGTCCCCATCCTGAATGTGAACATAACTCACGGTGTCGACGGCACATGAAGCGGCCATCTCCTGAAAGCTGCGTTCTTTAGGCAGTGCCTTTCGTTCTTCGGCATAAGAAGGCCGTTCATAAGTTAACCGCTCGGAGCGGGTGTTCTTTTGGAACGGACTGTGATAAGCAAAATCTACAATTCCATGCCCCATATCCCCGGCGAAGCTCAGCGTATCTCCAGGATACGGCGTCTGGTTGTCACGGGCGTATGCCAAATCTTTTCCCGTTAAAAGCTTGTCGGCGAGTACCGTTGTCGTGTTATCCTTCAGATCGACCAGCGTCAGCAAGCCCGTGCGGCCCGGCCGGACGACCAGATAATCCGCTCCAACGAACTGAACGCCGAACACATCATCCTGCTTGGTCAAAGCAGGCAGATCATACGTCGAGACGATCTTCCCTTCGTCGTTATATACCCACACGATCTTTCCGTCCGTCAGTACCGTATATTCGATCCAGCCTTTAGGATCATAAACCTGATAGTTTGACGTATTCGGTTCGTACCGGAGGTCATAAGCCGCATGCTTCTGATCGACGATCCGGTTATTGCGGATCAGAAGCTCGTAAACATCATAATGGGGCTGTGGGTTCGCGTACTTGTCCACAAAGGTCAGCACCTTATTTTTCCCACTTCGAACCGCTCCATCGGTCGTAACGATCCCTTTAAATTCAGCATCCAGTTTACCGATCGAGATGACATCAGACTGTTCATCTTTGGTTAGATACAGGTCACGGGTAACCTGATTCAACCAAATCGCATAGGGCGTAAATCTCAGGTAATCGTCCGACTTCGTCATATGTACGGTTTGCGTAGCCTTCTCCCACTTCACTTCCGTTCCCATAGCCTCGGAGAAAAAGCGCAGCGGGGCATACACCCGCCCGTCGACCATTCGAAGTGGCGAGGACAGGGCGACAAGCTGTCCATTGACGCTAGCGCTTTTCGAGCCAAAAGGCAGTTTCACGGTTAGCTTTGGATACCTCATTGTTACCGTTCTGGCCTGACCGTTCCAAGAGACCAGGGTACCGAGCACTTCTCCCATATCCCGGACCGGCAGATAAACCGTACCTTTGTCAAGAAAAGGGGGTGTTTTCGGATTTGCAGCTTTACCGTTCATCGTCATGTTAATGCCAGTATTGGCCGCTGCTTTGGGTGCCGCGGAATTGTCGGCGCTAACAGGCAGTGCAATTGCAAATGCAGCAGTGGCGGCCAGAAAAGCAGCCGGCAGAAATGAATTCCATCGTAGTTTGAAGCGCATCAGATAGGATCCTCCCGTTATAAAAAGATGAGTGCCTAATCAATAAACGCCGGAAATCAGCTGTTGGTTGCTGCCCTGAGAAATTTCCCCGTAAATAATTCACCAGCTTCAGTGCCGCATGTGATGATTTGCCCGCCTTACCGCCAAGCGCTGACCCGCTCGGATTTGCGGACAAACATCGCCGTCAGGGACTTCGCTCTCGCATCGAGCAGCATATTGCGCCCCTCGGGAGTCCGGGTATAGACCAGCTCAGCCGGTCCGATATGCTTGCGCCACAGAACGGCAAAACGCTCGGCATGTTCCTTGCGGCGTCCGATCTCCTCCGGGACTGCATGATAATCATGCGACCGGCCAAACCACAGCCGCGATGTGCGATAGATTAGATAGCGGGGATTGTCGATCGGATCGAGCAGCTGCTGCAGGGCATTAAGAAACAGCGCCTTTTCATGCGTACTCCCATCCCTCAGCCAGCATACGACGGTACCTCCTTCCTCATGGCTTCCAATCAGATGAATACTCGGAGCGGGTTGGACCAGCTTCAGTTCATACAGCACGGTGTATACGGCTAATCCGACTTCGCGAATACTTCGATCCAGCGACTGGTGCTTGATCGTCATTTTTGCAGCCTTGTAGATCCAGGGACTGGCACAGACGGCCGCCAAGATGGCAGCAATGCTGAATTTGAACCACCCCGGTACATCCGTGTGCAGCATTTGTGGCGATGAGGCCGCGTCAAAAAACGTCTCCAAACCGAGCACCAACGCGGAAATAAGAACCGCTTTGATCGTATAGGGATAAACCACCGGCCTTGGAACGCTCTTGCCTTCCGCCTTCAGCTCCTCGGTCATCGAACCCTGCAGGGCAACGGCTGTTGCCCAGTGCTCCTTGAGCAAGTGCCGCTCCTTTGCCCTTTCCAATGTTTGTGCGTTGTACAGCTCAATATCCCTTTCCGCTAACCGTCCCGGCCCCAATCCCATTCGCTCCATGCCGGATTCGATCGTTTCATTCGTAATGGACAAGCCCACCAACGAGCGGAAACGTCTGGCAAGAGACGCCATATCTTCTCCTCCATCCGCAAGCTCCGTATCGACGCAGGCCAAATGCCATATCGCCCCGGTTTTGTCCGGATTTCCGCGCTGCGAACGGATCGCACGCCCCCGCATCTGATTGGACAGCATAAATGAGCCTACGTAGGAGGCCGTGATCATCGAATTGATCCCCGGCGCATCCCATCCTTCGCCCAGCAGCGCAGCCGTACCAACGAGTACGCGGACACCGCCTTGGTCAAAGAGCTCTGTGACCCATTCGACGATAACGGAACGATTCGAATCGCGCACATCGATCGTCACGTATTCGGAATCGTGGGCGAGCGGCCGCTCCGTGAGCGTAATACCGCGCTGACCGGCTGTCTCCCGCACCCATGCTGCCGCAGCGACTGGCAGGATCACAAGTGAGCCGGTCAGAACGCCGATGGGGAGCTCTCGCCCGCTCGGTTCTTTTTCTCTAAGCCGTCTGCGGATGGTTTCGAAAATCGGGACCACCCCAAGGCGCTGAATTGGCTGTTCATCCCCCGCTTGCTTAGGCATGTCTTCCTTCCGGATATAATCGGTCAGGATGACCATTCGCAGGCCTTCGCCAAGGACTGATCTCTCAAAATCGAGGATATGTCCGATTTGCTTCAGCTTCGAAACGCTGTGAACCAGCATTTTGTCCAGGGCCGGGGTGGACCGCAAATACAGTTTTCGCCGCTCAATCATGCCGAGTTGGCTGAGCCGTCTGCGAAGTTCCTTCAGCTCAGGCCGATCTGAATCCACATGGGCATCTTTAAACAATACCCCGTTCAACAGCTCCTCCAGCCATTCGTCGCTTAGATTAGGCGTATCTGCTTCTTTGAGCCCCAGCAGCCTGACCGCATCGCGCCACACCGGCTGATTCGCCGCCCGTAAGAAAATGACCATGCTGGAGTAATAACCCGGGGAAGATAATATCTCTTCCATATGGGATTCCGCGTTTGTGATCCAAGGGTGGCCGGCGATCAGTTCGGTCATGAACTTGTCCCGGATGAGCTCGCCCCGCAGTCTGTCCGCATGCATGCGAAACTCGCGAAGCTGTGCCGCTTCCTTCTCCTCAGGCGGGGTCAGCATGATGTAATCCTGATGCGGGCATAATTCGCCATGACGGACGAGCTCCGGCACGCTGATCTCCTCATCAATCGGCCCGCACAGCTCGATATACCGCTGCCACTCGTTCGGGTTCACGTCATACGGCGGCGTTGCCGTCAGCGCAATTTTGGTCGGCCGCTCCAGCATGCCGCACAGCTGAACCGTGGTTCTCCACCAGGACACTCGTAAATGATGGGCTTCATCAAAAATGACGGTGTGCAGTCCCAGCTTCTTCAGCTTTTCAATGATCTCCATCGCTGCTGAAGGCTGGTCCACCTCGTCTTCCTTCTCCGCCTCATCCGTGTCTTCTGGAATCTCCTGCTCTTCCGAAGCCGATCCACGTTCAGTCGCAGCATCTTCCGTATCATCGACCGCAGCTTTTAGACCATGTTCACTTAGAACGGTAGGCTGCTTGTCTCCCTGCTCCTCATCCTTTTTCCCGGCGGCAGTGAGAACAGTATGTAAGGCCTGATATGTTGTAATTGTGACCATGGCCGGATGATGAATGGAAGTCGACAACCAATCCGGGCGTATGTCTGTATCCAAAAAAAGCTCCATGAAGCGGTTTGCCCACTGCTCCTTGATCGTCAAAGTCGGTGCCAAAATGATCGTCGGCCGGTTGATGCGCAGCATGACTTCAAGGCCCAGAACGGTTTTGCCGGATCCGGGAGGCGCGACAAGATGCAGGTGCCGATTGCGCAAATGCTCGTCCAACCGGTCCAGTATCCGCTTTTGATAGGAACGCCACGGATAGCGAAATTTGATATGGTCAGGAAAAGCCTTGGTCTGATTCTCCATGGCAGTTCACCTCTTTTCATCTATTTCCTTTCGTCCATATCCCTCTTTACGCCGAAAAACGTGCCACGGATTCGGGGAATGGATATTTTGTAAAATGATTCATGATTTGAGCCCGTGATGAACAATACTATAATAGGGAATCTTTGCCGCTGTTGAAAAGTCATTTATGAAAAAAGGGGGATGCTTATGGCTGCATGGCTTATTTACGCGCTGCTTTCTGCCGCAGCGGCTGCGCTGGTGTCCATTTTCGGGAAAATCGGTCTGCAAAACATCGATGCCAACGCCGCCACGGCGATTCGGGCCGTCATTATGGCCTTATTTCTGCTCGGCGTCATTGCCGTACAGGGAAAGTTCGGCCAGCTGGGAAGCATTTTGGCACAAAAAAAAGCACTCAGCTTCATCGTGCTCAGCGGAGTGGCAGGTGCAACGTCGTGGCTGTTCTATTTTTTGGCCCTCAAGTACGGCAAGGTGTCGCAGGTAGGGCCCATCGACAAGTTAAGCGTCGTGATCGCCGTCATTCTGGCCTTTCTGTTCCTCGGCGAAAAGATATCCTGGCTGAACTCGGCCGGCGTCGTGCTGATCGCAATCGGCGCACTTCTGGTTGCCGTGAAATAACCGGATTAGGCACCTTTATTGCTGTTATCGTGATCAGGGGCCGTGCCGAGTTCCGACTCCTTGAATTTGCGCATAATTTCCAGCAGCATCACATGCAGACTGACCCAGACACCGCCAAAAATGTATCCGGCAAACACATCGCTTGGGAACTGCACGTGAAAATAAACCCGGCTGATCCCGACGGCCAAACAGATCAGGATCACCGCCAATATTACTGGCAAGCGAACGTAACGGAAGTGATAATGCCGCAGCAGTAAAAAGGCCGAAAAACCGCATACTGTCAGCGTAACTAACGTTTCCTCGCTCGGAAATGTATTGAACAGCTGCACGCCAGCTGCCACCGGGCCAGGACGATGGAACAACAGGCGAAGCACCCTGTCCAAGAGCTCTCCGCCGGCCACAACCCATACCAGGAACGACAAATCAAGCCCGCGGTCCCGGCTGTGGAGCACGATCCACAAGCCTGTCAGGCATAGAACCGGCCCATACAAATCCAAAGTCCCGAACCTCTCAAATACGTGCATCCAGCCCGCCCACTCCGGACCGAACAGAACCGATACTAAATAAGAGGCAATTTGGTCGAATTGTCCGTACTCATGCGACAAAAAATCCTGAATGACGCCGAGCATTAACGAAAAAAACAAAACAAATGCAGCAAACGAGGCCAGCAGCAATAGACGGACCTTTCCGAACGACTGAAAATGCCGCACGCCGCTTGCCAGCAAATCCATCAATCGCTCGATCGCTTGATGTTTATACTTGCGGTAGACATAAATGGCCGCTGTTACCAGTGCCGAACCGATCCCGAAAATAACCATGTAACGATTGACCGTAGAGTGATAGGCTTCCCATTTCGGGCCGAGCACTTTACCAAGCGAAATGAACAGGCCTACCCAGAAAAGCGCGCCGGTGTAGGCAAACAGCGCATAACGCCGGAAGGGCATACGCGTTACGCCGCAAAAGTAACCGGTAATGTGACGGACCCCCGGTATAAAATAAGCGGCAAACAGAAGCTTGTCCCCGTAGCGCTCAAACCAGCCCGTAATTTGATCCATCCTCTCTTCGGTGAGATGGACCTTGCTGCCATGGCGCGAAATAAAAGGGCGTCCCAGCCGGTATCCGATCCAATAAGATAAAGTCACGCCGGTCAAGACGCCGGCTCCGGCTGACGCCATGCTCAGCAGCCAGTTCAGTTTCCCTTCATACACAAACAAACCGGTATAGCTCATCATCATTTCACCGGGAAGCGGCAGGGCAAGCATTTCAAGGCACAAAAACAGATAGATCAATGCGTAACCATAGTGCTCCAGCAAATTCGTCAGCATACGTACTTCCAGCTCCCTCTACACATAACCGCTATAACTTATTTAGTCGTATAACTTTTACTTCATCGGCTTTATAGAAGCCACTTTCTCTATATTTCCCCTTCATTTCACGCTTTTAACATGCGCCGATCCGGTCTTGGATAATACGCGGTGTAAAAAGACCTTGACTTCTTGTCAAATCGCAGGCTCCAAGCCGAAATAACCAACCCCAACGAGAAATCCGCCGGGCTTGGTTGGAGTTGCCTGTCATCCTATGAAACGCTAAGCTATTTTTCATGGATCCCAATAAACGGCAACCGTTCCTTGGCTGCTCTCATTGTCTACATTACTCCGCCGTCACTCTGCTTTTTCGGGACTTAGCGGACGTCCGCTTCTTTACATACCATGACAAACCGGCAAGGATCATGAAGACCATGCAGCCGATCACAGCCCAGAGCAGTGAACCTTTCCGTACACCGGCGTATAGTGCGCTCATAGCCACAGTATGCGGAAACACGCCGATCGCCGTCGTCAGCATGTAACGAAATAGGTTGACCTTTAAGAGCCCGGCGGCATAGTTGACAGCATGATAAGGAATGAATGGAACGAACCGTGCGATCAGAAGGCCTTTAAATTCACTGGCTCTCAGCCAATCCTCCATTTTGGCAAGATACGGTTCAACCCGCGTACCTGCAAAATAGGAAGAGAAAGACCAGGCAAGCCAATATCCCCCAAAAGCTCCCATGATCCCCGACGTCCACAAGCAGAGACCTCCCCAATATGGTCCGTAGATTTCCAGAACCATCACGGCGGTGATTTCGCCTGGCAGCGGGAGCATATTTAGCAGGGTTTGAAACAGAAACACAGCGACGAAGCCAAAGAAACGATAGTGGCGTATCCACGCGACAATAGATTCCGCATCCCCTGTTTGCAGCACATAAACTATATATATTGCCACAGCGGTCAGGAGCAGCATTCCGAACCATTTCATCCTATGCTTCATCGTTTATGGACGAAGCATCAGCTCATAATCATGGTTTGCATCTTGATAGTTCTGCAGCGTTTTCAAAATATCGTTCACGATCAGCTCGCCTGCCGCTCCTTTATGAAATTCAGCCATTTCCCCGCGGATCCGATCGGCTATCGTCGGTGCCCCGAGAAAATCCCGGAGCTGCTCCGCAAGCTGGCGAACATTGGATGAAATCTGGGCCATGCCGTTGGTTTTAAAATAGCGGGCGTTTTCCCTCTCCTGACCGCCATACGGATTCAGAATAAAAATCGGCAGCTTCAGAATGACGGCTTCGGACAAAGTTATGCCTCCGGCCTTCGTTACGATGCAGGAGGAAGCGGCCATCAGATCATGAATGTTTTTAACGTATCCAACAATATTCACCTGCGGCTGACCCGAAAACAGCGTCGTCAATTTCTCATAGGCTTGCTGTTTGCGTCCGCATACGACTGTGATTTCGCAAACTTCCTGGTCAACCAGCAGATGAATGAGCTCGACGAGCTGCTGGAACACCGTAAATGTGCCTGCCATGATCAAAATACGTTTCCCCTTGGCCGTTCCTTGTGCACCACGGTGCAGCGGGGCTTCAACGGCTGCTGTATAGAATTGGGGCCTCACAGGGATACCGGTAACGCTGATTTTCTCCGCTGCGGCGTCATAGTTTTGGACCATTTGGTTCTTAATCTCGTTAGTAGCCACGTAATACCCGAACGTATCCGGATGAATCCAGCGGGAATGCAGGGCATAATCGGTAATGACAGTAAACGTACGCGCGGCTTGAACGCATTCTCGCTCCGAAACGACGCCGAAAGGAAATGTATTGATGATCGCATCGGGCCGGAAACGGCTGATGGTCTCCAGCATTTTGCCTTTCACGAGTCCGTTCAGGTACCGCATCACCGGCCCGGATGGATTGGAATCCCTGGTCATGTAATAGCTCCAGCCATAATAGTCGAAGCCCAATTGGGACGTAAATGTGCTCATTTGATACACTTTCGAGAACAAGGAATTTAGTACCGGATGTGCTTCCTTCATGAGGTCAATGATTTGCACCTGGTTGACCTGCTGCGCATGAAAATAGTGCAATAACGCCGAAGATACCTGGAGATGTCCGTCTCCAAAGCCGGCTGTCAAAATCAAAATACGCGGGCGACGGTTAGACATGCTTGTTCCCTCCCTTTGGTCTCATCGGATTGCCAGGCGACACAAGTCGATGCCTGATCCGGTCAGGATGATCTGCCAAGAGTTAACCGTAGTTACGCTGATATGAAAAATCCTTGCCGGGAATGACCAATATATGATCCAAAATAAACTGCTGCTCTTTCTCGGAAAGGCCGGACCGTTGAATCATATGACGAATACGTGTTTCCAAGTCATGCATGGACTGCAAAAACAAATCCATATCCTGAAGCTTCTCATACATGCCTCTCACTCCCCATCTATATTCAAATTCCATGGCTTCAATTTCATTAGGACGGTTTCCACAGATTTCGGATCGGTTCGCTGCCCGATGTACGGCCAAGATGTGACAAACCGTACAGGTCTTCCAGTGTCCGCAGGACATTTAAATGGGTGATCTTCTGATCGAATACGGCTTGACGAACATGATCCCCCACGATGATGGTCGGGATATGATTCCGGCTGCCGTAGTCGTCTTCGTCCCAGGTTAAAATCAGGATGCTGTTGTGGCTTTTCGCCCATTCGACATAAGGGCCCATGTTCTGTTTAAGCCACTTGTCTGCCGACTGGATCGTTCCGTCATGCATATCATGATCCAGGTTAGGGATCACAAAAGAAACGGTCGGAAGCTGATTGTAATCAGCCGGGAAATCTGTGAATCTCCGGTTTGCCGATTTCGGTACGTTGGTAAAGTTCACCCAGGGACTATGCTTTCTTCCGTACTGCTTGTTGGTGCACACGGTCGATCCGACAGAAGGCAAACCTTCCGAGTATCCGGAAAAAGTAAGCTTGTGTTTGAACAGCTCGCTTGCCAGATTGGGCGTGGTAAACGTATGTCCGCAGGAATCATCGTGAACGCCTTGATCAGACCCGGAAAACAGGATGAGATAATTGGGCTGGCTTGGATGAGCGTTGGCATACGATTCCGTGAAATACGCCCCTTGCTTAGCCAGGCTGTTCATATAGGGTGCCGCCCGATTCCCGATGATGTTTTGGCGGGAATGGTTCTCCTCCACGACGATGACGACATGATCGGGAACCTTTACCGTTCTTCCGCTTTGGGCTGCATTTTGGCCAACGGGTTTCATCGTCTGAGGCTTTGCTACGCTTTGCCCCGCCTCCGCTTGCCCGGTTCCCTTAGGCCCGGCACAAGAACACAAGATCATGAGGAGAACAAACAGTATTGTAAATTTACGCATATGCATTAACATTTCACTTCCCTGCGGACAGTTGATCTTCTTTGTTCACACGCCGGGGCAAAATCTTCGATTCGTATTTTTCATACCATCCGAGCCCTGCTTTAAACAATCGGGATGCGAACGTAAAGCGTGCTGCAAGATGGTGCACCCCTGCTGAAACTATGATACCGATCAACGCCCCACCCAATACGTCGAACGGATAATGTACACCCGTCCATACCCTGGAGAACGCAATGCATGCAGCCAAGATCAGCCAGATGACCCCTTCTCTTCGGCGATATATCACGAATATCGCGGCAATGGCAAATGCTCCAATGGAGTGATCACTTGGAAATGATGCATTAGCAGGATGCGGAATCAACTGGAGCACCGAATGGGCGACAAACGGGCGGTTCCGGTAAAACAGGTGACCGATCACCCAACTGATTCCAAGCCCGATGACTGCGGAGACAACGGCCTCCGTCACCATTCTCCGGTTGCTCTCCTTACAGGTGAACCAATAAACCAGCAGTCCGGCAAAAAACAAATAAATTGCACGCTCCGCCAATAGACGCATGGTAGGATTAAGGGAGGAAACGGATCTTCCCCACTCGTTAATGACATGAAATAGTTGATAATCGATTTGACCCATACTCATTCTCATACTCCTTCTGCTTGTTCTGATCTGATAACGATCGGTAGAGATCAGCTTAACGCAGGAATATGAAAATTTAATGAGAATCAACCCATCCATGGCATTGGCTTTAGGAGGATACCGCCGGGAACGACAAGGTTACGCGTGTTCCTTCGTCTTCGACGCTCGTAATGGCGATCTCGCCTTGATAATGCGAAATGAGATTTTTGGCGATCGCAAGGCCCAGGCCCGTTCCTCCAATTTCCCTGCTGCGAGCACGGTCCACGCGGTAAAACCGGTCGAAAACATGATGGATCTCGGCCGTCGGTATGCCGATTCCATAATCTTGAATCGATATGCACACCCGTTTTTGCTCTTCGTAGCAGCGAATGTCGATTTCTTTATGTTCCGCTGAATATTTGACTGCATTTTCAATGACGATCAACAGCATCTGCTCCAGGTGAAGCGGGTTGATCCTCACCAATTTACCGGTACCCTCTGCTTTCATGCGAAAAGCAAATTCCGGATACAAATCCTCCATCCGCTGAATGGTTTGGGCCATAAACGGTTCAATCCGGATCCGTTCAATATGATCGGTCAATGTCGCTGAATCTGACCTGGACAGTGCCAGGAGCCCTTGTACGAGCCCCTTCAGCCTTCGGACTTCCTGAAGCGACGCATTCAGCGACTCCTCCAGGATGACCGGATCCTTTTTCCCCCATCGATTCAGCATGTTCAAGTGACCTTCCAGAATGGTGATGGGCGTGCGCAGCTCATGCGAGGCATCGTCCACGAACTGCTTTTGCTGGCGGAATGACACTTCCAGCTGGTCCATCAGCTCGTTGAACAGGCTGGCCAACTGTGATAATTCGTCCCCGTTTCCGATGTTTCCGACGCGTTCCTGAAGCCCGTTTTGCTTCACATTTTGGATGGTAACAGCAAGCGCCTTAACCGGCCGCAAAAACTGCTTCGCGATCGCCCAGCCGCTGGCAGCGCTGATGCATACGGCGAGAAAGCCTCCGATGACCATGACCCACAGCAGCGTCGCATTAAAATGGTCGAAAGTTTCGAGATTCGTCGCCATTTCGACCGTTCCCGTTTCGTTCTTGATCGCAAAGGGTGTCCGGTAAATGAGAATATGGTCTTCTCCATGCCACGCATCCTGCAATGAGCTTTTTGTAATCGGCAGCGGGGTGATCCACTTCGGATTAAAATGGTTCGTAACCAGCAGCAGATTCGCCCCTTTGTCGTCAATCAGGCGGATCATTTGATTTTTACCGAGAATATTACGAATGAAAGAGCTCGCTTCCGGTGATTCCAACGATTCCTTCGTTGCCTGCTGTTCTTCCAAATAACCTTGGACCTGCGACATCATGACGTGCAGCGCGTCCTGTTCCTGGTTCAGCATCCAGTGCTTCAATACCAGGTATTGGGCAAAATTGTACGTGGCGAACAGCAGAAAAATGAGCAGCGTTGCTCCAATCATCAGCTTCCATATGACAGGCAGCCGCTCGAGCCAATCAGTTATTCGCCTCATGTCCGCATCACGTATCCCATTCCGCGTACGGTTTGGATGACGCTTTCTTCTCCGGCAGAATCTAATTTATTCCGCAAATACCGGACATACACATCAACCACATTCGTCTCCACCTGCGAATCGTAGCCCCATACCAAGTCGAGCAGCATATCTCTGGTCTGGACCAGGTTTGGATGCTTCATAAACACGGCCAACAGGTCGAATTCACGCTTCGTCAGTTCGATGGGGGTACCGCCCCGGGTAGCTACTCTGGCATCCAGATCCACCGTAATGTCCCGGAAGGTCAGAACTGCCCGATTCGGTTGATCCTGAAGCTCAATCCTGCGGAAAATCGCGCGCATGCGGGCGAGGAGCTCCTCGATGTCAAAAGGTTTGGCGATATAGTCATCGGCACCGCTGTCAAGGCCCTGCACCCGGTCTTCGAGACCATCTCTTGCCGTGAGCATGATGACCGGGGTACTTTTCACATTTCGGAGCCTGCGGCACACCTCTACCCCGTCCAAATGAGGCAGCATGATGTCCAGCAGGATCATATCCCATTCCTCCGCCAAAGCAAGCTGAAGTCCGCTGGATCCGTCATAGGCAGCTTTCACAAAGAATTGCTCATGCTCGAGTTCGAGCTGGATGAAGCGCACGAGGCTCTTTTCGTCTTCTATAATAAGTATCCGTTTCATTGATATCTCCTCCAGGTTACTGCTGCGAAGACAAGTATATTGGAATTTTATGAGAAAATGATGAGAAGATAGGCACTGTTGCTATTTGAACAATCAGTACTAGTTTGATCATACCTTGAAATTGTAAACAAATGATAATCCTTCCTAACATTTTCTGTATACAAAAAGCAGTGCCCCACAAGAGACCCTGCCTAGATTGCTTTTTTATTGTTCTCTATTCTCATGCTCTCCATCTGCATTTCCAGATTTTCTCCAATGATGTTGTGAGGAATGCTTCTGATGATTCGACGGCTTTTGTACAGAATCGCTTTGGTCGTCAGATGTCGATGGTGCAGTGACTGACGCATCAGCAGAATGCTGACCATTGGAATCTTGGCTGCCTGCATTCTTTCCGTTACTGCTCTGTTCATTCGAAGCCTGACTGCTTGCTGTCTGCCCGCCGGAAGCTTGTCCATTGTCGGAAATGACGCGACGAGCGGTTACAAAGGTATGATCCCAGGTGCTTCCAGAAAAATCGGATACCGTCACGCCAATACCGACTCTGTAGGTATGCAGCAGTTGTCCGTTGCCTATATAAATGCTGACGTGATTGATGACGCCGTCATGATTCGTATCGGAGAAAACCAAGTCCCCTGGCTGTAATTGATCCTTGGACACCGGCGTGCCTACCTGCGATTGCTCTCTTGATGAGCGCGGCAGGTCGATGCCGTTTTGCTTGAAGACATATTGTGTGAATGAGGAGCAATCGAATCTGTCCGTTCGACCGGATGGTGCCCCAAACTGATAACGAACGCCTAGAAATTGTTTACCTGTCGCGATGACCCGATCCGCCACGGAGCTGTCAGATACCGAAGCTGCGTGAACCGGATGGGCCGGCAGCAGCATGCTTCCGGAAAAAGCGACGGAGAGACACAAGCCGATTCCCACAAAAGTTTTGACGATACGGCTCTTTTTGTTGAGGTTCGTGTTGTTATTCATAAAGACCCTCCCTAGAAGTCGTATTGGATAAGTGAAATTCATGCGGATTAGTGCTTTACCCTACACAAACAGTTATAGGCGATAGAAATTAAAAAATGATGAGAATGTCCAATATCCTCCTCAAGCAATTTTATCCAAGCGCCTGCTGTGCAGTGCTTTAGAGAACAGTCATTTTCACAGAAAATTTTCATTCTCAGCTGTTACACTCATGGACAAAACCGACTCAACATGGGCAGCAAGAGCAAGCTGAGGCGGTGGTTTCTATGACGATAAAGGAGGATGTAAATGGAACAGTTTACGCATAATAAGGAGGGCTTGATCCAGCCGCCCATAGGTCCGGATAGGCAGATGTTAAACAAAGTGCCGCAAGTCACCATCTTTTTTTGGATCATTAAAATTATGGCAACGACCGTTGGTGAGACGGCAGCGGATCTTCTGAACGAGAACCTCAACCTCGGACTGACCGTAACGACTCTGCTGATGACGGTGATTTTGATCGGATCTCTGGTTTTGCAGTTCAAGGCGAATAAATATGTGCCGTGGATCTATTGGCTGTCGGTCGTTTTCATCAGCGTGGTCGGCACTTTGATCACCGATAATTTGACCGATAACCTCGGAGTTCCACTGGAAACGAGCACCATTGTGTTTGCCATCCTGTTGATTACAGTATTCGTAATTTGGTACGCAAGCGAAAAGACGCTGTCGATCCATTCCATTACGACGCAGAAACGCGAAGCTTTTTATTGGCTGGCCATCTTGTTTACATTTGCATTAGGCACAGCCGCAGGAGACCTCATCGCCGAGACGATGAACCTCGGATACCTGGTTTCGGCACTCATATTTGCATCGATCATCGGTATCATCAGCTTGGCATATTACGGCATCAAGCTGAATGCCGTTCTCGCCTTCTGGCTCGCTTATATCTTGACAAGACCGTTCGGGGCATCCCTCGGCGATTATCTGTCGCAGTCGCCAGGCGACGGCGGCCTTGGGCTTGGAACCGTGGGAACCAGCGCTTTCTTCCTCGTCATCATTGTGGCCTTGATCATTTATTTGTCTAGATCCCAAACCAACGAAAATCTGACCGGTCCGCATCATATTACCCGAAAATAGACGGTTCATTGAAAAGGGCAGCGGGTTCAAATCCCGCTGCCCTTTGTTCTGAGTCCTCACAAACGATAGAAATCAACAGTAGAGCAAGTGCTCATATGCAGCGGTTATTTATTACGAGTCCACACGCATAAATTGGCCCAGCTTACCGAACCACAGCCGATAGCTCATCAGGGCCAGCAAAATGCTGGTGAGCGCTGCCGACGAAGCGAACGCAAACATGATCAAAATTTGATAACGGACTGCCTCCAGCGGACTGGCTCCGGCCACGATCATGCCCGTCATCATGCCGGGCAGTTGGACGAGTCCGACGGTCTTCATCCCGTCGATCGTCGGGATCATGCTGGAACGCGCCGAGCGGTTCAGCATGCGATGGATGGCCTGCCGCGGGCTCGCGCCGAGAGACAGCAGCGTTTCGACTTCTCCCCTCGAGGTCACCGCTTCCCGCTTCATTTGGTTCAGAAACAAACTGGACACGACCATGGCGTTGCCGATGGTCATGCCGCTGATAGGGATAACATAACGCGCTGTGAGCGGGACAATGCTTAGAGCGAGCAGCAACCCCATCGTAACCACTTCCGTGATCGTAATGGTTAAACCAACGTACAGATAGATGCGCTTCAATCCTTTTCCACGCTTGCCTGCATTCCAGGTAGCTACCGCAATCATAACGACCAGGATTAAGGCAACGAGCAGGAAATGGTGGGTGCCAAATATGTATTGAAGAACAAACCCGACAGCGAGCAGCTGTATCGCGGAGCGAATCGTTCCATATAGAATATCTCGCTCGAGGCCAAGCTTTTGCCATATGGATATGCCGACGGATACCGCAATAAATACAAGCGTCGAAGCCAGCGCGATCAAAGACATGATATCCCTCCCTCCGACAAAGTCCCATTGGAGAGCGACCATACCCTATCCCCGATCCGTGCTGCCTGGTCTCGATCATGGGAAATCCAGACGTAGCCCGTTCCCTCCTGCCGATTGATGTCCGTAATCAAACGCTCAACCGCATATTTACTGACATCGTCGAGCGAGGAAGTGATCTCATCCAGCAGCAGAAGCTTGGGACGCAGCAATAAGGACCGCACTAGAGCCACCCGCTGCTTTTCACCGCCCGAAAGGGTGGAAGCTTCTTTGGACAAGCCCATATCTCCAAGCCCAACGCTTGACATCAAATGAGCCGCATAGGCTGGATCATATTCTGTATGATGCAGCCTGCTCACGGTACGCAGATTATCCTCGATGGAACCTTCAAGCATGACCGGCGTTTGACTGACGTAGCAGACGTTCATCCGCCAGGCTTGCGGATTCCACTCGTGCAGCGGCTTTCCGAGCAGAAGCATTTCCCCGCTGTCCGCTTCATCGAGCAGGCCAAGAATGCGCAGCAGGGTGCTTTTGCCTTGGCCGGATGGCCCGACGAATACAATTTTCTCCCCTGCGGGGACGGTGCCGGCGATTTGCGAAAAAATGATTCGATTAGAGAACGAGGATATCGTTTTGCTTACATTCGTAAATGACAAGATGCTATCGACCATTCATATATGTCTCCTCTGTATGTGGCATACTATCGAACGATTACCATCCATTTTAAACATTAGGGCAGGAATTGTCATGGCTTAAGGATCGATCGGTCTTCACACATTTGCCTAGTTGTCGTGAGCATATCGAGCATGCAGAAGCAAATGGTACAAACCGGGAAATAAAAAAGCCGCGAAGCTCGCGGCTTATCGAGTATTCAATTCGTTGAGGCAGCGTACCGCCAGATGGCTGTAATATTCCGCTGCCGGGAGCAGCGCGTCCTCTTCCGGATTAAACTTCGGATGATGCAGCGCATAGGGCGAGTTCGACCCTACGTACACAAATGCGCCGGGAATGTGCTGGAGATAGTATGAGAAATCCTCTCCTCCCATGCTTGGTCCAAGCACTTTAGTGACATAGCCGGATTCCTCCGCCGCATCGCTGGCAAACTTGGCCCAGTATGCGTCGTTGATCGTGGCTAGCGGTCCGGGATACCATTTCAGCTCGGCTGACACCCCCGCCGATGCTCCGATCCCGTCAATAATTTGCCGGATCGTGTCCGGAATCCGTTTCTGTACCTCCACATCGAGCGTCCTTACCGTTCCTTCGAGCTCCACTGTCCCAGGAAGGACGTTCCATGTGTTCCCACCGGAGATTCGGGTGACGCTGACCACGACGGCATCGAGTGCGCTAACCCGGCGGCTGGTGATCGTTTGCAGAGCCAGGATGATTTGGGAGGCGGCGACGATCGCATCGGTCCCTTTCTCAGGCGTTGCCGCATGGGCACCGATTCCGTTAATGACGATTTCGAACCGGTCAACGCCGGCAGTGATGGCGCCTTCGCATGTACCCAGTTCTCCTACCGCAAGCTCCGGCGAATTGTGAAGGCCGAAGATCGCCGATACGCCTTCCAACCCACCGGAGTCCACCACGTCTTTAGCTCCGTGTCCAGTCTCTTCGGCCGGCTGGAAAATGATACGTACGGATCCTTGAAGCTCTTGCTCCTTTTCCTTCAACAGACAGGCGGCTCCCAAGGCGACGGTTGTATGAAAATCGTGGCCGCAAGCATGCATTTTTCCTGCAAACTTGGATCGGAACGGAACGTCCGTCTCTTCATCGATCGGCAGCGCGTCGATATCCGCCCGCAGGGCCATGATCGGTTCCCTGCCGGTCCCGATTTGGGCGATGACCCCCGTCTTCAGGTTGGGTAAATCCAGAATTTCAATATCGGCTTCCTTCAGCCAAGCTTTGATTTTACGCGTCGTTTCGAACTCTTCATTGGATAATTCGGGTTCCAGATGCAGATTGCGGCGGATGTCCACCAAGCGTTCCTGCAGCTTCGCAGTGGAACCGGTATTCGTTAAACCGGGATTGGCCATGCGAATTCCTCCTTCTAACTCCGATGATGTAGTATACATTGTCATTCTTCAAGGTACCGGCTTAATTCTTCGGTATAACGCTCAATAAAGTGCAATATCAGCTTCTGCTCGTCCGGGGAATAACTGTCGAAGTCCCGGTCGATATCCGAGCTTCGGGACTCGTGATACCGGTAATGGCCTTCGAACGCAAGCTGTCCAAGCTCCGTCAGCCGGAAATGGACCTCTTTCTTGTTATCCTCCCGCTGGAACTTGCAGATGAGTCCCTTTGTGACCAATTTGGCGATCGTCTTGGAGGCGCTTCCCTTGGTGATGTTCAATATGCTGGCAAGCTCCGTCAGATTGGAGTCCCAATGCCTTCCAATGGCTTCAATCATATGGATTTCCGAATAATACAGCAGCATGCCGGACACATATTCTTTTGGTTTTTTATTCAGGAGATTATAAATTTCAAACATCCGTCCCAAGGCCAGGTCCACTTGAATATGAAACTGATCCAATACAAACGCTCCTCTAAATTGTTGTGTTCTTCAGAAACATTCACCTCATCTTATCCGTTCTTCCAAAATCCGTCAATCAAACGCATGGACCCATCGTGAAATCATGAAATGAACCTTTTCCAATGCCAGCTAATATCAACTAAAAAGTGTCACCCAGCATCGGTCGGACCGTTAGCTCTTCGACGACCGCCTGCGGGCTTAAAGACAAGATGGCTGCAACCAGCAAACCGATGTCGCTGCCTTCCAGCAGTCGGTCCGGGGCTGTTCGCTCATTGGAAACGCGCCGCTCTGTAAAGGTACCGCCGGGATGGATCAGCGTTACACCGACTCCGGCAGGCTTCAGCTCCTCCCGCAGACCGAGCGCGTAATTTCGGAGCGCCGCTTTGGAAATGCCGTACAGCGAGGTATCCGCCCGCAGTCCGGCCGTCGACCCGATGACCAGAATGCGTGGGTATTCACCTTGGCGGATCAGCGGAAGCAAAGTTCGCACCCAATTGTAGTTGGATACGACATTGGCCAGAAGGATGCGCTCCAGCTCTTCACCCTTTGGCTCTGTAACGGAACGGGTGTCATCGAAGAAAGCGGCAGCGTTCAAGATGAGAACATCCGGTTGGAATTGATGTTCCTTCATATATATAATGAGCCGATCCGGTGTTTCCTCGCTCGTCTGGTCTGCCGTGAAAACCAGTACATTCCCACCAAGCGCGGTTCGCGCTTCGGCCAATGATTCCCCGTTCCGCCCCACCAGCAGCAGTTCATGACCGGAGATGGACAGCTGCCTGGCAATCGCAAGTCCGATCCCACGGCTGCCCCCCGTAATGATGACTCTCATCGAAATCCCCCCATATCATCCGGTCCTTAGTCCCATTGATTCGGTTATATAAAATATTCGGTGTCATCGCTCTGGACCGGGTTGTTGATTGCCATATAAATCTTTTCCACGATACTCAAGAGTTCCATATCGTTCCGGTTACGAGGCCGTTCGAACGGAACGTCGAAGATTTGCTGGATGCGGCCGGGACGCGGACTGAGGAGGACAATCCTTGTCGCCAAATAGACGGCTTCAGCCACGTCATGCGTAATAAAAAAGATCGTCTTCTTCTCTTTCTCCCAAATACGTATCATTTCGTCCTGCAAGGTCAACCGCGTTAAATGGTCCACCGCGCTGAAAGGCTCGTCCATAAGGATGACCCGCGGATCGGCAACCAGCGTCCGGGCAAGCCCGGCGCGCTGCCTCATGCCCCCGGAGAGCTGATGTGGATACTTGTCCTCGAAACCCGCCAAGCCTACAAGCTCGATCGTCTTTTGAACTTTGGCGCGCCGCTCCTCGCGGCTGACGCCGGCAATCTCCAAGCCGAATTCGATATTGCGGCGGATGCTCCGCCAAGGGAACAACGCGGAATCCTGAAACACGACGCCGATGTCGCGGCTGGTTCCGGCTTGCAGAACCTGATCCAGCAGCACTTCTCCGCTCGTCTGGGAAAGCAGACCCGCAGTAATTTCCAGGAGCGTGCTTTTTCCGCAACCGCTTGGACCAAGCACGCACACAAATTCCCCGTCCTGCACCGTCAGGTTAATGTCGTGCAGCGCATAGGTTTGCTCTTCATCGATATTTTCGTATTCCTTGGTAATATGCCGAAGCTCGATTGTCGGCATGACATCAGCCCCTTTCCCGCTTCTCCATTTAATTGTTCGTCTTGTATTTCCCCAGCTTCAGCCTTTTGGCGACGCGCTCCGCAAACGTGTTGTCGAATGTGCCGTCGACCGAGATTTTGTCCCGCTGCATGCCGTATTGATTCAGCAGATCCTCGGTCACTTGCAGGCGGTTTTTATCGACGATCGGGTCATTCTCCCAGAGGACGATTTCCGATTCGATTGCTGTACGTGCCGTCTTCTCATCTAGGTTCAAATACTTGGCTGCCCAAGGCAGAAATTCATCCAGATGCGTCTTGGCGTATTCGTTGGCATAGAAATACACTTCGAGCACGCGTTCGACTACTTCTGGCTGCTCCTTGATCAGCTTCTCGCTGGCCACCAACACGCCGGTTTGGTATTTCGGCATAAACTCCCAAGTCTTGGCCAGCACATTCCCCTTGCCGGCTTGCTCCGCCATCGTTGCGAACGGCTGGTGAATAATCGTGGCATCGACTTCGCCCGATTCAAACGTCGCGTAGGCGGATTGATACACGCCGTTCGGCACAAGCTGAACATCCTTTTTCGGATCGATGCCGTTCTGCGAGAGCACCTCCATCAAGGTGAGCGGCATGCCGCCGATCGGCTGCGCAGAACCAATTTTTTTGCCTTTCAAGTCGGTGAACGACTTGATTTCGGGCTTGGCGATAATCCAATAAGCCCCGCGGCTTCTCCACATATTGCTGACGACTTTAATTTTCACCCCGTTCACAATGGCAGGGATATAGGTTCCGGGATCCCCGTCGGCGATGTCGACTTCTCCGGCTCCGAAAGCCGCAACCGGGTTAATCGTATCGACAAAGTTTAAATGAATGCCGGCATCCTCATACCAGTCTTTGTCAATGGCAAACTGATTGGCAATTCCGGTCATCCCTTTGGAAAAACCGGCCGTAAGGGTGACTTCCTTGTTATCCCGCCCTTTCCATGGCGGAACCCCTGAAGCGATATCCACAGTTGTAGTGTCCAGTGTACTTGAAGCTGCCTCCGTGCCGCTTCCAGCTTCGGCAGAACCAGTGGTGCTGGAGGAAGCGGGAGCATCCTTGGATGACGAGCCGCAAGCGGCGAGCGTGAAAACCAGGGAAAATGAGATAACTCCGCTAATTGTTTTGCTTAACCATTGATTTGAGTACATGTGACTCTTCCCCCCTTATTTAATGTAAAAATCTTAATCAGGCGACGCGGCTCGGCATCCACCGGCGGCATACCAATCTCTCGATCAGGTTGATCAGCCCGACGAACAGAACGGATAACACCGTCACTACAATGATGACTAAATACAATCTTGGCGTATTCAGCACAGCCTGGGACTCATTCAGCAGGAAACCAAGCCCGTTCTTGGCCGCAGCCATCTCGGCAAATACAACACCGGTGATCGCCGTCGCCGCCGTCACACGCAGCCCGTTGAAAATGGAAGGAAGCGCAGAAGGCAGCAAAACCTTGAATACCGTTTGCGCCCGGCTCGCCCTAAACACTTTTGCCAGCTTCAAATGCTCCGTTCGGGTCTGCTTGGAACCCGTTACGGTGTTATACAAAATGTTAAAAAAACAGAAAAGAATGACCAGGACGACCTTGCTCTTGAAGCCGATGCCGAACCATACAATGAGAAGCGGCATGATAGCCGTCTTTGGAATGGCCATGATCGCCGCCATCAGCGGGTCGATCAGCTTTTCCAATAACGGGAATGAAACGAACAGCACCCCAAGCCCGATGCCCGCCACCGCCGAAAAGAGGTATCCTACCGCAACCTCTTGGAGGGATACGGACAAATGCGGCCAAAGTGTGTTTTCTTTGAGCATATATACAAACTCCTGTACTATCTGGGACGGGGAAGCCAAGAATACTCGGCTCACCCATTCCTTGGACACCGCCAGCTGCATGCCCGCCAGCAGTGCGGCAATAAATGCAATTTGCACGAATCGGATCCATAGGTTTTTCGCTTTAGTGTCTTTTTTGGTACGTAACGCCATGCGATGCCTCTCCTTTCCTTCAGGCGTCCCCTACGACTACTTCAAATGATAGAAAGAACCGTGAATGTTGACGTACTCCTCTGGTGAGCCTTCCTGACCGCTGTTCAGTCCGACTAGAAACGGACGTTCTCCCCTTGATTGCAAGTACTCCCTAGCGGGTCCCTCTTGATCGGGCTCCAGAAATACCAGTTGGAACGAACCCAGATCAATGACTTGTTTCTTGCCCTTCCAATAGTCATCATAGACGGCTTCTCCGGCCTCTAAGTGGAGCCATTTCGCCCAACGGCTGACCGTCTTTCCCAAGTCGCGAACCGTAAACGCCACATAATCCAGAGTCATGGGACCCCGGGCATGATCCGTAATGGTGCCGTTTGCCGTCAGTTCAGCCCTTCTGTCTTCATCAGAATCATTCCATTGGATGAAGAATGGCAGCGGCAGTCCTTCGTCAGGCAATCCTGCGAACAACAGCTTCCATTCCAGCAGTTTCCCGTCCGGCCTTCTGCGGGAACAATCCACAGGGCCGATCACCTGATTACCCTCGGCGGCCAGCTGCTCCGCCAAATCATCAATTTGCTCCGTCCGCAGCGCGATCCGGCTGAGCCCTTCGACATAACCGTCACCTGCCAGCGTATCCACGAGCCCGTAACGCTGGGTATCCTGGTGGGGAGGCAGCAGCTTCGGGTCAAAAATGCCGATCCATTCGATATAGCGAAGATCAAAATACGTCAGTGCGTTGTACGTTCCTACCAATTCGTGCCTCCCGCCGTTCACCGTATGAATCCCCTGCCCTGCTAGTTCTTCCGGCGCTTGCTCAGGTTTATTCACAAAATGTACGGCATGATCAAACGTTAATTGGACTCCCATGGTTCGCTCCTCCTTGGCTTGTTTAAGGATGAATGATGATCTTGCCGAAAAATTCCCGTTCTTCAATCAAGCGGTGCGCTTCCCTGATATCTTCCAGCGGCAGTACGCGGTCGATGACCGGCTTCAGTTTTTTACGGCTTACCAAATCCAGCAGCGTATGCAGATCTCCCTCTCCCCAGCCGTTGGAGCCGATGATCGAAATCTCGCGGACCCATACGTACCGGAGGTCCGTAACGGCCTCGAATCCCGTCGTCGCTCCGCAGGTCAGAATCCGTCCTCCTTTGCGTGTCGCTTTGATGCTCTGCGGCCAGGTGGCTTTGCCGGTATAGTCCACTACAATATCCGCGCCTTGCTTGTCCGTCAAAGCCCATACTTCCTTGGAAAAATCGGTTTTGCTGTAATTGATTACATGATCCGCTCCAAGCTCTTTCAGCTTCTCCGCCTTGCTGTCCGATCCGGCTGCCGCAATAATGCGTGCCCCTGCCAGCTTGGCGATCAGCACCGCGGCATTCCCTACGCCGCCGCTAGCCCCCAAGATGACAATCGTTTCGTTGGCCTGAAGCCTGCCCTGCGTAATCAGCATCCGCCAGGCCGTTCCATAGGCGATCGGCAGTGCAGCCGCCTCGTCAAAGGAGATGTCTTCCGGAAGAGGAATCAAATTGATTGCCGGAACCTTTACGTATTCCGCCAGTCCACCCGTCGTATCCTCACCGAGTGCCCCTTTGCCCGGGATATGCGGATCGATCAGGACCCGGTCACCGGGATTAACGTTCGTGACCCCGGATCCGATCTCTTCGACGACGCCGGCGACGTCTCCGCCCGAAATATGGGGCAGGTCCAGTTTTCTTCCAGGAATCCCTCTCCTAACGAAAATATCCAAATGGTTCAGGGATACCGCCTTAACTTTGACCAGAACTTCTCCATGACCAGCTTCCGGTTTCGGATAATCCCCCACCACTACATTGTTTCGATCTCCATGTTCAAGAATCAGCGCTGCTTTCATATCGATTTGCCCACTCCTTTTTGTAATTGTTCGGCCAACATTTGTTTGAGCCGCGTCCGATCCACTTTCCCCGGACCGGTCAGCGGAAAAGCGTCCAATTCGTAAATCTCGCGAGGATGCGCATAGGCCGGTCCCCGCTCGATGAAGAACCGCTTGATTTCCTCACGATCGGTGTGATGATTCAACACGACAAATGCTACCGGCACTTCCCCCTTGAGTTCGTGAGGGATCGGAAGAACACAGGCATCCTCGACATGCGGATGCTGGAGCAGGATGTTTTCGACTTCCTTCGGATAGACGTTCTCGCCGCCTACGTTGATCATGTCGTCCTTGCGTCCAACAATGTAGACATAACCCTCATCGTCCTGCCACGCCATATCTCCTGTTTTGAGCCAGCCGTCTGAGGTGATCCGTTTGCGCGTCACGTCCGGCAGATTCCAATAGCCGTCCGCTACACCGGGGTTACTCACCCACAATTCGCCAATCGTTCCTTCCGGGACATCTGCTTCTGTTGCATTCACGACCCGAATCGAACATCCCGGCAGCGGAAAGCCGGCTGATCCCGGCTTGTGCAGGCCTTTACGCGACTCCAGCACAACCGGTCCTCCTTCGGTAAGGCCGTAACCTTCATACACCTCGATACCCATCCACTGCTTGATGTCCTCCAGGAGTTCAACCGGCGTATCGGACGACCCGCATATCGCATACTTCAGTGAGCTGAGATCATAAGAAGCGGGTGACTCTTTCAGGTGAGTCACAAGCATGCGGTACAGGGCTGGAACGCCGGAAATATAAGTGGCCCGATGCGTCCCGATCGCATGAAAAATAGCCGCAGGCTCAGGCGCCGGAAGGATAACGGCAGATGACCCGGAATAAAACACCGCCTTCATGGACAGCATGGCATTTTTGTGATAAAGAGGCAGGGATATCACGATCCGGTCTTCCTGCTGCAAGTCGCGGATTTCGGCAATCGCCTTGACGTTCCACAACTGACCGCTGTGAGTGAGGCGGCATCCTTTGGGATTTCCCGTAGATCCGGAAGTGTACGGAAGCAGGCACAGATCGCCTCCGCGGGTCGGATACAGGTCCAACTGGGTATCCTGTGACGATAGTATTTCATCATACACCAATGAATTCAGCCCGAGATCGTCCGGATGTGATTCCGTCGTGCAGATGACGCTTGCCGCGACATCTGCCTCCTGATGAATGATCTTTGCCTTGTCCCCCATAGATGAGTGGTAGACCAGCAAGCGGCTGCCGCTATCCTTGTATATATAAGCAAGCGTATCTGCGCCCAGCTTCGAATTCATCGGCACCGGAACCGCTCCTATTGTCATCAGTCCGAAGCAGATTTCCAAAAACCTGAAGTCATTGATGAATAGCACGGCCACCCGGTCTCCGGGCTCAACACCAAGTCCGGCAAACAAATTGCCCGCTTGGTTTGTACGGCTCTGAAGCTCACCGTAGTTTATCGTTCTCCCTTGGGCAATGATCGCAGGACTTAAAGGAGCGCGGGCTGCCGAGGAACGAATGATTTCTGCAAAATTGTAAGAGTTCATCGCTGCTCCACCTTTGTATTCTGAATATTGTTGGCTTCTTACTCCTGTTTTGAGCTAAACAATCCTCTTCCGATCGCAACGGCTTTACCGGATGTATCGGCTGCCACGATGTCGGCGATGCTGACGCTCCTCCCCAGCTTGACTACGGAAGCGGTAAACAGCAGATCCCCCGCCCTGCCGGGACGCAAGTAGTCGATTTTGAGATCGACCGTCGGAACCGGCTGATTCAGCTGACTGAACACGGCAAAATATCCGGCGATGTCGATGACAGTGGCAAGAATCCCCCCGTGGATATATCCGTCGGCAGAGGTATAAAAGAGCTCGTTATAGGGCAGCCGGATCGTAACGGACTGCTCGTTCACTTCTTCGAGCCGGATGCCCAAAAATTGATGAAACTTCGTACCGGTCAGAACCGGCTCAATTTCTTCTCGAGTTAAAACGGCGGCCATTTGAGGTTCACCTCCTTTTTGTTTGCCTATGAAACATTTTTATTCATACTAAACCGGTAGGAATTAAATGTCTAATTGAACTTTTCTATATAAAATCAAATAAAATCTATATGTCATTGACGCAGGGCTCGACATTGATCTATAGTTCTCACTAAACTTCGACAAAGAGGAGATCAATTCATGGAGACGCCGCTGAAGCAAATCTATCAGATTCGCATCCCGCTTCCCTTTCGACTCAATCATGTGAACAGCTATCTCGTTCAGGACGGGTCTTTTTGGAGCGTCATCGATCCCGGGCTGGACACCTTAGTTACCGAGAAATCATGGGTGCAGACGCTGCATCAGCTCAATGTAAAGCCCTCTGATATCCGCAATATTTACATCACGCATTTCCATCCTGACCATTATGGGTTTGCCGGTAAGATGCAGCGCTGGACGGGAGCCGAAGTGAATGCAAGTAGTGAGACTTATGCCTTGGCGGAGCACTATTATAGACAAGAGCAGTCGGAGCGAAATCTCCATTTTTATTTGAAAAGCGGCATGCCGGAGACGCTTGCTCAGGATGTAGCTGAGCTGGATTCACGGCTGCTCCATCAAATTTCCCCAATTACGGGTACAAGGGTAAACCTGCTCGAAGGTGACTCGATCGTGCTCGCCGGGGAGCTGTATGAAATCGTACTTGGCGGCGGTCATGCCGAGGGCAGCGTGGGGTTTTGGAATGCGGAGAGGCAGGCGCTGGTTGGCGGGGATCTGCTGCTGCAGAAAATTACGCCCAACATCACATATCAGTTCGAAGAGGATGAGGGGAATCCGCTTGAGTCATATTTCGAGACATTGAACGCGCTGCAAAGACGGATGGTTCGCACCGTTCTGCCCGGACACGGACCGGTGTTTCAGCCGCAGACGGACTATTTTGATTCGGTGATCGCCCACCATAAGGAGCGGCTCGATCATGTCCTGGGCATTGTACATGAAGCTGGAAGCGCTGGTACTACGATATATGACATTAGCATGAGGCTGTTCTCCAAAGTTTTTGACAAGGACAGCGCACGGTTTGCGCTTGGGGAAACCGCAGCACACGTACGTTACCTGGAACGACAAAAACTCTTGCGGGTGCAAGAGTCCGGGGGAAAGTATTCTGTTTTTGAAAATGTATAATATTAGCTTCACATGGCCGTTATTCCACACATCCAGCAATAGTAGTACGATCGTCAAACAATCATTAATCTAAAAAAAGAAAGGTCCGGTAAATCCGGACCTTCGTCTCTTTCATGAATAAAATCAATACAAACTTTCAAGCTCATCGATCAGGGAACCGACATAAGCGGCCGCACTGCGGATCGGATCGGGCTGAGACATGTCCACGCCAGCCAGCTTCATCAGTTCCAGTGGGCTCATAGAGCCACCGGCTTTTAACACTTCGAGCCAGCGGTCCACCGCAGGCTGTCCTTCCTCCCGGATCAGCTTGGCGACGGCAGTGGATGCAGAGAGGCCGGCTGCATAGGTGTAAGGATACAAGCTCATATAATAATGCGGCTGGCGCATCCAGGTTAACTTGGCTTCTTCGTCGATGACCACGTCCGCTCCCCAGAACGATGACAGGATATCGCCTTTCAGCTCGCACAAGGTTACCGCAGTGATCGGCACATTCTTCATGGCCAGATCGTAAACTCTACGCTGGAGCTCGCCTTCCAGTAAATGCGTCACAAAGTTATGGAAGTACGTACCGAGCAGCTGCGAAATCACCCAGCGGCGCATTCTAGGTTCACTGGACCGCGCCAGAAGATGATCCGCCAGCAAGAGCTCGTTCATCGTTGACGGTGCCTCGATAAAATACAGGGACGGACGGGCATTCGTCAGCCGCTGGTATTTCGCTGCGAGCATCAAATGGCCGGCATGCCCTACTTCGTGAGCGAGCGTAAACGCCCCGCGCATGCTGTCGGACCAGCTGATCAGAATATACGAGTGTACGCCCGGAATCGACGAGCAGAAAGCCCCCGTGCGTTTGCCGGCGTTGTCCGCATAATCCACCCAGCGGTTGCGGAAGGCATCCGATACGATTTCCCCGTACTCCGGTCCGAGGATAGCCAAAGCCTCCTTGATCAGTTCTCCGGCTTCCTGAAAAGATATTTCCGGGTTGTAATCGGGATCGAGCGGCGCTTTCAGGTCGGCAAACGTCATCTCATCCAACTGGAGCACCTTTTTCTTCAGGGCGGCATATCTGCGCATATGCGGCGCTAGCTCCTCCTGCAAAATATCCAGGACGTTGTTGTACATCTCCTTGGTGACCTGCTGCGGCTGCAGAAGCATATCGGTCACGGACTCGTAACCGCGCAGACGGGATTCAATGACCTGCCGCTTGACTTCGGTGCCGTATGCCTCGGCAAACGTATTCCGGTATTTGTGCAGCGTGTCGCTGAACGCTTTAAACGAGTTGCGGCGCAGTTTCGTATCAGGCGATTCGCAGTACTTATTCTCGTACAGGGCAAACGAGACCGGTACTTCTTCTCCTTGGCCGTTCACCGCCTGCTTGAAGGTCATATCGGCCAACTTGCTCCGTTCATAAATCCGGTAAGGGGCATCCAATACCTCGCCCAGCGAGGCCAGCACCTTCTCCGTTTCCGCCGTCAAGCGGTGGGGCTTCGTTTGCAGGAGCAGGCGAAGGCTGCGCTCGAATTCCCGCAGTTCAGGCTGATCTGCTATGTACTGGTCAATCGTACCGTCCGGAAGCGCAATGATTTCGGATTTGATAAAAGACAACGCCGAGCTGACTTGCGACGCAAGGTCACGCGCTTTCGAAGCGTTCGTCTGATTCTCCGGATTGATGCTGTCGCCGGACTGATGCAGGTAAGCGTACGCTCCTGCCCGGCTCATTCTGCCGGAAAGCTCTTCCTGGGCCTGCAGGCAGGCCAGCAAAGTGTCAGCGCCTTGACTTAGTTCGCCTTCATATTTCGTCACCGTGCCGATATCCCGCTGAATATCATTTAATTCTTGTTCCCATGCTTCTTTAGACGGAAAAATATCATCCAGGTTCCAGGTGGTTTCCACCGGCACTTCAGCCCGTGTTAAAATTTTCGACATATGCAAAGCCCCTCTCCCATGTACTTGAATTGACCATTGTATAAATACCAATATGCTCCATTGTATCATAGATGGATACGGTAACGGTAAGCGTTTTATTGATACAACGAATTGTCCTTCCGGTAGTGTGAAGGGGACATGCCGACGATTTTGCGGAAGGTGGCGAGGAAGTGGCTGTACTCCTCGAACCCGACTTCAACGGCGATTTCGGCAAGCGGCCTGTTTGTGGCAAGCAGCAGTTCCTGCGCTTTCCCGATTCTTACCTGCAGCAAATATTGGTAAGGAGACACTATTAAATGTGTGCGGAACAGAAGCCGCAGATGGCCCTCGCTCGTATTGGCAACCTTGGCCAAATCTCCAAGTCTAATGGGAGCTGCATACGACCTTTGAATAAAAGCGCAAACTTCGCGCACCCTCTCGTCGACGACCGGTTCCGGGGTCATCAGGTGCGGCTCCAGAACGCGGATCATTTCGGCAAACCAGTTCAGGCAGACTGCCTGTGCCTGCAGTTGCCTTGCGGCTTGGGAGATGGATAGCATACCGTCTCCTCTGCTGGAGGCCTTCTCCGAATCATGCGGCTGCCAGGCACGAACGAGATTGTACCAGCTGTCCTTAAGCCTTTGCCCATCCTCATTATTTTGAATCCGGAAGCGGGGAGGCAGCCCGTACAATTCGGACCACTTGATCCCATACATGTATACCGACACACTGGCTGACAAATAATGGATCGCTCCTCCTTCCCCCTCCCCTCCTTCCGTCATAAAAGTGGTGTTCGGCGGAATCAGGACCACTTCTCCCGGCTGCAAGTCATAGACTTGTGATCCGGCGAGCAGCCTGCGGCGTCCGGACAGAATATACCACAGCGTAACGCCGGGGTTGCGGTACCCCGGAGCGTTCCATTCCGGGCTGCGGATCCATTCAAACGCAGACTGCAGTACCACTTTGTAGGGTTCATGTACGATTCCAATCGGATCAGGGAACATTTCAACAGCCACCTCGGGTTCGGTATGACATTGCCATGTTGTTCGTTTTTTATGAGAAAATCATCGTTCTTTTCTACTGGATAATCTTCCGTTTATTTTAACATAGATCTATGATAGAGGACCTGATCCAAGAAAGGGATGATGGAATGAAGGCCATTATGGTCATGTTTGATACGTTAAACCGGCGCATGCTTCCTTCCTATGGCTGCGATTGGACGCATCTCCCCAACTTTCGCCGATTGGAAGAGCGGACGGCGGTTTTTGACCGCAGCTTTGTCGGCAGCATGCCATGCGTGCCTGCACGCCGGGAGCTGCATACCGGGCGCTACAATTTCCTGCATCGGAGCTGGGGGCCGCTTGAGCCTTACGACGATTCCATGCCGGAGATTTTGAAAAACGAAGGTGTACATACGCATCTGGTCACGGATCATCAGCATTATTGGGAGGATGGCGGGGCGACGTACCACAGCCGCTATACGACCTACGAGTTCATCCGCGGTCAGGAAGGCGACGCCTGGAAAGGCCGGCTGAAGGACCCGGTCATCCCCCCGCAAGCCGTTGACCGTCCGCTGACGGGCATGTTCCGCCAGGACTGGATCAACCGCGAGTTTGCCAAAGAAGAAGAACGTTATCCGCAAGCCTTAACCTTTGAGGCGGGTTTGGAATTTATCCGGGCGAATGCGGATCAGGACCGCTGGTTTCTGCAGCTCGAGACCTTTGACCCCCATGAGCCTTTCCGGGCGCCGGAACGGTTTCGAAAACTGTACCCTCATGCATATGAAGGCAAGCATTTCGACTGGCCGCCGTATGAAGAAGTCCGGCAGTCCCCGGAAGAAGTGGAGCATTTGCGGTATGAATATGCCGCCCTGCTGTCGATGTGCGATCACTACCTCGGTCAGGTGCTCGACTTGATGGATCAGAACACCATGTGGCAGGATACGATGCTGATCGTGAACACGGATCACGGATTTCTGCTGGGCGAGCATGATTGGTGGGCCAAATGCATTCAGCCTTTCTACAACGAGGTGGCCCATACACCGCTCTATATTTGGGATCCGCGCTCGGGCGTTCAGGGGGAGCGTAGACAAAGCCTGGTGCAGACGATCGATTTAGCGCCAACCCTGCTGGAGTTTTTTGATGTTGAAATCCCTGGGGATATGACCGGGCGTCCCCTCCGAGACACCATTGCGCTGGATACGCCGGTGCGCAAGACCGCGTTATTCGGCTTGCATGGGGGCCATGTAAACTGTACGGACGGACAGTACGTGTACATGCGTGCGCCAGCAGGCCCAGAGAATGGACCGCTCTACAACTACACCCTCATGCCAACGCATATGCGCACACGCTTTTCGGTCGAGGAGCTGCAAAACATCGAGCTGGCGCCTCCGTTTGCATTTACCAAAGGCGTGTCCCAGATGAAAATTCCCTCGGAATCTTTGAAACGTTACCATGGATTCGGCACGATGCTGTTCGATATGGAGAAGGATCCCGGGCAGAAGCATCCGTTCCGGGATGAGGACATCGAGCAGAAATTGACCGGGTACATGCTGGAACTGATGACTGCCCACGATGCGCCGGAAGAGCAATACGTTCGGCTCGGTTTGGAGGGATACAGACGTAAGGCGCAGTGATACTTTACAAAAACCTCATAAAAAGAACGGCAATCTCCTCACAAACCGTGTTGGGGATTGCCGTTTGTTCACTGTAGACCTTCGCCGCTGTTCGGGTAGATCCCAGGCGCATATCGTATATTTTACCTTGTTTATCGAATGTCACACCGGATGCTCCGTCAGCTTGCCTTTATCCAGATAAAATACCCGGTCGCAATATGGGAGCACCCTGTCGTCATGCGTAACCATCACCGCGCTTTTCCGCTGCTCCTTGACCTGCTTCGCAATCATGGCGACAACTTCCAACCCTCGCGGAGCATCCAGGCTTGCTGTCGGCTCATCGGCGAACAATACGGCGGGGTCATTCATCAGCGCCCTGGCGATCGCCACCCGCTGCCGTTCACCCCCGGAAAGCTTATGCGGATAAGCATTTTTCCGATGCGTCAGCCCCATTCTCTGAAGTAGTTCGTCCGCCCTCTGAGTGCAAACCTCCTTGCTGCTCCCCGCCAGCTTAGCCACGAGCATCAGCTGCTCCTCCACCTTGAGATACGGTATCAGATTGGCGTTCTGAAAAATAAAACCCATCTTCCGCAGGCGAAGCTCTGAAAGGGCTTGTTTGTCCTGGCCAATGATGGACTTGCCGTCTATCAAAACATCTCCTCCGGTTGGCTCCAGCAGCGCCCCAGCGATCGACAAAAATGTGCTCTTACCGGAGCCCGACGGTCCCATGACGGCGACCAGTTCCCCTTCCGCTACCTTCAAGTTGAGACGGTCCAGGATCGTCCGCTGAAATCCACCGTCTGCAAAAGTGCGTGTGATGTCGTGCATTTCCAAACGATTGTTCATGCTGCTGCCCTCCCTATTGCGTCCAATGCTTCGATGCGGGCTACCTTCCACACCGAAAACAGCGAGCCGGCCAAGGACATCGCGATAAACGCAGCGCAGGTAAGCGCGAGCATGTCCACCCCTAACTGAAACGGCATCGTCCCGGGAAGCGCCATTTCCAACACTTTGATCAGAAAAATGCTGACCGCCAAGCTGAATACGGATAAGAGCAGTACTTGAAGCGTCACGCTTCCGGCCAGATACGAAGTGCGCGTGCCAATCGCTTTGAGGATGCCGAATTGGCTCGTTTTTTGAATCGTGATGACGTAAAAGAAGACAGCCAGCACGAACGCCGAGATAACAAACAGGAACGCAATCATCATCAGAAGCGAGCCCTGCTCCTCTTTGTATCCGGGAATCGCCGACACAGCATCCGCCTTCTTAATGATCTCTGTGTTCGGAACCGCACTTTGAAGCTTAGAGACCTGCCCCTCCGTTGCTTTAACCGCAACCGCGTTATATGCGGCCTGCCCTTCGGCTCTGCTGGACCCTGATTGCGCAGAAGAAGGCGAATGAAGTCCCATCCACTCCTCCTTGCTCAAGAACACGGCTGGAGCGTGGCTGAAGGACTCATTTTTGACAAAACCGGTTACGGTCCACCGGGTTCCCGAAGCTTGATCGACCAGGATGGAACCTAATCTGACGCCGTGCTCCGCCAGCTTCTCATCCACGACGACACCGCCTGTTTCCTGTTTCTCCGCAGCCCCCATGGTTAGATCCGGTGCCAGCCATCCTTTAGGATTAACGGCTAACAGCGCAACGTCGATTTTTTGAATGCCACCGGAAAGAACGACGCTCGTCATTTGCACCCCCAGCGGTTCCGCATTCGATTCGCCTACGACGGACCGGGTCTGTTTGAGCTTCTCCCCACTGATTTGTGATCGGGTAAAACGATGATCGGATCCTTGCTCCAGCACGAAATGGGTGGCGGGCATATTTTGGATCGAGGCTGCATTATCATAGGCCAGGCCCTGGGCCAGACCTGTGACGAACAGCACGAGAAACGAAATCAGCAGCATAATGGCTGCAATCAACGTATACCGGGCCTTGGCGAATCTGATTTCCCGTAAAGCCAAATACATCCTGCTTCCCTCCTTTGGAATGAGTCCAGTATAGGAAGCGAATGTGAACGGCGCATGAATGGTAAATTACAACGCAGGCAGCGTAACGGTAAAGCTGGTTCCTTCGGGTGAACTGGTTACCTCGATGTGGCCTTCGTGAAGCTGCACAATTCTTTTGACAATGGCCAGTCCAAGGCCTGTGCTTCCGGAACCCCGTTCATGAGCCCGATCTGCGCGATAGAAACGGTCGAATAAGAAGGGCAAATGCTCTGCGGCAATGCCGTCGCCCGTATCCCGGATTTCCACCTTGATTTCGGCATGCGTTTGTTCGGCATGAACGGTAATGGTCCTCCCGGCAGGAATATGCTGGGCAGCGTTTCCGATCAGGTTCATCCACACCTGTATGAGCAGCACGTCGTCACCGGTTAACGTTATGGATTCGGGTATAGATATTTTCAGCAGAAGCTCTTTCTCCTCGATACGCCACTGGAGCATCTGAACCGCCTGACGAACCTGATCCCGCAGGGAAAATGTTTTCCGGTTAACTGCAACCTGTCCCTGTTCCAGGGATGAAAGCAGGAGCAGCTGCTTGCTGAGCATCGAAAGATGGCGGCTTTCCTGTTCGATTATAGATGCATAGTGCGCAGATTCCTCTGAAGATAGACGGGACCCGCCAAGCAGTTTGGCAAACCCCTGAATCGACGTCAGCGGCGACTGGATTTCGTGCGAGACGTTGGACACAAACTGCTGTCTGGCCGCGTCCGTACGCTCCAGCTCCCCGCTCATGACCATAAAATGCTCGGCGAGCCTGCCGATTTCGTCCCTCCGTTTGGTCGGCAGCACGATATTGTAATTCCCCTGCGCGATACGCTTCGTTGCCTCCGACAACCGGGTCACCGGCTTAACGAGATAGCGTGTGCTGATCAGAAACAAGACAACGCTGATAGCGACCGTTAAGATTCCGACCAAAGCGAAAAAAATCCGCAGCTCCCCAAATTGCAAAATGACGTCAGGATGCATAAACAAAGCGAATTGACGGCCGCCTGCCGCGACGGGTATCCCGACCGTATTGCTTAACCGGTTATCGAAGAACCCTGAGATAAAAGGCTTGTTCGGGAATTGAGCTACCCCATGATAGATGTCTCCCTGCAGAACGTCCGAAATGGTGCTTTCGCCCAAATCCATTTTGCGAAAACTGCGGCCATAATAGCGGTCATCCTTGTCCCCGTCCGTCAAATAAATCTGATATCCAAGCGCTGCCGCATTCTGCAGGTAGGCATCGACATCCGCAGGCTCATTCTCCAAAAACCGTTTCATTTGGCTGGCGATTCCGACGAGCTTCTCGTCGTTGAACGGTTTGAGTTTGACATGATAATACATATTGGAAGCCAAAAAACCGAGCGTGCTGCTGACAACAATCACAATGAGGGTGATAAGAAACACACGCGAGTACAGCGATTTCATCGTTTGGGCACCTCTAATTTGTACCCGATGCCCCTTACCGTTTGAATGGAGAAATCGTCCGTATAGTCCGCAAACCGCTGACGAAGCCGCTTGATATGGACATCAACCGTTCGGTCATCCCCCTCGTAATCGGCTCCCCATACCAGACGGATCAGCTCGTCCCGCGAAAACAGCCTCCCCGGATATTGGGCAAGCTGCGAGAGCAGCTCAAATTCCTTCATCGGCAGCAAAAAGACGCTCTGGCCATCAGTCACTTCCACGTTGTTCCGGTCGATCACAATTCGGTTCAAATAAAGCGTATCACTTGAGGTGCGCTGATAGCGGCGGAACAGTGCCTTGATGCGAAATACCAGTTCCTCCGGTTCAAACGGCTTGGTCAGGTAATCATCTGTTCCCCGTGAGTAAGCTTCTTCCTTGTCGGTTAGCTGGTCCTTTGCTGTCAGCATGATGATGGGAATATCGTAATTTTCTCGAATATATTCGCACAGCTCGTACCCGTCCATATATGGCATCATGATATCCACGACGGCGAGGTCCATGTCATGCCTGTCCATCATTTTGGCTGCTTCCATACCGTTCTCGGCTTCATAGACTTGATAGCCCTCTCTCGTCATGACGAACCTCAGCAATTCGCGGATATGACTGTCATCGTCCACAATCAGCAGTTGTCTCATCGAAACTCCCCCACTTCATACAACATTCGTAACGATCAATATATCAAAAGGAGATGAACGGCATATGAACAAAACAATACAAAACTTTTCTCTCCGATTAGTTCCCATTGTTCCCCGGTCTGTCTGCATCTAAAAAACAGGCTTAAACAACAAAAAGAGAAGCCCCATTGGGCTTCCTGCTTCCGCTCACAGCTTACACTTTGGAAAAGATCCGCTCACCCTGCAGGAACGGCTTGCAATATTCTGCGCACAAGCGCGGCATCCTCTCCCGCATCCACCCATGAACAGCTTCATTCGGCATTTGAAATGCATAATACCCGATGATTGCCACGAGCGCAAAGCCCTCCAGCAGGATCCTATCACCTGTGCTTATACTGCGTCCTATCACTTCATAATACCCATCCAGCAGCACGTCCCTGTGTTCGGGCGGCACCATGATGGCCCCCATCGCCACGTCCAGCAGCTCGTAGCCTTCTCCGAAAAAACCATAATCGATAAAGCTCATGATCCCTTCGGGTGAAATAATTACGTTGCCTAATCCCAGATCTCCATGGATGAGCGCTAACCGGCCGGACGGAGTCTCAGCTGATGCAGCTAAAAGCTTGTTGATTTCCCGTAAGGTTTCATCAATGATGTCGACATCGGATGCTGTAAACAGGCCTAGGCTGAGTCCTTTCCGGACCGTTTCGGCCACCCATTGATTGTAAGCCATCCCCTGGCTGGGCCGATTCTCCAGCGTTTTGTGATAGTATCCGCGAAAAAAAGTATGCAGCTCGCCGATTTGGCTGCCGAGTCTACGTACCAGTTCGGGGTGGCTGACATCCGTTTTATTGAGGTCCCTCCCCTCTAACCATGAGAGCATGGTGCAATTCAGCTGACGTCCATTATGCTCCATCACGGTGATCAAGCTCCCTTCCGAATTACGGATCGGGGTCTGGACACTAAGGCCGCTGTTATGGGATAGCTCCTCCAGCATATGCAGTTCACCCAGCAGTCCTTCATAGGTGTGCTGCTTACCGGTCATTCCCTCTTGGAAAGGCTGATGGATTCGCAATACAAATTTGCGGCAGTCGCCCGCGTCTACCTTGTATGTTTTATTTTCATTATGCCGGAGAAAATCGAATGATGCTCCCTTGATGCCAAACCTTTGTGCCAACCGCTCCAAATCTTCGTTTGTCATGGATTGTACCTCGTTGAATTGGGATGAATGCTCTCTAATACCAAAAGACTACCATATGTCCAGCTGAACTTATAGATTGTTATCCGTAGTCCCTGCGAGTGTGCGAGCCCTATTTTTTTCGAACTATACTCTCCAGCATTGCGAATTCCGATATATTCTATAACTAAATAGAATGAACTATCGAAATGAAGTTTACAGGCGGCTAACTGAAGGCTCGATGCTTATCTTTAGTACAATCTATAAAGAGACAGCACGACTTATTTCATGACGCAAATAGGAGGAATTTTATGAACAACCGCTCGAAGTACGCGGCAATCATTACCCTGATCTGGGCATTCCAAATGGTAACAGCTTCCGTTCTCCCCGAATCCGCATCCGCTGCGGACGACCCTCAACCTGCTGTAATCGTTAACGAAGGAGGTGCGGCTGATGATTCATCCCCAACCACCAACCAAATGACGAATGCCAGCACACAGCCGCAAATTGCCACCAGTGACGGAACAACCAGCTTTAGAGCAGGGAATAATACAACTGCGACCCCCGTCTCCGTAGATTCGAATTTCTCCATCATGAATTCTGATACCCCCACTTTGTCCTCGGCTCAAGTTCGAATTACATCCGGGCTGCAATCCGGCGAGGACCTGCTTGGGTTTGTGAATAACAGTGCGACCCAATATGGCAATATCCTCGGAAGCTACGATTCAATTAACGGAACATTGACTCTGACCTCTTCCGGAGCATCAGCTACGATTACCCAGTGGCAGCAAGCCCTGCGAGCAGTTACATACTCGAATACGGCCATCACCCCCAACACGGTGAATCGCATCATCACGTTTATGGTGAATGACGGGACCGCCACAAGCAATCCCGCAGACAAAACGGTGACGGTGACAGCGGTCAACCAGACGCCGATGTTGACGACCACGGGCGGCACCTCAACCTTTAACGGGACTGCAGTAGCGATCGATTCCGGCCTTACCCTGTCAGACCTGGATAACAGGACGATGTCATCAGCCACGGTCTCGATTACGGGAAACTTTTTTTCAAATCAGGATATCCTTGCCTTTATAAACGACGGCTCGACTATGGGTAACATTACAGGGAGCTATAATACAGCGACAGGGACATTAACTCTGATATCATCCGGAGCATCGGCTACGATTGTCCAGTGGCAGCAAGCGCTGCGAGCGGTGACTTACTCCAATACATCCACAGGTCCGTATACAAGCATAAGAACCATTTCGTTCACGGTGAGCGACGGAATCACAAGCAGCAACTCCGCCACCAAGACGGTAAAAGTGTCCGCTCCTGGAGCCAACGAGCCGCCCGTTGTGACAACTAGTGCGGGTTCGTCTTCGTATACCGCCGGGACCATACCCGTCGATCCCCTACTATCTGTCACAGATCCCGATGATCAGACTTTGGCTTCCGGTCGCGTGTCTATCGTAAGCCCGTATCATGCCGGTAAGGAAGAGCTCCAGTTCACCAACGATGGAGCGACGATGGGCAACATCAGCGGCCGCTTCGATCCCGTTTCTGGTATGTTGACCCTGACATCAGAAAATGGAACAGCCACTGTTTCTGAGTGGGAGTTGGCCTTAAGAAGTGTAGCATACGTTAGCTCCGAAAATGCACCGGAGCCATCAGATCGAACCATCCGCTTTGTAGTAAGCGACGGCAACGATGAAAGCAATCAAGCCAATAAAGGCATAACGGTTCAGGGCTTGACACGCTTGAGTGTCAGTGCAAGCAGCTTAAATGTGGAGGTTGGCCAGAGTTCATCGGTCTTGTTGAAAGCTCTGTATTCGAATCAGACTGAAATCGACGTTACGAAGTCAGCAGTATGGAGCGCCGCTGATCCAGCGGTTGCCGAGGTTACCAACGGCGAAATAACCGGTAAGAGTGCGGGCACGACTGTGATCAAGGCAGTCTATGGGGGCAAGAGCGAATCACTGAATTTAAAAGTCGCAGCCAAGCCGGTCGTTTCTAACCCTTCCCAACCGGCAGATACACCATCTGCACCAAGTCCGGCCACTGTACCGACGCCTACACTGACTCCAACTCCTACGCCAATACTGGAAATGCCGGAACCTTCGTTCCGGAAGTTTATCCGGGCAGAGGATATTGCTGCTTCGTTCCGCCACGCCTTGGCGATGAACCATCCGGAGAGATTTGCCGATACATACACGCATTGGGCGGCAAAAGACATCGCGGTGGCTTCCCGGCTTGGATTGGTCAACGGATATGGTAACGGAAGCTTCAAGCCGGACCTTCCGATTAGCCGGGCGGAAATCAGTGAACTGCTTGTCAGAGCTTTCGCGCTTCGGCAAGGGAATGAGGTCGTTACCTTCAGGGATATGCATGATCATTGGGCGGCTGAGTCCATAGGCATTCTGGCTTCCAATGGAATTGTCAAGGGCAATGCTGGCGGGCTTTTCCAAGCCGAGCGCAGCCTGACCCGGGCCGAAATGGCTCAAATGATGGCCAATCTGGCGGATTTATCTGAACTGGCCACCGGTGAAGCGCGCCATTTTACGGATATTACCGATTCATATTGGGCTAAGGATATCATCGGGCATGCCGCAGCAGCCGGACTTCTCGAAGGCAGAGATGAGTCCCGTTTTGCCCCAAATGAACCCGTGACCCGGGCCGAAGCCGTCACGATGATTCTTCGGCTGTTAGGAACCGATGCAGAGCTCCGTTCACTGCTGCAGCAAAGCTCCAAATAACGGATACATGATGCCTGCAAACATGATTGCCGGCTAGCCGATAAATGCCTCTATAATCTAAGAGCGTGTTTGGAACAAGTCCAAACACGCTCTTTTTAGTTCATCGATCCTCTTGATTCCACAATCGTGTCCGCGAATCAACTAACGCCCTAATTACTTTTATTAATAAATCGAAAAATTCACGCCATAGAAAGAAAGCCCCATTTTCCCTGCGACTCGCTGAGAAGATAGATTATCCGATGAGGTGCTGTATAACGGAATACAGCCGAGCTCCCGGACGGCTTCAGCCCATCCCGCCGTCGCTGCAGCCGCGTATCCCCTGCCTCGGAATTCTTCTAACGTTTCCAGCCCGGCTTCATGCGCCTTCGTACCGATGCGGACGCTGCGGCACACGGAGACGGCTCGGCCCTCCTGTACCACCGCAACGCAGGGCTGCGCAAAGTTGATCTCGTCAGCGAGCCATTCGAATCCTTCCCGCGCAAGCTGCCTTACATTTTCAGGCGTGATTCGCTGCACATCCACGGATGGCTCTCTCGTTTCATTTTCAATAGAAAAGCAAGGCCCCATCGTCATTTTTTTACCTTGCAGCAGGTTCCAATAATCCTTCTCATGCTTCGGCCTGTCCTGAAAGTCAACGACCACAGCCTCTTCGGCACACCAACTCTCCAGCTGCTTCACCAGTTGGTCAGGAACGTCGTGACGGAAACGCCAAACGCTTCCTCCCTCCGTGGTTCTTCCCAGGAACAATCGCGGAGCCGGGTCTGAACCAGGCCAAGGTTCATTGACCAGATGCAGGCGTCCGCTGCGGTCATGGGTAAACAAAGCCTCCGCATGATATTCCATTAGATCCCGGGCGGAAGGTTTGTTACTAAGGTCATCATTCAAAATTTCATGCCCCCTTTGAGCGTTCATAGAATCTCACTGATCCGATGGTTTTAGGGAATGCGCGAGTTCGGTAAAAATTACGCCTAATGCGTAGGCTCCCGCATCCGGGTAACCGATGCTCCGGTCGCCAACCGTTCCGGCTCTCCCCATCCGGGCCGCAATGTGCTCGGTTTGCTTGGCCCCCTCAACGGCTGCCTCTGCCGCGGACAGGCTTGCGCCGATCAGATCGGTGCCCTGCTTGGCCGCCTTCGCCCAGGCTTCGGCATAGGGGACAAGCGCATCGATCAGCGTTTTGTCACCCACAACGGCACCCCGTCCAAAGGAACGCTCACCCGTATCCTGAATTCCCTTCACGGCAGCATCCATCATGCCGGCGATGTCCGTAACGGACAGCTCGCTGCGGTTCCCCGCAAATTTGCCTGCCGCCCGGAAGGCCGAACCCCAGATCGGACCGGAGGCACCGCCGCAATGCTCCATAATGATTAGAGAGCAGGCGTCAAGAAATCCTCCGATATCTTGCGCCTGGGAGGTGAGTTCCTCCCACTCGGATTTGAGCTGCTTAAACCCTTTGGCCACGCTCATCCCAAAGTCACCGTCACCGGCATGAGCATCCAGCTCGCAGAACGGAATTTCGTTTTCGATAATGACGCCGCTCATGCGATCAACCAGATAAACCAGGTTTTTCAGTGTAAGCTTATTGTTGTGTATGACTCCATACACTTCATCGGCAGCAGCGCCGAAGGATGCCGGGTGTCGGACGGTCTCTTCATCAGGTACGTACTGTACCGGCTCAAATGGTCCGCGGACGGTCAGCGCCGGCGTCTCGCAATCCTCGCTGAGCAGCTGCTTCAGCTGGGGATTCAGCTTCATGATCGACAGCGACGCACCGGCCATATCAATGCTTGTCATATAGTTGCCCACGAAAACTTTATACACAGTGACGTTCCGTGCGGCAAGCTCACGTATGACCGCATGGTTCAGCAGGTACAGCTCCTGCAGCGGCGTGCCGCCGAATCCGTTTACCAGGACAGCCACCTCCGCGGGAGCACTGTCGCTGATACGCAAGCTTTCCAGCAGCTCCGCAACCATTCGGGAAGCCAGTTCGTCAGCCGTGATCAGCTTCTCCCGCCGGATGCCGGGCTCGCCATGGATGCCGACGCCGTATTCCATTTCCTGATCACCGATCTCAAACGTCGGGCTGCCTTTGGCCGGCACCGTACAGGACGTGAGCGCAAACCCGATGCTTTTCACGTTATCGACTGCATTCTGGGCGGCCTGCTTGACTTCTGCTAGCGGTAAGCCTGCTTCCGCTGCGGCTCCTGCGATTTTATGTACGAGCACCGTTCCGGCAACGCCTCTTTTACCGACGGTATACAAGCTGTTTTCAACGGCGATATCGTCATCCACCTTCACGTAGTCGACTTGAATGCCGTCTTCGGCAGCGAGGTGGGCCGCATTTTTAAAGTTCATGATGTCGCCGCTATAGTTTTTAATAATCAGCAGCGTCCCCTTCTTGTTCGCAGAAGAGCGGATCGCCTGGTACACCTGAATCTGGGACGGGGAAGCAAACACGTCGCCGCAGACGGCCACATCCAGCATGCCTTTGCCGACGAAACCCGCATGTGCCGGTTCGTGGCCGCTGCCGCCGCCGCTGATCAGCGTCACCTTATCCTGCTGGATCACTTTTTTCTTGATGATGTTGTATTTACGGATAAACTCAAGCTCAGGGTGGGCCAATACGAGGCCGCTGCACATTTCCGCAACGAGCGTCTCCGGTCTGTTCATGATTTTCTTCATGGGATCGCATCCTTTCTTAAAACACTCCAACACTCTGTAACCATTATACCGTTGCTGACACCGATTTTAATGGATACGTCGTACGATTTCATCGGCCACCCCCGAATATCCTGCTTCTTCAACATGAATTGCCGCAACCGAATAACTGTAATAAATACAAAAAAGCCCGGTAAATGCCGGACTTTTCAAAACATATAAAAGCTTATTCGGTACACGCCTTAAGACGCTATCCGGATCGCCCAGCTCATCAAGACCGGCATAGCCGATCTGTGATTCTCACCAGGGAATTCCCCGCAACGGGTCTTGAGGCCATGCGAGGTGTACGGAGATAATCGCCGGCCATTCCGATCAGGGATTCAGCTCTCAGTAGTTTTTCAGCGGCATCCCGACAAATTCATGGAAGGACCTGATCCGTTCGTCTTCAAATTCAAACACGACGGTAAGTACATTGTGATAAGGTTGGTTACTGAGCAGACCTTCTGCTCGAAAAACGACCACTCCGTACTGAGGATCAAAGAGCTGAAACTGCGGGGTTAACGCTACTTGCAGCACTTCCTTTTCAAATTGGACCAACTCGATGAACCGCTGCCTTCCGAACTGCGGTTCTTTCCATTCGTCGTACGGCAAGGGTACGCAAAAACGGAAATCGTCTGTCACAAGCGTGAGAAAATCCGCCGTTTCACCGTATTCAAATGCGGTTCGAAACGCTTCAAATGCCCTTCCGCAGGTCGTGTTGGCATCCCAAGCAGCTGTAAGGGGCTTCCCGAAATCAATATCCATTCTCATCATTATTTCTCCTTATTGGCAGTATTATCGTCTCGTCGAATCAAATGAGAAGACACGCTCAGGATACGAAATAAACAAGACAGATGATGGCTTATTTTCCGAAAAAAATGAATTAGTTGAAAATCAATTTGCGAATGCGACTTCACCTGCTTTATATGGCTATAATGATGATTACGTAATATTTATTATGTTAACCAAAGCGAGTTCACTCCCTAAACCTCCGCCACATCGGTTACAATATGGGAAAGGAGCTGTGGATATGAACATCGAAACGAAGGAAATCACGGCCAAAACCATCCTCACCGAAGTAAAAGGATACTTGGATGTGGGGTTCACCCACTCGTTAAATTCATACAGCGGCTGTGCCTTTGCCTGCAAATACTGTTATGTAAGGGAAATGCCCATCCAGAAATTTAAAGACATGCCCTGGGGAACCTGGCTGGAGATCAAAACGAACGCGGCTGAAAATTACCGCAAGGAGATATTAAAGCTGCGGAAGAAAAATAAACCGGTTCATATTTTTATGTCATCCGCCACCGATCCTTATCAGCCTATAGAACGCAAAGCGGGCATAACCCGGGGAATTCTCGAGGAAATGATCAGCGATCCGCCGGATTCGCTGCAAATTCAAACGCGCGGACCGCTCATCACAAGGGACATTGACTTGTTGACTCAGCTTAAGGACAAATGCGAACTGCTGGTATCGATGACCGTGGAGACCGACCGGGAGGATATGAAGCGGATCTTTGCCCCGCAGGCACCTGGTATACGCCTTCGTCTTAGCGCCTTACAGGAAATTCATGATGCTGGAATCCGAACGCAGGCTTCCATCTCGCCGGTACTGCCGTTCACGCCTGATTTCCCCAAGACTTTAAGCGGAATTGCAGATTACGTTTGGATCGATACATTACTGATTGGAGACGGTATGCTCGGTAAACGTTCAGCCAGACTGGGGATGCCAGCTCTTTTTGAGGAGCACGGATTAACCCCTTGGTACGACAGAGATATCCATCTTCGGGTATTGAAGTACTTCCAAAAACACTTTCCGCCGGACCGGATTCGCGTTTCCAAAGAGGAAGCTTTCCCGATGAAACAGACGGAAACTAAGAGAGATGAACACGAGTGAGACCACCAGATTTCACACCAGTAAAAAAGCTGCAGACCGGGTCATAAAAGACCTGTTGGTTCTGCAGCTTTCTTCATTCCATATTAAGATCTAGGCCAACGATTGATGCTCACTTATTTAAGCCCGCTTACAATCTGATCCAGTGCTTCTACTATAGGCGTTAAAGGACGTCCAAGCAGCTTCTCAAAATCCTGGCTTTCGATCTCAAGCTGCCCCTCACGGATCCCCTGCTGAATGCCTACAACGATCGGGAGGGCAAACTCCGGAACTCCTGCTTGTTTCATGATGTCAGCATATTGTTCGTCGTCGACCTGCTGGAGCGGTACCTCTTTACCCAACACATTGCCCAGCGCAGTCACCAGTTCCGCTTGTGTCAGCGGTTTGCCAGACAGCTCGTACACGGTGTTCTCATGACCTTCCCCCGCTAAAACAGTTGCAGCCGCTTCTGCATACTCCTGCTGCAGCGCCCAGCCAACCTTGCCGGATTCTGCGGACGTCACCCATGGTGCTCCAGCTAGAACCCCCTGAATGCTCGGAATCTCATTCTCCAGGTACCAGTTGTTCCGCAGGAACGAATACGGAATGCCCGTCTTCAAAATCGCTTGCTCTGCTGCTTGATGAGGTGGCGCAAGAAACAGCTTGCTCTCAGCTGCATTTCCCAAGCTCGTGTATGCGATGAAACCAACTTTGGCTCGTGCGGCAGCTTCCACCGCATTCGTATGCTGCCGAATCCGGGTTTCGTTGTCTCCATCCGCGGAAATGATCAGCAGCCGGTCAATCCCGGCAAAAGCCTTATCCAACGTTTCCGGCACGTCAAAATCACCATGGCGGACGTCAACGCCCCGGGCCCGAAGATCTTCAGCCTTGTCCGGGTTGCGCACGCTGACCGCCAATTGACTGGCAGGGACAGTCTGCAAAAGGTTCTCCACTACTTTTCTGCCCAGCTTCCCTGTGGCTCCGGTAACTAATAATTTCATCCTGATTCCTCCATTGTAGCGTTATGATCTTATTGTCACATTATGATCTTAATTGTAACCATATTAGTAACAAATCCTATGTAACTATTATAGTTACAGGATTATCGTGTGTCAACCGACTAACCCTTTGCTCGTTATCTGTTCATAGCTAGCAATGATCCGACTAAACTTAAGCGTTAAAGAAAAGTAAAAAGCTGCCGGACATCCGGCAGCCGAAACAAGCAAGAAGCGTATAAGATTTAATTCGCTGTCAATGGAGTCCGGGAAGAACCGGCCCATTCCCCCACCGGCGTTACGGTGTAGGTCGTTCCTTTCACAAGTTTGCTGTCTGGTGCAAGATCGAAGATACCCACGGCCCCTTTGCGGCTGGAGTATTTATATGCGGCTGTCAGCTTATGCCCTTCCGCATCCGTCAGCTCGACACTGCGGCCCGAGAACAGCTCGTCTCCCGGGTCTTCCGACAGCGCAACCGTAATGGAAGTCCCGCTCATGGCTTCGGCACCGACGATGTCAAGCGGAGCGATGCTCTGCGCTACAAAAGATGGTCGTTCGATCTGCGCCCAATCCGAAGTCACGGTATAGGTGACGCCCGGAGTCAGGGTTTTGCCCTCAGGCAGGCGGAATTTCGGTTCCTGTCTGCCATCGGTAGATTGCGTGAACGGTACATATTTAGCTACCATCGGTTGTCCGCCCTCCGGCGTGATCGTTACCTCCCTGGCTTGTCCGGAGGAAATGATCTGATAGGTTTTGCCATTGGCGCGGTTGTTTTCGTCCAGAACGAAGGCATCCGCTCCCCGGCCGGTACTGTATGCGGAGATGACATATCCGTAGTCAACCACGCCGTTCGACTGCAGGGATTCCAGCTCAAACGTATCATTCGTTACCTGTCTGGCCTCGGTCATGTTCAGCTTGTCTGCATTCCCGGTAAAAGTCCCCGCGTTTGCTCCTCTGTAGGTCAGGGAGTATTGGACACCCGGCTGCTGAACGGAGGTTGGTACAATATAAGTAGCGATGGAACCCGTTTTCAGCCGCGGAAGATTGGTTAACGTAAGACCGCCGGTGAAGGCAAAGTCTTCTTTCGCTTTCGTAAATGCCTCGTTGTCCGCTGTTAAAGGCGCATCGAACGTCACGATCAGCGTAATCGCATTCAAGGAACGGATGCTGGTGATTTTGGCTTTGTCCGACGGGATCGCCTGCTGCGCCATATTCAGTAAATACGCAGTTTCTCCCCGAGTGACCGGACCGCTGCCCGGGTCAAGGCTTTCAGCCCAGTATTCCACGGATTTCGCATCCCGCTTAAGTGCTTTGGTTACAATCTGTACAAGTTCCGTTTTCGTTACGGTTCCGCGTGGCTCAAAACGGTCATCGTTTGCCTGCATGATCCCTTGTGCTGCCACTTCAGCGGCATATTTCGAAAACCACGCCTGCGGATTGACATCCGTGAATCCCTGCTGTGCCTGATCCGCACCCTGCAGATTAAACGTCAGGGCAAGCAATTTGGCCAGCTCCGCACGTGTGACTGGCTGTTCTACGGCGAGTGAACCGTCCTCGTACCCCTGCATAATATGAAGCTGCGATAACTGACGGACTGCTTGGCTGATATCTCCTTCTCCCAGCGCCCTTGAATCGTCTGCGGCATGCACGGCACCGATAGGCAAGGCGGCTGTTCCCAAAGCCGCGGCCAGTATCAGGCCGGCCAGTTTGTTAGCATGTTTATTCATCGATGGTTCCTCCTTCAATCCCTTAGATGAAATGGTGTTTGTCATGTCTCTATCGTAAACGAGACGGATAAACGGCCAAGAAACCTCGTATAAACAAAATCGAAACTTTATATTAACAATTTATTAAATCGGTTACACGGTGAACCGGTATCCCGCTCCCCATACCGTTTCGATATACTGCGGGTTGGACGGATCGACCTCCATCTTCTCCCGCAGTCTCCGTACGTGTACGGTGACGGTTGCGATATCCCCGTTCGAGTCCATGCCCCAAATCCGTTCAAACAGCTCGCTTTTGCTGAATACCCGGTTCGGATGGCTGGCCAAAAATTCGAGCAGGCTGAATTCACGGGAAGTAAAGATAACCTCCTTATTGCGGACGTACACCCGGCGTGCCGCCTGGTCAATAACCAGGCCGCGGATATGGATTTCTGTTTTGTGGGGCGCTTCATGCCTGCTCATGAGCCGTTCATACCGGGTCAAATGCGCCTTTGCCCTGGCTACCAGCTCGCTCGGGCTGAACGGCTTCGTAATATAATCGTCGGCCCCCAGGTTAAATGCGCGTATCTTATCGATCTCTTCATTTTTGGCGGAGACGATCAGGATCGGAACTTCCTTCGCCTGCCTGATCCTGCTGCATAATTCAAAACCGTTCAATCCCGGCAGCTGCAGGTCGACAATGATAAGATGGTAATCCGTTTCAAGAGCAAGCTGCAGCCCTTCGTCTCCATGATGGCACAAATCCACATGAAATCCGTTCAATTCAAAATAATCCCGTTCCAACTGCGCGATAGTCGTCTCGTCTTCAATAATCAGAATGCTGCCGGCCATGTCTGCCTTCCCCTCCTTCGTATGTGGTACGCCGCAGCGTGAAGAACAGGCGGGTACCCGCACCTAGCTCGCTTTCCACCCAGATCCTGCCCCCGTGCCCCTCAATAATCTGGCTGGCTATGGCCAGTCCCAGACCGCTGCCTCCGGTTGAAGAATTCCGCGAAGCTTCGGCGCGGTAGAATCGTTCGAAAATATGCGGCAGTGCTTCTTGCGGAATCCCCGTCCCGTTATCCCGGATTTCGACGGTTACCCATTCCCGTTCAGGATGAACGGAAATATGAATATTCTTATGTTCTTTATCCATATAGTTCTGAGCGTTCCCGATTATATTAAGAACGGTACGCTTTATTTTTTCGAGGTCGGCAAATACGTTGACCGGCGGAATTGGCCGATGAGCCCATCCGATGACCACTCCCTTCTCTTCCAGAACGTATCGCTGCTCCTCAATGCAGTCGTCCAGAAAGTCAACGATATCAACTGACACAAGCGTGAACGGCACCTGTTTCAGATCCAGCTTGGAGTACAGGAACAGCTCCTCCACAAGCTTGTCTAGGTCAACGGCTTTGGAATATATGATGTTGACGTACTTGTTCATTTTCTCGGGTGTATCTGCCACTCCATCTCGAATGCCTTCAATATAGCCTTTAATATTGGTGATCGGTGTCCGCAGGTCATGGGAAATGTTCGAGATGAGCTCCTTCCGGTTCGCCTCATCCTCCAGCCGCAGCTGAACCGACTCCTGAAGCCTTTTCCGCATATTTTCAAAAGCTGCATTCAGCTGTCCGATTTCGTCCTTTGTGCTCGGTTCAAGCGAAAACTGCAGATTGCCCCGCTGAATGTGCTCTGCCGAGTGACGTAGCCGATCCAACGGCTTAACAACGCTGCGCGTAATCCAGCGGAAAAGCAGCGCATTGAATATCACAATGATGCCTGCCAAACTAATGACGAATGCCGGAAGAAGCTTTCTCGTGACTTCACCAAACGGACTCCGCTCGCGGATGACGAACACACTGCCTTTCTGGCCGTCCGAGTACTGAAAGTCATATTTGGCATAAGCATAAAAACGCTCACCGATATTAAACGTACTGCGAATTTGGTTGTTGTTTAGGTCATAAGGCGGCAGATGCCGTTCCAGCTCCGGCTGGTTGAACGTATACGACTGGTAGATGCGTCCGCTCTCACGGCGTACATACAGCCCGGCTCTGACCGTTTTGAGCTTGAAATCGAAATCCTTCAGCAGCTGCTGATCCTGCAATCGATCCGGCTCATTTTTGGCAAGATACTTCAATTCCAAAAAAATAGATTCTTCTTGTTCCGTCAGCGGATTGAGCTGATAGTGGACTTTGTAAAAATCGCGCAGGCTGTGCACGTCGCCCGTCGCCGCGATCGTAAACAGGCTCGCCGTCATGACAAAGACCAACAGGCTGATGAGCAGCATGCCGGTATAGGATAATAAAAGCTTGATGCGGATGGACACTTGCTCACCTCCATCTTTGATAGGTACAGAAAAAGCGAACGGTCCTGACCGTTCGCTTTTTAGCGCATGAATTATCACATGCTTTATTTTAACGGGTATGCTGAAAGTTACGAACCTGCTCGTTCCAGTATTGCGGCGATTTCGTGATAACCTTTGCTTTGGGCATGCTGCAGCGGGGTGATGCCTTCCGCATCCGCGATCTCCCTATCCGCACCATGATCGACCAGCAGCCGAACGATTTGCTGATGCTTCTCCCCGCCGTTTCCCAAAATGACCGCTTCCAGCAAAGCAGTCCAGTGCAGGCGGTTGATATGATTGACATCGATATCGGTGCGGGTCAACAGCTCCCGGACCACTTCGACATGGCCCCGTTCAGAACCGGGGATCAGCGCCGTCCCGCCATAGCGGTTGGTCAGTTTGGTGTCTGCATCAGCGTCGATCGCCAGTTGGACGATATCCAGCATTCCCTCGGCTCCGGCATACAGAAATACATTGTTGAGCAGATGATCCCTGATGTTGATGTCCGCCCCTTTGCTGATCAGCAGCCGGACCATCTCCGTCTGATGGTTGTACGTCGCAGCCATGACGGCCGTTCTGCCGCGCTCATCCTGTGTGTTAATATCGATTCCGTCCTGAAGCAGGTTCTGTACCGCCTCAAGATCACCTGCTTCCGCCGCTTGTATGAATTGCTGAGTCACCGTTTCCACCCCCGTTGATGACAATTGTTCCTTCGCTTGTTCTCTTGTAGAGCCCGGCATGATGTCGCATGAGCTGAGCCAAAGTATACAAACGATACATAAAAAGAGACGAATCATAGATCAAATCCCCTTTTTCCTACTCAACGACATGCTAACACGCCCTACTCCATATGCAAAATATTTAAAACCTTTGTTTCGCTTACTTTTTTCATATAGCAAAATCTATGCCCCATCATTACACATATGAAGCGTAAGTTTGCCATACATCGAGGCGGGTAATAATAAGAAAGTGAATTTGAATTCGAGGAGGATTTCCCCATGACAACCCAAGATCCGAAAAAGATACTGAAACAAAAGCATGAGCAAGATGAGCAGAAGGCGGAATTCACTGAATTCGCCCGCAGCCAGTCGGGACACACCGAAATGGAAGCCGGCCAGGAATTTGGCCATGACCGGGCGCCCGATGAACAAAACCGCATGAAGTCTGTTGAGAATCGTCAGAGCAGCCGCTAAGGAGTTATCGTCCAGTTTAGTAAGCCTTGAATATAGATCAACAAACAAGCCGCACCGGCATAACCGGAAGCGGCTTGTTTCATGATTCTTTCATCATTCGAACAAACTCCATGGACGCTGGTGAAATCTCCGCAAATGAGAGCGCGATGATCCCGATCTCCCTCGTGATGACCGGCGTAATGGGCTTTACGATAAGTTCATGGGACACGGAAGACAGCGTAAAATCGAAAACAAGACCGATCCCGAGTCGTCTGCGGACCATCTGGATCAAGGTTTCGGCGGTTTGGACGGTCAAGTAGCTTTCGAGATTAAAATGGTGCTGTTGTATTGCACTGTTCAACGCCGCCTCATGTCCGCCTTTACAATAAATCATGTCTTGCTCATATTTTCTGAGATCCACAATCTCTGTATTCTGCAGCTCATGATCGTCCGGAATAACGGCCACCATGTGATCCTGAACCAGGCTATGATGCTCAAATCCTGCAAACGGAGAAGCGACGAGCCCGATTTCCACGGTACGGTCGGTAACCCATTCCTTGATCTGGTCGGATACCCCCTCACTCAGCTCGATTTGAACTTGTGGGTACTTGGCCCGGAACCTGGAGATCGCCTCCGGGAGCAACAGGGTCGATGCCGCTGGAAACGAGCCGATTTTGACTTTTCCGGTTAACAGCTGGTTCTCCCGGCTGGCTGCCTGGAAAATACGATTTTCAATGGACTGCATCTGCCTGGCCAATATCAGAATCTCCCTGCCGACATCGGTCAGAATGATCCCCTTCTGCTTATCCCTGACAAACAGCCTCACTTGCAGCGCATCTTCCAGCTGTTTAATCGTTTTGCTCACAGCCGGTTGGGATATAAACAACGCTTTCGCCGCTTCGGTAATGTTCATTTTCTCGGCGGCTGCCACAAAGACATTCAGATGGTTCAAGTTTAAATTCATCGCTCTGTAACATAACCTTATGGTTATCTCTCCTATTACAAATGTGTATTTCAGTTATGAACTATTATAACGTATTCTAAATGCATGACAACACGGATGCCCTACACACATTCAAAGAGTTGGTTGAATAGGAGGAGATTACCTTGATCGATCATGCAAAAAACGCGGAAATTCCTCAGGCATCGGAGGATTCCCGCGTATCAACACGCCGCATCTGGACTACCGCCTGGATCATAACAGCCGTATTTATGCTGTCCAATTCAGCAACACCGTTGTATGTGGGGTGGCAGACGGCGATGGGATTTTCGAATGGAACGTTGACGGTTATTTTTGCCGCTTATATTCTGGGCCTGCTCGGCACGCTGCTCGCGGCCGGCCAATTATCGGACCGCTTCGGACGCAAGGCCGTACTGTATCCGGGTCTATTAGCAGCGATGGCGGCTTGTGTGCTGTTTGCTTCGGCCGATTCGGTCGGCATGCTGCTGGCGGCGCGGTTGCTGACAGGCATAGCCGTCGGCGTCATCGTCTCCGCAGGCATGGCTGCTGTAGTGGACGCTGGCGGACACAGTAAAAAACAGCTGGCATCCCTTGCCGCCTCCGTGGCCATGGTCCTTGGAGCCGGGCTAGGACCTTTGCTGGCCGGAATGATGGCCCAATTTCTTGAGCATCATGTTGTCACGGTGTTTACCACTCAATTGATCATTTTGGCAGCAGCCTTCATGGTGGCAGCCCGCCTCCCCTCCCGGCAGCATCCTGCACGCGATGAATGGAAACTGCGCTTCCCAACAGTTCCTGAGCAAAATCGCCTGCATTTAGCTTTAGGAATATCCGCGTTTGCTCCAGGCATTACCTCGACTTCCTTTGTGCTGTCGCTGGGTCCGTCGCTGCTGTCCAAACTGCTTCATGTGACCAGTCCCTTGGTGGCTGGTGGAACGGCCTGTATCATGTTCTTGGCGGCGACGGGAATACAATTCGCTGTCAAAAGGCTGCCGGTTCGCAGCCTGTTTCTCCTTGGAAGTGCGGCAACCCTTTTGTCCATGATATGCCTGGTTGCTGCTGTCATTGATTCGGCATCCGTGTTGCTGGTTATAGCCGCTGTATTTGCCGGTGCAGGACAGGGATTAGGGCAGCTCGGAGGCCTGACGCTGATCAGCCTGCATGTTCCGGCACACCGCCGCGCCGAAGCCAACGCGGTACTGAATATCGGAGGTTATGTACCTGCCGCACTGCTGCCGATCGGAACAGGATTTGTGATCGATATGACCAGCATCTCCCTGGGTGCCTCGCTGTTTGCAGCGGTTTTGGCGGCGGTTTCGGTCGCGGGCGCCGTTTTTGTAAGAGTGAAGTTAAACAAATAAATGAAATCGAAAGTTATCCCTCTGGACTGAACAATTCAAAATGATGAACCGGGCGAATTTCGATGCGCCAGCCAAACGATTCGCCCGCGCTCACCTGAACGGCCGGATGAAGAGATGCCACACGGACTGCATCTTCAAGATCCTCAGCTTCGATCAGAAACGCGCTGCCAATCAGCTCCTTCGACTCTGTAAATGGACCATCCATCATTCTCAGCTTTCCATTCTTGCGCTGCAGGGTCGTCGCGGCATTGTCCAGGCCGGCGTCGAGAAGCACCTTCCCGCTGTGATACAACTGTTCAAGATGGGGCTTGCACTCCTGCATCACTCCATCGATTTCCTCCTGGGGTCTGGCATCCATCAGATCCGGTTCCAGGTAACCCAAACACAGAAATTTCATTGCTTCATCTCCTTATGGTCATATACAGCATTATAACGCTGTCTATATAAGACGACGAAGAAGATATTCCCCTATCGACACCCTTTTCGAAGGACTGTAAAAAAAGTTTACTTTCGAGCTCCGCTTCGGCGAATAAGGCTGACCAAGAGTAAAAGGATCGGCAGCAGCAGCAAAGCGATGATGGAACTGCCCGTTCCCCCAGTGGGAAAATAATGAAGCATTTGCTGGAAATTTTTGGCCACCCAGATACTGAACACACCGATCAGCAGCCCAACCGGAAATACCAATGGACGGAAATCCGCCATCTTTAACCATTGGGCAGTTCCCAGAGCAAGCGTGTAATACCACATCGAAATTTGCGCAAAACCGCCGAGGATCCACAACGCCATCACCATCGCTTCTACATGGGAGAAGAAATCCGCGATATTCACAAAGCGCGAAGCAGACAGGAACGGGAAGGTGAGATTGGCCGTCGATTCCCCAAACAAAAACAAACAAGTAAAATTCGTGATGACCATCGTGATCATCATTAGAAATACGGCAAACAGCCCACCCTTGAGGCCGTTGTCTCCTTGTCGGACGGATGGATAGACCGATGAAATAAAGATGAATTCCATAAACCAAACCGAAGGCTCTAAAGAGCCTTTTAGCGAAGGCTTGATTCCAGTCCCCAGAATGGGGAGCATGTTGGAAAAGCGATATTCCGGTAGAAGAAACAGAAAAATCGCCAGGACAAAGCACAAAAAAATCGGACCGAAAATTTGCGCGAATCGTCCAATCACTTCCACACCGGACCGGACGGCAAATGAACATGTCAATACAATACACCCGATAATCATGACCAGCGGAGTTTTGGGCAGAAACGCCTGTACGATGAATTCGGCATATTCCCGGGTAATCAAGCCAATAGCGTCGATTTGGAATAAGAGGAAAACGATGCCCAGAATGCTTCCGGCCCACTTCCCAAAAAGGCGCTGCGCCTGCTCAATCATCGTAAGCCCCGGATTTCTCCGATACAGCAGCCAAGCGACAGTCACGCTGAAGAAACCAAAAACCGAGCCAATGACCGGCGATATCCACATGTCCTGCTTGGCATACATCGCGGTAAAAGAAGGCACGATGAGTATGGAGGTCCCGCCGATCATCAGGTACATCATCAAACACAGTTGAAGATTCGAAACTTTCTCCTTATCCATTCCGCCGTCCCCCTCCTAGCCTTCGGGATAAAAGATAACCCAGATCGGTTTGGTCACTTGATTGATCCATTCGGTCGGACCGGGCAAGCCGGGAGCAAATAACAGCATGACCGCTACTACCCACCCGGCGAAGGTAATGACGGCAATGGCTGCCCGTTCCTTTTTCTTCTTGGGGTCCACACTTGAAAAATCATATATAAACACGGCCACAAAGAGCAGCGTAATGCCGAGCAGTTTGAGAACAATCATCGCTTATCCCTCATTTAAAGCTTTTACCGGAAAAACCAGGCGAAATAATATGTACACCGGAATGGGCGTAAACGCTGATTTCCGGGAATATTTCATCCCATCGGGCCTGTTCCTTGGTCCAACGTGCAGGATACTTATGCCAAAACGCATCGGCCGTTCCGAAAACATCGGCGCCAGTCTCATCCTGGATCTGCCGAAACGTCTCTTTCATTTTGGACTCGATTTCCTTGTTCAGCTGCTGTTCCAATCGGGGCATTTCTTGGGGCAGCATCACATTGACATGGGTTTCATTCTGAAGCACACTTGCTTCACCTTCAATCCGGATCATAACACTCCATTGATTTCTGCGAATCAACGGAATCAGCTTCGTATGGCATTTGATCAGCCGGACGGACATGATGCCCCCATCATCGCCTTTACTCTCCTGTACAGGAAATGTTACCGTCGTTGATTCCAGCTCGTTGCGGATGATCTGAACGTATCGTTTGACTTCTCCTTGATATTGACCCGCCATTTTCCCCTTCATTAAAACCGCCGCCCCGTTAATGTACGGGTAAGCATTGCTTTGTCCAGATTCCTCCTTTTTCCCGATGAGAGGAACGATAATTGCCTTCGACCGACCTGCCAGCATTCCTCCCAAATCTTTAAGCGTAACTCCCATGCCTCCGGCTAGAACGGTCAATTCCCGAAGGGTTTCCGCGCTGTCCCGCTCCATTCGCGTGTTTATGCTCAAAATGCTCTTAGCCCTTCCTTTGCTGATAAAAAAATAAGCATGCTCCCTCGGCTGGGGATGGCGAAAGAGAAAATCGACCTGATCCATGATCCCCCTCTTGGCGAGATCCTCCCCCACGATAAATACTTCGCTGTGGCCCCAAAAGACTTTGCGGGGCATTTCCTCCTGCAGCCGCTGGGCCGCATCCGCCAAATCCGTCCCGACTGCACTTTTCACGATAACCATGTCTCCTTCGTTTCCACTGCTCGTCATCTCGCCGTCGCTGCTCGTGCTGGTCTGGTTGGGCGTGTAGACTTGAACGGACAGCTCTACTTTACCGTTTGGCGCAGCATCCATCCCAGCACCCATAATTAAAGCCAGATCGTTCACCTCGGTGCGGTCCCAGCACCCTGTAACGAGCGGGATGATCGTAAACAGAAGAAACGCAGCAGCAAGTCTTGCGCTTTTCATCTTCGTCGGCCTCCCCGCCCGGGTCCCGGACGCTGGTTAGCACCTTGGCGATACCTGTTCCAAACGCCGATTCGCGGTCTAGTATTCATTTTCCAAGTTGGGACGCGGACCAGAATATCCTTCAGCTGACTCAGACTGCTGACCGTTGACAACGTAACATAAGGAACGCCAAAAGAACGAAGTGCGAACAGATGGGTCAAGATTAAGGTGATCCCCATCATCAGGCCGAAAAAGCCCAGAAAGCCTGCCAGCAGCATCATCGGAAAACGAAGCAGCCGCACCGTGATGCCAAAGGCAAAATGGGGGATCAGAAACGAGGCGATCCCAGTGAGCGCTACGACCATGACCATCGGCGAAGAAACGAGGCCGGCGGCTATGGCCGCCTGACCGATGACCAGCGCTCCCACGATACTGACTGCAGAACCAATCTGTTTGGGAAGTCGAACACCAGCTTCCCTTAAAGCTTCGAACGTAATTTCCATCAGCAGCGCTTCAACCAGAGCCGGGAAAGGTATTTGCTCCCTCGATTTGGTCATATTAAGCAGCAACGTCGTTGGAATCATTTCCTGATGATAGGTAACGATAGCGACATAGAATGAAGGCCCGATGAGAGCAATAAACGCGAAAAAATAGCGCAGCCAGCGGATGGCTGTGCCGATGTAATAACGCTGGTAATGATCTTCCGGCGATTGCAGAAAGGTAAAAATCGTTGCTGGAGCAATCAAGGCAATGGGAGTTCCTTCTACAAGTATGGCCGCTCTGCCCTCAAGAAGATTGGCTGCCACCACGTCCGGCCGTTCTGTCGACTGTAATTGCGGAAAAGGCGAATATGGATTATCCTCGATGAGCTCTTCAATCATCCCACTTTCCAAGATCCCGTCGATGTTGATGCGGGAAAGACGGCTTTCGATTTCAGTGACCAGCGAGGATTCTATGATACCGCTGACGAAAGCGACGACAACTTCGGTCTGGGAAAAACGTCCGATCCGGATCGACTTCATCTTCAAGTCGGGCGACTTCAACTTGCGGCGGATCATGGACACATTGACCATCAGCGTCTCGATAAACCCTTCACGCGGGCCTCTGACGACGGATTCCGCCTCGGGTTCCGTGATCGAGCGCTGCTCCCATTTTGCCAGGTACAGAGAGATAGCCCTTTCTTCCCCATCCATTAGCAGGACGACATTGCCGTCACCAATCTCCATCACCGCCTGATCCATCGTTTGGATCATAGTATAGGAGGACACCGGCAAGCACTTGCAAAAATCCCCTAAGGTGATGCCCCCGTCTTCTGACAACTGTTTCAAAGTGGGTTCGAGAATGTAACGGTTAATCATGTCGCTGTCGGTCAAACCCATAAAGTAGACGATGACCGCAGGAGTTTGGCCACAGCTGAAATCGTGGAACACGACATCAAAGCAATCCGCATACCGCTCTTTCAGATGAGAGATATTTTCTTGTAAGCGAGCTGAGAAGATCACATCTTCTTTGGTTTGCATGTCCACACCCCCAACCGGCAAAAGTCCATACTGGTGGCAAAATATATTTTTTAGTATCGCAATAAAAATTCCGCTAAACGCGGTCTGGCTTCTTTGAAGTTTCTTCGATCATGTTTTTAGTTAGATATAAGAACGTGCAGGCTTCAGAGGTTCAGCACCCTTATATCGCAATAAAAATTTCCGCTAAACGCGGTCTGGCTTCTGGGAGTTACATCGGTAGATATTTTTAGTTAGATATAAGAAAGTCTCTGCTTCGTTGAATCGACTCCCTTATATCGCACTAAAAACTTCCTCTAAACGCGGTCTGGCTTCTTTGAAGTTTCTTCGATACATGTTTTAGTTAGATATAAGAACGTGCAGGCTTCAGAGGTTCAGCACTCTTATATCGCAATAAAAATTTCCGCTAAACGCGGTCTGGCTTCTGGGGGGTACATCGGTAGATATTTTTAGTATGGTCAGAACAGCTTGAAAAATTCGGTAAACGAGAGATTTCTAATATTTCTGGAATTTCGGATGAACAGAAAATATGAAAGGAACACCGCTGCACGGCAGTGCAGACAGTGTTCCTCTCAAGGCACTTGATTAGTATCCTGCGCAGATCTGATCCCGAAGACGGTAGAATTCCTTCAGCTGGTCCTGCTCATAAGCGTATCCGGCTCGAATCAGCAGATCTTCCCGCTCCTTTCGGGCCACAAGCTGCAGTCCGACAGGAAGCCCTTCGCTTGTCAGCCCGCAAGGAATGGACAGAGCAGGTACCTCCACCATGTTGAACAGGCCCGTATAACGGGTCATCGCGTCAAACACGCTTTCCGTATAATCGCCAAAATGGACTTCGTCCACGCCGATTTTCCGCGCAGGGATCGGGATCGTCGGTGTGGCCAGCACATCAATGCGTTCGCGGAACAATTTATCGAACATGTTCATATACATTTCTTTTGTCTTAAGCGCTTCGATATATTGCAGCGAGGTGATATCCCGGGACGATTCCAAAAAGGCTCTGGCATCCGCTCCGTATTGCGATAAGCAGCATTCCATCCGGCTTTTGTGGACATACCCCGCCTCCGAAGCGGCGATGGTCAACGAAACCTCGCTGTTCCCTTCCACAAAGGAGACGTCTGTATCAATGAGAATGGCACCGAGCGACTCAAGCGCCTCCAGTGATTGAAGATACAATGCATAGGTTTCCGGGTCGATGTGTTCGTTAAAATAGCTGGTCGGCACGCCGACACGAAGCCCCCGGATGTCTTGATTCAGATATGGCAGGTAGGACTGCTTCGTCATGGCACCGAACAGGACTGCCAAGTCGGTCATATTGGCCGTGATCGGCCCAACATGATCCAGAGTCCAAGAAACGTAAAATACGCCCTCAGTGGGTACATTGTTATACGTAGGTTTTAACCCGACAACGCCACAGGATGCCGCCGGGATCCGAACGGAGCCGCCCGTATCGGTCCCGATGGCAGCTGCCGTCAAATCAGCGGCTACCGCCGCAGCCGATCCGCCGCTGGAGCCTCCCGGCGTGTACTCATGGTTCCATGGATTGTGCACAGGTCCATAATGCGGGTTATTTGAGGTGACACCAAGGGCATATTCATGCAGATTGTTTTTTCCCAGCAGGATCGAATCCTGCAGCAGCAGCCGCTGGACGATGGCAGCATTCTTGTCTGGTATGTGATTGGCGTCAATCGAGGAGCCGTAAGTGGTGCGGATACCTTTCGTATCGATATTATCCTTATAGGAAAGCGGAATTCCGTACAGGAGACCGGTCTGCTCTCCCGATGAGGATTTGGCTACGAGCCGCTTAGTTTCTCCCGTGGCCCGATCCTTGGCTACCGTAATATATGAATTGAGTGCAGGATCTTTCTTTTTAATCCGTTTCAAATAATGCTTCGTAATGTCCAGCGTCGTCCAAGAGCCTGTTTTGTACCCGGATTGAATTTCCTGAATCGTTTTTCTCCCCATCATTCATTCTCCTTTCTTAGTCAGACAAACGAAAACTTCCCTTTCGGGAAGCTTTCATGTCCAGTTCTCTACTAAGCTATGCGGAAATGCTAGAGAACGTATGGGGATTTTGCCAATAAAAGGTAATTCTAAAACGTCACGAATTGGTAGGCAGGAACCCGACGGATTTCCATACTTGCTCGTAAACAGACTTGATCGGGATCCTGTTCTCTTTGGCTATTCGTTTGCAATCCTCAAACTCCGGAGCGCATTGAACGGTCTCCCCGTTATGAATACCCAATTTTACGGTAACGGCTCCCCATTCTGTTGGGACCTGAGTAAACGTTCGTTCCAGACGGTGCACCGTGAGCGGATAATACCGGATGCCAAGCGTTGTCGTCTCGCGAAAAATGATTTCTTTCATCCGGTCGATCTTTTCTTTGGCGCATAGCAGCTGAAGCATCGTTCCCGGCCGGTTTTTCTTCATATAAATGGGGGTATAGAACACGTCGTTTGCACCGTTTTCGAGCAGAAGGTCCATCACGTAGCCCAACCATTCACCCGAAATGTCGTCGTAGTTGACTTCCATTTTCACCATGTCATGATCGACATGTTCATGATTTGGGGGCAGCTCGGATTTCATAAGACAGACTCCTTTCGGATCAAGAGCGTTATTCGCCCACGATGACACGCAGCACGTTCGGCCGGTCGGCAAACGTTTTGGTCCCTGCTCCGTAACCGACGGCGGACACCTTGATAGACGGAATGGGCCCGTACTGCTGCGCCAGCACCGATACGATCGCCGCACCCGTCGGTGTCGTCAGCTCAAAGCGGACATCCGACGCTTCCAGCGGTACGCCCTTCAGAATCTCCAGCGTCGCAGGCGCCGGCACCGGGTAAATACCGTGGTCGATCCGGATTTTGCCCATACCGACGGGCACGGGCGAGGAATGGATCGCTTCGATACCCATTTGATGAATCAAAATCGAGGCGCCGACAATATCGACGATAGAGTCCACTGCGCCTACTTCGTGAAAATGAACGTCATCTAACGGAACGCCATGTATCTTTCCCTCAGCCTCCCCAATGATCTTGAAAATACGGAGCGCCGTGTCGCGTACCGGCTCTTCAAAATCGGCCGCTTCAATCATTTGGACGATATCCTTGTATGCCCGATGATGATGCTGGTGATGATGGCCGTGACTATGCGAATGATCATGGCTATGATGGTGATGTGTATGGTCATGATGATGGTGATCATGGGTATGAGGATGGTGGGCATGATGATGGTGGATATGCTCGTGATGATCGTGCGCGTGGTCGTGATGGTGATCGTGCACATGATCGTGGCTGTGGTCATGTCCATGATGATGTTCGTGACTGTGGTCGTGATCATGCTTGTGGCTATGGCTGTGAAGATGCGCTCCATCATGATCGTATTGAGCTTCGCCTGAACCTTCCTGAGCCCCAAGATCCGCTTGGGAATGTTCATGCACGTGATGATGATCATCGTGATCTTTCTCATCCGCTTCTTGCAAATGCACGTCAAATTTGGTCGCAGTGATCCCGTTCTTGTTCACCTTGCTCCACTGCAGCGTATATTCTTCTTCGATGTTTAATTTCTGCAGCTCCGTCTGCATCCGCTGCGCATCGCCGCCGGCATCCAGCAGCGCACCGATGAACATATCTCCGCTGATACCGGAAAAGCAGTCAAGGTATAGCGTTTTCAAGTTCGTGTTCCCCCTCCATGTACAAGCTGATGAATCAGCGCGGCGTTATAACCTCCGCCAAATCCGTTGTCGATGTTCACCACGCTGATGCCTGAGGCGCACGAATTCAGCATCGTCAGCAGTGCCGACAAGCCTTGAAAATGAGCCCCATACCCGACGCTGGTCGGTACTGCGATGACCGGGTGGGAGACCAGGCCGCCCACGACGCTGGGGAGCGCCCCTTCCATCCCGGCCACCACGACAGAAACCGTTGCCTGCTGGATTTCCTCCAAATGGCTGAGCAAGCGGTGGATCCCCGCAACGCCCACATCATATATCCGGTGGACCCTGCTTCCGAGCACTTCGGCCGTCACGGCCGCCTCCTCCGCCACGCGCAGATCCGAGGTTCCCGCCGCAATCACGGCGACATATCCTTGCGAATCGTCTGTGGGTATCTGTTCCTTTTTCCAATACAAAACCCTTGCCGTCTCGTGATAACTGTAATCCGGACACGCCCGCAGCACTGTCTCGGCTTTTTCCTTGTCCACGCGTGTGACCAGGACGCTGCTGCCACGGGCTTGCAGAGCGCAGGCAATCGAAATGATATGATCCGCCGTTTTGCCTTCCCCATAGACGATCTCAGGGAAACCCTGCCGTTTACTGCGCTGGTGGTCAACCTTGGCAAAGCCGAGATCCTCAAATGCTGCCAGCCGCGCTTTGGCTTCCGCCACGCTCAGGGCTCCGCTGCGTACTTGCTCCAGAACGTCGTCCAACAAAGTTCTCATCCCCTTCCAGAGCTTTCGTTATGCCAAAACCTTGTTCATGCTGCCGCTCTGATAACCCACCAGGTCAAGCGTTACGTACTTGTAGCCGTACTCCTGCAGCCTGCCGGAAATTTGCGAATGCTGCTCCAGAACGGTCTGCATGTCCTTCGGTTCCACTTCGATCCGCGCCGTGTCCTGGTGCGTGCGTACCCGTACCTGGCGGATGCCGAGCGATTTCAAATAGGCCTCCGCTTTTTCGACCTTGCTCAGCTTCTCTTTGGTAATCCGTTCCCCATAAGCGATTCTCGAGGACAAGCAGGCAAAAGAAGGCTTATCCCAAGTGGGCAGGCCGTAGCCTCTGGACAGCTCACGGATTTCTTCCTTATACAATCCGGCTTCCAGAAGCGGTCCGCGAATGCCCCTTTCCTTTGCCGCCTGCATGCCGGGCCGAAACTCATTCATGTCGTCGGCAATGACGCCGTAAACGATATTTTTATAGGATTGCTCCGTCAGTACGGGAACCAAATGGTCGAAAAGACTGCTTTTGCAAAAATAGCAGCGGTTTTTCGTGTTTTCGGCATATCCGGGAATCGCCAGCTCGGAGGTTTCAATGACCTGATGCCGCGCTCCGATCCATTCGGCCAGCTCCCTCGCTTCTGCAAGCTCGGTCGACGGATACGTTTCCGAATCCGCGGTCACCGCCAGTACTTGATCGGGGCCGAGCGTATCCACAGCCGCTTTAAGCAGAAAGGTGCTGTCCACCCCTCCTGAAAATGCCACGACAACTGAATTTAGTTCCCGCAGGATGGACTGCAGTTTCTCATATTTTTCGGTTATCATTGTCCTGCCTCCTTCCCGTATGGCCATTAAATCGTCATGCTGCCGAACCCGCCATCCACCCGGATCATCGAGCCGGTGATAAAGCTCGACGCCTGATCTGAAGCAAGCAGGATCGCAGCCCCTTTTAATTCATCCGGCGTACCGAAGCGGTTCATCGGCGTATGCCGCATGATCGATTCGACCCGTTCCGGGCTTAATATTTTCTGGTTCTGCACAGCCGGGAAAAACCCCGGAATGATCGCGTTAACACGGATCCCCTCCGGCGCAAGCTCACGGGCCAGGAATTGGGTGACGCTGTTCAATCCGGCTTTGGACACCGAATACGTAAACACCTTGGAGAGCGGCGTCGTTGAGGACACCGACGAGATGTTGATGATGCTTCCCTTCCGTTTCTGCTCGACCATGCGCTTGGCGAAAATTTGGCAGGTAAGTACGATGCCCTTCAAGTTCACGTCCATAATGCGGTCCCATTCTTCCATCTCCAGCTCGAAAAAGGGAGTGGTGCTGTTCGTACCCGGAGCGTTGAGCAGAATGTCCCATCCGCCCGACCATGCTTCGATGTCCGCGGCTGCTTGGACCAGGGACTCGCGCGAGCCCACATCCGCCTGGAATGCTTTCGCTTCGCCGCCTTGGCTCCGGATGACACTTACGACTTCCTCCGCTTTGTCCAGGTTCCGCCCGACGATCGCTACCCTGGCACCGTGTTCGGCAAAGCCCTCGGCAATCGCCGAGCCGAGCACGCTGTTGCCGCCGACGGCTACCGCCGTTTTCCCCGTTAAATCAAACAAACTCGTCGTCATCTAGTGACTCTCCTCCGTTTTCGGTAAATTTCCGTGCTCGTCAAAAGGCAAATCATACGGCTCCGAGGCCAGCTCCATTTGTGGATGCTGCTTCACATATTCGAACAGCGCTTCAGACACCTCGATTTGGCTCAGAACGAGCGTATTTTTGATCCGGACGATTTTCGCCTGGTTAAAATCCAGCACATTGCTCGTTTTCACCGCCGCCTGAATCGCTTCCTTGTCATTCGGCAGCGTCGTGGCGATCTTCGTCGGCGCGACGACGGTGGACGTCAGCCCGTTGGCGTAAGTAACCTCCAGATCCATCTTGTCGACAAGCCGCTGCGTCGTAAAGTCGGCCGTGCCCACCCCGTTTGCATTCCCTTCTGTTTGCGGCGTCAAATCCAGAACGACCATTTTGTTGACATCTGGCCCTCCGTGCGCATAAGGCGTCGGATATCGGCCCGTGATGTTCGGATCCATGCCGTCGCCGCTGATGTTTTTGCCGATCTCGTCAATGATCAGCACTTCCAGCTGGTCAAAAAACAGCTTTGGCAGCAGTTCCTTCGCCTGAAGCTGCAGTTCCGGTTCCTTGTCGACAATCTCCTCCGGCGTAAGCACCTCAACGACTGCAACCTTGTCGAACGCATTTTCGATCGTCGCTACCCCGAACAGGACCGGCTTCTTCTCCATGATCATGTTGGCCATGGCCGGAACATTCTCGGCCATATATTTAAACCCTAGCTGGTGGCAGGCCTCTGCCCCTTTCTGCTTGCCAAGGCCGATGCTGATCATTTTCATGATGCCGCTCTCCACCGGTCCCCGAAAAGCCGTATGCGGCTTAATTCGGTTAATAACGACGATGCCGTCCGCCGCGGCGGCGTATTTATCCAAATACACCGGAAGGCCGTTCGGCAGCGAACCGAGCTGGACGACTTCCATCGAGGAACGGATTTCGCAGCCGGCGCTCTCTTCCGTGACGCCCAGATGCGCCAGCACCTCCCGCTGCCCTTCCGCCGTGGCACCTCCGTGGCTGCCCATGCTCGGCACAATAAACGGCTTGGCCCCTGCTTCCTTCAATGCTTTGACGGTCACGGCGGTTAGCTCCACAATGCGGTCAAGACCCCTGCTGCCGACAGCGATCGCGATTTCCATGCCGGGCTTGACCTTCTCCATGATGTGCGCCTGACGCAGCTTGGCCCCAAGGTCGCTGCCCAGGTCCACGATCTGTTCATCGTTGAACCGGACGTTGACCTTTGCCATTTTCGGAATCGGAATATCCTTCAGAAGCTCCTGCAAAATACCCATGCGCTTTCCCCTCCCCCGTTATCGTTTCATGAAATAGGCTTCGGCGTTGCCGTAACCGATGTTTCGAACCATCCGTTCCAGAGCCTTCATATCATTCGGCACGAGCCCCTTCTCCACCCAGGCTCCGAGAAGATTGCAAAGAATGCGCCGGAAATATTCGTGCCGGGCATAGGACAGGAAACTGCGCGAATCGGTCAGCATGCCGATAAAATGACTGAGCAGACCGACATTCGCCAGGTCCTTCATCTGCTTTTCCATACCATCTATATGATCGTTGAACCACCAGCCAGACCCGAACTGAACTTTGCCCGGCACGCCTTCCTCATAAAAGTTGCCTGTCATCGCGGCCAGGACGGCATTGTCTTTCGGATTCAAATTGAACAGCACCGTTCTCGGCAGGGCGTCTTCCTGATCCAAAGCATCAAGGAAGCGAGCCAGACCCTGCGCAAGGTTCGTTTCTCCGACAGAGTCAAAACCGGTATCCGCACCGATGCGGTTTTTCATCTTGGTATTGGTGTTGCGGAGCGCGCCCATGTGCAGCTGCATGACCCACTGCTTGCCGGCGTACATTTTGCCGAGCTCCTTCAGCAGGAAAGAGCGGTATGCGTTAATCTCAGCGCCTGACAATTCTTCACCATTCAATCTTTTATTAAAAATAGGAACGATTTCTTCCTTTGTGACGTCTGCGTAATCAAGGTACGGGATATCATGGTCGGAAGCACGTCCACCATGCTCATCGAAGTAATCCACGCGCCGTTGAAGCGCATTCAGGAAGGCATCCAGGGAACCGATGGTTTGGCCTGTAATCTCGCCGAGCTTATGTACCCATTCGGTGTATGTGGGGCGCTCGATATATAATGCTCCATCCGGTCTGAACGTCGGCGCGATGATGGTTTGAAAGCTGTCATCGGCAGCCAGCCGCTCATGATATTCCAGCGGGGACAGCGGGTCGTCGGTCGTGCCGATAAATTTCACCCGGGCTCTGGCAATCAGCGCCCTCGGCAGAAAATCGGGCTGCTGCAGCTTGGCGTTGCATGCCTCCCAAATATCGCGGGCCGTGGCTGGGCTCAGGATTTGTTCGATGCCGAACACGTTCTTGAGCTCCAAATGCGTCCAATGGTACAGCGGGTTGCCGATCAGGTGCGGAACCGTCTCCGCCCAGGCCATAAATTTATCCCAATCCTCCGCATCGCCTGTAATCAGCTGCTCACCGATGCCGTGCATCCGCATCGTACGCCACTTATAATGGTCGCCTCCCAGCCACAGCTGCGTAATATTGGCCCATGGCTTGTTCTCCCATACTTCCTTCGGGTCCAAATGGCAGTGAAAATCAAAGATCGGCAAATCGGCAGCCGCCTTTTCATATAACCGAACCGCCGCAGGGGTATCCAGCAAAAATTCCGAATCGAGAAATTGGCTCATCCTGTTCTCCTCTCCAAGGATAGTTAATTGGCATGAAACCCTTTACAATTTTTAATTTGTTTATTAAACTTACAAAATATATTCGTACTGTACCAACTCCCCACGCCTTTGTCAATCGGGTAATTTCTGAGCGGGGGGAGGCGGGTTCGTGCTACAATATGGTTTATGCTGAATTTTCATGACGTTCTAAAATTGGAGGAAACAAATGGTAACCGGAGACGCCTCTTATATTAAAAAGATCAACCGGGCGTTGATTATACGGGAAATAATGAAGGAAGGAAAAATTTCCAGAGCGGATCTGTCCAAGATTACAGCCCTGACCCGGGCAACGATCTCCGCGCAGGTAGCAGATTTGCTGGAAGAAGAACTGGTCGTTGAAACCGAGCTGGAGCACAACCCCGTCGGACGCAAACCAATTATGCTCTCCCTGAACGCCCAGGCAGGATATGCGCTCGGCATTGACCTGGACGCAGGACACGCGACATTCATGTTATCCGATTTAACCGGTCATCCGGTCACAACCGAAATCATTCCAATTCAATCGGAAGCCTATGAGGATATCGTACAACTGCTGGCCTCCGCGATCAGCGGTTATCAAAGCCGATGCGCGGGCAGCCGCTACGGGATGGTCGGAATCGTATTGGCGGTTCACGGACTCGTCTCCAATGAACAGACAATCAAATTCGTGCCCCGGTTCCAATGGCAAGACGTTGACTTGAAGCAGGATCTGGAACGTGCAGTCGGTGCGGCTGTCCATTTGGAAAACAACGCGAACCTCAGCGCTTTTGCCGAGCGGGCGTACGCTCACCATACGACCGACAACCTGCTCTGCGTAACGCTGTATTCCGGCATTGGGCTCGGCATGATCATGGACGGCAAGTTTTTTCGCGGCCATGAAGGCTTTGCCGGCGAAATCGGCCATATGATCGTCGTTCCCGGCGGAGAGCCCTGCGCTTGCGGCAACCGCGGCTGCTGGGAGAAGTATGCTTCGGAGACAAGCGTGCTCCGGAACATCCTTGCGGCCGAACCTGGTGACGCCTCGGATATGGAGTGGATCAGCCGGCGCATTGCCGAAGGCGACGAACAAGTGCTTGTCGCGCTGAATCAATTCGTCTATTACCTGTCGATCGGGCTGAATAATGTCATCAATATGTACAATCCGGACGTTGTCGTCATCGACAGTGAGCTTCTGCGTATGGTTCCCGATGCACTGCAGAGGATTCATCATCAACTACATTCCCAAATCAGCCATTACCGGGAGATCACACTGTCGGGCATGGGGCGGAAATCTTGCGTCATGGGTGCCTGTGCACTGGCGATTTCCCGTTTTTTGAACGTGCCTGTGCTTAGCTTGCCCTCCGGCGACGGCCTTGCTGATTGATTGCGGGTATGAAAATTGAACGATGATGCCCGCTCCCACTCTTCACAAGCCCGATACAACAAAACGGCCTATACAAAAAAACAAGCCCGGATCCATCGCGGCTTGTTTTGCGTTATCGGTAATTTGATTTCGCGTTTTTTTACTAGGCTATAACCCCAGCCGTCTGCCTAAAGGAGTCGGAAGTCCGTCGATCGTGCTCCTGTTTTTCTCCTGCCAGTAGTCGTGAAGCCCTTGTTCGCCTTTATGCTCTGCCCACCGATTCAGCGTGTCCCTTTCCTTTTCATAAGTCATGAAGGGAACCGCATAACCGCAGGACGTCTGCACTTTATGCACATCGATCGTGATGATCTGTCTGGCTCCGGGCATCGGATCAAACAAAGGGTATAATGACTCCCACTCCCTGCTCTCCGGTAAAACCACCGTCCCGGTTCCGTACAGCCGCATGATGTTCGCCGGCCCTTCAAACGCGCAAAACATGATCGTGATGCGGCCATTTTCTTCCAGGTGGGCACTCGTTTCATTGCCGCTTCCGGTCAAATCTAGGTATGCGACCCGTTTCTCGGACAAGATCCGGAACGTGTCATAACCTTTTGGCGACAAGTTGACGTGTCCCTCCTGCGATAACGGCGCTGTACCAACGAAAAACATGTGCTGCTTCCGGATAAAGTCCATATGCTCAGGCAGCATAGCCGGAAATTGTTTCCCCATTTGAATCCCCCCATTCGTACTCTGTCGATTAATTAAATTCATTGTATGTTAATCCGCTGCATATTAAAAATATATTTTTACCGCGAAATCATACATTATAGTTATGAGTGTTTGTGCAGCGGGGGCTGCCATTCAGACTGGGTTAATTACAGCTTAGATATTCATAAAATCGTCCCTCTCGACCTTACTCACCCGCAGACCGAACTTTGCGTACCACTCGCTCTTCCCTTTGTCCTGAGCCACCCTGTGCAAGGAATTCTCCTTCCAGGCCTTGATCGCCTCAAGTGACTCCCAATACGAGACGGTAATTCCGACCCCATCCGTTCCCCGAACGCTTTCGACTCCGAGAAAACCCGGCTGCTTCGAAGCAAGCTCGACCATCTTATCTCCCATTTTCCCGTACCCTCTGTTCTCTCCTTCAGACATTTCCGAAGTAAAAATGACCGCGTAATACGGCGGTTGCGGCGTTTTTGCAATAGCTCCCATCCTCGTTCTCCCCTTATCCGTCATTCTATCTGCATTATACCGAGCCACTTACAATAAATAAAATGAATGTTTAAAATGGTTGTAATGATTATTTCTCATGGCGGGAGTGTTATAAAATGACCTTGGCAAAGTATGAAATTCTCGGAAAAGTCGTCGAAACCGAAAATTTGACGAAAGCGGCGGATCAGCTGAGTTTAACACAATCGGCGGTGAGCCGTGCCATCATTAGCCTGGAGCTGGAACTAGGCATTCAGCTGCTTACCAGGGGCCGGTCAAGCGTCCGACTGTCCCATGACGGAGAACGGCTGTGGAAATATATGAAGGAAATGCTTCAATTGCAGGAAAACATGCTGCAGGAGGTAGATCAGATCAAGGGGCTCGTGCGGGGAACTGTCACGATCGGAACGTTTACCAGCGTATCGATCCATTGGCTGCCGGATATCCTTCAACGTTTCCAGCAAAAGTACCCGCAGATCAAAATCCGGCTGCTCGACGGGCACTATCAAGATATCGAGCGATGGATTGCGGACGGTACTGCAGATTTTGGATTTGTGAACATGCCTTCTTCGCATGGCCTTGAGACCACAATGCTCATACAGGATCGGATGGTCTGCGTTATGCCGGCTGATCATAAACACAACGTAAAATCCACGATATCACTGGAGGATATTGCGGATGAACCGTTTATTATGCCTGCGAAAGGCTGCGATACCGATGTAAGGGCGTGGTTTGACGGTCAAGCAGCAGTTCCCCGTATGCGATTTGAACTTGAGGACGATCATGCCATCATGGCGATGGTGCGTAGCGGACTTGGCATCAGCATCCTGCCGGAAACGATTCTTGCCTCAGCTCCTTCAGGGCTCGTGGCCCGGCCGATTGCCCCGGAAGCTTCAAGGTCCATCGCTCTGGCCGCGGTCTCTTTTAAGAAGTGCTCTCCGGCGGCAGCAAGGGCGATTTCGTGTATTGTGGAGATGATGGGCGAACAGAAATCGGATGCATAAATAAAATGTGTATTTACCGCTCCAACTTAACCGCGAAATACTGCGTTTTACTATTGAAGTGAAAAATGTGTGTTCACTGTGATCTCGGGTTAAGGACGTGACGAATGAAAATCAGATGTATCCTATTGTTATGTTTCGTACTGATTGCGGGCTGTTCAAATTCCCCATCAACGATAGAAGAAGCGATGCACAAATCCAACATCCCTTATGACGACATTTTAAAAACCTTTGATACAGACAATAAGCATAGTGTGGTGTTCTATAGTAATGACAATCAATATAACGTCGGCCTTTTGAAGCACAACCGTCAAAGTTGGACTTGGATCGTCGGCACATACACAAATATCCATCCTGAGCAGGATATCGACTGGAGCTACTGCAACCTGAATGAGCTTAGCCCGATGTTTGTCGGGACTGTCAATAACAAGGATATTCGGACCGTCGTCGTGGAGACACGTAAAGTTAAATCCAAAGCCCAGTTGACCCCTGCATCCGACGGTACCGTATACTGGTATGTGCTCTTGGATGAACCGCAAAACCCGCCAATGCGATTCACCGGATACGACGCTCAAGGGCAAGTTGTATATGATACAGGCTCACTCGATGAATAGGGTTCCGCTCCTATGAACAAAAAAACGTTCCGATGCTCTAGCATCGGAACGTTTTTTTGTTATCCACAACCGATTATTCTTCGGACTCGATCCATTGGAAATGGAAGGTGCCTTCTTTGTCGACACGCTGGAACGTATGCGCGCCAAAGTAGTCGCGCTGCGCTTGCAGCAGGTTGGCCGGCAGACGCTCCGTGCGGTAGCTGTCGTAGTAAGCCAGTGCGGAAGCGAAGGCCGGAACCGGAATGCCGCGCTGCATGGCAACGGACACAACGTTTCTCCAAGCATCCTGGTAGTTGGTAACGACCCAGCCGAAGTAATCGTCCAGAAGCAGGTTTTTCAGCTCCGGATTTTTATCATAGGCCTGCTTGATATTTTCCAGGAAGCGGGCGCGGATGATGCAGCCGCCTCGGAAAATCATCGCGATGCTGCCGAAGTTCAAATTCCAGTTAAACTCTTCGGAGGCAGCACGGAGCTGGGCGAAGCCTTGGGCGTACGAACTGATTTTGCTGGCGTACAGCGCCTTGCGTACGGCTTCCACGAACTCCCGCTCATCCCCTTCATACGGAGCGGTGTGCGGCCCTTTCAGGATCTTGCTCGCCTCTACACGCTCTTCCTTCATCGCGGACAAGAAGCGGGCAAATACCGATTCGGTCACGATGGACAGCGGCACGCCGAGATCCAGCGAGCTTTGGCTCGTCCATTTCCCTGTTCCCTTCTGTCCCGCCGCATCCAGAATGACGTCAACCATCGGTTTGCCGGTGTCCGGATCCTTTTTCGAGAAAATATCAGCGGTAATCTCGATCAGATAGCTGTCTAGCTCCCCGCGGTTCCACTCGGTGAAAATGTCGTGCAGCTCTTCCGTCCCGAGTCCCAGCACATCCTTCAGCAGGTGATAAGCTTCGCCGATCAGCTGCATGTCGCCGTACTCGATGCCGTTATGGACCATTTTCACGTAATGGCCGGATCCGCCTTCGCCGATGTACGTCGAGCAAGGATCTCCGTTGACTTTGGCCGAAATGGCCGTAAGAATCGGTTCAACGAGCTCGTAAGCGTCCTTCTGGCCGCCAGGCATAATCGCCGGTCCTTTCAGGGCTCCTTCTTCGCCGCCGGATACCCCGGCTCCGATAAAGCGGATGCCCTTTGCCTGAAGCTCCCGGTATCTGCGCTCGGTGTCCGGGAAGAAGGCGTTCCCGCCGTCAATCAGGATGTCTCCTTCTTCCAAATGCGGAACGAGCTGCTCGATCAGCGCGTCCGTCGGTCCGCCAGCTTTGACCATCATCATGATTTTGCGCGGTGTTTCCAGCGACTGCACAAACTCCTCGATGCTGAATGTACCGACAAAGTTTTTTCCTTCGGCTTCGGCGAGCAGTTCTTTCGTTTTTTCCGGCGAACGGTTATATAAAGCGACCGCAAAGCCTTTGCTTTCCATATTCAAAGCCAGGTTTTTGCCCATGACGGCAAGACCGGCCACACCGATTTGCTGTTTGCTCATCGTTTCTCTCTCCTCCAGATCTCTCTCTTTTTACTTGACGCTGCTTTTCCAGTCAGCCGCAAATTTAACCAGGCCTTGATCCGTCAACGGATGCTTGGCGATTTGCGCAATCACGCCGAACGGTACGGTCGCAATGTGCGCGCCGGCCATGGCAACGCGGGTGACATGGTCCGGATGACGCACCGAAGCCGCGATAATTTGCGTGTCCAGGTTATGCGTGCGGAGCAGCTGCGCAATTTTGTCCACCAGTAGGACGCCGTCTTCAGAAATATCGTCCAGACGACCCAGGAATGGCGAAACGTAAGTTGCCCCGGCACGGGCTGCCAGCAGCGCCTGATTCACGGTAAAGATCAGGGTCACGTTCGTTTTGACCCCTTTTTGGGACAAATAACGGCAGGCTTCCAGACCGGCAAGGGTCATCGGCAGCTTGATCGTGATTTTCTCATCGTTGTTGTTGATCTTGATCAGCTCATTCGCCTGGGCAATCATTTCCTCAGCGGTCTCCGCATCCGGCGTCACTTCCGCCGACACGGACTCCACTTCCGGCACAGCCTGGCAAATTTCGGCGATCCGGTCTTCGAATTTCACGCCTTCCTTGGCAACCAGGGACGGGTTCGTAGTGACTCCGGACAGAACCCCGATTTTGTAGGCGGATTGAATATCCTGCAGATTGGCGGTATCAATAAAAAATTTCATCTTACAACCTCCTGTGAATGTTCAATATATGATTGGCTCGGTAAACCGAGCATAGAACCCAAAATCAGCTGGCGGTAACTTGCTCGACAAGCGGCTCGGAAGCAGCCTTTCCGGCTTCGTCTTCCTCATCGAACCACCAATGGAATCCGTCTGCGGCAAGCAGCTCATGGGCCGCTTCCGGACCGTGCGAACCGGCGGCATAAGGATGCAGCGGCACCTCATTAGCAGCGAAGGCTTCCAGGATCGGCTGCACCCACTGCCAGGACAGGTCGACCTCATCCCAATGGACGAAGAACGTCGAATCTCCGTTCAGTGCATCGTGAATCAGTGTTTCGTACGCTTCCTGGGCTTCCTTGCGATCCGGATACATATCGATGTATACCGGTTTAAAGCCGTTCGGATGATCCGGGTCCTTCGCATTCAGCTGAAGCGTGATGCCTTCTTTCGGCCCGATCTCGATGACCAGCAGGTTCGGTACGGTTGCCTGCTCTGCTTGCGTCGCCGTGGTGAGCGGTTCCTTGAATTCGATCACGATGCGCGTGCTCTTCGAGGCCAGACGTTTACCTGTCCGGATGTAGAACGGAACGCCGCGCCAATAGTAATTATCGATATGCAGCTTGGCCGCGATAAACGTATCGTTCGTCGAACCTTCGGAAATGCCGGGCTCAGCTGTGTATGCTGGAACCGGTTTACCTTGAATGGATCCTGCTGTGTATTGTCCGCGCACGATGTTGGTAAGCACATCCTGCTTTTGCAGCGGATCCAGTGCTTCAAGCACCTGCTTCTTCTTGAGCTGTACGTTCTCCGCCGAAGCCATGTTGTGTGGTGCGTGAATGGTCAGCATCATGAGCAGCTGCATCATGTGGTTCTGGAACATATCCCGCAGGGCACCGGCTTTGTCGTAGTATCCAGCGCGCTCCTCAACGCCTACGGTCTCGTCAGCCGTAATTTGGACGTTGGCGATAAAGCGGTTCGTCCACAGCGCCTGAATAACAGGATTCGCCTGCTTCAATGCTTCAAGCCGCTGCACCATGGATTTGCCGAGGTAATGGTCGATCCGGTAAATTTCTTCTTCCGCAAAAGCTTGGCTCAGCTGGTCGTTCAGCTCACGGGCCGAAGCGACGTCATGGCCAAACGGCTTCTCGATCACGAGGCGCTTCCAGCCCGTTACGCTGCCAAGGCCGCTGTTTTCGATTTGGGAGGCGATGGTGCCGAAGAAGTTCGGCGCAACGGACAAGTAGAACAAGCGGTTCGATGTTCCGCCGATTCCTTGCTCCCAAGCCTCCACCCGGTCTTTTAACCGGACGAAGTGATCCGTGTCATCGATGTGCAGGATGTTGAAGCCAAAGAGTCCCAGGAAGGACTGCAGGGAATCGTCCTCTTTCACATTCAGCCGGTAAAAATCGTACAGCGACTGCTTGACGTGAGCCTTGAACGTCTCATCCGTCATTTCTTTACGGCCGAGGCCGATCACGGAGAAAGCTTCCGGAAGCTTTCCGTGGATATATAAATGATACAGAGCAGGATATATTTTGCGCTTGGCCAAATCGCCAGTCGCTCCAAACAATACAAAAGTTGTAGGATTCATCTCAATTGCTCCTTCCTTTCAAAGCTCCCCGACTTCCACTTCTCATTCTGTCGAAAAAGCTCTGGTTTCTGTGTCTTGGATTCACTATAATACAAATATGTGCCATACATGTAATCAATATATTTCTGAGGAGATATAGACCATATCTATGACTAACAATTACGAGTTGTATAAAGTGTTTTATTGGGCCGCAAAGACGGGAAGTTTAACGCAGGCTGCCAAGGCGCTGTACCTGACTCAGCCCAGCGTCAGCCATGCCATCAAGCAGCTGGAGGAGCGGATCGGCGTTACGTTGTTTTACCGCAACTCCAAAGGTGTAAGCCTGACGCAGGAAGGCAAGATTTTATTTTCCTATATAGAGCAGTCGCAAATTCTTATTACGCTCGCTGAAGAAAAAATGGTGGCGCTCAAAAATTTGGACAGCGGCGAGCTGCGGATCGGCGGAAGCGATTCGTTGTTCAAGCACTACCTACTTCCTTTTCTCGAGGACTTCCATGTCAAGTATCCGGGAATCAAGCTGCACCTGAATCACGGCACGACGCCGGAAGTGATCTCCTATCTAAAGGAGGGGCGGATCGACCTTGGCGTTGTAAGGATGCCGATCTTCGACTCGCAGCTGGAGGTAACGGAAAGCATTGAGCTGCAGGACTGCTTTGTGGCGGGCGAACGGTACGCGGAGCTGAAGGGGCAGGCGCTGTCCATGGAACAGCTGATGGAATATCCCGTTATTCTGTTCTCACGGAACAGCCGGGTGCGTATGGCCATCACGGAGCTGTTTGAAAAATACGGATATGAGCTGAAGCCCGACATCGAGGTGGGAAGCGTCGATTTGCTGATCGAATTCGCCAAGCGTGGGCTGGGCATTTCGTATGTCACGCGCGAATTCGTAGCCAAGGAGCTGAAGGAAGGCTCTCTTTTTGAAATTGAGCTGGATGTGGAGATCCCTCCTTCCAAAGTGGGCCTTATGGTGATGCGTAACATGCCGATATCGGCGGCGGCGACAAGATTTATCGAGGTGGTTCATTAGCCGGGTGTAAGACAATAGTAAGAGCAAGGTGAAGAGGACGCCATAGCAAATGGCGTCCTTTAACGCATCATCCGTTCTTAAATTCAGTGCTGCTTCCGGTACGCTGACGGGGACATCGAACAGTAGTTTTTAAAAGCACGGGTAAATGCAAACAGGGTCGGATACCCAAGGGAATAAGCGATCTCCGTAACGGCAGCCGACGTCCCGGACAGCATTTGCTTGGCCTTGTCCATCTTGACCTTGGCAATATACTCGGCTGGCGTCATGCCTACAAACCTCGTAAACTGTGTCGAAAAATAGGTGCGGTTCAGGCCAGCATACTCGGCTACTTGCTGTACGGTGATCCCCTCGGCGGCATGCCATTCGATGTACTCGGTCCATTGGGATGCCTTGTTATTTTTTATCGTTGTCGCAGCAGGACGATGAGGCTCGTCCACGGCTTTGGCGCTTGCGATCAGCTGGGATAACACCTGGTACAGCAGTCCTTTCAGGTTCAGGGCGGCGGCGACCTGGTCCGTCTTGCCATCCTTCCACTCCGTAAACAGACGCCGGATCAAGTTCGCTACCTCTGGACTCCACAGCCCTCTGGAGCAGGGTACATCCGGATGAAAGCCTGCCAGATTCAGCATCGGTTCCATGCCCGGTCCATCCATGGCCAGCCATGTTAACTGCAGAGAATGATCGTCGTCCGGCTTGTAATACATATAGGTACGGTTCGGATACATGCAAAAGGCATCCCCTGTCTGCAGCCTGTACGTGTGCCCCTCATATTCAACCATCAGGCTGCCTGCCCTGACAAAATGAATACTGTAGCATTCAATTCTCCGCGGACCAATCCGGTAACCCGGCTTTGCCGTACTTTGACCCGCCCTGACCAGCCAGAACGGTGTACCTTTGTCGATCCTGGTCGGCGTGTAATATAAAAACTCAGCAAATTCGTGATCATACTCCTGCAGCATGCGTTATCATCCTCCCCATCATCCTTACATGAACTGACAAAATGATAAATCTATCATACAATACGCTATTCTCTTTGGGCACCCCTTTACATATAATCAGTTCGAGGAGGTTGACGGATGAAGAAACCTAATATTTTGTTAATTACCAGCGATCAGCAGCACTGGAATACGATTGGCGCCTTTAATCCTGAAATACATACCCCGAATCTGGACCGGCTTGTCCGGGAAGGGACCACATTCGACCGGGCGTATTGCCCCAATCCGACCTGCACGCCGAGCCGTGCCTCAATCATTACCGGCATGTACCCGAGCCAGCATGGCGCGTGGACGCTCGGCACCAAATTGCTGGAGGACCGCCATACGGTAGGCGAAGATTTCAAGCATGCCGGGTACCGGACCGGGCTGATCGGTAAAGCACATTTTCAGCCGCTCACTTCGACCGAGGAATTTCCGTCGCTTGAAGCCTATCCCATTCTTCAGGATTTGGAGTTTTGGAAAAATTACAAAGACGGATTCTACGGTTTTGACCATGTGGAGCTGGCGCGGAATCACACCAATGAAGCCCATGTAGGGCAGCATTATGCGCTCTGGATGGAAGAGAAAGGCTGCCATAACTGGAGAGACTACTTCCTGCCGCCTACAGGTACCATGGACCGGGATCAAACATATAAATGGCCGATTCCTGAAGAGTACCATTACAATACCTGGATCGCCGAACGGACCAATGCTTTGCTGGAACAATATCATGAAAACGACGAAAGCTTTTTCCTGTGGTCCAGCTTCTTCGACCCGCACCCGGAATACCTCGTTCCCGAGCCATGGGATACGATGTACGATCCCGAGCAGCTCACCATTCCCGAGATGGTTCCGGGCGAGCATGACCGTAACCCGCCTCATTTTGCCAAAACGCAAGAAGAGCAACCTGACTTCACAGACCTGCAGGAAACGGGACATGGCATTCACGGTTACCGTTCGCATCATTATTACGAGTACGGCAGCAGGAAGCGATTGACAGAGTATGACAAGAAAAAGCTGGTCGCTGTCTATTACGGCATGATCAGCATGATGGATAAGTACATCGGGCATATTCTCGATAAGCTGGAGGAACTGGGAATGGCCGATAACACGATCGTCGTCTTTACGACGGATCACGGGCATTTCTTCGGACAGCACGGTCTGCAGGCCAAGGGCGGGTTTCATTACGAGGACTTGATCAAGCTGCCATTTATCGTCCGGTATCCCGGTGAAGTGCCTGCCGGCAAGCGGAGCAGCGCCATTCAATCTTTGGTGGACCTGGCTCCGACCTTCTTGTCCCTGTGCGATCTGCCGGTTCCTTATGCGATGACGGGCATCGACCAGAAAAAGGTATGGCTCGGCGAAGCCGCACAGGCGCGGGATCACGCCATCTGCGAGTTCAGGCATGAACCGACCACTATCCACCAAAAAACGTACGTCGACGATCGTTATAAAATCACAGTCTACTACAACCAGACCTACGGTGAAATCTTCGATCTGCAGGAAGACCCCGGAGAGCTGAACAATTTATGGGACAATCCGGAGCATGCGCCGCTCAAAACCGAACTTCTGCTCAAATATGCCTGGGCGGAACTCGGCAAAGAGTCCATGCCGATGCCGAGAATTACCGGAGCATAGCGCTTGCCAGGCCCGATCCAAACGATGGGAATGCTTGGCCCGGCGTAATGAAATTCATGAACCTATGAACGTTCGAGAGTAAGAGTAACAGCAGCACATCCAAAAAGGCCGATTCACATCACTGTGAAACGGCCTTTTCCAACTCATTTATCGATTCGGATACAGCTCGAATTCATCACCTAACTCCGTCTCAAACTGGAGCAGCGAACCCTCCAACAAGTGAACCTCGCCTCCTACCTTCTGCAGGCATACTTCGCCTTCTCCCCATGGATTCCGAATCCGGCATGTTCCTCCAAGGGAGGACGTGATCGTTACATATTGTATATCGCCATCCTGAACAGCCGATTTGACGTTAAATCCACCAGGACACCATAGCGAAAATTCGCAGTCCCAATCCACTGGACTTGCAGGGAACAGACGGATAACCGAATCCTGGCCTGGGCCAGCAGGTTGGCTTTGGCACAGCGTCGATTGCAGCGCAGCCGCGGCGTTACCAAGACGCTGAATGCTGATGCAGTTCACCCCTTCCCTGACGGTCAAACGGTTTTCAAACGATTTGATTCGGCCTGTATCGTTGAAATAGCAGTAATCCCGCTCCGCGTTTACACATTCCAACTGGGCCAGCACGACCTGCTTAAAAGGCTCGGCAAGCCCCATATTGGCCAAGACGCGTGCCATCCCCGACATTTCAGAGGCAGCCCGGCTCCAGTCGTGATCGAGAAGCTCCTCCTGGTACCGAACCGTCGCCATAGTCGTCTTAAACATGTCTTGGTTACTCCCGGCGGTCTCGAGGGAACATAAGCCGCCGAAAAAGGCAGGCTTCACGTCGATATGGCTCTTCTGATCCAATACGGGACCGAGAGCGCCGACCCATACGGCCGCTTCCCCTTCTCCCGTTTTCAGGACGGCGTCTGCTTGGTCGCTTCGCGGAAGCGGGGCCAGATGCTCGTAAAGCTCCTGCCACGCCGGCCGTATATCGCGATCCAATCCGAGTAGGTCCGAAGCCCGCAGGACGATCGGGAAGATCGTATGCATGCCCGCCATCGAATCCATCGTGTCTTTGCCGCCGTAATATTTTTCGTCGCTGGTCGTGTGATACATGTGATACAGTCCGTCCTCATCCTTCCGCAGGTTGGGGTAGTGGCGGAAAAACTCGGCGACGCCCCGAATGATCGGATATGCGCGCTCACGCAGCCATTCTTCATCCTTGGTGAACTCATAGTACAACCAGTAGTGGTACGCAATTCCGACCTGGGTGGCGAACATGTGGGTCGTGAATCCAAAGGGGCCGTAACCTCGTTCCTTGTACGTAAACCTGCCGTCCACATATTTTTCGTGATACTTCCAGTTCCAACGGCTCTCATGCGGCCGCTTGGAGTAAGCATACTCGCGAAACCGGGATGACATCTGCTCCCACGGCTTGCGCAGCAAATAGAGGTTCCTCATTTCCTCGGCAATGTCTTCCGGCAGTTCCTCCACGCCATCAAAGGACACGACTTCCGGGATATAAATGCCTTGGCTTCCCCACTGCTGCCTTGCGGCGGCTGCACACGAATCGTACATGGCCGAATACATGTTGAAATACGGATGGAACAGTTCATCATGCCCGGTTGGCAGTACGGCGTTATAATACAAATTCATGTTGTTCCACCAATGCATGGCCCCCCAGTGCCGAAGATCTCCGCGCGGGCTGAGCAGCATGCCGCCGAAATTCGGAGGAAATTGTGAACCCCGCGAATTGGAAGCCATCAGGTATACATAATACGTGTAATGCTGCTCGACAAATTCGGCATGGCCGTCCTCGCTATGAAGGCGGATATACGATTTGTCCCAAAAGGAATGCCACCACTTGCGATGCTCCGCCAGCAGCACGTCATATCCCGACTGCATGGCATGCCGCACCGTTCGGATCGCTTCCCCGATGACATCTTCCTGCTCATCAAAGCTGGCTGCGCTGCTCATAAAGATATCAAAACTGCCGTTTCCTGGTTGAACACACAGGCGCATTTCTGTCTCATTCGGCTGCCCGATGATCAGATTTTCCCGATAAGCGCCGACTGGCTTCCGGCCGCCGTACTCGTCGTTCATCCTCACCTGCGCGTCCCTTCCCGTTATCGCAATAACAACCGCTGAAGCGCAGAAATAGTCTCCTTCGCGGAATTGCTGATGAAGCACCATCATGCCGTCCCTTATTATGAGGCGTGATACGGCGGAGTGGTTTTTGGTCACGACCTCTGCCGGACGCAGCATTTTGAGCTTAATGTTGACCCCTTGCGGCGCCGGCCGCCGATCATGTATCCGGACGCCGAACACATCATGCCCGGACGCAGCAAACGCCTCCGCCTCCACCCCAATCCCCGCAATCGATGCCGTCGCGTCATACAGACTTAGATGCTGACGAATTCCTTTGTCATGAAATACATCTTCGCCATAATCCACCAGGTCGATATCGACAAAGCCGCAGCCGTAAGCATAATCCGAGTGCCGCTGGTTGAAGCTGTTGGTACGGCTGCCGTTCGCATACACATCGGCCCGGTTGATTTGAAACTTGAGCGCCGAGGGAGAAGTCCAAATGAGACTGCCCATCCGGCCGTTTCCGAGCGGAAGGCCGCCCTCACTTCGCTCCACGGTATGACGGTAATGCAAATCCGCCCGTGAGACATGCTCGCGCATGTTGATGTTTGGAGATTCCACTGCTTTTTTCACTGGCCTGCACTCCCTGCGTGTGTGATGAAAAAACTTTAGACGATCACGCTTAATGGTGAATCCATGTCTATCTTAATCGTGTGCGGGATGCTGCCAGTATGAATAAGTTACGATGGACATGGAATTTGTTACGAAACGACAATCCGGGCCTATCTGAATTGGCGACAAAAAAAAGAAAGCCGACCTAGCGGCTTCCTCGTAAACGGGTCTGACTCATACAGTCTGTTTATAAACGTATGATTTCTCCGGAGCGGACTTCGATCGGGTCCCCATCAACGCTGACCCATACCGATTGGGCCGACGGATTATGAATGAGGCGTGAATCGGCAGAGTACCGGAGTCCTTCCACGGCTTTGCATTAGGCGTAAATTTCCGCATTCGTCGCGTACCAAATGTCGTCCTTGCCGCCGATCATCTCACCGAACCGCTCTACCAAGTCCCAGTTATTGTCGTTATCGAATTCATAGCTGTGTCCCCAGACGTAAAAAAGCGACATTCTCGAATATCTTTGCTGCATATGAATCCATTGATCGGCGTATTCGACCATTTGCTTATGATGGCAGGTCGGATGCCAGCGGAGCCAATCGTCCGGCTTATGAAAGCCGCCATGACTGTTCACCGTACGGGCGTATTCGATACCGATGGACCGCAATATGTTCACAACCTGATCGCTGTAGGTACCAAACGGATAGCTCATCCCTTTGACCGGATAGTTGACGAGCTCCTCCAATGCCTTGCGGTCTGCCACCACCTGCTCCAGCACTTGATCCGGCGGCGTCTGTTCCAGAAAGGGATGGTCCACCGTATGAACCGAAACTTCATGCCCCTGAAACAAGGCTGCGACTTCCGTTTTGTCGATATATCCTGCTTTCCCGAGATTCCCGCTGTTCAGATGAAACGTCCCCTTGAGGCCATAGTCGTTCAGCAGACTGACTAATTTGCGGTCATGGTCCCGCCCGTCGTCAAAGCTGAGCGTCACCGCCTTATTCACACCGTTAGGAAAACGGTCCAATTGGATGCGCATATGTCGTCTCTCCTCTTTTGTAATCTAGTGACAATCGTTTACCGGTATATATGAATTCGCTACTGTTGATCCATCTTTATTTTCATAGCCGCCAGCGTGTTGCGTGTCCAAGGAATTTTGTTCATGGTCATCACATTCAGAACGTAAATCAACACAAGCTTGATCCCTGTAAAATCCGATTGTGGTTGATCCTGAAAGGCTTCCATTGACTTCCCTCCACTTCATTTCATGATCCGTTTAACCAAGCGAACGGTTTGCGCTTTCAATTACACGCTCTATGTAAGCTTGTAATGCCTCAATGAATATGCGGCCTGCCTTACCCAGATATTTATCCGTCCGGTAAATGATGCAGATCTCCTGGCTCGGCGTTGGATGCAGAAGTGTGACTGCAGTGATTTGTTCCCGGCCAAGGTTGTCGAGCAGCAACCGGGGAAGAATGCATGCTCCAATTCCCTGCTCTACCATAGAGAGAAGCGTCGAAAGCGTCGAGGTCACCATCGCGTGATGCAGCTCCATGCCTTTTTCCTGGCAGCAGGATCGAATCAGCTTCGTGATCTGGTGATCGGGGCCGAATGTGACCATATCCAGCTCCTTTAGCTGTTCAAAGGGGATGGCCTTAAATCGGGCAGCGGGATGATCCGATCGTACGGCAAGCGCAAACTCCTCATGAAACAGCGGGATGATGGCCATACGGTCGTCGGGCCGCTCAGGCATCGTCGTAACGCCCAAGTCTCTGTTCCCGGCCAAAACCTCTTCATATACGTTCGTCGTTTCGTTGACCGAAATGGACAGTTTGGGGTAAGCCCGGTGAAAATCAAGCAGCAGCGCGTCAAACAGCAGGTCCCCATCCCCTGGCAGAATGCCGATGTCCAGCTTGCCGCCCTCCATTTTTTTAAGATCCGAGATGGCCCCCTGAATGTAATCCACCCTCTCAAAGATCAGCTGGCTCTGTTCGAGCAGGATCCGGCCGGCATCGGTTAAGGCAATCTTTTTGCCGATACGGTCAAACAGAGGCATCCCCAGCTCCTTTTCCAGAAACTTAATTTGCTGGCTCAAATTCGACTGTGTCGTGCAGAGATTCTCGGCTGCCCGGGAGAAATGCATTTCTTTACATATCGCTGCAAAGTATTCAAGCTGTCGAAGTTCCATGAACGTCTCCTTCCCATTGTTTCGTATGCTGCCATGTTAAGTTCTATATCCAGTATAACGGAGGACGGAAGGATTTCCCATACGATGAAAGATCCATTAGTGAAAACGATTCATACCATCGGAATTACGTGATTGTTGCTTATGGTCTGGACCGGTAAACTTGGTAACAAGAACGAAATAAACCACCCCACAAACCACTAAGGAGGAATTACAAATGAGTACACAATCTATCGTGAATACGGGCAAGGTGCTGCATCAATTGGTGATCGGTCAGGTACAGGGCATACCGGAATCGCTCTTCGACATAACGCCGGCAGGTTTTCGAAATACGATCCGCTGGAACGTCGGGCATATCGTATTTTGGCTCGATCGATATCAGCAGCTGTGCTTCGGTTCAGCGTCGACTATTCCGGCTTCCTACGAAACGCTGTTCAACAGCGGTACAAAGCCGGCCGACTGGACGATTGCTCCGCCATCCCAAGAAGAATTGGTGCAGCAGCTTGCCAATCAGCTGTCCCAGATTTCGGAGATTACGCCGGATATGCTTCAGCAGGATCTGAAGTCCCCGTTCGTGTTGGGGCCCTTTGAATTCACGACCGCTGCCGAGTTGTTCAACTTTGCCTTGATGCACGAAGCTATCCACCTGGGAACGATTACGAGCCAGCAAAAAGCGGTACAATAGCCGGCTTCCTTGTAAAACGGATTGCATTCACGCGAAAACATCCGTCATAGTGGAAGTTCTACCAGCTAAACGAAAGAAGCCCCTTCACAGCAGCGCTTGGCGCCTGGAAGGGGCTTTAACTTATGCGTGAGAACTAATCTTTTACCGTGTTAAGCACTTGTTGTGCCTGATAAGGCTTTCTCGCCTTCTACATAGTCCGCGTATTCTGCGGCATACTTCTCCAGCTGCTCATCGCTGACTTCGCGGATTCTGCCAATGACAAACGGAGACCGATAAACCATCCCGGTCAGGTTTGCCGTCTGTTGGAAGGGACGGAGCAGCTCGCTATAAGAGTAATTGTGAAAGCCGCCGGCTTGGTACATGCTCGGAGAACCTCCGGAAGAGATGGCGATGATTAGCTCTTTTCCATTCAGCTTGACCCCGCCTGGTCCATGGGCCCATCCAAACTCGAACACTTCATCCATCCATTTCTTCAGTAAGGAAGGCGAGCTGTACCAGAAAAAAGGAAATTGAAGAACGACACGGTCGTGCGCCATAAGCAGCGCCTGCTCGGTTGCGATATCGATCTTTTCATCCGGATAGGCTTCATACAGCCGATGTACGGTCACATTGCCCCGCCGCTCCAGCTCTTCGGCCAGTCGCCTGTTGATCCGAGAATGCTCCAAATCGGGATGAGCAACGATCACAAGTGTAGCGGTCCTTGAGGATCGGTTAGTTTGGCTGGAATGCGTATCGTTGGTCAAGATCGAAGGGTTAGTCATTTCAAACATCTCCTTATCATCCAATTGCATTTCGGGATATGTCGATGTATTGGATAAAAAATAATATCGATATCACATATCTCGAATTATCGATTTGTTTTGTATATAAAAACTGAATTCATTGAATTGAATCCAGTCTCTATCATTACAGGTCTTTCTGGATGTACGAGGCGATGGCCTGAATCGCTTCTTCATCCCTTTTGTAATAGGTCCACTTGCCAATCCGGGTTGCATGGATCAGACCTGCCCGCTGCAGCACGGACAAATACTGGGATGTGGTCGATTGAGTCATGTTCAGCTTGGCAGTAATTTGGCTTACGCAAACCCCAACTTCGATCAGGTCCACCCCTTCCTGGGGGCCAAAATAGGCTGGAGGATCTTTCAACCACTCTAAAATTTGCAAACGCGCTTCATTGGACAATGCTTTAAACACTTCAATGGGTTCAAATGATTTCATGATTTTTATTATATCGATAATTCCCGATATGTCAACATGACGGTAAAAGTATTGTTAAACCCTTACTATCTGCAAGCCAACTAAGCCAACAACTTGTTATTTTGATTACACTTATACCTCATGTCACTGTATTTCATCGGACTCGTCTGTATCAGAATGAAAGACAAAGACCGGACCATGCCACTGCTCGTTTTGAAGAAATTCTTCGCAATAACGATCGTGTTGTGTATACTCTGAAATCACATGTTTCCAAAAAGCATACGCCGGCTTGTTGCCAACCGTTTGCCTGATCTCCCATATCCCTTTGAACTCCCCGAATAAGGTAAAGGCAGCTTTTTTGCCTACCCCTCTCCTCCGGTATTTTCTCATGATAAAAAAATCGCTGATTAAATTTGTTTTCTCAGCCTTGCTCAATTTCATATACTCCTGTGGTACATCCAGACTGACCAGAACAAATCCTGCGATTTCCCCGTCCACAGAGACCATAAAGGGCCTCCGATATTCATCTGTCCATTGGTGATCAATGTATTTGTATAAGTATTGACCGTGCCTGTTCAGCACATGCCCATCAAACTCACTGCTGTCGTAGCGGTATAGCTGTATGAGATTGTACAGCAGTGTCTTATCTTCATAAGGAATAAGGCACAACTTAAAATCCATAAATTCATTTCCTTTCATTTGATTTCCGCCGAAATCATCATTTCGTCAACAATCGTGCTCCGCAATCGGCGTAGGTCCCGGACCGGCGGCATCCCAAACATCCGGGCATATTCCCTGCTAAAATGCGACGGACTCTCGTATCCGACCTGAAACGCAGCTTCCGCCGCATCGATCGATTCGGAGAAGAGCAGCCGGCGCGCCTCTTGCAAACGGATCTGCTTTTGGTACTGGATCGGACTCATCCCTGTGACTTCCTTGAAATAATCGTACAAAGACGAAGTGCTCATACGGGCCTCCGCAGCCAATTCTTCTACGCGAAGAGGAAGGGCAAAATCGCGGTTAATCTTCTCAACCACCCCCGCGATTCGCTGTGCGTGGCTTCCGATCACGGCAAATTGCATCAGAGATGCGCTGTGCTCGTTCTGAAGAACCCGGTAAATAATTTCCCGCATGGCATAGGGCGCAAGCACCGGAATATCACTCGGTGTTTCGACCAGTTTCACAAGCCGCAGCACGGCATCCAGAAGCGTATCGTTGAGCTGGCTTACCTTCAACCCCCGGCTGGTCTCATTCCCAGCTCGGATGGCATCATCAGATGCTTGAATCACATCAAGAATTTGGTTCATATCAAAAAGGATCTGCAGGCTTAAATACGGCGTTTCATTCGATGCCTCCATCACTTGCCCTGTAATCGGTAATTGGACTGAAGCGGTTAGGTAACTACTCGGGTCATACTGATACACCTCTTGTCCCAGCATAACCACCTTGGAACCCTGCGCTACGACGCAAAGGGACGGCTCATAGACAGAATATACCGGTTCGGATAACCGGGAAGAGCGAATGAAGCGCAAACCGGGAACTTCTGTCTCATGCGTACCGTCCTCCGGTGTGAACTTCTCGATGATCCGGAGCAGTTCATTTCTTTGTTTCTCGAACCATTCATCCATCCTCTTCTTCCCCCTTTGATCAATATGATTAGCTTAACTTTATCCGCTTCTGGAGGATTAGGCAATCATCTTGTATGATCCGGCTACCGTCCCTATTCCCGAAAGAACGATAATGAACATGTAAGAAATGCGAAACAGGGTCCGGATAACATAACTGTAGAAAACGATGACAAGGCAGAATTCAATCCGGTTTTCGCAAAGGAAAGGAGAATATTCAATGGCTGCACAAAACGTACAATCCCATCCGTATGTCGGCATGTGGGTGACAAAAGACGGTTACATCCGGCATGAGCTGCTGCCGAACGGGCGGTATGACGAAGCGCGCGGTAATCGGAAGAGCGCTTATCAAGGCAGGTACACCATTGTAGGCGACCATATCGAATATGTGGATGATACAGGGTTTACAGCGGACGGCGACTTCCGTGATTCGGTGCTCTACCACGCCGGCATGATTCTCTATCGTGAAAATTAGCAGGGAGATGCCCCTTTTTCATCACAGGAGTTCGAATCGAGCAACTTAGCATAAATCAAATCCAAAGGAGAAATGTTCAATGTCCGAAATCAATGGAAAAGTAGTTGTTATTACAGGTGCAAGCAGCGGGATCGGCGAAGCTACAGCGAAGCTTCTCGCCAGCCGGGGCGCCCACGTCGTCATGGGGGCCAGACGCGTAGAAAGACTGGAAGCACTGGCTTCCCTTATTGAGGCAGAAGGAGGCTCCGCCCTATATCAACAGCTGGATGTAACGAATATCGAGCAAATGCAGTCCATCATCCGCTTGGCGCAAAGCAAGTTCGGACGGGTCGATGTCATCGTGAACAATGCCGGCGTGATGCCTCTATCACCATTGGAAGCTTTGAAAATCGACGAATGGAACCGGATGATCGACGTCAATATCCGCGGGGTTCTGCACGGCATTGCCGCAGGTCTACCCGTAATGAAGGAGCAGCAATCCGGCCATATGATTAACGTGGCTTCCATCGGGGCTTATTCGGTCACGCCGACGGCGGCGGTATACTGTGCAACCAAATACGCCGTTCGCGCCATCACGGAAGGTTTGCGGCAGGAAATTGATGCAGACATTCGGGTAACGCTCGTTTCTCCCGGCGTAACGGAATCCGAGCTCGCTGAGAGCATTACGGATGACGGGGCAAGGGAATTTATGAAAACGTACCGGCGTAACGCTCTTCCTGCTTCCGCTATTGCCCGAGCCATCGCCTATGCGATCGAGCAGCCGGCGGACGTCGATGTGAACGAGCTGGTGGTTCGCCCCACAGCCCGGCTTGGATGATACGATGAATAAATAAAAATTAAGCATCCTAATGCGAATCAGGCAGCCGGTCGACAAAACGATCCGGCTGCCTGATTGTTTTTAAGCGGTTAGAAGTCCCGCTCATATCGTACTTCCTCCGGTACCTCTTTGAACCCCACGGCATGATACAAGGATAAGGCCGATGAATTGGCCGTTTCAACCTGCAGTACGGCACACTCACATCCGATATGTTTGAGATAGGTCAGCGCTTGGTACAGCAAATGCTTGGCAATGCCCTGTTGTCGCCAAGGTTCTCTGACAAAAACATCCTCGATGACGCCATCCCCCTCTGCATCCACCCATGCCATCACGCTGCCGACCAGCGTATCATTCTCCCTGACGACAAAAGAAGTCCACGCTCGATTCTTCCGGTTTTCCATGAGCCGCTCCATCCCAATGGGAGCCCCCGGCCAAATTTCCATGTCTGCTGCCAAGTATTCATGGATGCTGGCTTCCGACGGCATGTCCCACTGGATACAGCGATTAGGTGCGGAAAGAGCCAATGGATCCATTTCTCCAACCAGTGCTCTTTGCATGGTATACAAACTTTTACTGTAACTGAATCCTTTCGATATAAAATATTGGGTGTTGTTCACTTCCGTGGACTGGTTACCGATCCCAATCAACGTCTGGTGAGCTGGGGGAAGGGCTGCTTTCAACTCGTAAGCCCTATTCAGTAAAGGTTCGTATAGCAGATCATAGAGATTATAGTCATTCTCCCTTTCCGGACGCGTCTTCAAGTTGAGATAGATACGGTGTTTATGGTCCTGCGGGCTTTCAGCCGGGATTTCCGAAATAACGCTGACCTGCCCTTTTCCGATGATTCGTTCTCCCTCCAACGCAATGAACACATTCGGCCAATTGGCTTCGTCTCCAACCCACCAGAACACCGTTTCTCCCCTTGAAGTTACGGCAGCATACAAATCACCCAGCATCTGAAAATCTTCATTCGTAAAATGGCGGACTCCAATCAGTGTCATTCACGAACCTCACTTTTGAATGATCTGTAACTCTTCTCTAACAGGTTGATTTTACCATTTTACGTTACACTTGTTTGGTAACATTCGTTTATATTCGTTTTGGAGGTTACCGAAGATCAGGCGGTCAATTAGGACATGGCTTGCTGGTCTAACCACTCCTTTTGCGTAAGACCGTAAATGACTCTGTCTAAATATAGGTCATGTAAACGTTCGTAATTCCGGATAATCCCTTCCTGCGTGAAGCCCAATCGTTCCGGAATCGCTCGGCTCCTGATATTGCCTGCAGCTGCGCCGATCTCGACTTTACGAAGCCGCAGATCACGGAACGCATGAGCGACAAACGTACTGCATGCAGAAGTCATTAAACCATTCCCCTCAAATGAAGAGCCTAGCCAGTAGCCTATTTCTGTCCGACCCGCTTCCCAATCGATCCCTAGAAAACCTATGGACCCTGCAATCTGTTCCTTATACCATATCCCAGCCCAGTACCCATCGTTATTGGCGAATCTTTTTAATGACCTGCTTATAAAAGCTCTTGTGTCCTCGACTTTATGCGTAAGATCAGGAAACTGAAGCCACTGCCGTATAGATTCACGACTGCTGTCAATTAAATGATAAAGCTCGTTCGCATGCCTGTCTTCCAGAATCGAAATGTATGTATCATCATTGACTATAGCCTTGTACATCGAATGACTCCTCCTTTGTCAAACATTAACGTTCTTTAATTAAGATCTTAGTCTCTCGTATCAAAATTATGAAGGGATATGAACAGCTATACAATGAATTTTCTGAAGAAAGCATTGCAAATCCATGGAGTATATTTTATTATGGATATTGTAGGTCTATAATATTATCGAACTGAAAGGAGGATCTCACTTGAACCATCCCTCTTCTCTATAAGTATTTTGGTGTGAGGTTTACGATGGTTTCGGTCAAGCAAGAGCCTTATCGTTTTAAACATACAGACAAATTTATTTTTTTGTTCCAATTATGGATATAACAGATCTATGGAGGTTTAAAAGATCATGAGCGATTTTTTTAATGAAGCCCGCTGGGAAAAAGCGTGGAAAGAAGATCCCGACACCTATATCAACAGGTCCAAACAGGCCGGCATCGACCCTTCTCGAGACTTTGATCATAAAGCCAAGGCTTTCCATGAGCAGTCATTTAGCCCGGAGGGAAGAAAACGAACCCATCGGATCTTGAACTGGATTGAGGGACAAGGGGTATCATTTAAGAATGCCTCAGTGCTGGACATCGGCGCCGCTTCGGGCGTATTTTCGGTGCCGTTTGCAGAACGGGGAGCCCGTGTAACGGCCGTTGAGTCCTCTCCTCCACAAGTTGAATTGCTGAAGGAAAACATAGCCAAGTTTGACGAAGGCCAATTAAAGATTATGCCCGTACCGTTTGAGGAAATCGACGTTCAAGCCAATGGCTTGAGCCAGGCTTTCGATCTCGTCTTCGTTTCGATGTGCCCGGTCATTCGCGACTGGGAGAGCGTAGAGAAAGTGCTCCAATGTGCCCGAAAATTCTGTTATATCAGTCTGCCTGTTTCTTCTGCAGAACATAGTCTGGTCAACGAAATTTGGCCGCTCGTCACCGGCGAAGCTTACAAGTCCAAACCAGCGGAAATGGGATATTTGCTCCATTTACTGTATCTCAAAGGCTATTCCTATGAGTCCCTAGTCACCAGGGAAACGAAAACGGTAGAGATGTCGAAAGAAGAGGCGCTGCAGGAGATGATGAGCTGGCTTCGCAGACATGGTCTTCCTGTCGATGAGCGCAACCAAACAATCGTTGCAGACTATCTGGACCAAGCATATCCGTCTGGACAAGTAACCTTCCAACAGGGCGGGCGTTTTGGCAAAGTACTGATTCGACTGCAGGATCAGAACATGTACACCAGAGAGATTTGAGTCGGGAAATCTATTATTGAAAGGAAGATAACGATGGCGATTCAGCATGCAACAGACGCAACGTTTAAAAATATGATGCAGACAGAAGGCGTAACGGTCGTGAATTTTTGGGCATCATGGTGCGGTCCTTGTAAAATATTTGCTCCTATTCTGGAGGATTTTGAAAGGGAAACAAGCGGTTCGGTTAACGTGATTAAAGTGAATGTAGATGATAACCCGGTGACCTCTTCCCAATTTCAGATTATGAGCATACCGACCACCCTTATTTTTAAAGATGGCAAGCTCGTTTACCAGGAATCGGGGATTCTGCCGAAACAGATTTTGAAGGAGCTCACGGCCTAAGGCATAAATCAAGGGCAGCAAAATCAAAGCCGGAATTCCTTCAACTGGAATCTCCGGCTTTTGCTTATCGTTCAATCTTGTACCTCAAGGTGGCCGATCTATCGCTGATTCTGAATCCAAAGGTTTACTGCAAATGAATCCCCATGACCTTCCAATCACCTTTGCGGATATAAACATCAACATTCTTATCGTCTAACGTTGTCACATAATAATATTGTGAATCACGATTCATACCCTGGATGTCGGATGTTCTCTTGCATTGAATCGTCGGGCTCAGGCGTGCCATAAACTGATAAGTCTGTTCATTTTGCGAAAGAGACTTGATTTGATCAACAGCGTGGTTAGCAATGATCGTGTTCAATTGCTTTTCAAGAGATACTTGGCCTCTGGTTTGGGGATTGTTGTACATAATCACAATAAAGAACAACAACAGAGCGATCCCGGTACACGCAAGTGCAAAGATGCCTTTCTTAAGATTCAAGCGGTACTCCCCTTTCCATACAGTGAGAGCCTTTCTGGGGCCCTGATCTGACACACTGGATATGGCAACACTACATTTCAATCTCACAGCCGTCAAAGGAGCGGCCATCCGCGATGATTTTCACCGCCTCTGTTATTGCATCCTTCTGAAAATCATTCAGTTGACTTTCATCACCATCCCAATCCTGCAGCCACCAGAAGAAGGAACATATATTTCGGTAATCCATAAACAAGGGAATCCGCTGAATCCAATGAGAGTCCAATTGATGATGCTTGAAGTACCCTGCAAGAAAATCATCCAAAAATCTCCGGGAAAATTCATTTTTTGACTTTCGGTCTTCTCCAGGGGACCCCCACCAAACCGCATGTGCTGAAGCAATGGCAATGTCCAGTGCATACCAGCCATAAATGCAGTCGTCAAAATCAAATACGGTAATCGTATCTCCGTCGATCATGAAATTGTAGGGATGAAAATCATTGTGGATCAGCCCATAACCATTGTCATTCCGAGGGAGCGAATCAATTTGATCTTCAATGCTTTGTAATTTTTCGAGAAGCACCCTGTACTTCCCACGCTGCAAATTCGGATTGCTGAACCCGCTCTTGCTCCAATGATCTCTTTGCCTACCCTTCACCAAAGGTTTATAGGACTTCGAATGCTTGTGCATCTTCCCCATGGTTTCTCCCCATGCATGGTAGATGTCTGTCCCCCATAAGTGAGGGTTGCCTTTATCGAAGAATTTTCCCGGTGCCATGCAAAAAACAGCGGCAATAAAACATTGCCCGTCTTCTTCATACACGGCGGTTAGCTGTTGATCCTTCGTTAAGATCGGCATAGAGGCGTTTACGCCATGGTGTACCAAATCGTGTACCCATTCCAATTCGGCGTGTATCTTTTCTGCATAGGCGAGAGGCTTAGCTGATATCCGCAGGAAATAATATTCATTGTTTTTCGAAAACCGGTATACCTCATTCGTTGAATGGCTAACAAACTCCAGCGTATTCACATCAAAGTCAAACGATGCGGCCGCTTTGGACAAAATATCCGCTGTGACCATTTGAAACCTCCGTATCTTCATGTTTGCGAACCGATTTTCTGCCCGCCCTGGATTTCATTTTTTATTTCTGTAACAGGAGTCCCTGAAAATAGGGCTCACCCTCTTTTAAAGGAACGGTTTGAAAGCTGATTTCCTTGAAATATTGTCCCGTTAGCGCTCGGATAGAACAATCTGAATAAGAGGCGAAAAACCGTTTTGGCTCACACCAGTCGTTTTCCCAAACCCCCTCGGAATCTGTACCTCCATATAGTCCCATATAAAATAATCCATCAGGCTTCATCACTCGTTTGATTTCCGACAGCACGCCGCCTATTTCATTTTTGGGCACATGCAGCAGACAGTTTAAGGCGTAGACAGCATCAAACGAATCGTCCTCAAATGTTAGATGATAGAAATCCATCACATATGCCTGCAGCCCTCTTTCTCTGCAGTAACGCACCATTTCACTGGATAAATCAATGCTGGTTACCTTTAGACCATGATCTTTAAAGTAAAGGCTGTCTATCCCTGTTCCGGCACCGATTTCTAGAAGTTTCCTTTTACCTGAATCCTGCAGGTGGTTAAGAAACCTGTCCCTCTCGATCACCTTCCAATCCGCCGGATTCGCGTTTGCTCTTCGGTGTGAATCGATATCATACGATTTCGCCAGATTTGTTTTATCCATTTCTTTATCCCGCCTTATTCACGATTTAACCCCTGCAGCTCATCCAATACAAATCGGCCGTTCTCCCTGACCAAGACGTCATCAAACCAAAGCCGGCCGCCGCCCCACTCCCCGCACTGATTTAGCACGATATCCCAGTGGATGGAGGACAAATTGGCATGTTCGCATTGGTTTGGGGCACTTCAGATGGCCAGATGGATACTTCCCCATATCTTTTCGTCAAACACTTTACTTTCTTACTCGTATCATTTGGCGCTCTTTCCACTCAAAATTGTCCCCCAATGGAAAAGTGGACAAATCAATTACAAGATCATCCTTGTTAGGCAACTCCCAGGATCGATCAAATCCGTAATGCGTGCAAGAGTACAGTTCCAATTCTTCACCAGTCTTTAAATGACGATCAATAAACCGAAACAGCTCCGTTATGCATTTTTTGCTGCATTGGAAAGATTCAGGGGCAGACCGTTTCTTTGCATCACTCATCTCGAATGAGCCTCCATCAGGGTCTACCTGATAAATGTATGGCTGCCGGAACGGGCACGAAGCGTCTACTGATTTCATAGGGCCCGCTATATACAAGCCAGCTGCGTCCAATTCCGTTTCGAAGATATCCATCAGCTGATCCCCCTCCGGGTCCTTTTCCAGTAGGGCTTGCATCACAATCTGATCTTTCGCCGATGGGTTCACTTTTTCAATGTAATCCCGAATGGTCATTACCGTTTTGTTCATACCGAAGGAGCCGGTAGGAAGCTCTCGGCTTGAAGCGATATAGTAGTGTTGGGTCATCAGGGTTACTCCTCGAATTCATTTGGCAGGTCTTGAGTTAATCCGAAATGATGGGCAATAATATGTACGATTCTTTTGGAGGCGAGCCCGTCACCAAATGGGTTTCTCGCATTTGCCATCAGATGATAGAGATCCGGGTCCGTTAATAGTTTATTGGCTATGCTAAAAATAGAATCCTCTTGGGTTCCGGACAGGTAAACGGCATTCGCCGCAACAGCCTCTGGCCGTTCTGTAGTATCTCGCATCAGGATCAACGGTTTATTAAAAACGGGTGTTTCTTCTTGAAGTCCGCCTGAATCACTTAATACAAGATGAGAACGGGATAACAGATTGATCATATCAGGGTATTCAATGGGATCAAGCAAATGGATCCGATCATGACCGGACAACATCGTAAATGCGGTATCTTGGACATATGGACTCAAATGAACCGGATAAACGATATGGACATCTGGATGTTCATCAGCCACACGTCGGATCGCCTTGAACATTTGCTGCATAGGTTCCCCATAATTTTCCCGGCGGTGGGCCGTTACAGTAATCAATCTTCCTTGGAGTTGGACAAGATCGTTTAATTGTTCATTATGAAACTTATAATCAGCTTTGTTGGTAAGAATTGCTGCATCGACGGCAGTTTGACCGGTAATAAAAATATGTTCGGAATCATAACCCTCTCTATTCAAATTGTTCTTGCTAACAGATGTCGGCGCAAATAGTAAATCTGTAATAACATCGACAATTCTGCGATTTACTTCTTCGGGCCAAGGCGAATATTTTTGATGAGAACGTAAGCCTGCTTCGACATGCCCAACCGGGATTTTATGAAAAAATGCTGTCAAGCTTCCGCACATCGCAGTCTGCGTATCTCCATGAACCAGTATCATGTCAGGCTTGTCCTCATTAATGATGTTGTCGAGTCCAACAATCGCAGCCGAAGTTAAGTAGGCCAGTGATTGATTTTCTTTCATCAAAGCCAAGTCGACATCGGGTTGAATATTAAAATGTGAAAGAGCCTGAGATAATTGTTCTCGGTGCTGGCCGGTAACAACCACCTTCGTCTCAAACCATTCTTGATGATGGCGCAATTCTTGAATCACCGGGCACATTTTCGTCGCTTCGGGTCGAGTGCCGAATATAACCATTATTTTTTTCCTCATTGTCGATTATCTCCTTTGGAAAATCCTCTTCTCTGCCACGATTTTATACCGTTTCCATAATATTACTTCGTTGCGAAGCACCACATCTCCTTTTGTTCAGGAATGACTCCCTTTATAACCCAAACAGGCCGCCGTTTTTCGGCAGCCTGTAGCTTGTTTAACCTGGTATGTATTATTGTGCTTTTTCGTCCAACGCCTTCAAAATTTGATTCGCATAATCATCCCACGCTGCTTCGTCGGTGTTGATTTCCATTCCAGGAATGAGCGATTGTTTCATACATATGTGCAGCTTTTCCTGATCCTCAACAAACTTGCGGCAAGCTTCGTCTGCAGACGGATGATTCGCCATGACATAGGACCGCCAGGCTTCGCCTCGGCTTTCAACAAATCGGGTCGTAACAGCTTCCGGAGACAAGGTCAAAAGAACGCATTTTGCATTGAGACGCAGCAATCGCTGTTCCAAAGCCTCAATTTCTGAATGATCTGCGAATGCCGCACGATGATTCAGATGAAATCTCTCCAAGATGAAAAAAATTCCGTTAGACGGTTTCGTTTGACCCAGAGATTCAATCCAACCGTGCAGCTGTTCAAGATAAGCGATATGCTGATTTAACAGCTGGATATGTTCATTTTGATCCAAGGACCTCAGCACGCCGTGATCGGAATGCAGGATTTGCGAGTAATGTTCACTTAGCGCGATCAGCGTTCGCTCGGCATGCGAACTTGAACTATGTACTCTTTTTAATGCAGATAATACGGATGTTTTCCCAGTTGTGGATAAACCTTCGAGTATGACGCCGCGAATCAAGCCGTTCACCTCTTTCGATAACCATTCGATACGGTACGCAAGAGCCGGTCAGCTGAACCGGCCCCATGCAACCGTTTACCAGATATCAATCATCCCGCTTCAGCTGGTGACTTCCAGCCGCCCTTTAAAAAACAATTCGGAAGGCTCGGTTGTATCCATTTCGCCATCCAAGATCCGCTTCACATCAGCCAGTGTATCATAAAGCGTCAACCATTCACCCGGTTTTTTTGTATAGGGCTCGGATACGTAGAAAGGCTGTGCAAGATAAGCTTCGAGCCTTTCGCCCCGTTGGTACAGCAGCAAATCACTATCGGAAATTTTCTCCGCGCCCAGTACGGTCACCAGCGATCTCAGTTCTCTGTAACGGCGGAGCAGTTTCCGTGCCGCTTGCTGGGTGGTCAGATGAACGGCATCCAGATGCGCTCCCTCCAGAACAGTTGAGGTCGACCCGATCGGATCGATAGCCGGATAAATGCCTCTGCTGATCAGATCAGTGTCAAATCTCCACAGGGTGTCCAAAGGTCCATACGCATTATCATCGTCAGCCGCTTCACACTTAATATCTACAAGGGCGATCGTGATGGGCCGGGCTCCCACCTCTTTAAGACGATCTCGCAAGGATAATAACTCGCCGGATAAAACTTTGCTCCGATCAACACCCAGGAGGATATCTTTTTCCCCGCGCAGCTCCACAATTTGCTGATAAACGTCCTCTTTGGCCGAATGGGAAAACTCGGATTGTTCCTGAACCAGCTCGACGCCCGAAATGTCCGATTGCGGGTCCCAAAACACGGTTGCGAATCCCCGTTTCTTCATGCGGAGCATCAGCTCTGCGAGCATAACGAGCTGCCCCATGTTCGGCCGTGCCACAAATCCAACGGTTCCCCCGCGAACTACCGGGGCGAGCAAGTCCAACGCTTTTACACCTGTCTCGATCATACGAACACCACTCCCTCTAATAATGAGTTCATCAAGACTGCACCCCGCCAAAGAAGCAAGAGCCACCAACGTCCTTACTTCAGCGCGGCCGACGGGGATTTTACCTGTACATAGATTGGAAACCGTTGCCGCTCTTAGACCAGCCTCCCGTGCCGCCGTCGTTAGATTGGGTACGCGTCGGCGCAGCAGCGGAACGTTAAGCTGTAACTCCTCATCCATTTTTTAGCACCTCCTTACTTTGTATAGTAATTTATTTTACTCTATAGCGCAATAGATAATTAGGGAAAATTTGTGATTTGTGTTACCTTGTACCCAAGACATATTTAAAACTTCAACATTTGAGTGAAAACCGAGGACTCTAATACAAATTGGTAACTCACTCACCCATTCGCGGCAGCCGATCAGCACACCAAAAAAGCCACCTTTGTTTGAAATCAGGGTGGCTTTACACATCCATATGCTTCAGTACGTTACATTAGCTTTCCTTTGGCCGGTGGGTTTTCGTAAATTGTTCAAAAAACGGCGTAGTATCCCGGGCGGCCATCGTCGTTTTACTGCCCGCGGTCCATCCGATTTCTGCTCTCCAGCTGCCGAGCATTCCTTGGTGCAACAACGCCTCTTCGCTGACCTCTACGGATCGGTCCGCATAAGGGGCAACATACAAAGCATCAACTGGACAATACGCTTCGCACATAAAGCATGTCTGGCAGTCTTCCTGCCTGGCGATCACAAGCTGTCCATCCTGCATATCAAACACGTTGGTTGGACAGACCTTTACGCAAATGGAACAACCGATGCACCGCTCCCGGCTGACCAGCTCGATCATAAGACCATCCCCTCCTCCGGCGTGAGTTCGGACGCATGAGGAACCTTTTCCGCCCGGATGTGAATTCGGTCGACCCCCGACAACAGGAGACGGTGGGTCTGACGGGGATCCAGCTGGGGGTATTCCGCAAAGGCATGCAGCCCGCGGCTCTCTTTGCGCGCAAGGGCGGCCGAGTACATCCATCTCGCCGTAGCCACCATGCCTGCCGCTTCCCGGGCACGCACACGATGACGGTGATCGTCAGATACGCTGTCATGCAAAAAAGGAACAAGCCCGTGCAAACGGTCGAGAGACGCCCTGATGACCGGTTCGCTGCGGAAAAAGTTAATCGACAAGGGAAACACCTCGCGCTGAACGGCCGAGATGATTTCCGGGACGTCCATCAGCCGGCCGGCGTCGGAGTGCTGCACCAAGCCATATCGTCCTGCCGGCGTCAGATCCCGCTTACAGGCATCCCCGGATTGGGATAGTGCATACTGCGCAGCACCTTCACCCGCCCAGTTTCCGCTGCATATCGCCCAGGAAGCGTTATACGCTCCTCCGCCTGAAATGGCGCCCGTTACTTTCTCTCGCGAGGCGGCATCGCCCGCTGCATATAAACCCGGAACGCTCGTGCGGCAGTCATTCCCGGTGAGCCGCAGCCCGCCCGTCCCGCGCATCGTCCCTTCGTACCGGAGCGTGAGCGGAAACTTATCCCGGAACGGATCGATGCCTGCGCGCTCGAGCGGCATAAAGAAGATCGGATGCGCGTGACGAAGAAACCGCCGCTTCTCCTCCGTGTCGGCCAAATTGATCGAGGCGTACACCGGTCCTTTCAGGAGATGCTGCTGCAGACTGCCGAAGGCACGGTCACCCCGGCCGATCACGCGTCCTTCTTGATCATAGAGCGTAGACCAAGCCAGCATTCTCCCCCGGGTCACACTGCCAAAGGCGGCGCTCGGCGCATATTGGCGGCTGAATTCCATCCCGGAAAGCTCGGCTCCCGTTTCGGCGGCCATAAGCAGTCCCTCGCCGGTAAGTACGTTGCAGCCCAATCCATTGCTCAAAAACGCACAGCCGCCGGTAGCCAGAACGACCGCATTGGAGCGCACTTCCCATTCTCTGCCCGTCAGCCGGTTCATGCCTCTTGCTCCCCCGACGCCATTCGCATCGTGCAGCAGCTCCAGCGCAGGGGACTGATCTAATATGCGCACACCGGCCTGCCGGACCGCCCGGCGCATCAGCTTCATATATTCGGGGCCGTGCAAATGCGTGCGGAGCGGATTCCCGTTATCATCTTTCGGAAAGGGATATCCCCATTCTCCGACTTTTTCCAAATAGGTCTCCACCTCATCCAGGACCCGGTGAATCCAGGCATTCTCCGACAGATAGCCGCCTGCCTTGAGCCTGCTCTGTACGGCATCTTCCCGCAGCTCGGCAACCGGAGGAATCACCAGCAGGGTTGTTCCTCCAGGTGCCGTCGCACCGCTGCTGCCCAAGAAGCCTTTATCCGCAAGCACAACCCTTGCTCCCTTGGACGCGGCTCTCCATGCCGCCCAAGCGCCAGCTGGCCCGCCACCAAGAACCAGTACATCCGTGGTTAATTGAATATCCATTTTGGGTGCCATCCGCTGCAATCCCCCTATCGTCCTGTACGTGGTTATTTCAGCACCCAGTCGTTCATATCAAAATCTTTTTTCGCAAGCTTTTCTTCAACCAGAAAGTCTTTCGTTCCTTCAATCAGCTTTAAGCCGTCATCGGTAAACGGCGTATCCTTGATCTCGCTGATCGGACTAATCTTCTTGATAATATCCGGAGTCGTTCCCTGCGCATCCGCGACAAATTGGTAGTATTCGTTTTCGTGCTGCTTTAAGTCATCCAGCGCCTTTTTGCGCGCTTCGTTCCAAATTTTCGGAAAGTCGGGGAATTTGGCCAGAAAAGCGTCGGACACGACGGTAGCACTCGTACCGATCAGATCGGGATGTTTGGTGGCATCGTCAAGCAGCGGATAACCTTCGTCAATCTGCTTCATGGCCTGCACGCCATTGTTGGTCAACGCGTCGACATCCCCCCTTGCCAAAGCTGCCTGCGCATCGGGAATCAGCATGTGAACCAGCTTATAATCCTTCACGCCCTCCTGCTTGAGCAGGCCAACGACATAGCGGTGCATAAAAGATCCCTTTTGAATGGCAATCGTTTTGCCTTCCAAATCTTTGATGGACTTAGCTCCGCCTTTTTTGGCAAACAAGTACCCGATGGAATAGGTCGCTGGCTGGGAAATCAAACGTGTTTTCGCGCCGGAGGCGTAAGCGATGATCGCCGGTGTATCGCCAAGGCTGCCCGCGTCCAGCCGGCCGCTGACTAATGATTCCGTTTGGTCGGGTCCGTTAGGGAAGCCGGTCAGGTTCACCTGCGTAATCCCATGCTTCTTCAGCTCCTCCTGAATAATCCCTTTATAGAATCCCCAGCCTTCAGCTCCGCTTGACGGCACATTTAATTTATTGATCCCGATGTAGCCATAATTGAGCACAGTCGGCTTATCCGCGGCAGCTTCGGCAGCATCCCCGGTGCGCTTGGACGGCGAGCAGCCCTGAACCACGATGACGGCTAGCAGACCTGCAAGAATGACAGCTGACTTCCAAAAGCGGCCGTGTTTGGTGTTTTTATGATGCGTTGTCTTCATGATTGGCTCCCCCACTTCAGTCGATAATTAAAATCCGCTCCGCTTCGACAGCTGATACATATATTCGTGACTAGCGACAGGCTTGCGGCCTTTCCCCCAGCCAACCTTCTCCCGGTATCCTCCCATTAGGCCTTGTTCTGACAGTTCGCTTTCCGTGACACCGATGACCGACTCGGATTCCGGGGCGACATACAAGGCGTCGACAGGGCAGTACAGCTCGCACATAAAACAGGTCTGGCAATCGCTTTGCCGAGCGATCACGGGAATCCCGTCAGCCACGCGATCGAATACGTTGGTAGGACATACAGACACGCATTGATTGCAGGCAATGCATTTGCTTTCACTGATAACTTCGATCAATGGACGACGACCTCCTTACGGACTTGTTCCGGACGAACCCACAATTGGTCCAATCCGCCTGTGATCAGGCGGTAGTGCTGATTGTCGTCCATCCCGGCAAAATCGCTGCGCTTATGCATGCCCCTCGATTCCGTCCGAGCCAAGGCGGACGTGTACATCCAACGGGCCGTTGCCGTCATGGCGGCCGCTTCCCTTGCTTTGACGCCATCCACGGTGTGCTCAATAGCCTGCTCCCGCTGCTCGTTCCATAAGCCGTTCAGCCTGTTCAAAGACTGGGTCATCACCTCACCGGTCCGGAACAGGTTGCGGTCATAAGGTTTGACCTCATCCTGAACGGCCTGCACCCATTCCGCTGCCCGGCTTGGTTTAACGCTGCCCTTGCCTTCCTCTACGATGGGCTGAGTGGACTTCCGCTCTAAATTGCGGCTTCCATCACGGGCACCCAGCTTCTTGACGTAGGCCGCCGCACCTTCTCCGGCGAAAGAGCCGGAGGACATAGCCCAAGCTGCATTGTGGCTCCCTCCTCCGGTAAACCCGCCGCAAATCAGCTCCCGGGTGGCAGCGTCTCCTGCAGCATAGAGTCCGGGCACATCGGTTGCGCAGAGCTCATCCGCCAGCCGGATGCCGCCGGTACCACGGACCGTCCCTTCCAGGCGAAGCGTAACCGGGAACGGGTCCGTAAACGGATCAATGCCGCGGCGGTCGAACGGCAAGAAGAAGTTGGTCTGGCCCACCCGGAGCAGCGGCTTCAAGTGTTCTGGCGCCTGATCGAGCACGGCGTAGACCTGCCGGCCCTCCATAAGATTACGAGCAATCACGGAGCGCCCGCGCTTGGAACCGGCTCCTTCGACAATCGTGCCGTCTTCATAATAGAAGCTGGCATAGCTGTAATAAGCCGTCTTTGTCACGGAGGAGAATGTCGGGCAAATCGCGTAGGCGTTGGAAAATTCCATGCCGGACAGATTCGCCCCGGCCTCAGCGGCCATTAGATACCCGTCGCCTGTGAGGACGTTGCAGCCGAGCGCTTTGCTGAGAAAGGCGCAGCCGCCTGTGGCGATCACAACCGCTCCGGCCTCCACCGTCCACGGGATACCCGTCTGCGTATTGACTCCCGCAGCACCTCCCACGCCATGCTCGTCGGCCAGCAGCTCCAGCGCCGGGCTGTGGTCCAGAATCGTCACGCCCGCCTTCCTGACGACCTTGCGCATGAGGCGCATATATTCGGGCCCCTGCAGGCTGCGCCGGTGCTGATTGCCCTCGTCATCCAGCGGGAACGGATACCCCCAGCCTGCCAGCTGATTCATATTGGCATAGGTGCGGTCGAGCACCCGGTTCATCCAGCGGTGTTCCGCCAGCCTTCCGCCCATGTCATAGCGGCTGGCTTTGGCTTCTTCCCTCAGCCGTTCATCCGGCTTCACATACCACACTCCCGTGCCTGAAGGCGCCGTTGCCCCGCTGGAGCCGCAATACCCTTTATCGGCCAGCACCACTCTGGCTCCCTTGGCTGCTGCCGTAACGGCGGCCCAAGTACCCGCCGGTCCCCCGCCGATCACCAATACGTCCGTTTTCAAATGCTGCGCCTGTTCCTGAATTGCCATTTGCCACGCCTCCTATTTTTTCGTAATTGGATTTAACCACGATAGGAATCACGCCAATGAAGCCACCTGCGCTCCAGCACGCGAACCAGCGAATCGATCAGCTTGCCTACAACCGCGAAGATCAGAATGCCGACAAAAATAACCGGGGTATCCGAGTTTTGCTTGGCTTCATTGATCATAAAACCGATCCCGGCCGTAGAACCTACGAGTTCCGCAACGACAAGGCTGATCCACGATACAGCCAGCGACAATCTGACGCCAAGCAGGATGCTCGGCAGTGCCCCGGGAACAATCAGCCGCGTGAAGCGTTGATACGGCTTGAATTCGAGCACCCTGCCCACTTCGAACCATTTACCGTCCACTTGGCGAATTCCCGTGTATGTATTGATGTACATGGGAAAAAAAGAACCGGAAATGATGATGGCAATCTTGGAGGTTTCGCCAAAGCCAAACCACAATATGATCAAGGGCGCGATGGCCAAATGTGGAACCAGCCGCAGCACCTGGATGCTGGGATCGAGCAAATACTCCGCCTTGCGGAACATACCGGTAAAACATCCGAACACCAATCCAAGCAGCCCTCCGATCGCAAATCCGACGAGCGTACGCTGTATACTCACTCCAATCTGATAGGCAAGATCACCCGAGGCAATGAGATGAATCAACGATTTCAGAATGACCCACGGCGTCGGCATAAATTCGGGCGATATCCAGCCTGCGACGCCTGCCCATTGCCATAACACCACCACCACAACCGGTATAATAGATGCCCACAACAGATCGGCCCACCATCTCTTGGAGCTCCTCGGCTGCCTGTTCGTTTGTACGATATCCGCTGTAACCTTAACTGCAGCCTCCCCAGCCGTGGGATTTGAATGTGGAGACGAATGGATATCTCGATCTTGTTTAACCGTTGTTTGCGGAATCGGTATTTCGCTTTGCAGGCTCATTTGAATACCTCCTTACCTGTTATAGCTTTCCTTCCACCTTAACAACCTGCGTTCCGCCAGCCGAACGATATAATCCGTAATGAGTCCCGCGGCCGCAAACACGATAATGCCTACGAAAACGACCGGCGTATCGGCAAACTGGCGGGCATCGGACATCATATAACCGACCCCGGAAGTCGAAGCAATCAATTCGGCTACCACCAGACCCAGCCACGATAACCCGATCGATAACCGGGTTCCCAGGAGGATGTTAGGAAGCGCCGCCGGGATCACCAGCCTTCTGATCTGCTGGATGCGGCTGTACCCGAGCACACGGGTCACTTCGAACCATTTGTTATCCACATTACGGATACCGAGATAAGTATTGATATAGATTGGGAAGAAGGCCCCTTTGGCGATCAGCAGAATTTTGGATTCCTCGCCAATTCCGAACCAAAGAATAAACAGCGGCACGACAGCAAGGCTCGGAATCATGCGGATCATTTGAAGCGTAGGATCAAGCATCTTTTCGACTTTCGCAAACAGACCGACCAGCATTCCGAACAAGAGTCCCAAGCTCCCCCCGAGCGCAAATCCTGCAAGTGCCCGCACGGCGCTGATCCGGAAATGATCCCATAAATCACCGGACTGGGCGAGGCCGACAAAGGCTTTCAGAATGACGAGAGGTGTCGGAAACAGCAAATCGGATATATACCCCAGCTGTCCGAAGATCTGCCACAAAACAAGGACGGCTACCGGCAGAATCAGTCCTAGCCCTAGAAGCTTCCACCTTCCGAAGCCCGCTCTGAGGGATGGTCCTTCTGCTGTAATTTCGTGACTCATACAATCACCTGCCTTTCTGACATGAATACAACAATTTTATATACCGGCCCCATCCGTAAGCTCTAACTCATCCAGGGAATCCAGCAGCTTAAGTACGCGAAGCCGAAGCTCTTGAAAGGATGACGTCGTTTTCTTCCGGGGATAGGGAAGATCGATCGGCACGATGCTTTTGATTTGACCCGGCCGCGGCTTGAGAATGACGACCCGGTTGGCCAGAAATACGGCTTCATCAATGTCATGGGTGACAAAAATCATCGTCGTCTGATTTCTGCGCCAAATATCCAGCAGCACATCTTGCATATGCGCTCTGGTGAAGGCGTCCAGTGCACCAAACGGTTCATCCAGCAGCAGCACCCGGGGATTGCGCAGCAGCGCCCTTGCGATCGCCACCCGTTGGGCCATCCCTCCGGACAGCTCCTTGGGATAGGCTTTTTCAAAGCCCCCAAGTTTGACCAGTTCGATGAGTTCATCGACCTTGCGCCTAACCTCGGGATCACGCAGTGACAAATCCGCAGCAATGTTTTTCTCCACCGTCAGCCAAGGAAATAGACGATGCTCCTGAAAAATAAACCCTTTGTCGATTCCCGGTCCCGTAATGTTCTGGCCGGCTAGTGTGATGGTGCCGGAATACTGTCCGTCCAGCCCGGCGATGATGCGCAGCAGCGTGCTTTTCCCGCAGCCGCTCGGACCGATGACCGTAATGAATTCTCCTTCCCGGATGTTCAAGTCCACTTTGTGCAGTGCTTCAACACGTCCTTTGGCTGTATCAAAGCTTTTACTCAGCGCCGTGATGCTTAGCAAAGTTTCCGCCATATGACTCTGCCTCCCTTTAGAAAATGATGCCGACAAGCCAAATCGATATTTTCCTACCCGATTACTTGGATATATGACAGCACTTTATCATTTTAAATCCGATTCAACAAGTAGGGATTAATAAATTCGATTGCTAATTCAAAATTCTGATCCACTCTTTTTAGCGGGGTATACAGAATCTCCAGTTAGGTCGTATGATAGTACGGTAGATTGGTTTTCAGTATTGGAGGTTGTCATCATGATCATCCGAGAAATCGAGGAAAAAGACAATAAGCCGGTCGAGCAGCTAATCCGGACATGCTTGATTGAGTTTGGTGCGAACAAGCCCGGAACCGCCTGGGCCGATCCCGATTTAGGTAACTTTTATCACGTATATCACCCTGAAGGATCAAAATATTGGGTGGCCGAAAATGAGGGCCGTATTGCCGCCGGATGCGGCATTGGACCGGTGCCAGGTTTCCCGCACATTTGCGAGCTGCAGAAAATGTACGCCTACCAAGAAGCCAGGGGAACGGGGATCGCGGCGGAGCTGCTGCGGGCTGCGCTCGATTTTGCCAAAGAGCATTACGAGCAGTGCTACCTGGAAACATTCCACAACATGACGGCGGCCAACAAATTTTATCTCAAGCACGGGTTTGTTCCGATGGACAAGCCGCTGAGTGCGACCGAGCATTTTGCCTGTGACGCCTGGTATATCAAGACGCTGTGAACAGCAAAAAAAGCACCCTAAGGGTGCTTTCATTCGTTTTACACGATCGGCTTTTCCATCACATAATCGTCCATGACAAAACCGTTTCCGATATCGGCCACTTGCGTGCGCACGGTTTTAAACCCTTTTTTCTCATATACCGCAATCGTCGAGTCGTTATGCCGGTTCACGGTAAGCCAGATGGCGCTTAAGCTCCGATCTTTGCATAGAGTTGTCAGAAACTCCATAGCCCGGCTTGCGTACCCATGCCCCCTGTACTCCTTAGCAATGTACAATTTGCTCAGGAACAGCTTGCCCTCTTCCTGCTTGACACCGATATATCCAGCATGGGCCCCGTCAACATTGATAAAGTAATACTCGTATCCTTGATGTTGAATTTGGTCGGTTATCGCGGGAACCGATTGAAATCTGTCGACCATGTAGTTGATTTGATCCCGTGTAATGATGCTGATAAAGTATTCGTGCCAAATCCCATAGGCCAGATCAGCCAGTGCTGCAATCTCCTCTTCGGTGTTTACTTGAGTTAACATAACTTCCACTCACGCTGCCCCCTCATTCCCAGTGCTTAAAGCTGCTGCCATTCTAGCACATCCGATCTTCTCGTGACAAACGTGGGCGTGTTATACACCGCACCGCTCTCTATTCGGAGGGGTACTGCTTGACCCTTACCGTTAAACCCTCTAAGTCAAGTCTTGGAAAACCCGTTAATGCATACTCATCACCGCACAATTCGACACCGCTTTCAATCCATTCGGCATCCTGCTCCGAACTGCGGAACAAGACCTCGACGGCAGATCCCGCAGTTAGCATGATACCAGTGTTTCCGATGGCATACTGGCCATCAGCGTTCTTTATCAGCGTGCCTTGGGCAATCACTCGTGCCCCAATACCTTGAATCAGGCGGCGGACGGCGGATAGCTTGTCTTCCACTTTGGCGAATGTCGAACACAGATACATATCGTCCGGATCAGCCGGGTCAAAATGGTCACTCCACGTGTCGTCAATCTGCCGAAGGCCATGGGTGATTTTTTTCAAATGGGCTTCCAAGTTTAATAGTTCCTGTAGCATCGTATCCTTTGTCATGCGAACCCCTTATCCATAAAAAATTTATTGACGCTGTCTCACCAAAAACGTTTTCTGAACATGACAATCCCGGCAAGCAACCGCAGCAAGCCAGAGAGCTAAATATTTCGGTAATCGCTTACAAAAACGGTTTGAATGGAACGCACCATTCATGATATGGTACTCAAGTATGCTCCACTAAACTAAAATAAAATTTGTAACAAGTAAACAGGAATTTTCACATTCATAAGCCTGTAATCCGGCTTGCAATAACTAATGATGACTGAATTTCTTCATTACTACTATGCTTATTATAAAAGTAAACCATTTTTAGAATCCATAGAGCAACTAAATATTATTTGTAATTATTAAATTATTAAGTATAGATTTCATCATGTCGTCCGAATATGGATAAAACGGAACAAGGGGGATTCCGCATGGATTTGAAAAGGCTGCAAAATCTCGTTCCAGACGTTGTTTTCTTCGTGGACAGGCGCTGTTTCCCACAATGGGAAATTATTCGCCAGACGATCAATTTTCAGGATTTGACGTTTGTTGTCGAAGGGAAATCCAATTATTTTATTAATGGCATTAAATATACGGTGGAAGCTGGGGATGTGATTTACATACCCGTGGGCAGCGTTCGCGAAGCTTACACCTTTACGGACTGTCCCATGCACTCTTACGCATTCAACTTCAAATGGCTTGCGCCTGGCAGATCGGAAGCGCTTCCACTTCAGACCGTTACGAAAAATCTCATCACGAGCGAAATCCTGGGTTACATCAAGCAGTTTACCCAGGTGTGGATGCGCAAGCATCCGGGCTATATCATGCATGCAAGAGCGCTGTTTATGCTTATCGTCCATCATGTCCTCATCACCAATACCTACCGCAGCGCCGGACATCACCCTGTTGATCCACGCGTCAACAAGGTGCTCGAATATATTATCGACCACTATCCGGAGGATCTGCATTTAACCGGGATGGCGGATATCGTCAACCTGAACCCCGTTTATTTCGGCAAATTGTTCAAACAAGTCACGGGATATTCCTTCAAGGAATATGTGAACCAGATCCGGATTAATCAAGCGGAAATGCTCTTGTCCACTGGAGGCTTCACGGTGACCCAGGTTGCGGACCGCTGCGGATTCCATGATATATCGTATTTCAGCAACGTATTTAAGTCGATCAAAGGATATCCACCTTCAGCAGTATCGAAGTCATGACGAAGGTCAGAAGTCCGGAATATTGAACCGTCTCCTGGATGGAATATATTACCTCTGTTTCCCCCGGTTTCTCCGCTAAATAAACGAGTGCATGGTACCGATATATTGGTTAATCCAATCCGAGAGGGTGCACAAACGTGAAGTCAAAGAAGATATTTAGATTCCGGAGTTTAATGGCGCTGAGCACGCTGCTGCTGGCCGTTCTGTTCGTCGTCGTGATTAGCGCTCAAACTTGGATCTCCTATAATGAGCAGAAAAGTCTGTTCCAGGAACGGTTTATGGGGCTCGGAAGCGTCCTCGAGTCCCAGCTGGATACCAATATAAGCCAAGTGAAGCAGATTGCCAAGGCGGTAGCCAATCATGAGCCGGCGGATACGGAGCCTTTTCAGGTCATCCGCAGTCAGCTGAAGGCGATGGTTAGCAAAGACCAAGGGATTGGCAACGCCTATATTCTGGCCACACAAAAAATGGAACGCAACGGTAACAGAGCCGTTATCAATTTGCAGGGCCCGGATGATCAAATGCTGCAGCCGGGAACGGAATACGTGATGCCTGCTTATTTTGAACATGCTTTTGATCAAACGATAAAAGAAGGCTCGGCCGTAACCGTTCCTTACGACGATGAGTTGGGGACCTGGGTGACCTATCTTTCAGCCGTGACAGATGAACAAGGGAACATCGTCTCGGTCTTCGGCATCGATTTCGACTATGACGGAATTCAGACGCGCCTCTCCGAAATCCTTTGGACAAGCCTTGCCGTTGGAGCCGCGTTTCTCGTGGCAGCCATCATTATCGTATCGGTAGCTGTCCGATATGCCCTTAAACCCCTTCGCCGACTGGCGGAAGTGTCCCAAATGGCTGCCGGAGGCGATTTGACCGTCAGTGTCCCGGTCAAGAGCAGAAACGAGATCGGCCAAGCGGCAGATGCGTTTAATAGTATGGTTTCGAGCTTGCGTGAGCTGGCTGGCAATGTTCAGCATACTTCCCTCGAAGTGACCGATGAAGCCAAGATGATGCAGGAAAGTGCCCAGCAGACGGCGCAGGCCACTAACGAAATTACCGAAGCGATCAGCCAGGTCGCCGCCGATTCGGAGACGCAGCTTCATAGCTCGACGGAAAGCCAGCGGGCTATGTCCGAAATGGCCGTGGGCATCCAGCGTATCGCCGAGTCCTCCAGCGTTGTCTCGGATCTTGCTGCGAATACGACAGAGCGCGCGGTTGAAGGCGAATCCGTCATGAAGAAATCACTGGAGCAGATGCAGACGATTGAGAACAATTTGTCCGATTCCGTTGGAACCATGCGGGAGCTGGAAGAGCTGAGCCGGCAAATCGGGGGAATTCTGGCCCTCATTGCGGATGTGGCCAACCAGACGAACCTGTTGGCCCTTAACGCTTCCATCGAAGCAGCCCGGGCTGGCGAGCACGGCCGCGGGTTTGCCGTGGTCGCCCAGCAAATCCGCAAGCTGGCAGAGCAGTCGAAAAATTCGTCAGAACAGGTGAAAGAAATCCTCGAAGGCATCGGAGACCGGACGAATGAGGCGGTAGCTTCCCTCCAGCGTTCTTCCGACGAGGCCCGCATGGGTACGCAGATCGCGCTTCAGGCCGGCGACAGTTTCCGCGCCATCGTGCAGGCCATCCGCGAAGTGTCCGCCCAGGTCCAGGAAGTATCTGCTGCCTCGGAGCAGATGTCCGCGGGCAGCGAGGAAATTGCAGCTTCGCTGGAAGAGCTGGAGCGCATCACAACCTCCTCCGCCATGCAAACACAGCGCGTTGCGGCTTCTTCCGAGGAGCAGCTCGCATCGATGGAAGAAATCGCGAGTTCTTCCGAGCAGCTTCTGACGATGGCACGCAACCTGTCGCAAATCATCAGCAAGTTCCGGGTATAACTCGAATCATCTGCAAAAAGGGTAAGCCATTAGGCTTACCCTTTTTTAACGGAGGTGCCCTGCCCTGCTGACCCCGGTTTCTATTTCCCCAATCCCTATTCCACCTGAAATTGATCTGCACAAAAAAGCTGCGACGGATCGCAGCTATAGATTATTGATTCCAATGATTCAAGCTCTAGGACTCAAAAGGATAAAATACGTTCCATGATTCGTACCAGCATACCTAGAGCATTCTCTGCGAAGTAGACCGAGTGATCGATCAGCCGCCCGAAGCAGGAAATCAGAATGATAAACAGCATGACGTAGAGTGCGATATTCAATAGATGGTTTTCTTGTTTGTCTTCCATTACGGTTCACCTTCACTTTCCATTTCCTTATTTACTCAAAGTATACATGTGAACCGGCCTGTCACCTATTGATTTCACTTACACCTATCTTACAGACTTGTAAGTTCCAGGGATGATCCGTCACCTAAAGAGATGAAAATTTATCTGCATTTAACCGGCTTGCCCCCTGTTTTTGTGATATATTGAGGTTAAAGCTGGAAGTCCAAATCATGCAGTGGAGAATAGGAGGACGTAAAGCGTGACCACATTTCCTCAGATCACAGACGATGAGCGAATCAGGCGGCTGCAGCATCCCGGAAGACCGGTAAGAATCGTTTTGGATACGGACACCTTTAACGAAATCGATGATCAGTTCGCTGTCATCTATGCCATGAAATCAAGCACCAGCGTTTCTGTTGAAGCCTTGTATGCCGCACCTTTTTACAACGAACTGTCGGAAAGCCCATGGGACGGCATGGAAAAAAGCTACCAGGAGATCTTGAAAATCCGGCAGCTTGCCCAGCGGGAGGATATCCCCGTGCACCGGGGATCAGGGAGCTATCTTCCCGGCGCTGATGTGCCTGTGGACAGCGATGCGGCACGGGATCTGGTCCATCGGGCTCTGGCCTCTTCACCGGACGATCCGCTGTATGTCGTTGCGATCGGAGCCATCACGAATGTGGCCTCGGCCATTCTGCTGGAACCGGAGATTATCAACCGGATCGTCGTCGTATGGCTAGGCGGCCATTCGCTGCATTGGCCGGATACGCGCGAGTTCAACCTCGCGCAGGATCTGCATGGCTCAAGGCTGCTGCTCGGCTGCGGTGTCCCTCTTGTTCTCGTCCCGTGCATGGGAACGGCATCTCATCTCCTGACGACCCTCTCGGAACTGGAAACCCATATTAAGCATAAGGGAGAAGTGGGACAATACCTCTACGACACGTACCGGAATTGTTCGCCTGATCATTACGCCTATTCCCGCGTCATTTGGGACATCTCTGTCATCGCCTGGCTGGCTGTTCCGGAAGCTTGCCCCAGCATTTTGGTTCCCAGCCCGCGAATTTCAGAAGATTTCCGTTGGGTGAATGACCCTACGCGGCATCAGATCCGTTATATTTACCATGTGAACCGGGATGCCGTATTCCGCGATTTGTTCAACAAGATTGCCGAAGCGAAGTAATTTCTTATAAGCTGCTGCTCCCTTTATAGGAAGTAGTCGGCTTTTTTTTAAAAAAAAATATGAAAGTACTTGTATCTGGGCCATGGCTGCCTCTAATCGCAAGATTCGCCAGAAAAACACCTGTTAAATGCGGTCTGGCTCCTTTAAATGTACTTTGTTAAAAGATTTTTTAATCATTCGACAAAAATCTTGATTAATTTCTGGAATTCTGTTTAATTATAGTTGATTAACGATTGTGTATGGGGGTGACCATTCCAATTTGAATAAGGAAATGATTCTTTCTGCAGCTGAAACGAATACAGAAATTACGATTCATCTGGTGAGCGGAGAGTTCTATACCGGAGTTTGCCATAGAACCGATGACCCCCGGACATTCGTTATCGTTTCTAATGACCGTAAACCTGTCATCGTCCCCTTTTGGACCGTCAAACGCGTTCAATCGGTTCATTCATAAAGACTCTGCCAGTATGACTGGCGGAGTCTTTCTTTAATATGATTGAATTCATTAATTTTCAGCGAAGCTGAATGAATCCCTCTGCTTCCTCAATCCGCAGAAATAACGGGCGTTCGTCAGGTGTACGGTTGGGAGCATGTAGGGTCAATACAAGCTTACCGTCAAACGTCCGGAATACCATGCCATGTCCTCCGTCATTCCGATACAGCGCTTCCGGCTGATGAATCCATGGTCCGGTGACGCCCCCTGTCGCCGAGCGCGCAACACCCAGCGCATACCGGTTGTCGATAAAGCTGGCCCACAACATGTATACACGGCCGGATTCACCGTGGAACAAAAAGGGTCCGTCCGTGACATAATTGACCGTTTCCTTGTATCGCGGAGACTCGTAAGGCGTCGTCCACGGCGCTTCAGATGCCCGAAACAGTGTGATTGGTTCTCCGGCCGGCTCGGATAAATCGCTGCTCAATCGCATCGCGCACACTTCACCGTCCCCGACCTGCTGCCATTCGTGGCAGAAGATCATCCATGGCTGCCCTTCTGGGTCCATAAATAAGCTCCCATCCAGTGAACTCCAGGCTTCCGGAGTGACAAGGCCGCTGCTGTGAGGCACGAAAGGCCCCAGCGGACCGGATGACGACAGAACCGACGTGCCAAGACGCCCATTGTCGCGCCGGCGAAACGTGGCGAACATATAGAAGTTATCGTGCAATGCATAAACCTCAGGTGCCCAAAAATTCGTATCGGAATAAAAATCAGCTCCCGGCCTGAATACAGGGTACGGCCCGTCCCAATCCTCCAGATCGTTGCTGATATAGGCGTCGAATCCGGTTCCAGGCCCCCAAATGTTAGCATCCGTGCTCCCGTATAAATAATATCTGCCTTCCTCGCGGAGGGGTAATGCAAACGGGTCCCGAATCTGAATCTCCTTCCTGTTCATGGCAAGACCTCCTTAAGAATATGTCGGATAAACGATGCCAGCATCTCTGGTTTGTTTCAGTTCTCCATCGCCGTACTTGAGATACTCATTTCCTTTGACCGAAAAAGGGATGCTCCGGCCTTCCCATTCCAATCGGCCATCAACCGTCCGCACACTCATTCCAAGAATCCCCCGCAGGCTTCCCTCCCGGTCCGTAATGACCCGGATGCCGGAAGGGAATTTCATATAGGCTTGACCCTCCCGGTAAATGACCGACTTGTCACGCAGATTGACCAGCTCGTAGAGCACCCTGTCTACGGATCGTGCATAAGCCGTTTCGCCGGTGACCTCCTCTCCATGATCCATCGCAGACGGGAGAAGCCCCGTGAACCAGATTTCCCCATCGGGTCTAGGCAGGATTCCGCAAAGCCGTTCCACGTAGTCGAGCAGGCACAAGATGGCAGGCGAATAGGCTTCGGTAAAACCTTCTTCCCCTGTCCAGGGACTGACGGTCTGCGCGAAACGCTCGGCCCTGGCCAATGAACACAAGATCGGCTGCATGGCCCATGTCAGCTCGACATGCCGGTGATGATGCTCAAAGGCATGCGGAGCCCGGATCAGGCTGAGGAAGTTTGACGGCCCCGCCCAGCTGTTGTAGCTGGAGAACGGGTCGAACCGCGGATCATCCATCGCAATGGAGGTGAACGGATATTTGGCAAAAAACTTGCGCGTGTTCAGCAAGTAACGCGACAGCATCGCATCAAAAAATTCACGGTCACCGACTTCACAGGCGAGTACGCGCAGCAGAAGATCGGACTGAACGCGGACAAATCGGTTCTGACGGTCACGGTCGTAGAAAAAGGCGTCTTCCTCGTCAAAACAGTACCGGAAGAGACTGTCAGCACTCTGCTTAGCTTTGGAAATCCACCCCTCTCCAGGCAAGCCCAGCTCCTCGGCGATTTTGGCCAAATACAAACGCTGACAATATACGTTCGCCGTAAGGTCCGGCGCCAGGAACGGTAAAACCGGCGAACCGGGATCGAACCGGCTCGGATCGCCCTGGTGTGGCGTGTCCGGCACATGCCAGAAGCGCGGCGACAGATCATGGCCCGTATCGAAAGCCGAAAATGCCTCGACACAGCCGGTCCCCCGGGTATTACGATGAGCAGCCAACCAGACATCATAGCGTTCCATCGCCTGGTACATCATCCGCAGAAACGCTTGATCTCTCCCTTGCAGCAAATAATGATTCCATACGCTGCGGGCAAGCGGGGTAACGAGCTGGATTTGGCGGTACGTTGGCCCATCACCAGTAATTTTATAAGGGAGCAGACCATCGGCCCGCTGGTGCAGCGCAAAGGAGCGGAACGTTGATTGCGCCACGCTCGGCAGGAAACGTGACAGCAGCTCCGCGTTGATCGTGCCGGTGCTTTCGAGCCAGCAGCCAAGATAAATCCCTCCTTCCTGCAGCATCGGTACGCCGCCAACAATAGCGATGCAGTCAAGCAGCCTGCGAATCGCCTTGTAATAGACACCTTCAAGCTTGCCTTTGGATGCGGCAAACCGGACACCGCTTCGCTTCCACTCGGCAGCAACATCTAAGTCCGACGCTTTCCCGGGCTCACCAATCCGCTGTTCCACGTTCACCGCCCTTAATTTATCTAACAGCGCTTTCTCATCCATGATCGTTTCCTCACTCTCCGTGTTTCTTCTATCAGAAAAAAGCCCCCCAAGTCTCTGCCGCAGCGGATGACCTTTCGGGGCCATTGATTATGAGATTGGCGTCATCGCCGGATACTGCCGGATACTTACTGATTGCTTTGGAAAATTTTTACCGTTCCCGCATAGAAGTCGGACACCGCTTTATCCACGTTTTCTTTCCCGAAGCCGATCAGCTGGACAGTATTATCCGCAAGCTTGATAAACTCGGCGTTCCCCGGCGGGTTGTAGCTGATGGCAAAAGGCTCCTTCTTATTCGCTTCGGACACGCGGCTCGTGAAGTCATAGACGATTTTGTCGGCTGCGCTTGCCTCGGCCTCCAGCGTCTTGCGGCCTTTCGCCGTCACCGGAACGCCCCGGTTGCTGCCCAGTATTTTCACAGCCTCCGGATCGTTGATCCAGAAGTCCATCAGCTCGGCCACTTCCTTCGGATGCTGAGTCTTCGCGTAGCCGGACATGCCCTGGCTGGATTCAAACACCACGCCGGTGCCTTTCGGACCGCGCGGTACCTGCACCATCGTCAATTCATCCTGGGTCAAGCTTTGGTACGAGGCCAGCATATTGGACGGAAGCAGGGTCATTGCTACTTTTCCTTTGATGATCAAAGACTTGCTCGCATCATTCGAAGGATTGGAGACCTGAAGCTCCGGTGTGACTACGCCTCCTGCCTTCGACGTTTGGTCCCAGTACTGGAACCATGGCAGAATATCTGCTTCCTCAAAACCAAGCTTGTTGTTTGCCATGTCATACAGCTGTTTGCCGTTCTGCTTCAAATAAATATCCATGCCGTCGGTCGTGAAATTGTAAGTCCCATAGTAGCCTTTGCCCAGCTTGTCGGAAATTTCCTTGCTGATCCGGGCGTAATCTTCCCAGTTCCAGCCATCCTGCGGCACTTCGATGCCGGCTTTCTCAAAGAGCGTCTTGTTGATAACGATGCCACGGGCGTTGGCGCCTGCTGAAATATGAACCAGCTTGCCGTTGATCGTTCCGTACTGCACCATCGTCGTGTCCATATCGTCAAGCTTCAGCTCATTGCCTTTATAAGGCTGGAGATCCAGAAGAACGCCCTTGTTGGCGTAGTCCACCACATTGCCTCCCAGAAAAAATACGTCTGGAGCCGTTCCCGAAGCCAACTGCGTGTTCAGTTTGTCAAAATAACCGTCCTGCGGCGAGAACTCGCCCACGACTTTAATATCCGGATGCTTCTGCTCGAACAGCTCAAGCGCCTTATTCGTCAAATCCGCCCGCGCCTGGTCTCCCCACCACATCATCCTGAGCTCGACCTGGTCGCCTCCGGAATTCGTTTCCCCGCCGGATTCGCTGGAAGCGGCCGGGCCGCCCGAACTGCCGCATGCCGACAGCATCACGGTCATGGCCGCCAGCACAGAGATGAACCATCTTTTTTTCATGTTCCATTTCTCCTTCATCGTTATAAGTTTATGAAGCGTTTGCACAATTGTCGTTCCTGCCGCACTGCTGCTCTCCTCATTCGGTGTCTTCAGAACTGCGCAGGGGTTATTTCAGCCCTGTCGTCGCGATGCCTTCCAGGAAGTACCGCTGGAACATCAGGAAAATCAACGTGATTGGGAGCAGCGACAGCACGGAGATGGCGAGCAGCGCCCCCCAATCGGATGAGCCCGACGGATCGTACAGCGCCCGGATGCCGAGCTGCACGGTAAACAGCTTGATATCGCTGATGTAAATCATCTGACTGAAGAAATCGTCCCACGTCCAGATAAACGTAAAGATCGCGGTTGAGATCAGCGCCGGGGTTAACAGGGGCAGAATGATCCGCAGGTACAGCTTGCCCTGGCCGCAGCCGTCGATCGTCGCGCTCTCGTCCAGCTCCCGCGGGATGCCGCGAATGAACTGAACCATCAGCAGGATAAAGAAGGAGTCGTGAGCCAGCCATTTGGGCAGGATCAGCGGCGCAAACGTGTTGATCCATCCCAACTTGCTGAAAATGATATACTGCGGAACGAGCGTCACATGGTAAGGCAGCATGATCGTCACCAGCATAAGCGCAAACCATATTTTTTTCAGCTTGAAATCCAGCCGGGCAAAGGCGTAGGCCGCAAGCGAGCAGGTCACGATGTTACCCAGCACGCAGAGGATGGAGATCAGCGCCGAGTTGCCGAAAAAGCGGCTGAAGGATACGCCTTGAAAGCCCTTCCAGCCATTTTTGTAATTATCGAACGTAAAGCTGTGCGACCATAAACCGGTATCGGTAAAAATCGCTTGATTTGGCTTAAAGGAACTGCTGAGCAGCCACAATACCGGATACAGCATAGCCAGTCCGACCAGGAGGATCAGCACATGCCTGATCGCCTTCGAGTAAGTTCCTTTCATCGTCAGCATGGCTTATCTCCCCCCTTTCCCGTCGCCGTAGAACACCCAGAAGCGCGAAGTGGCAAAGATAATGCCCGTAAAGACGGCAATAATGAGCAGCATGATCCAGGCCAGTGCCGATGCATATCCCATATCGAAATAGGAGAAACCTTTCAAATACAGGTACAACGTGTAGAACATCGAGGCATCCAGCGGTCCTCCGTGACCGTCGCCGATGACGTAAGCCGGCGTAAACGCCTGAAACGAGTTGATAATGCTCATGATCAGATTAAAAAAGAGAACAGGCGTCAGCATCGGCAGCGATATACTGAAAAACTGGCGTATTTTCCCGGCGCCGTCCACTTGGGACGCTTCATACAGATCAGCCGGAACCTGCTTCAGACCCGCTAAAAAGATGACCATCGCCGAGCCGAACTGCCAAACCGACAGTGTGACGATCGGATAAATTAGATAGTCCGGGTTGGCGATCCATGCCGGCCCTTCCAGGCCGAACCATCCAAGGAACGCGTTCATGACACCTTCGCTGTCAAAGATTTGCCGCCAGACGATGGAGATCGCAACACTTCCTCCAAGAAGGGACGGAATGTAATAGACGGTTCGGTAGATGCCCAGTCCGCGAATCCCCTTGTTCAGTGCCAGCGCCACGAGCAGCGCAAAAATGATGCGGAGCGGAACGGACAGCAGTACGTACACGAATGTCAGCTGCAGCGAATGCGTAAACGTCGCGTCATTCGTAAAGATCTGCTTGAAATTGGCGAAACCGATCCATTCAGGCGGACGCAGCAGATTGTATTTGGTCAGTGACAAATACAGCGAGCCGAGCATCGGTCCGAGCGTGAGGCAAAAAAAGCCGATGAGCCATGGCAGCAAAAATGCGTACGCCGTGCGGTTGTGCGTATGGATCGGCAGCCTGCGTGATGTTCGCATCGCGAATCCTCCTTCTGATGTTAGTAAGAACATCATAAGCAAGATGCGGCACGCGCTGAATTCTATTTCTTCGGCACTTCGCTATCAATCTTTTCAGGTAACCTCTCTCGGTAATCTCTCTCGGTAATCGGAAGGAGAAACGCCGTAAATCTTTTTGAATTTCGAGCTGAAGTAACTGGCATTGCTGAAGCCCGTAAGTTCGGCTATATCCCACAGGCTGAGCTGGGTCTCCTCCAGCAGCCGGATCGCCTGCGTCATCCGCACATCGGTCAAGTACTGAATGAAGGTGCGCCCGACCCGTTTCTTGAACAATTCCGAGAAATAGGAAGGATGATAGTTAAAACGGGCAGCCATATCGCTCAAGTTCAAGTCTGATGCATAGTGGTCATCAATATAGCGGCGGACGGATTCAATCAGGTTGACATCGGCGGCGTCAGCGCCTTCTTCGCGCTGTCTGGCGATTTTCCGGGCGATCCCTGTAAGGTAAGAGTACGCCTTATCCACCGAATCCAATGAATAGGCCAGCTCCGGCCGGATCCACAGCTGTTCTGCACTCTCGATCCTGATGAGCAAATCACTCGCTGCCGACTCCAGAGCCAGGTACAACTGAAAAATGACTTTCACCCTGCTTGCCGCAGGCCCTGTAAAAGCCAGTTGGAGAATGGGGCGGACGGCCTGATCAAACGCAGCATATTCACCTTTGGCCAAGTACCGTTCGATGACTTTGATTTCATCCGCGCTTATGGACGTTTTGTCGGTGGATTGGAGATGGGGCTCGGCCGGCAAACAGCTGTCAGCATAGTTCCAAGCCACAAGCGATGAGAGGTAGCCGTCCTTCCAAGCCTTGAAGCCTGTTACGGATTGGCCGATGCCGAAGCCCAACTCAAATCCAAGCATTCGCTTCACTTCTGACCGGAGGTGATCTGCAAAAGAGTACAGCCATTCCACGGACTCTGTGGTGACCACATGAATCAGCCCCGGATAATGCCCGTCCCGGAACGCCTCGCAATTTCCGGCTGCGTCTTCTGCCTTTTCACGGCAGATCATTTCCAGCGGGAGGAGGAATTGGTCGGGTGCCCGATCCGGTGCATGTCCGATATCCCTCACTTTCAGGCCGAGGGTCATAAAGCGCACTTGACGCTCATCCCACCTGCCAAGCCCGAATCTGCGGACGTGGTCCGTAACAGCGCTCTCCGGCCCGGATTCCCAGCGGACGAGCCGAAGGATAAATTGCTCCTTCATCTCCCTGTAATATTGCGACAGCTCCCACTGCGTTTTGGCCTCTAGCTGCGCTTTATCCCGTTCCCAGTTCAGCTCGGCGGTGACGTTCTTCAGGACGGAATTCAGCTCATCGCGGGCAACCGGCTTCAGCAGGTATTCGCTCGCCTGGAAGCGGAGTGCGGCCCGAGCGTACTGAAAGTCCTCATAGCCGGTAATGACAATGACCCTGACGTTCGGGCAACGTTCCCGGCACACTTCCATAAACTGCACGCCACCCATCAGCGGCATGTTCATGTCGGTAAGGACGATCTCAATGTCGCCCTTCTCCAGGATGGACAGCGCCTCCGCCCCGTTCGATGCTTCGCCGGCCAGCGCAATGCCAAGACCGTCCAAATCCATCTTGAGCCGCAAACCCTGGCGGATCTCCGGTTCGTCATCCACGATCAATAAGCGATACATCATTATGCACCTCCCTAATCGGTAACATCAGTTCAATTCGCGTTCCCCCGCCGGGTTTTGAATCCAGATGAACCTCGAACAACGAGCCATAATACAGCCGGCACCGTGCAAGTACGTTCCCGAGTCCGATCTGTCGTTCCCTGCTGGCAAGAATTTGGTCCGGCCGGGCGGCGGCTGCTTCTTCCAGCACCTCGCGGATCTGTTCCTCCGTCATCCCGGGCCCGTTGTCCGTGACGGACATGACCACACAGCTGTCCCTTCGGTATACCCTGACGGATACACGCGCTTCAGTCCGATGCGCAAAACTGTATTTTACGGCGTTCTCGAGCAGAGGCTGAAGGACAAACTTGACACATGCGGCATGCTCCGGCAGGCCGTCCTCTTCCACGGACAGCCAGAGCCGGTCCCCGAAGCGGATGCGCAGGATGGAAGCATAATCATGAACGTATTTCAGCTCCTCTTTCAAGGCGACCAAATCGTCGCTGATCCGTAAGCCGAAGCGCAGCATTTTTCCGAGCGATTCGATAACCTTCACGGTATCGTCCGTACGCCTCTGCATCGCAAGGCTGCTGAGCAGCTCCAGTGTATTGAATAAAAAATGAGGATTAATCTGCATCAGCAGCGCCTTATATTCGGCCTGCTGCCGGAGCAGCTTCAGTTCAAATTCGGTTTTGATATGCTGCCGCAGCCTGCCGATCATGTTGCGGAACGTCGCTGTGGCAAAGCCGACCTCATTTCGGACGGTGCCTTCCAGAGGCAGCCGGCTCTCCGCGCTGTCAAAATCCCCCCGCTGCACATGCCGCATGGCGGAGACGAGCCTTGACAGGGGCCGCGTAATCCCGTTCGACAGCCAGAAGGCGACGAAGAGCGAGATCAGCAGCAGCGCAGCCGCCAGCACCATAATACTGTTGCGCAGCTTAAGCAGCGGCGCATATAGGTCGCTCTCCGGGACGATGCCGACAAGCATCCAACCGTTTTGAGCCAGCTTTTTATAAACGAGGATTTGCGCATCACCTTGGCTGTTCCGGAAATAGACGACGCCCTGCTTGCTTCGCCCTGCCTGTGCCCTGACGACCTCGTTCTTGGCAAGATTGGCGCTCGTTTCATAATCCGCTTGGGTCAGGAGCGGGCTGCCGTGCTGATCGATTAAATACATCGTCCCGCTCTCGCCCAAATGGATCCTGCTCAGCGGCTCCAGAAAATAATCGGCGCTCACGTTGACCTTCAGAACCGTTTTCGCCTGCTTCGGTTCAAATGCCCCGATCGGCATCAGCATGCTGACGACCGGATGGTCGCTGCGGCGGATCTTCAATTCCACATCATCGGTATGCGCCGGCACCCAGCGGACCGTCTCGTCCCGAAACTGCTTGTACCAGGACTGATCCAGAAAGGAGCTTTCCTTGATGACCTGGTTGTCCATGCTGACCCACACGCCTTCCCTGCGGTACAGCGCGACCGATGAGATGCTGGTATAACTGTTGGTCGTCTGCGTCAGAAACTTGCTCATCTGGATATGGGCAAGCATCTTCTCCCCTTCCGTTGCCGATGTGTCCGATGCTATGTTATCCCATGTATCAGTCTGGTCGCTGTTAAAGACCAGGGAAGCCAAGTCGTAAATTTGCGTCTGCACCATGTCGATGTAGGAACCGTATTCATTCATTTTCTCCAGCGCGGACGATTCAATATAGGAACGGATAATTGTTCGTGATTCGTTAAAAATGAGAAAAGACAATGCACCGAACGACAAAACGAACAACAACACGAAAAATAAGATCAGTCTGCTTCTGAGCGAGTAGAACATGACGAACCTTCCTCCCGTTAATTTGACAGCGCTTTCGCGATACTGCTGAACACATCATACCAAATCAGGTTTAACTCTGTGTGCCATGCCTTTCCAGCACTCCATTTCCGGCAGCAGTAGGTCCCCGGCCCATCGGCGAAAATGACAAAGACACTGATCTTTACCGGTCAGTGTCTTTGTAACTCTTACCGCATCGGGAAGCCAAAAGCCACCATGGCTGCCGCTCAGGTGGCCTCGACTCTTATTCGTGGACCATGCTACTTTGCCCCGTAAAACCTTACCAGATCGTCGACTTTCACCGGAAGTCCGGTGGAGATCGATTGATTGGCGGCAATACCCGTCAAGATCGAACGTGCGCCGTCGATATGGTTTGCCGCCCGGTGGAATTTATCTTCCACAGGCACACCGAAAATGTCGTTCAGCAGCACAGGATCGCCGCCGCCATGCCCGCCGGCCCCTTCCTCGAAGTCCGCCTTGTACGGCTCGCCGAACATGGGGAATACCAGGATATTGACGCCCTTGACCGCTCCTTCCAGCGCTTTGTCTCCGCCGGAATTGACATAGGATTGCTCGATTACCGTCATTTCGATCCGGCCCTTGGTGCCGTTGAAGGCGATCCGGTATCCCTCCCACGGCATGTAAGCATTCAGCGAATAGGTTAGCTGTGCTTTATTTTTGTACCGGACCATAACGCTCATCGTATCCTCGATCGAAATCCCGTCGCCAAATACGCTTTGATCCCTGCGATAGCCGTCCTCCCACTCCGCGTCGAGGTACATCGCTTTCAGGTGCGCGTTGCTGTCCAGTGACAGTGCAAACGGATCGTCCTTGGCGTTCGGATGGCCTGTAGCCCGGTCGTAAAACTTGGTGACTCCGCGCTTCTCGGCATTTTCCCGTCCGTAAAACAGCAGGTTTCCCATCGCATAGACGGTTTCCGGCTCGGATCCGATCCAGAAATTAACCAGGTCGAAGTGGTGGGTCGACTTATGTACGAGCAGTCCGCCGCTGTTGCGCTTGTCCCGATGCCATCTGCGGAAGTAATCCGCGCCATGCTGCGTATTAAGCAGCCACTCGAAGTGAACCGACGTCACATCCCCGATGGTTCCGTCTGCAATCAGCTCCCGGGCTTTCGTATGATGAGGCGCATAACGGTAGTTGAAGGTGACCCGAACGTTTCGTCCCGTTCTCTCTACCGCGTCGAGAATGTCTTGGCATTTGGCCGCGTCGACCGTCATTGGCTTTTCCGTGATCACGTCGCAGCCGAGCTCCATCGCCCGGATAATATAGCGGTGATGCGTACGGTCCACACTGGTTACGATGACGAAGTCCGGCTTCTCGGTCCGGATCATCTCGTCAAAAGCTTCGGTTTTATACGTTCGTACCGCGTGATAATCGTACTTCTCCGTCAACAGCTTGTTGGCATAATCCATGCGAGTCTGGTTCACGTCGCAAAAAGCGAGCAGCTCCGCCGACTCCCGGAAACGCTGGGCAATCGCACCGTAAAAGAATTCCGCTCTTCCGCCTGCTCCGACCTGCACATAAGTTTTTTTGGCCATATCATTCCCTCTCCTTCTATGAATCTGTTTATTTGCAGATTACTGCAAAATCCGCAAATTGTCCCCGCATTTTATGCTAGAATGATGAAAACCCCGCATTTATTGCGCTTGTGGAGGATCGATTATGGCTTTACACCAGGAGCTGCGGTACGGAAACGCGTCCGATCCCTTTTCTGTGGAATATAACCGCCGCAAAGGACACTTCTCCATGTCGGAGGATCATATGCACAAACATTATGAGCTGTATTATTTGTTTGGCGGCGAACGCTTTTACTTCATTAAAGACCGGGTATATCGGGTCCGGTCCGGAGATTTGGTGTTCATCCCGGGTAATGAAGTGCATAAAACCTCGGACACCGGTGTGCCGAACCATGAACGCATCGTCATTTATGTCAACGAATCGTATTTCGAGCCGCTCCACCCGGATGAGGCCGAGCTGCTGCTTGCTCCGTTCCACGGTCCCCACCGCGTGGTGCATTTACCGGATCAGGACAAGCTTCGGATCGAGCAGCTGCTCTATGAAATGCTGCGGGAGATTCAGGACGAGGCACCCGGATACCGGATGGCCGTCCGGCATGCTGCGGGACAGGCATTGCTGTTTGCGGCCAGGCAGTCCGCAGCGTACAAGCAAGGGGTCCCCGAAGACTCGGTCTCTCCCGCCGCAGCCCGCATGAACGCCATCGCCAGCTACATCTCGGAGCATTACCGGGAGCCCCTGACGCTGAGCGGCCTGAGTGAACAGTTCTACTTGAGCCCCAGCCATCTGAGCCGGTCGTTCAAGAAGTATACCGGTTTTGGTCTGATCGAATATATCGGCATTACCCGGATCAAGGAGGCCAAGCGTCTGCTGCGCGAAACAGACGAACGCATCATTCGGGTGTCGGAGGACGTGGGGTTCGAGAACTTTTCGCATTTTGAAAAAGTATTCAAGTCGGTCACGAGGATGTCTGCCCGCAGCTACCGCGCCGGTTTTCGGCGCAGGGAATGAAGCCGACTGGCTCTCCAGGCGTTCTCGTTCTAACGAAGGTGATCGAGCTTGACTATCGCCATTTCAAATAAAAAAGCCCTGCCGAACCTTCGGCAGGGCTTCAACAATCAGAGCCTTCCTTGTTGAACGGATGGCTCAAGCAATATGCGGTACGTCATACCCGCAGTCGTAGGGAATGAGTACAAGTTCTCTCCAGTCTGTTGAACAGGAATGCTGTTTTCATCCGCCAAGATCGTCAGCGGATTCAGCGAATAAATTGACAGGGTTGATCCGGCATGGGAGACAATCTCAGCTTCCGCAAGCCTTCCATCTTTCCAATCCAGGCTGACCGCAAACCCTCCGCGCGCGCGAAGGCCCTTCACAAATCCGTTCGGCCATGAAGCAGGCAGAGCCGGAAGGAATTCCAAATATCCCTGATGCGACTGAAGCAGCATTTCTGCAATGCCGGCCGTCGCCGCAAAATTGCCGTCAATTTGGAACGGCGGATGGGCGTCGAACAAATTCGCGTACACCCCGCCATGGTGATAATTATCCGGTTCATCTTCGCGGACGAGGCGCAGCAGGTTGGAGAGCAAAGCAAGCGAACGGTCGCCTTCGCCGAACCGGGCCCATAGGGCGACTTTCCAGCCGAGACTCCAACCTGTTCCGTCGTCGCCCCGCCGTTCCAGGGAACGCCGGGCGGCCTCGAATAAATCCGGCGACTGCCGCTTGGTGAGCTGCCGGCCCGGATACACGCCGAACATATGGGACGCGTGACGGTGGTGGACATCCTCGTCTTCGAAATCCTTGGACCATTCCTGAAGCTGTCCGTACTTTCCGACCTGCAGCGGCAGGAGACGCTCCCTGGCCTCAAGCCACTCCTGCCGCAGCGCTTCGTCTTCCCCCAGCGTCTCGGACGCTTCAATTAAGTTGGTGAGCAGGTCCCAGATCAGCATCAGATCCATCGTCGATGCTTCGCTGACCGCAGCCAGACCGCCCGCCGGCGTTCTGAATTTATGCTCCGGCGAGGTTGACGGCGAAGTGATCAGGCGGCCGCTGCCGTCGTCATGCAGCCAATCCAGGCAGAACATAGCCGCTTCCTTCATCACCGGGTAGGCATGTTCCCGCAAATACTTCTTATCGCGGCTGAATGCAAAATGCTCCCATAAGTGCTGGCACAGCCAGACACCGCCCATCGGCCACATGCACCATACCGGATCGCCATGCCCGTAATCGCCCACAGGATTGGACATCGCCCAAATGTCCGAATTGTGGTGGGCGGTCCAGCCACGGGCGCCATAGTGAGTCCGGGCCGTTGTCCCGCCGTTCCGGGCCAAGTCGCCGATAAAGCGAAGCAGCGGCTCATGCAGCTCGGACAGATTCGCCGTTTCGGCCGGCCAGTAATTCATTTCTGCATTGATATTCAGCGTCCAGTTGCTGCTCCAAGGCGGACGCATCTCCTGGTTCCAAATTCCCTGCAGATTCGCTGGCTGTGTTCCAGGCCTCGAACTTGCGATCATCAGATATCGGCCATAATGGAACAGCAGTTCCACCAGCCCCGGGTCGTCGGCGCCATAGCGGACAATCCGGTCCTCTGTCGATAGTTCTTCTCCTGCCTTGCTTACCCCAAGGGACAACTGGACCCGGTCGAACAACGAGCGGTGATCGGCAATATGCGTCTGGCGCTGGCCCTCATAATTGCCTTGAACGGCTCTGTCCAAATCGTCCTTGGCGGCCCGTTTCTCATCTTTGCCTTGGCTTCCGGGCAGTTTATCAAAGCCGCTAAAACTCGTCGCGGCGCTGAAATAAAGGGTTACCGCCGTTGCGCCTTGAACGCGGATGCCGGATTCGCTGACCGCTGCGCTGCCGCCCTCGGTTACAGCTGCCAGGCGTCCTTGAAAACGCACCGCTTCCGTCGTATCCGGATCACCATAGATAATGGGATCATTGCTGCGGTAGTAATTGGGCCACACTTGTTCCGGTGCGGTCCCCCGGAGGACCAGGGCGCCGCTCTCCGCCTCCGTCACGCTGCGCAGCGGGCTGCTCAGCGCTGCCCGAAAATTCAGCTTCCCTGCCTCACTGGAAGTCAGACGGACGACCAGCACCTGGTCCGGATGGGATACAAACATCTCCCTGGTATACACCACGCCGCGAGCCGTGTATTCAACACGGGTAATGCCCTCAGCGAGATCCAGCTCTCTTTTGTAGCCCGTAAACGAAGCTTCTCCCTCCTGCTCCAACTCGATATGCAGATCTCCGAGCGGGAGATAGGACTGGCTGTAGGCACCCATCATCCCTTTCGCCGCGCGGTCGGCTTCCTCGTATTGCCCGCTGCGGATCAGCTCGCGCACCCGGGGCAATACCTCCAACGCCTCCGGATTATTCGTGTCCCGCGGATATCCCGACCACAGCGTGTCTTCGTTCAGCTGGATCCGCTCTTCGGCCACGCCTCCGAACACCATGGCACCAATCCGGCCGTTGCCGATCGGAAGCGCTTCCGTCCATACTGTAGCAGGTTTGTCATATTGAAGTTTCATGCTTCCCCTCCGGTTCAATAAAAAAGTTCGCATTATTCTGCTTTTTTGGTCGTGTCATAAGCCTGCTGCATGATTTCCAAATACCGCTTCAAATTTAATGCGTCCAGCCCTTTGACGTAGGCATCCCAGTCTTTGTCCAGGTTTTTGGCGCCGGTCACAAACTGCAGGGCATTTTGATCCACGTAGTCCTTAATATTTTGCTGAAGCATGCTTTGCTCGTCGGCAGCCGCAGGATCGATCCAGACCGACCAATTGGGATAGACCTCCTTAGGTTGTTTATTCTCGTACAGGTAGGTCGCTTCCTGCAATCTGCGCTCATAACCCGAATTTTTATAAATATCGGTTTCCTGAATCCAGCCATCGCGGAACTCCCGGGTATGGTCGTATTGGGCGGTTGCTCCCCACGCACTGTTTCGCGGCTCGGAGCCCGCCGGCTGCTCCAGCGTTTTGAAAATCGGTCTCGCCTTTTCGTTCAATGGCACGTCTCCTTCTTTCGGCTTCACCCAATCCTTGCCCTCCTCGCCATAGTTGCCCAGCAGCTGTCCCTCTTCGGTATAAATGTAGTCCAGCATTTTGATAGCAGCGATTTGTACTTCTTTGCTTGCCTTGTTGGTCAAGACGAAGGTAGCGCCCGGCTCGACCGGGTAATTGAACGTGGCATATGCGGCATGGGGCCCCTGCAGCGGAGGAATGGCGTCGTAATGGGAGCTGTACTTGTTGCCCTCCCCGGTATCCGTGAATATCGCCGGATGCATCGATGCTCCTGCACCCAGAAGCTCGGTTGCGGTATTGTTGCCGATCAGCTTGAATGCGTCGGCGTTCTGTGTGAATGCCCCCGGGTCAATCAAGCCTTCGGCATACAGCGACCTGGCATAGGCAAGTCCTTCCTTCCATTCCGGCTTGTTGGCCGCGATGTCTACTTTATCGCCATTCACCGTCAGATAGTATTTATCGTCATCATAGATAAAGCCGTTCATTAGAAAAGGTAGAATGTGCACGCCAAAATTTTCGATGGAACCGCTCAGAGGAACCTCGTCGGCTTTGCCGTTGCCGTTTGGATCCTTGGTCTTGAAGGCTTCCAGCATCTTCTTGAAATCTTCCGTCGTTTTAGGGACCTCCAAATTGAGCTTCTTCAACCAGCTGGTGTTCACCCACATTTTGTTTGGGTAAGAGCAGTGAAAACATTCGTTCAGCATGGTCAGTCCGTAGATGTTGCCGTCCGGAGCGATGGACATCGCTTTGTAATCCGGGTGGTCGTCCAGCGCCTTCTTGATATTGGGAGCATATTGATCGATCAAATCGTTCAGTGGAACGATCACGCCCTGCTGTCCGAACTTCACCAGATCCGATTGGGAGAACTTGTCGACCCACGGGATCAGCATGTATAAATCCGGGTAGTCGCCGCTGGCGAGGGAAATTTGGCGTTTCTCCGCTGCGCCGTCATAAGGTACCTCGGTAAACTGCAGCTTGACGTTTGCTTTTTTCTCCAGCACTTTGGTGAACTGGTTTGTTTTATAGTCGATATTGCCGTCGGTATTGACGAATACGCTGATCGGAACGGTTCCGGTTTCCCCGCCTGTACCCGCAGATCCGCCCTCCGCTCCCGAATCATTCGGTGATGCCCCCCCGGAACAGCCTGCCAGGACAAGCACCAGTGCAATCAAGCTGAACCAGCCTCGGTAAACACGTTTCTTCATGAACACGACACGCCCCTTTTTCCATCAAAAATTGAAAAGCTCCCCTGCTAAGTCATCCACTGTTATGCGGTTTAGCCCTTAATCGAACCGATCAGCATCCCTTGAACGAAATACCGTTGGATAAAGGGATACAGGATCAGCACAGGCAGGCTTGCGACCACGATGAGAGAATATTTCATCAAATAGGCAAGCTCCTGCCGCTTGACCTGCTCGCTTGCGTCCATATTGCCGCCGGAGAAATTTTGAATCAGAATGCTGCGCAGCGTTAGCTGGAGCGGATACAAATGCTGCGACTTCAGATAGATCAGCGCATCGAAAAAGGCGTTCCACTGCGCAACCGCATACACCAGCGTCAACACGGCCAGGATCGGCTTGGACAGCGGAATGACGACACTGAGTAAAAAGCGGATGTCGCTGCAGCCGTCGATTTCGGCGGCATCGTTCAGCTCTTCCGGAATGGACGCTTTAAAAAAGGTGCGGGCAATAATGACCTGAAATACGAAGATCGCATTCGGCAGGAGCAGCGCCCACCTTGTATCGATCAGATGCAGGCCCTTGACGACGAGATACGTCGGAATCAGGCCCCCGGAAAACAGAAAGGTGAACGTGATGAACATCATAAGCACATTGCGCCCAAAAAACGTCTTTTTCGATAACGGATAAGCGATCGCCACCGTCAGGATGACGCTGATCAAGGCCCCGCAGCAGGTATAGAACAGCGAGTTTCCGTAGCCGACCAGAATCTGGTCGTTGCTGAAGACCGTTTTATATCCGGCAAAAGAGATATCAACCGGCCACAGCCAAACTTTGCCGGATGCAACCGCCTGCGGGCTGCTGATCGATGAGCTGACAATATAAATGAGCGGGTAAAGTACGGCAACAAGGATCAAACTGAGCAGGATGTAGGTGATACCGAGGAACACGCGGTCTCCTGCCGATTCGCGAATTTTCCTCCTTGGCGATATGGAACCGGTCGTCTGTATAACAGCCATGGCCTCTCCTCCCTTGTTCATTTTGAATTACCACAGGCTGTTCTCGGATATCCGCCGCGAGACGGCATTAACCGCCACGAGCAGAATCAGGTTAATCACCGAATTGAACAAGCCCACGGCTGTGGCAAAGCTGTAATTGGCGTTCAGCAAACCGATTTTGTACACATACGTGGAAATGATCTCTGAAGATTGCAGGTTTAACGGGTTCTGCATGAGATATACTTTCTCAAAGCCCAGCGACATGATATTGCCGACGCTTAGGATCAGGATGATGACGGCGGCCGGCAGAATGCCCGGAATGTCCACATGGATGATTTTTTGCAGCCTGGAAGCCCCGTCTACTTTTGCCGCTTCATAGAGCGACGGGTCCACGCCAGCCAATGCCGCCAAATAAATGACACAGGAGTATCCGGTGGTTTGCCACACTTCCGACCATACGTAAACGGATCTGAACTTGGTCGGGTCGCCGAGAAAATTCGTGGATTCCATGCCCATTGCATTTAGAATCACGTTCAGCAGACCGAGCCGCGGAGCCAGAAAGATCATAATAATGGAGACCATAACGACGGTCGATATAAAAAACGGCGCATACGTAATCAGCTGTACCGCTTTTTTGAAACGGAGGCTTCGCACCTCATTGAGCAGCAGGGCCAGAATGATCGGGATCGGAAAAGTGGCTGCCAGCTGATACAGAGACAGAAACAACGTGTTCTTGATCAGCGTCCAGAATTGCGGATTGTTAAACAGCATGTCGAAGTACTTCGTCCCCACCCAGGGGCTTCCCCATATTCCCTTGGTCACCTGGTAATTCTTGAATGCAAGCACCGCGTTCGCCATCGGGAGGTATTTGAAAAGAATAAAGAACAGGACCGGCGGTATCACCAGTAAATACAGCTGCCAGTGCTTCCTCAGACTTTTCTTGGCTTCCTTCCAATAATTTTTGGAAGTGCTCCTCTCCCGGGTCTCCGTCTGCGGCTGAACCGATACAGCCTTCACAAGCATATTCCCCCTTCACGTTACGACTCCGGAGCCGTTTGTAATGGTAGCGCTTACAGAGTTCATGGTAAAATCTCCGCGCCACGACCGTAAAGGTACAATTGCAGCGGATGCATCCACAACCCGACCGTACAATCCGCGATCAAGCGTACATTTTGCGATGAAAGCGCATTCTATCAGTACTGAATCAATGCGAGTCCCCTAATTCGGCCGCCTCCCGGAACATGCTCGGGGAGATCCCCCGGGCTCGCTTGAATGCCCGCCGGAATGAATGTGCGCTGTTATAGCCGACCCTTTCGGCAATATCGTCGATTTTCAAAGCCCGGTTCAGCAGCAGCTCGGACGCTTTATCGATGCGCAGCCGTTCCAGGTAATCGAACCAAGGCTCCCCCTCGCTTTCCTTGAATACCGTGGAGACATACTTTTCCGGCCTTCCAACCTGCTTCGCGATGTGGTACAGCGTCAAGTCCGCGTCCCCGTACGCAGACGCAAGAAAGTGCTTCACTTGCTGTACCGTCTGATGATGCAGGGCGTTCTTTTTCTCCTCAATCATCGAACAATAAAGACCGATCATTTCGCCTATTTGTCCGAGCAGCCTATCGGTCCCTTCGAACGGCTGGATTTGAGCGATCCGGCACTGGAGGTTCTCTGTGAACTCGGGATCATCTCCCGCCTTTTGATCCAGCAGCTTGAGCAGCGTTCCCTTGAGTTCGCCGATCAGCTGCTCTGTCATTTCACGGGACAGCTCCCTCTCCTGAAAATTCCGTACGGCAATATGTTCGAGGATCCGCATCGCTTCCCTGCCATCTCCTGATTTGATCGTGTTCAGCAGCCGCGTTTCCGTTTCGATCGGATAATAAAATAGCGACGCGTCCCTGCTTGAATCCTCATACCGAATGACGCCTCCCTCATCGGTGAATGCCGCATAGTCCAGAGCCTCCGCCGCTTCGCCGAACGAACGCCCGACATCCGCCAGCGCCTCGAAGGGCCTCCCCATTCCGAACTGGACGGGCATGTGATAATGGCTGAACAGCGTGCCCGCCAGATCCTGCAGCCTTTGTATCACCAAAGCCTCATCCGGGGCCAGCTTGCTTGTGCGCAGCAGCAAAAAGGCCAGCTTGTCCTGCCCCCAATCCGTTACCAGCATATCGGGCTCGGCCTCGACTAGGGACTGACGCACAATGTAACGTGCCACACTGGACTCCGCAAGCGATTCGCGGCTGTCTGAACCGCCATAGGTGTTGATTTTAGCCAGGCCAGCGTAACCTGCTTCACCCTTTATGTTCACACCCGCTTGTGCGGAAGCAGCGGCCAGTTCTTCACCGTTGTAAAATTCTCCGACCAACAGCCGTTTGATGAAAGCGTCGCGGATCAACGGCACCTGGTTGTGGAGCTCTTGTTCCAGCTGTCTGTTGCTCGTAATCAAGCTTGAAATGTTTCCCGTAATAAAATCGTAATCTTGGATACCTGTACTGAGTTCCAATCCAAGCTGTTTCTTGAGTGAAATTATCAGATTGTTGATCGGAGCGCTGCTCCGGTATGCCAGCACAAGTCCGATGACAAGTCCGGAAATCAACGAAATCGCGGTAAGTATTCCGGTGATGTTCTTGATTCGGTTCGCGTTGATCATGAGGGCGGATTTCGGGACGCCGGCCGTGTAGACCCAGCCGCTTAATTCATCCCGGATGGAAATGAGCAGCATGTCATCCGCCGCACGGCTGATATCGCCGGGTTTACCTGAAGGAATATTTCGGATTTTGGCTATGTCGCTGCCAGTGATCCCCTCAGACAGGACGGTTTCCCCATCATGGTTCCTGACGAATGCCCAACCTCCATATTGATCGGTTATCCCTGATAGGTATGTGGACATTTTCTTCGTATCGATCAGGACCACGACGGAAGCGAGAGGTGTATCGAAGCTGTTCAGGGGCAGGGCTTGCACGAAGGTAACCACCGTTTGCTGATGTGTCTTTGTCACGTAATCGTGCTGGGGAACGACCATGCTGAGGTTGCTCTTCTCGAGAAAGTTCTTTTTCCAAGTCTCGAAGGTCATGCCTTCATAATGGTTCGATTCGTAAAACAGCTCCGGCCGGTAATAGACCGTGCTTGGCGTAAGCACCAGATGGCTGTTGCGGAGGTAGATGTAAAAATTCGAAAGGAAGTCGTTGGTCTGACTGTAACTTGCGATATCCCGCATCATTTTCCACAGACCGTATACGTCGTAATTCTGCTCGTCCGAACGCGCAGTCATGAGCCTGGCTAAATCCTGATTTATGGCGAGCTGTTTGGTAAAGCCCTGTACTTCCGCGAGCCTGCGCTCCATCAGATCCTTGCTCTGCTGCAGCGTCATGATGCTGGTCTTCAGGGAACTTTGCTCCGCTACATCGATCGACGTCCGGTAAGACACATATCCTGCAATCAGCGGGATCATCAGCACGATCAGATAAGACATAAGGAATCTGCGAAATACCGGCGAAATGTTCAGCCACACCTGTTTCATGGAACCACCTGACCTTTCATGGATATCGAATGAGTCAGCCGCCTGCGGCTTGTTCCTGCCAATCACCGCTAAGTTGAGAAAAACGACCGTCTTTGAAGACGGCCGTTCTCTTTAGTGCTTCATCCAGCTATGAGCCTACATATCTACCATCGCTTTGATGACCTTGGCAGCCGGGTCCAGCCAATGGTTAAATTGTTCAATCATTTCGTCAAATGCGGCCCGGTGTGTGACGTATGGAGTGACGTCGATCCCGCCGGACCGGATCGTATGCAGCACGTGCATGAAATCTTCGCGTGTTGCGTTGCGGCTGGCCAGCAGCGTCAGCTCCCGTTTATGGAATTCCGGATCGTGGAACCAGATATCCGCTTTGACCAATCCGACATAGACCAATCTTCCGCCATGGGCGGTATAGCGGAACGCGTCAGTCATCGACTGTGCGTTTCCCGTAGCGTCAAACACGACCGAAGGCAGCTCCCCGCCGCAGGCCGCCGCAATTTGTTCATCGGGATTCTGCAATGCGTTCACCAGCGCATCCGCCTCAATCCATTGCTTGCAGAAAGCCAGGCGTTCGTCATTCACATCCATCGCGAGCACATGGGCACCGCTGGCCTTTGCAAAGGCCATGACCCCGAGCCCAATCGGCCCGCCCCCGATGACGAGCGCCGTCTCGCCGGCCGCCAGCCCCGATCTTCGCACGGCATGGGCACCTATGGCCAGCGGTTCAATGACCGCGGTCTGGTCCAGCGTCAACCCGTTCGTGCGAATCAAGTGGGTCACCGGAACGGCAATCCGCTCACGCATGCCGCCGTCCGTATGAACGCCAAGGACCTGCATATCCGTACAGCAGTTGGTCTTCCCGCTTCGGCAGGCAATGCATGTCCCGCAGTGCAAATAAGGGATGATGCTCACCTGATCGCCGGCTTCAAGCCCATCATGGTTAGGGCCAATTTCCTTAATGATACCTGCCAGCTCATGGCCAAGGATTCTCGGATACGAAAAAAACGGCTGGTTGCCGCGGAATGCGTGCAGATCGGTTCCGCAAATCCCGACCCGCTTGATCTCAACCACAGCTTGCCCCGGCTCCATCACGGGCTCCGGCAGATCCAGCGCCATGTCAAATCGGCCGACGGCTGAACATATGATGCCTTTCATCTCACGCCTCCCCTATTTTCGTGTTATATTCGGGCCTTCCACTGGTCCAGGTCCGGTTATGCACGGGTTCCAAAATGGCGAGCACTTCGCTTAGCAGACGTTCATCCACCGGCTCCTCCACCCAGGAAGCATTCCTGCGGATATTTTCCGGATTGGCTGTGCTGACCAGCGTGGTGGGAATGCGCTCATTGGAGGTGGAAAACTGCATCGCGAGCTTCGCGATATCCTCCCCTTGGTCCGCGCAGAACTGTGCCGCCTTCAAACAAGCCTCCTTGATTTGCGGATCGGCCGGATGCCAGGCAGGCGTTCCCCGGGTGCTCAGCAGTCCCATGGAGATAGGGGAGGCGTTGACGAGTCCCGTATTCCTCTCCTCAAGAAGCGGCAGCAAGTCCAGCAGGCTGGTGTCATTCAGCGAATAATGGCAGTAGGAAATAATTGCATCGACATCGATTTGCGGCAGCAGCGTTTCAAACAGCGCTAGCGGCAGTCCGCAAATGCCAGCAAACCGGATTTTGCCCGCCTGCTTGAGCTTTTCAAGCGCAGGTATGGCTTCCTCCAGGATGATTTGCGCCGGGACGAACTCGATATCATGGAGGAACAGAATATCCACTTCATCCACGTTCAGACGCTTCAGGCTTTCATCCAAACTCGTCACAATCCGGTTATGGGAAAAATCGAATTCGTGCTCCCCGTATCGTCCGGCCTTGGTTGACAGCAGGTACCGGTCGCGCGGAATGTCCTTAAGCGCCTTGCCGAGTACCGTTTCGGCCTTGGTCAATCCGTAATAAGGCGAGACGTCAATGTAATTGATCCCGCTGTCAATCGCCTCGTGGACGGTTCGTACGCTCTCCTGCTCATCCGTGTCGCGGAATACGGAGCCTAACGAGGAGGCGCCAAAACTGAGCGACGATACTTCCAGACCCGTTTTTCCTAATTTCCGGTATTTCATTTCGGTTTCACCCAACCCTTCTATTCAGTCGTTTCCCCGCAGCGATGCGTGTCATCTTGTCTTATTCTCCAGTCGGTAAAATGCTGCGGCGTTGCCTCCGAACAATTTCAAACTCTCATCTGCCCCCCAAGTAGGTGGAAGCGCCTTCAAAAGAGCATCCACGACACCGTCGTAGCTCGAAGCCATCAGGCATACCGGCCAGTCGCTGCCGAACATCACCCGGTCTGCGCCAAAACAGTCCAGAACATGACGGACATAAGCCGTAAGCTGATCTGGCTTCCAGCCGTCATGGTCCGCCTCGGTCACCATGCCGGACAGCTTGCAGTACAGGTTCGGGTGAGACGCCAGCCTTTTCATGGATCCGGCCCAAGGCTCCATTTCCCCTGCTGCGATGCGCGGTTTCGCCAGATGGTCGATCACCGCATGCAGATCCGGAATTTGCTCGATCAGCCGGACCAGCGTATCCAATTGATCGGACCGGACGAGCAGGTCGACCGGAACGCCAAGGCTCGCATAGTGTTTGAGCGAAGCTGCGTATGAAGGTTCCAGGATCGCATCTGCATCCTCCATATCCTGGATCATGAGGCGGAAGCCGACGAATTTGGGATGCTGCGCGAAGCGCTCAAAATGGTCCTTGTGATCATCATCCGCGAGATCCATATATCCGACCACGCCCAGAACCCGATCATCGTGTGCCGCGAGTTCAAGAATATAATCGGTTTCTTCATACGTTGGTGCAGCTTGCACGAGGATCGTTCCGTCGAGATGATGTTCTGCCAGATGCGGAAGCAGATCCGACGGCTGATAATCCCTGTACAGGACAGGAATGGACGGCGTAATCCAGCCGTAGTCGTCCCGGGCGATACTCCAGTAATGCTGGTGAGCGTCTATTCGCATTGCAATTCCCTCCATTCTTGTACACCGATGTTCTTTTCTCAATATAACAACTATGGATCGGTTCTAAAAGAACGAAATCTTGCACAATCATATCCGATTTTGATATCTTCAAGACAACGAACCCATTTGCTGACCCTCCTCTTCTGTTATGAATCGTTTACGGAAGGTGACGATTCGGCTGATGGTTCCCAATAAGCTCAAGGGGCAACGCTATGAATCCCATTCGCAAACAATTTGACGCGCAGCCGGAATTTCCTTTCTCATTCAATTACCGCGACCGAAAGACGGCGCAGTTGGAACTGCCGCATCACCTTCACGATTGGCATGAGCTGGTGTATGTCCACTCAGGCAAGGGTTCCTTTTTTATCGACCGGACGATTTACGAAATGCGCCGCGGGGATCTGTTCATCATCCCCGGCAGCACGATCCACCAGGCGTTCCCGGACAAAGACGATCCGGTTACGTCCACTGCCGTGTTTTTTAGTCCCGAACTCGTCCGGCAATCTTCTTTGGGAGAATCCTTTTCTTACTTACAGTGCTTTGACAGCTGCAGTTTGAACCATGCTTATAAGCTGGAATGCCCCGCTGCGCTGGAGTCGCAGCTCGAAGACAAGCTGGCCGCCATTCAGTCCGAGCTCACGGGGCAACCCCCGGGCTACCGCCACTCGATTGCGCTGTACGTTCAGTACCTATTGCTGCTGATCCACCGGGAACAAAGTGCCGGGAGCAGCGGCTCCCGCAGCCCGTTCGTTGGTCCGAACTGGATGCGGCAGAGCTTGCTGTATATCGACGGGCATTACTGCGAGCAGATCAGCCTAAGCTCTTTAAGCCGGCTCGCTTCCGTTAGCTCCGCCCATTTCAGCCGTGTGTTCAAACAGTTGACCGGGATGAGCGTAACGGATTACATCAACGTCAAACGGGTAATCCGGGCCAAAGAGCTGCTGCTTCACACCGACGACAGCATCAGCAGCATCGCCCCGGCCTGCGGGTTTGACAGTATGCCTCATTTCCACCGGAAATTCAAACAGATTGTCGGCCTGACTCCTTCACATTACAGGCATTACTCTACAGCCCGATAAAGAGCTCCGCTCATTGAAATAACAGAAACACCCACCAACGGGAATTTGCCGAAACAAACAAAATAACCCCTGCTTAAACCTATAGGTTCAAGCTGGGGGTTCCGGATACGGCCTATTGAATTGTGGAACGCTTAGGATTGGGTAGATACGGACGGTGCAGTAATCATCCATCGGACACCAAACCGGTCCGTAAGTTCGCCCAGGTACAACCCGAACGGCTGCTGTTCAAACGGATAAATGACATGACCTCCATCGGCAAGCTTCGAGAATGCCCCACGGGCTTCCTCTGACGAAGGGTAGTCGATATTCAGCGACATATTGTTGCCTTGAAGATTCGATTCCATTGAGTCCGACATAAAAATATAGTTGCCTCCGGCTACCGATAAGCACATATGAATCACTTTATCCTGCAAGTCATTCTGTACTCCCATCGACTCCCCATGAGTGATAACGGATTCCAGATTGCCGCCAAGCGAACGGATATAGAAATCCGCCTGACCTCTTGCATCTTCCGAGTAAATAAAAGGTTTCAATACGCCCATCTTGAATACTTCCTTTCCCTGTGGATTGTTAACTCTTCCAGATCAGCGTAACACAGCGGATCACCTTCCGTTTCTTACTGATTGCTAACTTGGAATATGGCGGTGCGGTGCTTAGACGCCATTCCGGAATCTAAATAAATGCTGCAAAATAAAAAGGAACACTTCGAGGGTGATTCGAAGTGTTCCTTTTGAACATTACAAAACAGCTATACATTCCGATGTTCTTCGCTCATTGAATAGCGGACTTCATGATCGATAAACTCGTGGGACCGGTCCGCTGCCATAATGCCGTGATAACTGATGTCGAGGCCGATTTCCTCTTCCTCCTCGCTGGAACGAACAGGGACGAGGAGACCAATCAGCTTAAGGCCGACCCAAGTAAGGACAAATCCCCATGCCGCCAGCGCAGCCAGTCCTAGCGCCTGAACGCCAAGCAAATGCCAGCTGCCGCTGTAAAAGAGGCCCCCGTCTGTCGCGAACAGACCAACGGCAAGGGTTCCCCACGCACCGGATACGGCGTGGACCGGGAAGGCGCCGACGGGATCGTCAATCCGGCGTCCCTCCAGCCAGCTCGTTGCCGCCATCATAAGCAGTCCCGAGATTGCACCGATCAGGATGGCGGCGCTGTCGCTGACAAAAGCGCATCCGGCCGTAATTCCGACCAGACCTGCCAAGGAGCCGTTAATCACGGATGGCGCGTCGGAGCGCTGGTAGCGGAACAGCGTATACACCAGTGTGACCGCGCCGCCGGAAGCGGCAGACAGCATCGTTGTCAGCGCAATATGTCCGATGCGGACATCGGTTGCACTGAGCGTGCTGCCCGCATTGAAGCCAAACCAGCCGAACCAGAGAAGGAAAGCCCCTACCGAAGCGAGAGGCAGGTTGCTGGGCAGGGCGATCGTGCTGGCGCCCGCTTTATTGAATTTGCCTTTCCGGGGACCCACAATCAGCGCAGCCGCCAGGGCCGAGAAGCCGCCGAGCGCGTGAATGACGGCAGAGCCGGCAAAATCCTGCATGCCGAGCTTCGTCAGCCATCCGCCGCCCCAGGCCCAGTGGCCGCCGATCGGATAGATCAGACCAGTCATCAGGACGATGTACAGCAAATAGGCTCTAAAATTGATCCGCTCGGCCACAGCACCCGATACGATCGAGATGACGGCGATGGTGAAGGCCGCCTGGAACAGCCAATACGTATCCAGCGACACTGGCAGCTGGAGGTGGGATAAATCGCCCCCAAGGACAAATCCGCTCGTCCCGATGATCCCTCCGGCGTCCTTTCCGTACATGAGCGCAAATCCGAATACATAAAAAACCAACGTGCCGATCGTGATATCGGCGAACACCTTCATAATAATGTTGACGCTGTTCTTGTAACGTACAAATCCTGCCTCAAGCAGGGCGAACCCGCCCTCCATCAACAGAATCATAGCGGCGCTGAGAACGACCCATACGGTATCCATTCCCGTACCTAAAGATTCAAGCGTAAAATTCATTCCTGTGAAGCCTCCATTTCCTGAAGCAGTCTGATTTCCCGGATCAGCTCAGGAGACAGAAATACCTCGTTCGAATCCCTTATCGGTAAACGCAGCCTATCAAGCACCTGATCCAGTTCCCGAATACTGCGCTTTATCGCGTCGATCTTCTTGAACCGTTCTTTGACATGGACCATATACTCAACTGCCTGATGATGGCTGGCTGGCCGCCCTGTAAACAAGCGCCGGATCGGGGACATGGATTGATACAGTGCCTCTTCCGCCCGGCGTTTCTGCTCGTATTTATCGATTTTGTTCTTTAACTCTTCTACGTCTTCTTCTTTCATCGCTTTAACGCGTTCAAGTAAAATGAATAATTCCTGTTCCGGCATATCAAAACTGATATTGCGGTACACTTCATCGATAATTACCATGTCAGGTCTCCTTACACGTCGGGTCACTTTAGTTGATTATATGGTCATTAATCGTAGAAGTCAATAGATTGATAGAGAAAAACACCTCTGCTGGCAAAAAAGCTTTCATGAAGTATTTCTATTCGTTTTTATCCGATAGTTACCAGCTGTATTAATAAATTTTATCGTTTAAACGCATCCCTAAGACACGACCTCGATCAGTAAAAAACAGCTGCATCAGCAGCTGTTCCCTGTTCATTTGGATTTATAAAAGGCGGGTGATTGCCGTCATACATTCGGCGCTAAACTTGGCAGAAATCCTCGATGATTTGCCGCTTCATAGCCTCGACCAGAAATTGATCCGGATAAGTCGAGATCATGAGCATGATTCCCTGCAGTGCGGAGGAAAAGTACAATGACCTCGCTACCGGGTCGGATGCTCCCAGTTTTTCAAACATGCGGCACTGGATTTGAAACTGGCGGGCACTTTCCTCAATCAGGAGCTTGCCGTATTTGGCGACGGTTTCATCGGCTTCCGGCTGGGTCTGCAGGTGCAGATAGAACCGGAACACCTCAGGAGAACGCCGCACATTATCGACGGCCCCTTCAACGATATGTTTCAGCTGCTCTGCCGGCGTCTCCAATGCCTCTGCCTTCTCCATGACCTGTATCAATTCCCCGATTCTGGCTTCGACCATGGCACTGAGCAATTCTTCTTTCCCTTTGTAGTAGTTGTATAGAAGCCCTTTGGACACGCCGGCGTGTTTGGAGACGTCATCGATCGAGGTGGCATGGTAACCTTTTCTCATAAAAAGGTCTATGGCTGCTTCCCGGATCTTCGCCTTGGCCTGCTGACGTATCCGTTCATTCTCTTCCTGGGTGCGAGGCATTTAACGTCTCTCCTTCAAAAACTCGGCAATATAGCTGTACATTATTTCCGGATGGGTTAAGGGCATCATATGGTCCGCCCCCGGAATTTGGACATAACGAACATTCGGCAAGCTCCGGAACAGCTCTGCGACGCGTTCATTATCCGGGATCTCGTTATCGCCGATCATAAGCAGGGTATCCACCCGAAGATCTTCCAATCGACCGATGGCCGGAGGCTGCGGCCAAACGGATTCGAAGCTCCCCCATTCGGCCGTTTTGGCCAGGTGATGCCTGAACATGTCAATCATCAAGCGGCGCTGCGGACTGGACATCACGATCCGGTACAGTGGAGCGCTAAATGCGAGCTCCATAATTTTATCGGCATCCGGGGCGGCCGCGTTCACCTCACTCATCCAGCGCTCAAACTCTGGTGATGGCTTATAACCCGTCAATGAGGGGCCGATGAGCACCAAGCCCGAAACACGATTCGGGTATTGAAGGCTGAAGTCGGTGGCGATTTGGCCGCCTCCCGAATGCCCGATGAGGACGGCGGAATCCAGGTGAAGGTCGTCCATAAGCTCATACAAGTCTTCGACGTAGTTCGCCGGTTCCTTGGGAGAAGGAGATTTGCCTGCACCCCGGCCGTCATAAGTAATGACCTGGTAATCTTTGGCGACTAACGGCGCCAGGAATGTCCACAGCCTGCTGTCCGTGCCTCCGCTGTGTATAAAAATGACGGGCTTTCCACTGCCATGAATCTCATAATACAAATCCATCTTGGATCCCTCCATCCATCATTTACCTGATCATGTCATTAATATTACTATTGGTTGAACGGTTAGTCAATGAAAAAAACGCCGAACCCATCGGGTTCAGCGTATGAAGTTCAGCTTATCATCACCTTTAAGCTCTATTCGTCTTCCCCAACTCCCTGCAATCCATTACCGAAGGAATCAACGCAGCTCCTGCGCGATTTCCCAAATATGCCCGCCTGGATCCTGGAAGCTTGCCGTCCGGATTCCCCATGGGCGGTCCATCGGACCGTTCAGCAGCGCAACGCCGGCTGAATTCAGCTCTGTGCACAATGCATCCACGTCATCAACACGGATCGTGAACACAAACCTCGCTCCCGCCCCGCGGTCTGCCACCGGAGCCGGATGCGTAAGCTCGTCCGCTTCGGTTATTTTCAGCAGATTGACGCTCATGTTCCCGAAGTTATATACTGCCGAGTTGTCGTCCTCGTATACAGAGGAAAGGCCGAATACCCGCTCATAGAATGATTTGGCCTCCGGCAGATCTTCCACAAACAACGTGATGACATCGATGTTTTTGGCTCCCCATTGAATCATCGTCCATCTCTCCCTTTTGAAATGTGATCAAAAACATTCGTTCACATGCTGATTCTATCAAATCATCATGAGCCGGATTTATTCCCGATTGCTATACTTGCGTAAAAAGTGAATACAATCGATCGGGAACAACAATAAAGCGCACAGGTTCGCCTGTACGCTTTAACAGCTTTGTCGATTATTTTTCCTCCAGCTCATCGGGCACATCATACTTATTGATATGCGAAGTCAGGGCCGCGACGGCATCACTGGCATCGGTCGTAGCGGGCACTTCGCGTACCACATCATCGGTGACGTCATAGTCGTTCAACCGATCTGCCTCTTTTTCATTTTGTTTAGGCACTTCTTTCATCGCAATTCTCTCCTTTTTATCCCAGAAAATGATCCTGCTCCTGTAACGAATACAGCGGTACTTCCCGCTCAGCTTCCGGATTGTCGAGCGGATAGACGCGTGCGGTTTCGCTCAGCTCGTCCACATGCTGTATATAGATGGGGGTTCCATCCAGCAGTACGTTTGCCATGACTGGCGAGGATGCGATTTCCTGTGCTCTTTGAACGTTCATTTTGTGTAATGCCTCCATATGTTGAGTAGAGTTCGCTTATACTATGTACGGGGGCATGCGGTGTTATTCATCGCGCTCCCCGGAAACAAAAAAACCGCGGCATCCGCGGTTTGCTGTCATACATGGTTTGTATCAGAAATCAGAATCCTTTGCCTCCGATCGGCCGGACTTTGATGCCGCCAGCTTCAGCAATGAGATGCCTGCAGCGTCCGATGAGCTCCAGCACCTTCTCATTCTTCAACGAGGCCGCGTGAGCTTCCTTGCTTTCCCATAGCTCCGTAATCCAAAGATCATCCGGATTGTCCTCCGCTTCATGCAGGATATAATAGATGCAGCCTTCCATATCCTCAAGCGTCCCGCTGGATTCCAGCATCATTCTCGCGAGCTCATCGCGCTGCCCCGGCTTTGCCGTCAGTTTGCCGAACATTGCATATTTTTCCATTCTCGTCCTCCCCTTCATCACAACTCGTACATGTGATTCATTCCCTCGCAACTATCATCAGTATAGACGATAATTACTGACAGATACGGTCAGGGATTTTGAGAACTTGTCCTAAAGTTCGTGAAAACAAATAAAAAGGGCCGGATACACCGATCCGATCCCTTGTACTTGTTACTTGGCTTGAATATATCCTTCTTCCTTCAGCAGTTCGGCAATCAGCACAGCCCCGCCTGCGGCGCCGCGCAGCGTGTTATGCGAAAGACCCACGAATTTGAAATCATAAATGGAATCCTCACGCAGTCTGCCTGCCGAAACGCCCATGCCGCGTTCAATATCGCGATCCAGCTTCGTCTGCGGCCGGTTTTCTTCCTCAAAATACGTAATGAACTGCTTCGGTGCGCTTGGAAGGCCCAATTCCTGCGGTCTTCCTTGATACGCGCGCCAGCGCTCAATAATTTCTTCCTTCGACGTCTTTTTCTCAAAAGAGACGAACACGGTCGCCAAATGCCCGTCTGTCACAGGAACGCGGATGCACTGGGTCGTGATGATCGGAGAGGACGCCTTAACGATTTGCCCGTTGTCGATGCTGCCCCAAATGCGCAGCGGCTCCTGCTCGCTCTTCTCTTCCTCACCGCCAATGTAAGGAATGACGTTATCCAGCATTTCCGGCCAGTCCGTAAAGTTTTTGCCTGCGCCGGAGATCGCCTGGTAAGTCGACGCAACCACCTGAGTCGGTTTAAAATCAAGCAGCGCGTTCAGCTGCGGCACATAACTCTGGATCGAGCAGTTCGGTTTGACCGCGATAAACCCGGTCTTGGTACCGAGCCGCTGTCTTTGCGCTTCAATTACGCCGATGTGGCCTGGATTAATTTCCGGAATCACCATAGGCACGTCAGGCGTCCACCGGTGTGCGGAGTTGTTCGATATAACAGGCGTACCCGTCTTGGCATATGCTTCTTCAAGCGCTTTGATTTCGTCCTTTTTCATATCCACGGCGCAGAAAACAAAGTCAACTCCCGAAGCAACCTCTTCGACCTTCGAAGCGTCCTGAACGACAATCTGCTTGACGTCCTCGGGAATCGGCGTTGCCAGTTTCCATCTTCCCTGCACCGATTCTTCATAGGTTTTACCGGCGGAACTGCTGCTTGCCGCAATCGCGGTCACTTGGAACCAGGGATGCTGATCCAAGAGCTGTACGAAACGCTGGCCAACCATGCCGGTTCCACCGACAATACCGACTTTAAGTTTTTGTGACATGAGTGATTCCAATCCTTTCGAAGTAGAGTATGAGATGTTGTCTGCTAAACAAATACTATGGTGACAGGCGTGGCTCGTTAAACCGTCTATTAGACACTATTCAAACCGTTTGAATTGGTGTGCCCATCCGCCTGTGAGCAGCGATATTTACAGGATCATGACGAAAAAATAAAAAATCCCACCCCCAAGACTGCCGTCTTAGGGACGAGATATCATACTCGTGGTACCACCCCAGATTCGCTAAAATGTCGCCATTTTAGCCTCTTCGAGTACGGCACCAGTCAACTGATGCATATACTCTAGCTCTGTAACAGGAGCTCCTGGCACACCATCCTCTAATTGAACATCGGGTTCCGGCGTGCTGCTCAGAGGCTTTATTCAATAAAGGACTCAATGCTCCTTTTCAGCGGACGGAGCTCTCTGGGAAATGCTTCCTTTACCTACTCTTCTCTTCATCGCATTTCAAATTAACGGTTCTTACATTACGCTTATAATATCGGAAGTTACGCCTGACGTAAACCTTTTTTCGCAAAAAAATTCCGATTTCACAAACCTGGCAAAAGAATGGATCCATCGGCTGCGATTCAGCGAACCGATTTCCATGCCTCATCCAACAGTTCGGCATTGATGCCCATGCCTGCCAACGCGCCCATGGAAGCCGCAGCAATGGCTTGATACATGTCAGAAGCGGCATCTCCGGCACTGAATACACCGGGGATATTGGTCTTGCCGATCCGATCGGCCACAATGCTTCCGGATTCCGACACTTCGCAGCCCAGCGACTGCGGCAGGTCAGTGGCAGCAGCCAGTTTCGGCGCAAAGAAAATCCCGGTGCAGGCAACGGATTCGCCGTTCTCCAGGAGAACCTGCTTTACGTTGCCTTCTTCAGACTCAATCTTGTGAATCGGCGAGTCTTTAACGGTAATGCCGTGGCGCTCCAAATCTTCGCGCTGCTCCGCAGTCAATTCATCCGGACCGTTCGTGCATAGCGTTAAATCTGTAGACCATCCCATCAGCACTTTGGATAAATGCATCGCTCCTTCGCCTTTGGCAATCATTACGAGCTTCTGGTCCTGCAGTTCCCAGCCGTCGCAATAGGGGCAGACAAACGCGGTTTTTCCGTATACCTCATCCAACCCTGAAATATCCAGAGGCAGGTCTCGTTTGCCGGTTGCAAACAACAGCTTCTTGCTGCGGAACACCTTTCCATCAACCGTGCGGATCCGGAAGTCGCCGTCACTTCCTTCCACGGATTCCGTCTTCCCTTGAACAAACTTGATTGCAGGGTACTGACTGATTTGTTCTCTGGCGATCCGACGGAACTCCGCGGGAGCGATACCGTCCCGAGACAGGAAGTTATGCATCTCATGGGTTACCCGATTGCGCGGGCGACCTTCGTCAATTACCACCGCGGAACGTCTTGATCTGCCCAGCGCAAGCGCTGCGCTCATGCCGGCTGGCCCGCCTCCGATAATTACCGCATCCAACAATACTTCTGACATACTAATTCCTCCCTTTATAGATCCTTTTTGTCCATAATAAACGCGCAAGAAGTTTATTACTTCTTGCCTGCTGCATGGGCATCACATGAGCCCGCCTGGTTCAGCGCCGATTGGATCGTATGCTGCTGGAGATAACGGTTCATCTGCTGTTCCGCGGCATCCATCACCTGTTTGACCGGGCATCCTTCGCCGAAAGCAAATTCCGGCGTTTCCGGTTCGTCCCCCGCAGCTTCCAGGGACGGCAGCGGATGGTCGCTCCCGTGAAAGCATTCGTACAAGTGCTGACGTCCTTCGAGAACCTGAACCACGTCCAGAAAAGTAATTTCACTGGCGGCCCGGGCAAGCTCATAGCCGCCGTTCACACCGGTAACTGCGCGAACAAGCCCATCCTGCCGCAGCTTGGACATAATTTTGGATAAATAGCTCTCGGAAGCGCCCAGAGATGAGGACAGTTCTTTAATTCCCACGTTGCGGCCCCGTTCCGATTTCGCCAGCAGCATCAAGGCGTGTAAACCGTATGCAGTACTTTTTGAAAATTGCATGCTGGATTCCTCCTTTTCAAGCAGCAAACCATAACAGCGCATTTATTATGGACCTGTAATGTCCATTATATGCAGAACATGATGATAAATCAAGCTTCCTACCTATGAATGCTTCATTTCTTTTAGCATCTCTGCGACACCAGCTTACTTTATGTTAGTTGGTCCAGGTACTTGGATTATATCCAAAGATTTTGCGTTCTTACGGGATGTTGCTTCTCCTCTTATAATCATAACAAGCTCAATAAAAGAATCGTTACGAAGGAGTTGTCACCCAATGAAGAAATCGTATTCCACCCTTTTTGATCCATTTCATTTTCCGTCAGCCAACATTTCTTTAAAAAACCGGATCGTGATGTCTCCTATGACCCATATGAGTTCCAATGCGGACGGCTCCATTTCCGAACAGGAAATTCAATACTACAAACGGCGTTCTCATGGTGCTGCCATGGTCATCACAGCGGCAACGTATGTATTGCAGCAAGGAGGAATGCCTGGTGCGCCCGGCGCCGACAACGACGCCCTCATTCCCGGACTCCGCCGGCTTGCCTCGACGATCCAGGGAAACGGAGCCAAGGCCGTGCTGCAAATTTTCCACGCAGGCAGACAAGGCTCCAAGACAGGCGATTACGTCAGCGCCGGAAACATCCCGGAAGATCGGGAAGGAGCCCCCGTCCCACGCAGTCTCACCGAGCAGGAAATGGAAGGCATCATTCATGCTTATGCAGAAGCAGCCCGAAGAGCGGTTGACGCCGGATTTGACGGGGTGGAAATTCACGGCGGCAACGGAAATTTGCTGCATCAATTTTTATCCCCGATGACGAACCGCCGCACGGACCTTTATGGAGGGAGCTTGGAGAATAGAATGACGCTGGCCCTAGCCATTATTCGCGAGGTCCTTCGGACCGTTCGTAAAGAGTCTGAAAAACCATTCCTGGTCGGCTTCCGGTTTTCGCCTGAAGAGGCGGGAACGCCGGGTATTACGATGGCCGATACCCTCTCTTTCGTCGATGCATTGTCGGATACCGGGATCGATTACCTTCATGTATCGTTGACCAGCTTCCGTTCCGTGCCGCGAAGGGGGATTCAGGACAGCCGGTCACGATTGGCGATTCTTCAGGAGCGCGTCGGCTCGCGTATCCCCATTATTGGCGTCGGCAGCATTTACACGCCCGATGACGCACTGGAGGCGCTGTCCTCCGGCATCCCGCTCATCGCCCTGGGACGGGAGCTCATCATGGAACCGGATTGGGTACAGTTGGTATTGGAAGGCCGTGAACAGCAGATCCGAACGTCCACCTCCCCTCTCGACCTGCAGGATTTATCGATTCCCGAACCGCTGTGGAGCCTCATGATGAGTATTCCCGGCTGGTTTCCGCTGCGCAGTGACCCGCAAGTTGTGGACGCCGAAAGGTAATGATTTTCCTTCAGTCTTTATAAATCGCGACAGACGGCCGCCAGCCGTCTGTTTTGCTTTTTCCGGCACGTGTTCTGAAGAGCGATCCTCTATCGATGCCCCTAGTTTAAGTTCCTCCGAAAAAGGCAACGATGAAGCAGAATATAAATTTCAAGGTGAGGATTAGGATGCGGCCTTTTTTCAAATCCAAAAAAGATTCCAGTGGTGATTCCAACCAAAATCATGACAAAAACGAGCAGCCTTCGGAATTTAATATGCCTGAAACGCCTCTTTCCAAATACCTGGATGTTAACGTCCAAATGATCAAGGAAATGACGGGCGACAGTTCTGATATTATAATCCGTCGGTTGGACCAGGTCCTGGGAAAACCTGTCCATGTCGCCGTCATCTACACCGACGGTTTGGCCGATGAGCAGATTATCAACAATTCCATTTTGAAATCTTTGACGCAGATCCAGGCCGATGCGGATTGTTCGCTGGACCCGCCAAAACAGGTACTGGGTTGGATCAAACACCGGTTTTTAGCCATTGGCCAAGTCACGGACATCGATACCATGAAGAAACTGTTTGACGCCATTCTTGCCGGCAATACAGTCATTCTGGTAGATGGTACAGCCAAGGGAATATCAGCATCCTCAGCCGGTGGGGAACAGCGCGGTGTAGACGAACCCCAGTCCCAAACCGTCATCCGCGGACCAAGGGAAGGCTTTACGGAAAACCTCCGGGTCAATACGTCATTAATCCGCCGCAAAATCAAAAATCCGAATCTATGGATCGTTGACCGAACGATCGGCCGCGTAACCCAAACGGACGTAGTCGTCATGTACATCCATGGTATCGCTAGTGATGACGTGGTGCAGGAAATTTTAAGAAGGCTCGACCGGATTGACATCGACAGCGTTCTGGAGAGCGGATATATCGAGGAATTTATCCAGGACGCCACCTTTACGCCTTTTCCGACCCTTACGAATTCAGAACGGCCCGATGCTATTGCCGGTGCCATTTTAGAGGGGAAAGTAGCCATTCTAGTGGACGGGAGTCCCTTTGTGCTCATTGCCCCCATTACGATTTTTAAGCTGTTTCAGTCCAGTGAGGATTATTACCAAAAATTCGATATCGCGACGTTTCTTCGGTTGATGCGTATTATCGCATTTGTCTTTTCCATGCTCCTGCCCTCCATGTACATCGCGATCACAACATTTCATCAGCAGATGCTCCCGACGACCCTGCTCATCAGCCTCGCGGCCCAGCGGGAAGGCGTCCCGTTTCCGGCATTTGTCGAAGCGCTCGCCATGGAAATCACTTTCGAAGTTTTGCGGGAAGCCGGGGTGCGGATGCCAAGGGCGATCGGGTCCGCGATTTCGATCGTCGGCGCGCTGGTGCTTGGACAAGCGGCGGTTCAGGCAGGATTGGTATCTGCAGCGATGGTTATTATCGTGGCTTTTACCGCCATCGCCGGCTTCGTCGCTCCGTCGGTCAGCTTATCCAATTCGGCTCGGCTGCTTCGTTTCGGATTCATGCTGCTTGCGGCTACGCTGGGATTATTCGGGATCATTGCAGGATTAATGGCGATGCTCATCCATTTGTCAGGGCTGCGGTCTTTCGGAATCCCGTATTTGATTCCGCTGGCGCCCTTTTCTCCTTCCGATCAAAAGGACGCATTGGTGCGTGTGCCTTGGTGGGCTATGCTCAAACGACCTACTCTAATCAGCAAAAAAAACATCAAACGCCAAAAATCAATCCAAAAACCATCGCCATCGAATGATGAACAAGAGCAGTGAACATCCAGATCAAACGAAGAGGTGGAAAAGATGCTCCGGAGACTGGGCCTTATGTTTCTCTTACTGTCGGTCGCGCTGCTGACGGGCGGATGCTGGGACAGCCAAGAATTGAATACGCTGAGCATCATTTCTGCGACGTCAATCGACCGAAACAAGGGTAAATGGGAGATTTCGTTCCAGGTCGTCATTCCGCAATCGATTGCCACCCAGACAGGCGGCGGCAGTGCAGGAAGCCAGTCTCCGACGACCATTTTCTCAACCAAGGGGCGCTCAATTGCCGAGGCGATGCAGAATGCCAGCCTGGAAACATCAAGGAAGCTCTTTTTTGCCCATAACTCTGTTCTCATTCTCAGTGAAGATGTGGCCCGGAAAGAAGGCGTCGGAGAAATTCTTGATTTTTTCCTTCGTCCGTTCGAGAGCAGGGAGACCATGTCCGTCCTCTTAACCAAGGGCAAAGCCTCCAATTTGCTGGAAGTGCTCATCCCTTCGGAGAAAATATCCGGCAACGCCATCCAGCGGATCATCGATCAAAGCCAGAAAAATTTGTCCATGGTCCAAAACATGCGGCTCATCGACTTCGCCAGAATGATAGCCAGCCCGGATGAAAGCGCCATGGCGCCCGAGCTCGAGGTATCCGGAGATCTGACCAAGCAGTCCTCTCTCGACGCGCTGAAAAAGACGCGAAATGAAGCGGTCATTAAGCTCGGAAAGCTGGGCGTATTCCGTAAGGACAAGCTGGTAGGATGGATTGATCAGAAAGACAGCAGTTCTGTAGCGTGGCTTTCCGACCGTGTAAGCAGCATGATGGTCGTGTTTCCGTGCAGCGCAAAAGACCAAAAAGAACAGCTGCTCAGCTATCGCGTGATGAAATCGTCTACCAAGCTGGAACCGAAGGTCATTCATGGAAGATCGATCATTTTCGCCAAGATTCAGGCAACCGGAGCGATCGACGAAGCCGGCTGCAACCTGGACCTGAAAAAGCCAAGCGTCATACGGGAATTAGAACGTACGATTAGCAAACAAATCGGCGATGATGTCATGACAACCTGGAGCCACCTGCAGGAAATGAACGTCGATTTGGCTGGATTCATGAACGCCATACACCGCAAAGATCCCTCTACCTGGAGAAAATTGATGAAATCCAAACGCCCAGTAGAAGACATCAGCCTGCGCGTTCAGGTCAAGATTAACATTGAGCATACAAACATGATTACAAAGCCTTACTCCAGCTTGCTCAAAGACCAAAAATTCTAGCGGAAGGAGTGCCCCTACTTGCAAAAAATAGACAAATACGAGCTGATCGCGATGATGATCCTGTTTCTGATTGGGACGACCCCATTATATGAATTGGGCGTAGGAGCCAAGCAGGACGCCTGGCTGGTCGTCATTGTCGCGATGCTGGCCGGACTGCTGCTGCTCCTGGTTTACCTTTTCATCCAAAAGGGGAACGAGGAACGGAATCTCTTCGAAATTCTGAACCAGCATCTGGGTCGTATTCTGGGTACTATCGTCACCATCGCTTATATTTTCTATTTTTCCTATGAATCCATGAGGAACACCAGGGAGTTTGGGGACATTATCAACATTTCCTTTCTTCCCAAAACGCCGCTGTCCCTCCTGATGCTGATCATGATTCTGCTGTCCGCCTATGCGATTTCCAAGGGAACGGAAGTTTTTTTTCGCGTCGTCGAATTTCTGCTCCCCTTTACCATCTTGGGCTATTTCCTGATTTTCTTGATGTTCATCGTCTCTAAAAATATTCATCTGGAGCGGCTGCAACCCGTGCTCGAGCATGGCATCATGCCTGTGATCAGGGAAGCCATTCCGAAAGTCATCAGCTTCCCGTTTGGCGAGGTTGTCGTGTTTCTTGCGTTTTGGAAGCATTTGAACAATAAAAAAAACCTGTCCAAGCTGTCGATCTTATCCTACCTGTTCGTGGGAATCCTGCTGCTGATCTTCAACTTGTTGAATTTAACGATATTGAGCCCCCAAATCTTAAGCATTACCACCCTCCCCATGCTCAGATCGGTCCGCTTGATCGAAATCGCTGATTTCCTCGAACGGCTCGATCCGGTCATTATTTTGCTGATTTATATCGGCATTTTTGTGAAAATGACGGCTTTTTACTTGGGGGCGGTCATCGGCCTTTCCTATCTGGTAAAGATGAGCCACAAAAAATTAACGGTCATCGTCGGCGCGTTTATTTATACCATTTCTTTTGCTGCGCCCAATTTTATTTACCATACCTGGATCGGATTTACGCGAAACCTGATGTACGACTTTCCGGTTTTCCAAATCTGGATTCCCCTTGCTTTGGCAGCCGTTGTCCTAATGAAGAAGCTCTTTTCCCGAAAAGGAAAACAGACGAGAAGAACGTAAGAGAAACACCGATCGAAGTAAATTCTAAGAAGACCGCTTAAAGCGGCGATTTCTCTTGCGATATAAGGAAGCCAAGTCAAGAAAAAAGGAACCGCTGCCTGCGGCTTGCAGAGCAATGGTTCCTTTTCCGTAATTCAACACAATCCGGTTCGGGTTAACGCTGCAGCTTCAAGCATCTGGGCTGCATTAAATATTGGCCCGTAATTTTTTCCGCCTGAAGACGGATCAAATACTCCCCTTCTTCAGGAAAACGCAGCTTCCCCACGTAAAACTCACGGAAGTCATACGGTCCGCCGGTCGGCTGCACCTGAGCACGCAGTGACTGGTCTCCGGTAGTCACCAGGTAGGTCCCGCCTCCTCCCCCCTCGGCGTCACCGCTGCCATATTCGATGCACACGTCGAAATCCGCGGCCCCCATGGTCCGGACAGACCAGACCGCCTCGGCACTTTCGTCTGTCCAATCCAGGAGGTTGTCACGGCCCTTTTTCCCGGTATCATACTTCAGTCCGGCTCCGGATATTTCGGCATCGAATACGCCTAATTCAAGGATGCTGCCTGCCCGTGAGTCCAATAGTCCCACCGGATTGCCATCGACCGGACCGGAACAAAGGATGGCGATCACTTGTGGTTTGGAAAATTCGTTCACTTCGGAAAGCACCGATTCAGGCAGTTCAATCTCCAAATCCTGTTCCGATAACCGGGTCAATTTCAGTTCCCTGCCGTCCTCCAGCATATAGGCCCGCAGAACGTCCGTCTTCAGGCCGGGAACGACCAGCTTCCGGTCCGTTGGCCGGTCGAAGACATGCAGATACAGTGTGTTTCCATTCACAGTGCACCTGCCCCATGACGGCTTTGCCGTCGGGGATGCCCCCGCCCCGTAAATACTGTCTCCGTATGTATCTAACCAACCGCCGATTTCCAGCAAAATCGATTCGGATACCGGATCCCACTCTCCCGTCTCTGTCGGTCCGATATTGATGACCAAATTGCCGTTTTTGCTGACGACATCGATCATCTGCCGGATGATGGATGCGGAAGATTTCCAGTTGTGATCCGATTTTTTGTACCCCCATGAATCGTTTAGCGTGATGATGCTCTCCCAATCCTGGCGCAAAGTCCGGATGGTCAGCTGATTATCAGACGTGTTGGAGTAATCCCCGAGGGGAGCCTTCCACACCCGGCTGTTCACCAGGCAGTCCGGCTGCAGCGAGTATACGGTGTCCAGAAACTGCTCCCCCTGCTCGCGGGTCAGCTTGCCACCGCAGTCGAACCACATCAGGCCGACCTTCCCGTAATCCGTCAGCAGCTCGCGAACCTGAGGTATCGATTTATTATTCAGATAGCGCTCGAAGCGGCTTCGCTTATCCGGATTGTGCACCCAGCTCTCCACGTCGTCATAAGCACCGATATTGCCGGGGTAGTCCCAGGTGTTCCCCTGGGAATCGGGATCATGCCAGTCCATGGCGTGCGAGTAGTAAATACCCAGCACCATTTCTTCCTGCTCGCATGCTTCCGCTAGCTCCCGGAGTGGATCTCTTCGAAAGGCCGCATGCTGGACAGTGGAGTAATTGGACACATGCGAATCATACATGGCGAATCCGTCATGATGCTTGGCCGTGAAAATGATATATTTCAAACCGGCCCTTTTGGCGGTACGCACCCACTTCAGCGCGTCAAAAGAAGAAGGGTTCCAGCCTGCCGCCATCTCTTCATATTCGGCGGCCGGAATCTTTGCGCGCAGCATGATGTGCTCACTGTAGGAAGCTTGGATCTCCTTCCCTTTCCACTCGCCTGCCGGCCGTGCGTAGGGTCCCCAATGGATGAACAGGCCCAGCCGGGCTTCCCTCCACCATTTCATCCGGTGATTTTGCTCCTCAGACTGAGAGCCATCAGGGGCTGTCTCTATATGAAAAGGATCATCGAGCAGGTTCTCCGGCGCGGACCCTGCTGCTGTCTGTTGGACCTGTTGTTCGGCCTCTCGTTTCATTCGTCATATCTCCTTTCACGCTGAATTACTGCCTCAGCGCTGATACACTTTACCATAATCTCAGCGCCGAGCCGCGCAGCTTGGATACCGCCTCAACAAAGAAATAATCGCCGTAAATCAGCGGTGTATCGATATGCACACCACCCGGCAGATTGGATGTGCCGGACAGGATCAGCCCTTCTTCCCCCGGCATATCCCATGTCCCGTAATGCTCATGCAAGGAGCGCACAATGCGTTCTGCAGAACGGAGATACAGCTGCGCTTCCGCCTCGGGTACCAGACGGGACATCTCGATCAGCCCGCATGCCGCGCAGGCCCCGGCAGAAGTATCCCGTGGCTTGCCCCCTTCTTCAGGCGCCCGGAAATCCCAGTGCGGCACATGGTCCTCCGGCAGATTCGCCAGGAAAAAATGGGCGGCCCGCTTGGCGCCAGTCAAAAAGCGTTCTTTTCCCGTATAAATATAAGACAGGGTGAGTCCGTAGATGGTCCAGGCACTGCCTCGGGACCAGGCGGATTCTTCCGCATACCCCTGACCGGACATGGCACCGATTCGTTCACCCGACTCGGGATCAAATTCGAGGATATGATAACTGGATCCGTCCGGACGCAGAAAATGCGCCAGCACCGTATCTGCATGCGCCGCGGCGATATGGCGGAACCGGGGATCCTCCGTTACTTCAGTGGCCCAATACAGCAGCGGCAGATTCATCACCGTGTCGATGATGGACCAGCCTGCCCGGTTCACCCGCTCCAGGTCATGCCAGGCGCGGATGAAGCTGCCTTTTACATTAAAGCGGCTTGCCAGCTGGGCGGCGGCCATCAGCCCGCGGTGTTTGGAACGCTCGCTGCCGGTAATCCGGTAGTCGGCCACGGCCGAAAGCGTCCATATAAATCCGGCATCATGATGCACAGCGAGCGAATACAGCGGTTCGTCCAGCTTCTCCTCGATCAGCTCGGCAATCCCCTGCAGCCCTGGATGGTGCCCGTCTTCGGCAATATGCCACAAGATCCCCGGCCAGAAGCCGGCAGTCCACCAGGACGGGCGCAGGTTGTCATAGACCCCGTTGACGGATGCATGCGGAAAACTGACGCTAATCCGCTGACTGGTGCGCTCCACTTTGTTTACGATTTGCTGCCAAGCCCCTTCCGCCCACTGCTGAACGGATTCCGATATTAGCGCCGAGCTCCCTTCGCTACCCTTTTGTTTCGAAACGGTCTCTCCCATATGATCTCCTCCTGTAATTGATTGTTCCATTCTTATTTCAAGGCGAAGTCCGCAGCGGAATCACCATGTTCCAGGTATGTTCCGCTTGCCGGAAGCCCCCCGGTCCGTCCGCAACAGCGGCGAACAGATGCGTCGGCTGTCCATCCTGAAACAGAAGGAAAGGCCGTTCGAAGCTGCCCATCCAACGCTCCGATCCGTCCTCCCATCGGACGCGCCGGGAATAGGATTTGGGCTGGTCCGCGAGCCTCCAGTCTATGCCATCCGGAGAAAGTGCCAGAATGCCGCCGTGCTTCTCTCCGCACAGCTTCCCATCCATGTCTTTCGCGATCATGGCGTACCCTTCCGCCGTACGCCAAATGAACGGGTCTTCGATATGATACCGTTCCGGCGGAAACAGCGGCGCATCCCGGATTACGCGATAAGGCCCTTCATATCCTGCTGCCTCTGCTGCGCCCAGCGTCATTTGCCCATGGGCTGTGCCCTCATACCGCCGGGCTTTATAAACAAGCTGCACGGAGCCATCCTCCCGGATACATGGCGCCGGATTCGAGGTCAGGAAACTGTCGAACTTGCCCGGCCTCGTCGGCAGAATCGGCGTATCGAGACGCTTCCACGGCCCATAGACGCTGTCGGCGACAGCCAGGCCGACACGCTTGTTCGCCCTTGCCGCAATGACGCGACAGTCGTCCGCCTCTACCGTCTCTCCTGGCCGTGGCTCAGGGAAGGGATGCGTCGATCCCATGTAATACAGCAAATATTTGTCTCCATACCGGATGATGTGCGGGTTATGGGTGCTCCTTCCGTCCCAGTACTCCGCTCCCCGCGCTGGGAACACGGTTTCTTCGTAGGTATAGGGTCCTTCCGGGGTATCGGACGAGGCTCGGACGATTTCCGAACGGAGCAGCCAGCCCGGATGCATCCGCATCCACTTTGGCCACCGGGACGCAAACATATGAAAGCGCCCGTCCTCTCCGCGAACGACCGACCCGCACCATACCCACCAGCCTTCCATCCGAAAGCCCCCTTCCATGGGAGCAGGCAGCATCCGGTCAAACAGTGAAAATGTCACGTTCTCCCTCCGTTCATCATTAAGTTTCTCGACTTCTGTTTTTGCCAACTGGCACGCGTCATTCACGATTTAGCGGTCCCGGTTTCACGATGAGATCGTCGACTCCGCCAACCCGTACCGTTTTGCCGCGCTGCCGTGCAGCCATTCCGCCGCCAGTGCCAGCGCATCCTCACGGCTCAGCCATCCATCTTTGATCTGTTCATCCAGAAATCGGGCCAGCAGCTGCTTCACGATCAGCAGTTTGCCGTACGTCCATTCGATGCAGCGCGCATCCGAGACGATCAGCGAGCTTTTGAGCGGGGATAACGCCTCGAGCCGGTACTGCATGCTCTGCGTGTATGTGCTGGCACGGAAGTTATACCACCACATGCCGCCTACGTGAACATTGGCAAAATTCCAGGCCGCCTGTACGACGTCCAAATTGTTCTGTTCCGATGCAACCACCAGCTCAAACGGGATATTGTAACGCTCAAACAAGCCATACAGCTTTACGATCCGGAGCGGATCGTTCACAGGGGCGGCCGAACTGCTCCCCCATCTTCGTTCCACGCCGAGGAATAGCTGAAGGAACATGCCCCGCTCCTGCAGACCGGAGCAGATTTCATGGAGCAGCAGCATCATGCCCTCATCGGTCCGCCCCGCGGTTTCAAGCTTATAATCCTCATGCGCCGCAGCCTCATAATGGGGAAGCGTCGTCATGATCCCCGGACAGCCCATCTCATGATAGGACTTCAATTGCCCGGAAATGAACGCTTTCGCCTGCGCGAAACGATCCTGACGTTCATGGGCTGCGGAGGAGACGATGCCGGCGGCAAGCTCCGGCAGCCATCCGTCGATCCGGGGCAGCAGCAGAGCATCCTCCCGCATACCGTCAAATATGGCATGTTCTGGGCGGTTCACAACAAACCGCTTCACATGCAGCCGGTCGGCCACGCTTTGAGCCCAGCCTGAAGTACTACTCTGCGCGTGTACAGCTTCGTCCGCCTGAAGCACAGACGCCGTGTCATGGATGGTGATTCCGTATAAATCCCCCATGATCGCCGTAAAAGCACGGTTCATCATCGTATTACGGGTAGCCTTATAAGCACTAACGAAGGCTTCCGCCCGCTCCGGAACCGGCAGCTGTGCCGCATCCTTCGGATATCCCGCCGTCTGCAGCTCTTGGTTCAACCAGAAATAATCGGCGATCTCCCAAAAGTCGGCCGCGCACAGCTTGTCGCCTATCAAATGCGTATGCGTATCGATCACAGGCAGACGCATAATTTCTTCTAATAATGAAGATATATTCATGATCCTTGTCTCTCCCCTCTCATTAGCTGAACGTCAACTGCAAGGTTAGGGATTCTCCCTGTTCAAGCAAGATGTGGATTTGCCGATTCTCGGGCAGTCTGCCCCCGTCCCGGAAGCCGCTGCAAGCTTCGGGGAGCACGAGGGTAACGGAGCCTCCAGCCCTCAAAGATTGGAGCCGAACATCAAGCGTGCCATTCTTCCTGTCCCAGGCGATGTCTACCTCGTAGCCTCCACATGCCAGCATTCCAGCGGCGCTTCCGGAGAGGAATCGCTTCGGAAGGGCTGGGAGGATTCGGATCATGTTGGGATCGGAGTACAGCAGCATTTCCTGAAGCGCAGCCGTCATTCCCATATTCGCATCCATCTGAAACGGAGCCCACTCCATATCCAGGCCGACGCCCATGCCGCGCCAATCGTTGTGAAGCGTGAAGAAATTATTGATCACGGCTGATCTCGCAAGCAGATCCAAGCACTCCAGCGCCTTATCCGCTTCGCCCATGCGGGCGTACAAATTGGACATATGAGCAAGTGACCATCCCGTCTGCTCCTTTAATCCAACGACCAGCCTCTTTCTTAACGCGGTCTCGAAGGCTGCAAACAAACCGGGATCGCTCTCCCGCGTTACCTCTTTGCCCGGAAACACCGGATAGAGGTGCGACTGATGCCGGTGATGGTATTGATCCACATAGGCAGGATGCATCCATTCACGGACTGCGCCGTCTGCATTAACCTGATACGCCGGGATTTTGGCAATCATGTCTTTCCAGCCATCGACTTCCTCAGCATACAAACCTTCCTGAGCGGCACCCTCAACCAGCCGGGTCAGCACTTCCTTTGCGATGGCAAAATCCATCGTCGCATTCATCGCCGTTCCCTTTGGCCCACCCGCGCCGTTACCCGGCCGGTTCTCGGGCGAATTGGATGGGCAGCTGATGTACAGACCATCGTCCCCGGTAATCAGGAAGTCTTCATAGAACAAAGCCGCCTCCCGCAGGAACGGCAGGGCCCGGTTTCTTAAAAATTCCCTGTCACCCGTGTACAGGTAATAATCATAATAGTGCTGCGCGATCCAGCCTGCCGCCCCGGTCCAGTGGATAATGTGGGGCGCGATCGTCTTCAGCAGGCCGGAGTCTGGCGCGGTCGGTGCGGGGATCCAGATCCCCCTGCAGCCATAGATACAGCGCGCGTTGCGGCGATAATCGTCCATCTGCCGCTCCACGTAATCGAATACGGGCAGCAGCAGCTCGGGCATATGTCCCGTGAGCGCCTGCCAATACATCATCTGCAGGTTCTCGTTGGCCATATGGAACGCCCAGAAGCCGCGATATTCCCCGCACCATAAGCCGTATAAATGGCAGGGATCCCCGCCTTCGCGCGAGCTTGCAATCAGGAGATAACGCCCGTAGGCCCACATCTTCTCCAGCATGGCCAGCGGGGCTTCGCCGCGGTAGGCCTGCAGCAGCAGCTCTTCGTTCGTGGCCTCTCGTCCGGGAGCATCCAGATTCAGCGTCATCCGTTGAAACAAGCTTTCATGCTCCTCAATGTGCGGTTGCAGCAGCTCGCTGTAAGACCGATGTTCTGCGGCCAGCTCGTGTTTCAACCGTTTCCAGGCCGCTTGACGCGGCTCATGAACGAACAGTTTAACCAGGATCAATGCCTGCGTAGCGCCTTCAAGAACGGACTCACTGCCTGTGCTGCTTATCCTGCCATCGATCGTGACCACCCGAGCGACGGCACCGAAATCGCTGCCGTCGTCATGGCATGCGGCATACCATATGAACTCACCGTCGGACCCTGATTCGCATCCTGTCGGTAATGGAGCGTCAGGTCTGCCAGGGGGACGCCTGACATCCCCGCGATGATGCAGGTCAAGGGCGATCTTTGCCGATACCGGTTCTGGTCCTGACGACCGCAGCGCATAGACGATCAAATCGTCCGCCCGGGATACGAACAACGCCCGCTCATAACGCGTATGCCCGTCCTGCCAGCGCACCGTTACTTCACCGGTTTCCATGTCCAGCTCCCGGCTGTAGTCCTTAAAGCCTTCACTTACGTCCATGCTCAAGTTTAGGTCGCCAAGCGGCAGCGGAACGGCCATGACCGGATCGTAACCTTGCTCCTTCAAACCATCGACCAATACATTTTCGGCCAGTGCCTCCTTCCCCTCCATCATCAATCGGCGCATCTCTCCAAGCCGACCGCTCACGTCGGGCAGATCCGGCGTGCGGCTCTGCCACCACAAGCCGCCGTGCGTCAGCATGACCGTTTCCAAATGGACTCCGCCATACACGGCTGCTCCGGTTATTCCGTTGCCTGACGGAAGCGCCTCCCTCCACTTGGCTCCCCACCAGGATGAAGGGGTCAGAAGCTTCAGCTTATTCCGTCCGTCTCCGGTTTTCCTGACCATATATTCCCCTCCTAACAGGAGGAAGCCCTTCGCATGAAAGGCTTCCCCGAAATCAACCTATTTGCGGCTTTGCTGATCGATAATTCCGTCTTTGTTGTTGTAACGCTCCGTGGCTTCTTTGACGATCTCATCGCCGCCCTTTTGCTTATACTCCTCGATGACTTTAGGAAAATCGCTGATCGGCTCTTTGCCGTAGATCATTTTGACCATGTGGTCGATGATGAGCTTTGGCGCCTGGTCCGGACGCTTGGAAGCCAAGTCAGGGAACTGGCTGAAGGATTCCAGGTCCGGTACAAATCCGATGCCGCCCACGCCTTCTTTGGCCAGCGTATCATCGAGCGCCTTCAGCACGTCTTGTCCGCCTGGGAGCAATTCGGTCCGTTCACGGTTGATCGTTCCGTCACCGACCCAGCGAAGCAGCGAGCGGAATCCGGCTTCGTCCTGAGCGGCTTTGCCTTCCGGCAGCTTGTAATCGATTTTTCCGTCTTTGACCGTGTAATCCTCGCCTTCGATGCCAAAGCTGTAGAAGTTTTTCGCTTCCGGCGTCTGCATCCACTCGAACATTTGGATGATCCGGGCCGCTTTCTCTTTGCTGACCTTGCTGTTGATATAGAGCGAAGTGTTAACCGAGCTGTACAATCCATAACCCTTCTGTCCGTTGTCCCCTATCGGTGAAGGGATGATATCGACCTTGGCGCCAGGAACCGCCGCACCGATCTTCGTGCGGAAATCGAGAAGGCTGGCGGCGTTGGCTGTCCACATGCCGGCATTGCCGGCTTCGATATTTTCGCTGTACTGAGGCGCCTGGATCGTCGCGAAATCTTTCTGGATCAGGCCTTCGTCATACATCGTTTTGTAGACGGTCAGCGCCTTTTCCATATTTTCAGCGTTAAAAAACTTCGGTACGGCCTGGCCGTTCATTTCGGTAAACTGGTAGCCCAGGGCGTCATACGCACCAAATACGATGTCCGCGTATTTAAAATTCTCCCTCATCTGATACGGCGCGCTGAGACCGAGTTTTTTAAACGCACGCAGGACGTTCAGGAAATCGTCCATCGTTTGGGGCGCCGGCAGGCCTGTTTTTTCCAGCAGGTCGGTCCGGATGTAAGTGGCGCGGCGGGAAGGGTTGCTGAGCCAGGTCGGCACGCCATAGATTTTCCCCTTGTAGCTCACCTCGTCCCACGCTTCCTTTGGAACGGCTTTCATCAGGTTCGGAGCATACTCCTTCAGCAAGTCGTCCAGTGGCATAAACACGCCGGCCTGAACCGAACCGGCCATAGACTTATCCGTTGCCCCGCCGACGTTTTGCACGACGTCCGGAATATCGCCGCCGGCGAACATGACGGCCATCTTCGCATCAAAGTCTTTCAAGGGAATCAGCCTGATGTCCAAATCCACGTTGGCTCTCTTCTCGACCTCCTTGACCCATTTCTCGTTGTTGATGTCCTTGGAGCCTTCCGCGTAAGCGTTTCCACTTGTGGTTAAAGAAATGCTGAATTTCACCGGTTTCGATGCGTCGGCCGCATCGTCACTGCCGCTCGAGGCGCTTTTGTTTCCACAGCCTGCGGTCAGACCCGTGACAAGCGCTGCCGCGAGGATCAGACTGACCCATTTTTTCATCTTATAATCCCCTCTCTTCATGCAAAGTGCAAAAGATATTCTCTTTGCTGCTGTCCCCATCATAAGGCTTAACCAGGGAAGCTCCCATGGGGCGGATTATTGTCGTGATGTGTTTTTTTGCGGTTTTTTACGGCTGTCTGACCATAAAAAAATCCCGTATTCCATGCTCCGGAATACAGGATTTGCTTAACTTTCTTCTTTGTTTGCGCCTAGCCGCTGCCCGCCATGGGCAGGGTCTGCATAGGCGCGGCTGCCTCTTGCCCCGCTGGGCTGCTCAGTTCTTTTACGCCGGAAATCGGCATCCGCATGATCATCCGGGTTCCCCACTCAGGACTGCTTTCCACGGTTACGCCGTAGTCCTCACCGAACACCAGCTGAATCCGCCTGTGGACATTGGGTACGCCGATCCCGCCCGCACTGCCCCGGTCCTCCTCGTCGGCAAGCCGGTTCTCGCTCAGCTTGGCGCGAAGCTCCTCAAGCCGCTCTGGGGCCATGCCGCAGCCGTTGTCCTGCACGCTGACCCAGAAGGAATCTCCCTCTTCGCCGGCATCAATGATAATCGTATGATGATCCTCCACCCCTTGCCTGAAGGCGTGCTGGAACACGTTTTCCACCAGCGGCTGAAGCGTGAGCCGGACCATTTTCCGCAGAAGCAGCTCCGGCCTTACCCGAACATCAATCTCGAATGTCCGGCCGATCCGGTGATTGATAATGACCATGAAGTACATGACGTGCTTGAGCTCATTCGCTACCGTGATCTCTTCCAGATTGGTCCGTACCGAATAGTGCAGCATATAAGACAGAGCCCCTACGATCTCGGTAATTTCGTCCGAGTCCTGAATGACCGCGTAACATACGACCGTTTCCAGTGTATTGTACAGGAAGTGCGGGTTGATCTGGAGCTGGAGGGATTGGAACTCGGCCTTCTGCCGTTCGGCCTGCATTTCCTTGTTCCTCAGCTCCGCACGGTACACCGTATCGACCATCTCCGATAAGCGGTTCACCATCAGGTTGTAGCGGATCATCAGCTCGGTAATTTCGTCCCGGTGCTTCGGAAGCGGAATGAACTTCCAGTTTCCCTTTTCCGTCTGGCTCATCCCCTTCATCAGCGTCCGGATCGGGGTAGTAATCGACTTGCCGAATCGGCTCGCCAGGAATAACGCCGTCAGGAACGTAATGACCGCAACGACGATAATGGAGCTGCGAATCGTGTTAAGCGGTTTTTGCAGCTGGCTGTACGGAATGGACACCACCAGATTCCACCCGGAGTATTCGGCTTTGCGGCTGATATATACCCGGTCCATTCCCTCCGCCGAACTGCGGAACATCTCGGTACCGGCCTCGCTGATCTGCTTGCCCAGGCTGGCCGGAACGATCGATCCTACCTTGGTCTGATCGTTGTGGTATTGAATCCTGCCTTCGCCGTCCACAATGAAAAAATAGCTGTCCTTCCCCAGATCGATCCCCTTCCACAGGGTGGACAGCTCCTCCGCCTTGACCTCGATCCCCACAAAACCTTTCATGTCCGTGGAACGAAGTCCACGGATGCGGCGGATCAGCGTCATCATCGGCGTCTTTTCGCCCAGAATGCTGTAATTCATAATGGTCAGCCGGCCGCTTTCATCCGTGTTCTCCTTAAAGTATCGGATCTGTTTGGCGGTATCTTCCGGCTTAAAGGATGGCTCCGACCCGCCGTTATAATAATAGAGCGCATTCCCGGAGTAACCGATGATATACAGTGCTTCGATCTCGGGATTCCGGATCCACACCGGATCCACGATCGCATCCCGGATATCGGTCATGTAGCGGTAATTTTCGTACTCCTCCCGGTCAGCCGGCAGATCGATGTACCGTTTGACCCTGAGGTCGGTCAGCAGCGCCACCATCGACCGCTGATAAGACGACAAATACAGGTTGGTATGGTGTACGGCATTGTCCACGATCTGGACCATTTGGCTCTTTGCGCTTTTTTGCAGCTGCTTGGCTGAAATGCTGTAGAAGGCGATGCCAACCGCAGACAGGGAAAGAAGAATCACGATGGTAAAATACAAAAGCAGCTTCAGCCTCAGGGATACTCTCATCATTCAATGCCAAAGGAAGACCGGTACTCCGACGGGGATACGCCGACGAAATTTTTAAAGGTCTTCGTAAAATGGGGATAATCCTCGTACCCCACCTTGACCGCGATATCGGTGATCGTCAGGGTCGGTACGGCAAGCAGCCTGCGCGCTTCTTCCATCCGTTTTTTGATCCGGTAATGCACAAAGGTCTCCCCTGTCATTTTCTTAAAAAGGGCGCTGAAATAGGTCCTGGCGAGACCCACCCGCTTGGCCACTTCCTCCAGTGTGATGTCCTCCGACAGATGCTGGTCGATAAAGGCTTTGGCTTCTTCGATCGGATCCTTGAAATTGCCTTTCCGTGTCAGCTGAAGCTCCTCGAGAATCCGGTCCATACTGGCGGTAAAGGCGGTCATGACTTCCTTCTTCGTATTGGACGAGCCTTGTGTACCCCTGCAGCCGGAACGCGGCTTCCAGCCGCGGCTCTCCAGCCGTTCTGTGATCATGCCAAGGCAGTCGCTCAGCACCGCTTCCATGTTGATCACATTCAGCCCATCGAACAAGCCCGACCGTTCGCCCTCTTCGATGATGCGAATCGTTTCGTCCCGCTGCAGCAGCCAGATGCTCTGCTCGAGCTGATGCGCCCACTCCACATATTTTTGCACAGGAATAATGCTGCCGGTCATCCCTGATATCAGCTCCTTCAGCGTATCGTGTACGTCCTGCTGGGTCACCGGCTTCAACAAATAGCGCTTGACCCCGTAAGCCATAGCCCGCTGTGCATACTGAAAGTCATTATAACCGGATATGACGACAACCTGGACATGGCTGAATTCTCGGTGTATCCGTTCGCACAGCTCAAGTCCGTCCATCCGCTTCATCCGCAAATCCGTCAGCACCAGGTGCGGTTCCAGATTCCGGATCGTCTCGAAAGCGGCTTCCCCGTCATCGGCGGTATAAATCGCGGAGAAGGAAGCCGGATAACGCTGAACCATCTTAACCAGACCTTTTTGAATGACAGGCTCATCTTCCACAATCAAAACTCGCACTTGTATCAAACCCCTTCCTAGAGCGGATAGAAAAAGCGCAGCTGCATTATCGAAAAGAGAAAGAAATGTCGCATCCCTATCGGTTGTGCTGAATCAGCACTCCCTGCTTGGCCCGGTACCTCGCCGTCGCTTCCTGAATAATCGCATTTCCGCCGCGTTCCCGGTATTCCCGGACGACCTTCGGCCAATCCGAGATCGGTTCCTTGCCGTAAATCATTTTGACCATATGGTCAACGATCACGGGCGGCGCCTGGTTCGGCCGCTCCGAAGCAAGATCGGGGTAGGCGCTGAAGGACTCCAGCTCGGGAACAAAGACGATGCTTCCCAGCCCTTCCTTGGGCAGCGTCACGTCCAAAGCATGGAGCAGATCCTTCCCGCCCGGCACCAGTTCCGTTCTGGCCCGGTTGATCGTCAGATCGTGCGTCAGCCACAGCAGTTCGCGGAAGGTCTCCTCGTCCTGCTCCTCCCTTGTCTTCGGAAAATGATACGAAATCGTCCCATGGTCTTCCGTATAGGTGTCGCCCTCGATCCCGAACGAAAAAAAACGCTGAGCCTCGTCCGAAACCATCCAATCAAAAAATTGGAGAATGCCGATCAATTTTTCCTTGGGCACATGCTTATTAATGTAGAACGAATTGATGACGGAGCTGTACAAGCCGTAGCCTTTCGTCCCTTCCGGCCCTTCCGGTGAGGGGATGATATCGATTTGAGCACCGGGAACCGATGCCCTGAGCTTGGTGCGGAAGTCCAGCAATCCGGCGGCGTTCGCTGTCCAGCTTCCCACTCGGCCTGCTTCGATGTCATGGGTATATTCGGTTGACGAGACTGTCGCAAAATCCTCCGGGATGAGTCCCTCCATCAGCATCGTCCGGTATACCTGCAGCGCCTTCATCATATGCTCTGCATCCAAAAATTTCGGAACTACCTCACCGTTTCGGACTTCAAACTGGTAACCCAGTACATCGTACGCGCCGAAAATGACGTCCGCATACTTGAAATTCTCCCGCATCTCATAGGGAATTTCGACTCCCAGCTTCTTGAAGGCACGGAGCACGTCCAGAAATTCGTCGACGGTTCTCGGTACGGGCAGACCCGTTTGCGCCAGCAGGTCCGATCGGATATACGTTGCCCGGCGCGACGGGTTGCCGAGCCAGGCTGGAATTCCATAAATATGCCCCTCATAGCTGGTTTCCTTCCAGGCTTCAGGCGGCACCGCTTTCCACAAATTCGGTGCATAAGTCTTGATCCAATCGTCTAGCGGAAGGAACAGTCCCGCTTGGACCGATCCGGCCATGGCGGCCGAGCTTGCCCCGCCAATCATCTGCACGACATCCGGATAGGTATCGCCTGCAAGAATAACCGGCATGCGCCGGTCGAAATCTTTCAGCGAGATCAAAGAGATGGACAGCTTCGTATTTGTCAGCGCTTCCAATTGTTTGACCCAGCGGTCCGCGGATGGATCCGTCATATTCACCGCATAAGGGCTGGCACCGTTGGATATCGCCAGGCTGAAGGCCGTCGGCTGAGGAGAGGATTCTTTCACACCTTCCTGAGCCGGCTGCGGCGAAGGAGAGGCTAATCGGTCCGCGCTTCCAGCCAGATAACAGAACAGGAGAATAACGGCCGCTGCCAGAATGAAATAAGCTGCTCTTTTCATGCCGTCTCTCCTCCCTGCATCCATTTGACTCCTGTTTGACTTGCTTCGCTCTCTTGTTTTGCGCGCGCGCAAAGCCAAATTCACTCACCAGTCCAAACCCTTGTCTGCCAGCCTATACTTGAGCGCGCGCGAATAGCATGACACTGATGTTTAATATCTTATCACATTTCACATCTATGAAAACGTATACTTTTTTTGTTGTAAAAGATAGAGTCAGGCCTTGATCGACCCGATCAGCATCCCTTTGATAAAGTACTTCTGCAGGAACGGGTACACAATAATGATCGGTACGACGGAAACGACGATGACCGCCATTTGCACGCCAGCCGGAGAGATCTCGTTCACATTTTCAAGCAGGTTGCCGGCCTGACCGAGGTCATTGCTCAGAACGATTTCCCGGAGGCGAAGCTGCAGCGGGTAAAGCGCCCGGTTGTTGATAAAATACAGCGCCGACGAATACGAATTCCAGTGGGATACCGCATAGAACAGCCCCATGGTTGCCATGGCCGGTTTGGACAGCGGAAGAATGACGCTCCACATCGTGCGCAGCTCTCCTGCCCCGTCGATCCGGGCGCTGTCGATCAGCTCCGACGGAAGGGCGACGAAGAAGGAGCGCATGATGAACAGGTTGTACGCGCTGATGGCCGACGGAATGATCAAGGCCCATAACGAGTCAATCAGATGCAGGTTTTTGATCACCATGTAGTTAGGGATCAGCGGCGCCTGAAAGATCATCGTAATCAGAATAAAAATCAGCACGACTTTGCGCATCGAATACTCGGGTCTGGACAACGGATACGCCAGTGATGCGGTCAGGATCAAGTTAATCAGCGTCCCGACGACCGTGATGAATACGCTTACCATAAACGCACGCCAGATGGAGCTGTCACCCAAAATTACATGGTAGTTTGTCAGCGTCCAATCGACCGGGATCAGCTTAACCTTGCCCGCATTGATCGCCTGGCTGCTGCTGAACGACTTGGCGAGCACATGGAGAAGAGGGAACACCATCAAGCATCCGACCAGCGTCAAGAAAATATAGTTAAATCCGTCAAATAAGCTGCCTTTAATTTTCATTGTGCCATCCTTCTCCTTTCTAGTATAGTCCTTCGCCCGAAGCCCGCTTGCTCAGCGTATTCCCGATCATGACGAGCACCAGTCCGACCACCGATTTGAAGAGGCCGATCGCCGTCGTGTAACTGTACTGCTGATCAATGAGGCCGACCCGGTAAATGTAGGTGTCGAGGATGTCGCCCTTGCTTTCATTCAGCGAATTGACGAAGACGAATACGCGTTCAAAACCGAAATCAAGGAAGTTGCCGATATGGAGCAGGAACATAATGGTGATAGTCGGCAGGATGGCCGGGATCGTGATCGACAGGGTTTGTCTCCAGCGGCTGGCACCATCGATGCGGGCGGCTTCATACAGCTCAGGATTGACGCTGGCCAGTGCGGCCAAATACACGATCGTGCCCCAGCCGCTGTCTTTCCAGATCCCCGTTCCGACCAGGATGCTCCGGATATACGAATCCTCTCCCAGAAAGTAAATCGATTTGAGTCCGAACGCGTTCAATACCTGGTTCACGATTCCTGTCGTCGGCGATAATATGCCGATCATGATCCCCCCGATAATGACCCAGGAGAGGAAGTGAGGCAGATAGACGACCGTTTGGAGAATCCGCTTGTACACGACTTTCCTCAATTCGTTCAGGAGCAGCGCAAAAATAATCGGAACCGGAAAGGCAAAAATCAGATCATAAAATCCGATCAGAACCGTATTTTCAAGAATCCGCAGAAACTCCGGGTAAGTGAACATCCGGCGGAACTGGTCGAGTCCGACCCATGGGCTGCCTGTAAAGCCCTTGAAGATGTTGTAGTTTTGAAACGCCATGACGGACCCCAGCAGGGGCAGGTATTTAAACACGATAAAATAAATGATTCCAGGCAGTGAGATCAGGTACAGCGCCTTGTATTTGCGCAGATTGCTCATCCGCCTTTTTGGTGCGGGCAAGGCCGGACTGGAGGCTGAGATGGCGGCTGGCGCTTGTTCTGGCATAAATATCGCTCCTTTTTGTATAGATCGCTTCATCGCTAATGTTAATCTTTTTGTCCGGACCCTCGGAATGGGGATTTGTCGCTTCACTTGTGTTTTATTACGATCGCGTTCATCCTTTGCGTGCCCGAATGCCGCACCTTTCCCCAGCTGCCATGGTGATCACATATTCAAAACCGGAAGGGTCATCGTTCGACTTATCGCCCGAGGCACCGGCTTCCAAGTGACCGGCAACCGCCAGCTCCAAGGGGACGGGCGACCACAGGCGGCACAAGCCCGCCTTGGAGGAGTGGATCGTCACCTCGTCAAGCGTCCCTTTACTCCAAGACAGACCTATGGTATACCCCCCTCTTGCCCGAAGGCCTTCAACACGGCCCGAGCGCCACGCCATTGGCAGGGCCGGCAGCAGCCGGATTTCCCCCGCATGGGATTGCAGCAGCATTTCCGCCGCTCCCGCCGTTCCGCCAAAATTGCCATCGATTTGAAAAGGCGGATGGCAGTCCAGCAAATTCGGATACGTGGAAACCGCAAACAACTTCATCAGATGCCCGTAAGCCTCCTCCCCCATGCCAAGCCGGGCATAGAAATTGACGATCCAGGCCCGGCTCCAGCCCGTATGGCCGCCGCCTGCGGCGAGGCGCCGCGCGAGCGTCCGCTCGGCAGCGGCCGCCAGCTCCGGCGTGCGCCGAACATCAATCAGCTCACCCGGATGCAGAGCGAACAGCTGCGAAATATGCCGGTGTCCGGGATCGGCCTCCTCATAATCGCGCAGCCATTCCATAATTTGCCCGTGTTTACCAACAGCCGGGCGCGGAATGCGTTCGATCGTCTCCCGCAACTCGCCGAGAAACGTCTGATCCTCCTCGCCAATGATCGCCGCCGCTTCTGAGCACGCGGACAGCAGCGTCAGCGTGATTTGCGAATCCATCGCCGGACCGATGCACAGGCTGCCGCTGCCTCCGTCCGGGAGAAGAAACCGGTTCTCCGGAGAAACCGACGGTCCCGTAACCCGATAACCGTCCTCCTCGATCATGTAATCAAGAAGAAATAGCGCCGCTTCCTTCATCGCCGGGTATGCCCGTTCGGCAAGAAAATCCAGATCTCCCCCGAAACGGTAGTGCTCCCATAAATGGAGGCACAGCCACGCGGCGCCCATCGGCCACACCGTGCAGGTCATCAAAATCCCTTCCGGCCGGGTTTCAGCCCACAGATTCGTGTTGTGATGGGCAGTAAAGCCCCGGCAGCCGTACATCTCGCGAGCGGTAGCCCGTCCGTTAGCCCGCATCCGGTCGATCAGATCGAACAGCGGTTCATGACAGTCAGATAAATGGAGCACTTCAGCCGGCCAGTAATTCATCTGGACGTTGATGTTGATCGTATATTTGGATTCCCACGGCGGGGTATAACTGTCGTTCCAAATCCCCTGCAGATTGGCCGCTAAGGTGCCCGGCCGGGAGCAGGATATCAGCAAATAACGCCCATATTGGACATAGAGAGCTGCCAGACCGTGATCTTCAATCTCCGCTTCATTAGGCAGCAAATCGTTTCTGTTTCCTTCGTCGCTTGCATGTCCCAACGCATTCTGCAACCGGAGCAGCCGCTGGTCTGTAGGAAGTGCGGCATGCGGATCACCGTCCGGCGTCAGATCGATCGCAAAGCGGCCGAACCGGGACGCGTACTCCTCTGTATGCCGTTTCAGCAGCGTTTCAAACGGTTTGGCCGCCGCCTGCTCCAGCTGTTTCAGGCAAACTTCTGCCGGCTGCTTCACCCGAAACGTGCTGTGCGCCGCCAACAGCAGGGTCACGGCATCCGCTCCTTCGATCGAAAGGTAATCACCGATAACCCGCTGCCGTCCTCCTTGAATTACGGCACGAAGGGCTGCACTAAACCGGACGCCGTCCGTTCCGCATTCCCCGTCCATGACGATGGCTCCCGAAGGGTCAGCCCGGCAGCCATAATCGAGCGGACGGCGCATGAGATTGACGGCCAGCGTAAGCTGGCCCGGCTGGTCCGCGGCCAATCGGATGACCAGAACCCCATCCGGTTCGCTGGCGAAATAGCTCCGCCGATACCGGACGCCCTTGTGCCGGTATCGAACGTCCACAACGGCTTGCTCCAAATCCAGCTGCCGCTCGTAGTCTTCCGCAGGCCCTTCCTGATCAAGGAATTTGATCATCAGATCCCCTAGAGGCTGGTATGGCTGCTCATATTTAGGGGAAGCCGTCATCGCCATTCTCGCCAAGTGCTCCGCTTCTGCCTGCTTTCCTTCCTTAAGCAGCGTCCGGATCTCAGACAAATAGGGCTGGGACCGGGGATTGGCCGCCCGTCCCGGACCGCCGTACCAAATCGAATCCTCATTGAGCTGGACTTTTTCCAGACCCGGCGTGCCGAACACCATTGCACCCAGCCGCCCGTTCCCTATGGGCAGTGCTTCATTCCACCCGGCTGCCGGCCGGGTGTACCATAATCGAAGGTCCCTCGTATTTGTAGATGTACGCTCTTGCAAGCTGACATCCTGTTTGACCACATGCTTCACCTCTCCTCTTCCTCCGGCCTTTGCTGCATACACATCTATTTTGGTATACCCACCTCAAAAATGATCGCTTTCATCGGCACATCCCCGTCATTTCGCAGGCCGTGCCTCCACCAAGGCTTGTTCAGAACGATGTCCCCGGCTTCCACCCGGTACGTTCTTCCGTTCACCGTCATCAACCCGCTGCCTTCAAGCAGAATATACAGTTCTTCATCCTCACGGTGACCATGCAGGCCGATGGATGACCCCGGCGGGATGATTGTGTAATGCAGAAATTTCAGCGGCGTATCGAAATCGCCGCTCCCGAACAGCTTGCTGCCATGCACCAAGCCTTCCCCCCCATGGCTCACGGAGCCTGTAAGTTCGGCCCGAAGAAAATTGCGGATGACGGCCGGCCCATAACCCCAGCTGTCCGAAGGATCCACTGGGACGCCTGTCCGGAGAGACCGCCTCGTGTAATCCGCCAGAGCCTGATTTTTTAAATAATCCCTGGCATTCGTTTCACCCGGGCGGTGTTCCTCCAGTGACCGTAAAAACTCGGTGAACGGCCCCGGGGCGTCCACATCGCTAAAATCCTCAATCCGCCGGACGCCTTCCGCCGTCACGAGCTCGAGCACGCCGCCCACAAAGGTCAGGCTGCCCAGCGATCCCTCGATCCGCCAATCACCGGCCCATTGCGTTTCCCGCCCCAGGCTGGTCAAGGAACAGCGAAACGAGGCCTGGATTCCGGCCTGCAGGTCCATAACAATATGAAACACATGCCTGCGTGAAGCATACAACGTGCTCACTTCGCGGCCGGACAAATACCGCAGCAGGTCAAAATGGTGAATGATGACTTCTTCCAGCACCTCGTCCCGTTCCAGCGTTATTTTTTGGCGCTGCCTGAAAAAATCGCATTCCATAGACCGCAGCTCACCGATCGCCCTTTCGTCCAGAAGCTGCTTCAGCCTGCGAACCGCTGGAAACGTACGGTAGTTTTCCGCGATCATAAACGGAATTTGCTCCTGTTCAGCACGCTGCACCATCGCGGCGGCATCCTCATAATTGTCAGCGATCGGCTTTTCGCAAAATACCGGCAGTTTATGATCAAATGCCAGGTCGTTAATGAGCTTGTGAACCTCCCTTGGGGTAACGTTGATCAACAGATCTGGCTGTTCCCGCTCGATGGCTTCCCGTACATTTTCGTAAAAAGGGATTCCATCCGCCTCTACCGCCGTCCTTTTACCAGAGTCTGTATCTGCAACAGCGAGTTCTATATCCGTGTACTGGGACCGGAGCTTCCGGTACCAGCCGCCGCCAAAACCTCCCAAACCAACGAGAAGCGCTTTCATAAATAGGCCTCCTTTTAGTAAAAACATCTTTTCAGATATATCCCGCACCTTACGTAATTCCAGCCTCCATGCTACTCCTGATCCGCCCGTCTCTCCATGGCATAGATTCCTGGCGGTTGTGTTTTTTTATGCTTAGATAAAAAAACCATGATTCCGCCCGCCGTACTCTAAAGAGAATAGGATGGGAATCATGGTTTCATCGTCTGGCTTCATTCAACAAATTGTGGATGCTGCTCAGCCGGGACTAGCTGTTGGTTACTTTTGTATGTTGTTCAGCGCTTTTTTGCCCAGCCGCTCCTCCAGCTGCTGCTTATACAGGCTCTCAACGGTCACATGCTGGCCGTAATTGTCCCAGTATCCGTCGCTTCGCGGACGGGGATCATAGTCGCTCGGAACCAGACCGGGCACCTTCTCGCCGACATGGCCGATCGCATAGTTCTGCGCTGTCGGCGGCTGCTGGGAGGTGAGCTCTCCCTCTGTGTTCCAGCTCACATAATTGGCCCCGGCCCAGCCATGGCCGCTGCCGAGCCAGGCTCTGTCCCGGATGGAAATCGGAGCCTTGATATTGTCGAACAGTCCGCCTACGGACCAGCGGTGATGCGGTTCGCTGGTGTTATAATTTTTGACCGCCTCACCGTCCAGAAATACGTTTGGCCCCTGCACCCTGCTGTCAACGACAAATGCATGCCGCGCGGTCTCCGTGTAGATCCGCTGCACAAAATTCAGCTGGCCCATCTGATGGATCACGTACCGGCGGCCGCCGGTGATGATACTGACCATGTCGTACATCTTGCTGTCTTGAACGGTGATCCATTTGGAGTTACGGCTCATCTGAACGAGAGAGTACGACAGATGATACCCCGTCACTTCCCGGACCCAGCCGTTTTTAACACTGTTAAACACGACAAAGCGCTCGGCATGCTTCTCGTCCGCATAATACGGGTCGGTCGTATCGTTATCCATGACGGTATCGAGGACGCTCGGATCGAAGTCCGAATCCACCCGCATATTTTCGACGCCTACCTGCTGAATACGGGCCTCATCCGTGTATTTGTAGATTTCACCGCCGCCCCACTGGCGCTCGATCGCGCTTGCCAGCGGCGCATCGACCGTAATCGAATTGCCGTCGACGGCCGTGATAACCCGGTCAAAATCCAGGTTGAACGGAGACCACTGGGTTACCGTACCGCCCGGACGGTTGTAAATGTAATCCATGCCGATGGCATGAATCCAGTTTTTATCCCCGATCCGGCGGACGACGATTTGGTCGCCTACATGATAGGCACTGGCGTCTTTCACATGAAAGGTTCGCGCACCCGATGGCACGTACAAATCGGAGATCGTCTGCTTAGAGCCACTGTCCAAAGCAAGGCCGACATTCTCCCCGATTTCGATCAAATTGCGCGGATTGGCCCCGGTGCCGTATATAAGCGTTCCTTTTTCGTCTTGACCCATGCCCCGCAGCACGATCCCGCTGGCTTTGACAGTCAGTGTGCCACCGACGTCATATCTGCCTTTTTTCAGCAGGACCGTGCCACGGAACCCGTCCTTTCCGAGCGGAAGCCGGGCCACCTCATCGATCGCTGCCTGGATGCGTACGGTATCATCTCCGTCTCCCGGAGATACGGTGGCTTTTACAGGCACGTTCGGTATCTTTACACCGCCGCCCATATAGCCGACATTCGAGAAGTCGAGAATTTGGTTGCCGCGGTAATCGCCGACGTATACCATCTTCCCGTCTTTACCCAGGAAAGCGATTGGGCTCTGTCCCGCAGGAACGCTTTTGGGATCAAGCACGGTAAAATAATATGATTCGTACACGGGTTCCTTGCCGCTCTGTTCAATCGTCAATCGCAGCTGATAGGACCCTTGCTGGTCCGCCTTCCCCACAGGCGTCCATTCCACCGCTTCTCCTTTAGACAACGCTGTCTTTGGCAAGGCATCAACTGTCTTGTTGCCGTTATAAATCAATTCGCCTGTGACATTTCCGTTTACGGTAGGCGTCAGGGACACGGTCGGATAAACGTCCCGCGGTTCGATGACGGCCGGCTGTCCGATCTCCGTCTTCATCCGCGGATGCGTCAGTTTCGAGTTAACGACATAGGCTTCACCTTGAAAGGCTGCGGGATCATCAACGACTACCCATAGATCGCTTGTCTTCAAATCTTCCGTTGTATGTACGACCGCCTGCATCAGCGAAGCCCCGGCCTGGTTCGCCGTCACGGTTCCCGAAGGGGATACGGACACGTCCATGGTGGAAGATTTAAAGGTTTTCGCCACTTCGCTTAAATCCACGACGCTGCCGGATTTCAGTTCACCTTTCAAAAACAGCTCTGCTTCTTCTCCTTTGTTCAGCCGGATTTCGCTGTTGTTCGGGTATTCCTTTCCGGCCGCATCGGTAAAATAGATCCGCTGAAGGTCCGCCGGTGCAGGTGCCTCCGTACTGTTATACACGGACAGCTCGGACAGCTGCACGTTCAGGTCTTTGCTGAGATTCAGGCTCAGCTTCAAATACCGTGCGCTGACCGCCTCAAAGCTGGCGGTTTCCGATGCGCTTAAATCCTTGTTTTTGCTGAATACTTCATCCCAATTCGTCTGGTCGTTCGAATAGAGCAGCTGGTAATCCTTAAGATTGTCTGCCCGGTTCAGGTTGAACATCACCTTGTTGAAGGTTTCCTCCTTACCCAAGTCGATGGAAAGCCACACGTTCATATCATCCTTTCTGTCGGCGGCTGATGGCTGCCATACGGTTTCGCCTTTGCCGTCCACCGCGTTCGCTGCGCTGCCCGAGCTTGCTGTCGCCGTACTGCCAACCACCAAGTTCACGTCCCCGGCTGCGGCAGCGTCAACTGCCTGCTTCCCTCCGGCCATTGCCGCTTGGGAGCAGATCATCAATACGATCAGACTGGCGCTGACCTTTTTCCTCCAACCCATCAAATCATATCCCACCTTTCTTGTTTTGAAATCGCTTACATATTAACAAGGCTTTCCACTGTTTAACATGTCGTTTTTATCGATCAGTTTGTGTTTTCTTATTCCTTCCTCTAAACAGACAAAGACGGCGCCCGGCCAGCATGCGAACCATGCTTCCGGAACTGCCGTCTACTGATGACTTCATCCTAATTATCAAATCTCACCGCGGATGCGACAATCCACCCTTCTTACCGGGAAAATCGTCCAGCTTCGCTTACAGCTTAATCCCCATGTCAGCTATGCTTGGATACAACCTGCTCGTAAACGCTCTTCGGCCGAAGGCCGACCAGCTTCTCGACAGCCTCACCGTCGCGGAACACGATGACCGTCGGAACGGACATCACCTGATATTGGCTAGCGGTAGCAGGAGACTCATCGCAGTCCACCTTCAAAAAATGCACCTGATCCCCCATCTCTTCAGACAATTCATCCAGCATGGGGAGCAGCTTCTTGCAGGGAGGGCACCATACCGCTCCAAATTCCACCAATGTGGTTCCCTGGGCTCTTATTTGCGACGCAAACGTCGTATCGTCAACCGCTTGAATACTCATTTAACCTTCCTCCTGACCTGATAGTGATCGTTCGAGCAGGATGGAATCGATGCGCTCGGTCAAATTGGCCCGGATGCTGGTCAGCACCTGAATCTGTTTATCGATCTCCTGAAGCTTTTGCTGGTAGATCGGCAGCACGTCTTTACAAAAGGCTTCTTTATTCTGCAAGACACACTGCAATATTCCGGATATTTCGTCTGTAGACAATCCAAGGTTCAAATACAGCTGAATGGCCTGCACCTGCTCGACTGCAAACAGGGTATATTCCCTGTACCCGTTCTCCTTTCGCAGCGGCGTAAGCAGCCCCTTTTGTTCATAGTAACGAAGGGAGCGAATGCTAACACCGGTCCGCTCCGCCAATTCTCCAATGTTCAAGGCCTCATCTCCTCCTTCCTGCCCGGTAGGTCTTTATCGTAAACCCTGACACTAATGTGAGGGTCAAGAGGCAGGCCAATTAATTTTTTATAAAAAGCTTTCGTATGCGTTCGGAAAATTCCTGTAAATTAATGTTCAACGGATCGAGATGGTTATAAGCCGTCTTCACGGCTTCGATCAGCCATAAGGGAATCCTTTTGCCTTCCAGCAGCGGATACACGTTGTCATACGCCCATTCCAGATGCTCCCACCGCTTATCGTTTCCGCTCTGGACATATTCAGACACGTCAATGACTTTCCCGCGCCCGTCCTGAAGCAGCACATTTTTCAGATGAATGTCCCTTGGGTTAAGCCCTCTGCTCCTTACAAATGCACGGGCGGCATCCACGTCGTCGATGACCTGCCTTGGCACCGGAATTCCGTACAGGAGGCAATCATACAGAGTCATACCTTCTTCCCGGCTGATGACGACATAGCGTTCTCCGGATCCGTAAAACACAGGAAAAAACGGACTGCCTTCCAGCTGGCTGTAGACATGAATTTCCGCCTGCTTCTTTGGAAGCGCAGCTTCCGTGTACAGCTTATATGCATACGCTGGAAGCGGTTCGTATACAAACACAGCCGCGTCGGTTCCGATGCCGATACAGACTAAATCCTCCGATTCACCGGTTATCGCCACCGGCTCGTTGCTGCCTTGTTTCAGCACTTCCATTCGGGATAGAGCATGTTCGGCCTGCTTCCACTCGTTACTGTTGTTCATTGTTCGACCGCCCCCTGTTAGCTTAGGTTTTACTTATTCTACTGTATTTGAGCCGGGTAATCCAAGTGAATGGCAGCTCGTTGGTTACAGCCAGAATTTCGCTCCCTCTGTAATATAAAACCACCGCCCCTTTAGTAAATGAAGGATGCGGTGGTTCTGCATTCAATAGCTATGAAATGATGAATGATGATTGCAGGTTACGTATTATACCTTACTTTTTATCGAGTTTGACGTCGAACGAAGATCCGGCGTCTCCTGCGAAAACAACGGTTCCGTCCTTAGGCAGGACAACTTGGTTAGATCCGCTGACTTCACTCATATTTACGAGCGTGCCTTCGGCGTCATAAACGACGAATCCTCCTTCAACCGGAAGCTTCACTGTCATCGTTTTTCCGGCGGCTTGCTTCGGAACCGTGAACCATCTTGCATAACCATCGGCCTTGATGCTGACGGTCGATTGTTTGCCATGGTACAGCGGCTTCACCAGATCCTCGCTGACGAATACGCTGCCCGCGGCTTCCAGGTATTCGGCTCCGTCTTTTTTATAGAAGCTGTATTCCGACGTGTCCCGGCCGCCCATGCCCGGAACCTGAAGAACGCTGGCTGCCGTATTCGGTCCGGTAATTTTTTTGTCGTTCAAATACCCTTGGAAATCTTGGGCCCGCTTGATCTCCAGCGTAGGCTTCATCAAATACATGACCGACGTGTATTTTTCGTTCACCGGATAATAGGTTTTACCTTCACGCTGATCCCAAGCTTTGGCCGTGTCCTTTGAAAGCGGGTTGCTGTCCAGCTTTTGGGCCAGGTAATGGGACAACGCTATTTGCCCAAGCTCAGGAACGCTGCTGTATTCCTGTACCCATAGGTAAGTCAAGCCATTCTTTTCCTTCACAATGCTTACTTTCGCGGTACCCGCTTCGTTCACGAACGTTCCGTCCGAAGTGTACACATATTTCTCCGCAGGATACTCTGGCACATTCGGAACCGAGACGGACATCATTCCATCCTTCAGGTCAACCTTGACCAGTTGATTGGTCGAGCCGTAATATCCGGCATCCTTCTTCAGATCTTCCGGCATGCTGGCCGGAACCGGCTTCCCGAACGATTTGTCCGGCTTGATCTCTTTGATCTTCCCTTTTTCTTTCAGTGCTTCCAGCAGAATTTGTGTCGCCAGGAGCTGGTTCGTCGAGCTGCTTCCGCCCGATGATACGACAGCCGCAGCCATATTCTGCTCCGGAAGGGCGATCAGCGAAGCGTGGTACAGAATCGTGTCCCCGCCTTTGACGACCGCTTTGATGCCATAATCATTAAACGGATACAGCCTTACGCTGTCCCAGCCCAGGCCATAATCAATGGAATTGTCCGCATCTTTCGGCCACAATCCTTTTTTGTATTCAGGCTGACCCATAGCTTCCACCGACTTGGCTGACAGGATGCCCTGCTGTTGTCCGGTAAAGATTTGCGAGAACCGCGCCAAATCCTCCGCTGTGGAATAAATGCCTCCCGTGCCGATCACGTTCACCGTTTCGTTCGGCAGCTGCTGCTGAATGCCGGGATAATAGAGACCTGCCGTTTTGGAAGGATCCACCATATCCTGCGAAGTTTTGGTATTCTTCATGTCCAGCGGTCCGGTGAAATATTGATGAACGAAGGCGGTAAATTTCATCCCGCTTACGCGTTCCACCAAGATCTCCGCCAGCGTAAAGCCGTCGTTGCAATACACCGAGAAAGCGCCCGGATCGGCCTTCAAGCTTTGCTTGGACAGCTGCTCAAGCAGGGTGTCGTGCGCGTAAGGGTCCGAGTCTTCAAACAAAAACGCATTATTCAGGCTGGAACCTTGAATCCCGGAGGAATGGTTCAGCAGCATGCGCGGGGTAATTTGCTTGTAGCGCTCATCCTTCATTTTGAATTCCGGTATGTACTGTACAAGCGGGGTATCCAGGTTGATCTTCCCCTCGTCAACCAGTTTCATGACGGCGGCGGTCGTAAACATTTTACTCGTAGAGCCGATGCCGTACATCGTGCCGCTCGTTAACGGAACCTTGCCCCCTTGATCATTCGTTCCGGTTTGGCCGGAGACTTGAATCTTTCCTTGGTCGATGAGCGCGTACTGCACGCTGATCGTCCCGTACTGCTTCGTGAGCAGTTCCGCTTTCTCTGCGGCGATTTGTTCAAGCCCTTTGGCGGCCGGAACCGTCGCTTCCGTGCCGGACGCCATCGCTGCGGTTGGAACCAGCGGGGTCAAGGTCAGTGCGGCGGTCAGAAGCCATGCCATCCTTTTTTTCATGAATGAACCTCCTTTTGTTGGACTATTCGGTACTACGTTCATCACCCCGAATTTGGTTCACTTTTCCAACAAAAAGGGAACATCGTCTCATACTGCGGTTCGACATAGGACCATCTATCTAACTTGCGCTAACTCGAAAAGGCAGCCATCTTAGTGGATGGCTGCCTTAAACCGTACTTTTGCGATGATTGGTTCCTTTGACCTTCCAATCAATATACCCGAATCTCCAAGAGTTCGGCGGCAGGAGCCCCGTTCGTTTCTTCGATCACGAGGCGCAGCGCGTCGGTGGAAATGCGCTCATTCAAAGCGATCCGATTGCTTCTTCGCCGATTATCCTTAACACTGGCGATCGTGCCCCATTCCCCACCGATGCATGCCTCGATCCGGTATGACTTGACCAGTTCAGGGATGATTTCGAACGGTGTACGGTGATGATGCAGATTAATCAGGTCTTCGTTGACGTCGTCGTTCCATGTCAGCCGCACCTCCTGCAGCGTGATTTCACTCTCCCATGTCAACTGCAGCCATGCCTCGTCTTCCGGCCCAATCGGATCTGACGCCCACAGATTGGGTCCGCCGAATGGCCGCTTGTATCCGCCGACCGCCTTCGCCGGCGAATAGGCAGCGGTCGTACCCAGAACATTGAAGCAGAACGGCTGCCGAACCAGCGCCTTCATGCTCCAGGCCACGACGGGCTGATTCTCGTCATGGTCCTCCAAATCAGCTGAAGCGTTAGGCACCGCCCCCTTCTCAAATGCGAGGACGCCGGTAAGGGGTTCAGCCGCCCGGTACAGGCTGATGTCCTTATTCCCGCGGATGATGACAAAAGCATTCTGCGGCGTGTCCGGTGCCCAAGCCAGCGGAAGGGATATCCACTGCGCTTCGCCCTTGGAAACAGCTGCTTCGGCTTCAGCCACCTTTGTGCAGGGCACGTAATTTTCCGGACGGCCGGTGTCCCACAACTCCACGGCAAGCCGGGTATCCCCGCTCGCGTTCACGAGCAGCTCCAGCCCTTCAACTGCCGGCTCCACCGGAAACAAAATTGCGGCATCCCGCTCCAGCCGGTAGGCTGAGTGCGGTTTGGTGGCGCCGATGCTGCCGCGGACCGACGAGGCCGATACCTTTGCCTGGCGGGCGAGATCCTGGTCGTCTTCATGCCGCAAGCCGATGACGGCCGCGTCCTGGCGCAGCAGCGTCTGCTGCAGTTCGTGCAGATGCGAGCGGTAAATGGCCCGCGGCGGCACGCCCTTGGACGCACAAAGCGCAGCGGCTGTTCCGGCCGCTTCCCCCATCACCGCGCAGGTCGCCATGACGCGCGTTGTGCCAAAAGCCACGTGGGAAGCGCTGATGTTGCGGCCGGCGAACAAAAGGTTGGAGACGTTCGCCGAATACAGGCTGCGGTACGGAATATGGTAGATGCCGTCCGCGTGCATATGCTTGGATCCGCTGGCTTCGGCATACATCCCCTGCGGCGGGTGCAGATCGATGGACCAGCCGCCGAAGGCGATGCGGTCAGGGAACGGCTCCTGCCCTATGATGTCGTTTTGGTTCAGCACATAGTCGCCGACAAAGCGGCGATATTCCCTTTTTCCCGGAATGGAACCGACCCATTCCAGCGTCATGGTTTCGGCATCGAACCGCCCTGAATTTTTAATATAATCCCAGATCCCATAGATGACCGACCATAGTTCGTCCCGGATGACTTCATTATCATGGACCGTGTCCAGTTCGCCTCCCCACTCGATCCACCAGTAATGGCAGCCCGAGTCGCCGCTTCGGATGACCCGCTTGATCGGAATCGGCGTCTGCGTAATGTCCTTGGCGAAAGAAGGCGGTACGAACCGGACGGGATGACCCGCATCCTTCGTGTAAAACAACAGCGTACTGCCCAAGGTGATGCCGTCCGCCTCCTCCGGCGCCCACGCTTCCCCGTATTCACGGGAGGCTTCCCGGCCGATCCGGTAGCGGGCGCCCGCCATAAAGCCGACGAGACCGTCGCCGGTACAATCGAGAAAGACAGGGCTTTCCATGCGGATGCGCCGCTCGGAGCCCATCATCCAGCCAGTCACCGACCGGATCGTCCGGTTCTCCTCCGGCCCGTTCGCTTCGACTTCATGCACATCGGTATTCAGCAGCAGCGTAATGTTCGGCTCCGCCCGCACCGCTTCCAGGATCACCAAATCCCACAGGTACGGATTGCCTTCCGGATTACGGTACTGGTTCTCGACGAACAGTTCGCCCATGATGCCGGTCTCCCTAGCGTACCGGTTGATGCCGTGCGCGGTCGCCCCGCATACCCACACCCGCACCTCACTGCTTGAATTGCCGCCAAGTACCGGGCGGTTGTTCACAAGCACGACCTGGCTGCCGAGCCTTGCCGCCGCAATAGCGGCACATACGCCGGCCAGTCCGCCGCCAATGACGGTTACGTCGCTTCGCATCGTCGTGGTTTTCATCCTCTCACCCTTTCACCGCAGAGTTGGTCAAACCTTGAATAATGTAGCGCTGGCCGATCGCAAACACGACGATCATCGGGATAATGCCCGCAGACGCCGCGGCCATCATGCCGTTGTAGTCCACCGTATTTTCCAGGATAAAGTTCTGAAGTCCAAGCGGAATGGTGTACAGCCGCTCATCGATCAGGAAGACCAGCGCGTTCTCGTAATCGTTCCACTGCCAGGAAAAATCGATAATGGCCAAGGTGGCCAGCGCCGGTTTGGCGAGAGGCAGAATGAGCCGGAAGAAGATCCGGAAATGCCCTGCCCCGTCGATAAAAGCCGACTCGGATATCTCATGGGGAATGGACAGGAAGAACTGGCGCAGCATGAATACACCGAAAATCGTAAACAGGCCGGGCAGAATCAGGGCGAGATGCGTATTATAAATGCCGGCCCATTCAAACATGATGAACTTGGGCACGAACAGTACCTGCGGGGGAATCATCATCATGGATAAATATAGCATGAACAATGCGTTTCTTCCCTTGAATTCGATCCGGGCAAAACCGTATGCCGCAAACGCGGACAGGAACGTGGCGCCCGCCATGCCGATCAGGGCAATTTTTAGCGAATTCAGGTAGTAAGTACCGAAGCTTTTCGGTCCGGTCCACACCTTGAGGTGGTGTTCCCACGTCGGATGCGCGGGAATCCACTCGATCGGGTATTTGAATACATCGGTCGGTGTTTTCAAAGACGTGCTGATCATCCATAGAAAAGGCATAACCATCACGATGGCCAGCGCCAGCATGATCAGCGTCACCAGCAGCCTGCCCGGCGTGCCGGCCAGCAGTCGTTTTTGGAGTTCCATGATGCTTCAGGCCTCTCTTTCTCTTAGTAATGAACCCATCGTTTTTGGCCGATCCATTGGATCACCGTAATGATCAGGATGATGATGAACAGCGCCCACGATATCGTGGCGGCGTAGCCCATGTCGTAGTACCGGAAGGCGTTCTGGTAGACGTACAGGGACAAGATGGTCGTGCTGTTCCCAGGGCCGCCCTGCGTCGTGGCCTGAATGATGCCGAACGTCTTGATCGTCATGATCATTCCGGTCACCAGCAGCAGAAACGTGGTGGGGCTGACGAGCGGCCAGATGATTTTGCGGAGCAGCTGTCCCGCCCGGGCGCCGTCGATCTTCGCGGCTTCCAGCAGCTCCGGCGATACCTCCTGCAGCGCGGCTAAATAAATGATCATGTTATACCCCATCAGAAACCAGATCCAGATGATGTCGATCGCAAACATCGAAGAGGTTGTCGTCGACAGCCAGCCCGGCGGATGATCGATGCCTATGCCGCGGAGGAATCCGTTGATCGGCCCCTGTTTCGGCTGGAACAGCAGCATCCACACAAACGCGACGGCCACCCCGCTCGTAATGTACGGCATAAAGTACAGGGCGCGCAGAAGCTTTTTCAAGTAAATCCGCTGGTTCAGGATGACCGCGACGACAAAGCCGAGCGCGATGGACACCGGCACCGCCACGAGGAACAGCACGGTGTTTTTCAAGGACAGGTAAAACAGCTTGTCGTGCAGCATCCGGGTTACATTATCAAGACCGACGAACCCGACCTTGGGATTCATGAATTTGTAATCCGTGAAGACCAAACCCAGAGAGTATGCGGCCGGTATGAGAAAGAACAGGAGCACGCCGATCATGCTGGGCCCGATGAAGACGTAACCCAGCCTGCGCTGCCTTCTCATCCAATGGTTGTTCATGCGTTTCGCCTACTTTCATATTTTTGATGTCCTCAGTCTAGCAAGCCGGGACGTTTCGCAGAAGGAACAAAACCATCGTCTTCATATCACAAAATGATGCAAAAAAAGCGCTTCGAGGACGACTCGCTGCGCTTGTTCATCAAATCGTTCTATCTATAATCGGGCAATCGGATCAATAAAGGGGGCAAGAAGTTATCCAGAATGCGGCAAGGGACAGCCAATAGACTTGGCCATCCCTTGTGTTCAGATGAGCGCACCACTCTCGTGGCGATAGGTCACTGCTGCGGATTGGATTTTAAATATTCGTCATGGCGTTTCACCATAGCCGCCACCGTCGCGTCCAGGTCCTGGGACCCCAGGAAGTACTTCTCGTATTCCTGCGAGCGCAGATCCATAACCTCCTGCGGGACGGTACGGACGAAGGTCGGCGTCTTATTGTCAAACATGACGTACATCAAGGATTCCTGATCGTAGGTGTCTCCCTTGTCTCCCAGCATGCTCTTCAGCGCCGTATCCTGATCCGCATCCTTGGATGCAGGCAGACGCCCGCCGGCTGCCATCGGTGCCATGCCGCCGTCCGCGTACCATTTCAGGAACTCCCACGCTTCCTTCTGATACTTGGACTTGGCGTTGATCGATATATAATCGCCTATACCGCCGCGCGTGACATAGTTGGCCGCATCTTCCTCCAGCCGCGGTACCGGGGCGAACGCAATTTTGAAATCGCGCGGATAATCGGTAAAGTTGTTGGAGCTGCGGAGCAGCCAGGCCCCGATGTTCAGCATCGGCACTTCACCGCTGAGGAACATTTGCTCGACCGGCATTTTGGACGTCAGCTGCTCGCCGAGCGGAGGCGTCGTCTTGTCATCCTTCATCATGCCGTACAAGCTTTCCAGCCATTTGCGCACAAGCGGATGATCCAAGTTGGAGCTGCCGTCCGCCTTGGTATAGCCTTCTTTGGCAAGCACGGAGTCGATCGGGTCGACAAACGGCTCGGTATTCTGGATAAAACCGTATCCTTCGCCCTTCTTCAGCTTCTTGGCGTATTCCCTCATCTCGTCCCAGGTCCAGTCCTTTGGAACCGGGAGGTTGGCTGCATCCAGCGCATCCTTGTTCAGCGCGACGAAAAAGGAGCTTTTTGTCGTCGGTACACCATAATATTTGCCATCGATCTTCCAGCCGGCCGCTTCGGGCCCCATTTTCTCATCGATATTATAGTCCGTGAAGGCGCTCAGGTCAGCCGCAGCCCCAGAAGCAACCCGTTTTGACGCCTGGGAAGCGGAATAGTTGACGAAAAGATCGACATCCTGTCCGGTCATAATCGCTGTATCGAGCTTCAAGTTGCCTTCATCGTCATTGACAAAGCGCACATACTCCACTTGAATGTCCGGGTGATCCTTGTTCCAGGCATCTACCACCTCCTGCGGCCCGGCCTCCGGCGGAACCCCGCCCCACATTTTCAGTTTGACGGCACCGCCTGAAGCGGACGAAGCGGCTTTTGCACTGCCTGCCGCCCCCCCGGCATCCCCCTTACTTCCGCCGCCGGAGCAGCCCGATACCACGCCCGCGATCAGCGCCAGCGATACGAATCCCGCAAGCCAACCTTTTTTTCTCAATTGAAGCCCCCCGTATCAAAATGAATTGTTTGTTGCAGCTCAAGGATAGCAAAGCGGCGGGCCCCGCCGTAAGTAACAGAATCATGATTCCCATGGAACAGAAATACGCAGTTCGGTGGCTCGTGACAGATAATGAATATGCATTTTGTTCTATTGCTTCATCCGGTACTGGCTCGGGGTCATCCCCGTCATCCGTTTAAAAATTTTAATAAAATAGTTGTCGTTCATAAAACCAACGTTCTGGCAGATCCGATTGACCGGAAGGTCCGTCGTCGTCAAGTATTCGATGGCCTTCTCGACCCTCGTCCGGTGCAGATAGTGGATCAAGGTCTCCCCGGTTTTCTTTTTAAACAAGGCGCTGACGTAGTTTTCCCCCATCATGACATAACGGGCGAGCGATTTGAGCGTAATGTCCTGATCGTAGTTTTGTTCGATATACTCCATAATTTTGTTCACTTCCGGGTGCGTAATCTTCTCCCGGGCCGCCGGCTGCCGAACCGGTCGTTCGACTTGCGGCTGCCGGACAGACAGCTCCCTGCTCACTTTGGACAGCGTCTCCCGAAGATCCTTCACGCTCATGGACAGCTTCAAAATATAGTTGGAGGCTCCGTATTCCATCGCTCGGCGCATGGATTCAAAGTCCCCGATGCAGGTCAGCATGACGAACTTGGACCCGATGCCGGCTTTCCGTGTTTCCTGCAGAAGTTCAAGGCCGTCCATTTGCGGCATGACGATGTCGCACAGCACCAGATCCGGCGGGTCGTTCTTGATCATCGGCAGCGCTTCCAAACCATTGCTCGCCTCGCCTGCAAGCGTAAAGCCCATCTCCTCCCACCGGATGATCTCCTTGACCGACTCCCTAACAAAGGTTTCGTCTTCAACCAGCAGCACTTTCCACATCCGCGTTTCACTCCTTAACAGCTAGATAGAAGGAACCAAAGAAAGTCACAGATCAGACTTAGAACAGTTGCACATCCCAAGAAATCAGCGGATCATCATTTTAGTTCCATTTAGATCGTTCATGATATCGATTGACGCGTATTCTCGTAAGGCTCGGACAGCAGCACCGGCAGGTGCATCCGGCACAGCGTACCCTGCTCAAGCGGGATGACCTCAAGCTCCCCTTTGTCCTTGAACAAAAGGCGCAGCCGCTCCCTCACATTTTGCAATCCGATACTCGGACGCTTGCGGGCTTCGCCCTGATTTTTGGTGGACTGCTCGATGCCGACGCCATTATCTTCGACTTCCAGAGTGAGCCGGTCCTGCAGCAGCGGGCTGCGCCGCATCCGGATCAGAATCCGTCCGCCTTCGGCCATATTGCCGATGCCATGCTTGATTGCATTGTCCACCAAGGGCTGCAGGCTCAGCTTCGGCACCAGCGCGTACACCAGTTCCTCATCATAGCTGAACTCCACTTGAAAGCGGTTCCCATATCTCACCTGCTGAATATAGAGAAAGGCCCGCGTAAGCTCGATTTCATCCCCGAGATGAATCAAGTCCACGTCGGAGTTGAGGCTCGTCTCCAGCAGCTTTCCGAGCGACAGGCAAATCTCGACGATTTCTTCGCTACCGCTCCGCAGGCCGATCCACTTGATCGTGTTTAGCGTATTTAGCAGAAAATGGGGGTTCATCTGCGCCAGCAGCATTTGAAAATGCACCGCATCCTTCTGCCGTTCCTCGGCCCGCAGCCGCTGGACCAAACCGTTCATATCGACCATCATCGTGTTAAACGTCCGGGTCAGTTCCAAAATTTCTCCCTTGTACCGCTTCTCAGGCAGCCGGATCCGCAGATCCTTGCGGACCGCCTCCTTCATCTTGATCTGCATATGCGACAACGGCCTTGTAAACGCATGGGCAATCATGAACGCAACCGCAATAAATGCGGCGGTAATGGCATAAAAGGTTACAAAGTATTGCTTCTTCAGCGTTTCGATTTCCCGGAACAGCAGATGAAGCGGTATTCGATCCACGAGGTACCAATCCAGGGAAGACAAATAGCTGTAATTCACCAGCGTGTCGGACTGCTGATCCGTCCAATGACCGCTCTGCGGCATGTCTGCGATTTTTTTGACGGCTGCGGCAGACAATGACGAATCGGGAATCGACCTTGCGATCACCTCACCGGTACGGGTCATGATGAAGTAGGCTTGATCGCTTTCGGATTTTTGCAGCATGGATTGAAACCAGAAGGAAAAATCGATGCTGATGCGCGCCAAGCCGTAGGCTTTGTTGCTCCGGTCACGCAGTTCGGCGTACAAAGACAGCAGGCTCGGGCTTTTACTGATGTCCCGTGACACGTAATTGGCGTCGTCGGACACCCAGAGATAAGAGGACTTGGATTCCTTAAGCGCCTTGAAAGATGCGTTAGAAACAATCTGGCTGTAATTCAGGGAAGTATTCGGCGGATAGGACGTATACACATGGCCGCTGTTGTCGAGGAGCGTGAAATAGACAGACGGATTGTACAGGAAAAAGCTGTTGTTGAGCCCTTTGAACTTGTCCTCCATGATCTCTTTATTGTCCAGTACCGACCGTTCTTCCGGCTTCTGCAGAATGCGTCTCACCTCGGAATCCTGTTCCAGGAAAATCAGCGTCTTGAACGCAATGCTGAGCTGATCCTCAAGTGACCGGTGCAGATTGTCCAGCTGCTCGTGGCTCTGCTCGCTGATTTTATTTTGGACAAGCGATTCGATTTTCTGGTAGTTGTACAAATTCAGCACGCTGAACGGAAGCAAAATGACGAGCGCAAACAGGGCAAACAACCGGTATTTCAGCTTGTGGGGAATGAGGTGACCGAGCCATTTCCGCATAACGAGAACTCCTTTTTTACACGTGGTGCTCCCATTATATCTCACACGATGTCCCTAGATAACAATGTTCGTACAAGAGCGTAATTTTGTAGCGTGCAAGCCTGCAAAAAACATCAAATCGTTCTATTGACACGCTGCTGTTGGTCCTGCCAGTTAATGAGAAAAAGAACCGCACCCTTATGCGGTCCTTCAGGAGATTTATACGTATACTTTGATCTCGCTTTCAGCAAGATCGCAGGCTCAGTTTCTACCGTAATACAGCTTGCGGTTCGTGACGTCCACAAGGTACAAAATATCGATACCGTTATCATTACGCTCTACACTAAGACGCTCGATCGGCTTGCCTGGCGCGATGGACGTTTGGCTCCAGCCGCCGCCCGTCGGGGCGGCCATAAATGCCCGGTCCGTACCGCTGCTCTTGGCGTAGTACACCCGCGGCACCGAGCCTGCCCATGTAATATCAATGGCTGCCTTGGTCTCGGAAGCGTTATACACGGTTTGCAGGTTCCAGCCGTCGATTCCATAGGATGCATACTTCACGGAAAAGGTCGTGCTGCCTTCCTCCCGGTAGCGGTAGGCTACGACGGGACTTCCGGACGAATCGACGGCCAGTTTGGCGCTCTGCACACCGGGACCACCGGGATCACTTCCCGTCTGAACATACGCTTCTGTCGGGGCGAGCGGCTGGATGATATCGGCGATTCCCGGCGTCAGCGGCAAGGAAACGGCGCTGCCGTCGGCCTTGTAGAAGCTGCCTGTCGATGGGCTGTATTTGACGTAAGACAATTCATGCCGCAGCGGACTGGCCGCAAATGCGGACCACTCGAACAATATGTGAAGGTCGCCGTTCGCATCAAACACAAGATCATCAGGGTAGAATGATTTGTTCAAGGACGAGCCGATCACGGCCACCTTGGACCATGTGGAAGCCGCGTTATCCCACCGGAACAGCTGCCCTGAACGGTAGCCGGCGGCGTCTTCGCCGGACCGGATCAACAGGTATACGTCTCCGTTCGGTGCCGTGGTCAAGACGGGATAGGTGCCTTTAAATGTGGAAGGCGTTGGCATATCGGCGGAATGGTTTTGTGGCGCTCCCCCTACCGTGTCTGACCGGAAATAATGCCATGCTTCGTGGTGCATTGAAGCGAACACGTGAAACCTGCCGCTCCCGTCCCGCGCGATCGAGGGCTGATTATGTCCCAAATCATCGTTGTATTCTGCAACCGAGCTCCCGTTCATGACAGGAATATTGGACCATTCCCCGTTCCCATCCCGCCTGGCGATATATACTTTATGCGTTGACTCGGCGCTTCCCGGCGCGTTATACGCCATGTAGGCGTACTCCAATCCCGTTCCATACGTTTCGAGGGGCGTCCACCAACCCGCTTGGTTGCTTGAATCCATGGCATATGGCACCTCGGTCAACGCCGCGGCAGCACTGCCCATCCCTGACGGCAGGAGCGCAGCCAGCATCAACGCCGCCACTCCGATTTTCCACGGTCTTCCTTTTTTCATAACATCGGCCTCCTTTAGTTAAAGTAACCCATTCATATGCCTGAAGCATGAGACTCCATCCCGCCCACAATGTGAAGCGCTTTCATGTTATTAGAACGCTCATGCGCACGGTAATCGTAGCACGAGGCTCGACCCCCGTGTCATACACAAATTGATGCATCCCATAGAACAAAATCACGTCTTTTCATTCAGTTGGAAACAGATATAGAACGAATTAGCAGTGCTCGGACATCCCATTAAAACGGTCCAGCCGCTTGCATGGACTAAACTTAGCGAGATGTATGGTGCGAGAATAATTCTGCCCTGCCAGACCACACGATACGTTTATTGCTGACGTAAAAAAACGACGCCGTATGCGGCGTCGCTACTGTTATTTAAAGCACTTCATTCTCAGCGCTGCCAGAAATTAAGAGTTCTGAACCAGGCTGTATCTACCGGATAACACTTGCTCCTCATGGCGTTTCACTTCATGCAGCCACTGCTCACGCACAGGCACGCCCTGCGAAGCGCAGTAGTAATCCCACACGGCTCCGAAAGGGTAGGATTTGAACTCCTCGGTCAAAGCCAGCCGTGAGGTGAAATCGCCTGCAAGCTCGATCCTTTTCAGCTCATCCACCGGTTCCAGCATGGCCCGAAGAAGCGCTTTGATCGTATTGCGGGTGCCGATAACCCAAGCTGCAATATGATTGATGCTGCCGTCAAAGAAATCCAGGCCGATGCTCGTTCTCGGCAGCAAATCACCCCGGACCAGCTCGCGGGCGATTTCGAGCAGCTCGTCATCCATCGTTACGACATGGTCACTGTCCCAGCGCACGGGACGGCTGACATGCAGCAGTAAATGTTCACTGAACATCAGGATGGACGTCAGCTTGTTGCTGATCACTTCGGTCGGATGGAAATGCCCGGCATCGAGGCAGACCGATTTTCCCCGTGACAGCGCGTAACCCATATAAAATTCGTGCGAACCCACAACGTAGCTCTCGGAACCCAAACCAAACAATTTGCTCTCCACCGCGTCGATGTTATAGGACGGATCGATCTCTTCGCTGAAAATCTCATCAAGCGAATCACACAGCCGCTGGCGCGGCGACAGGCGGTCGACCGGCGTATCCTTGTACCCGTCGGGTACCCAGCTGTTGGTCACGCAGGGCTGACCCAGCTCGCGGCCGAAATGCTCGGCAATCCTGCGGGATGCCTTGCCGTGGCGGATCCAGAACTGGCGGATTTCCTCATCTGCATGGCTTAGCGTAAAACCGTCGGCCGCTTTTGGATGGGAGAAATACGTAGGATTGAAATCCAGACCAAGTCCCTGATCTTTGGCCCAATCGACCCAACGCTGAAAATGGCGGGGTTCGAGCTCGTCAAGGTCAACCTTCTCTTCGGTGTCAGCATATATCGCATGGAGATTCACTTTATGCTTGCCGGGGATCAAAGACAAGGCTTTCTCAAGATCGTCTCTCAGCTGATCCGGCGTGGCCGCGCGTCCCCGATAACTGCCGGTTACCGCAATTCCTCCGCTAAGCTCCGCTTCTCTGAACAGAAAACCTCGCACATCGTCCCCCTGCCAGCAGTGGAGCGAAATTTTAATTTGCGACAGCTTTTCCAGCGCCTTGTCGACGTCGATCCCGTGCTGGGCATACAGCATTTTGGCATCCTCATAGCTCTTCTGAATTTGTTGATCCATGTTACTTGCCTCCCGAGAATTGGATTTGGTAAATGATCATTTCTTCACGATCCTATTCCAGCGTTCCTTCACGCCGGCCGAGAGTGGGCCCGGTTTATAGCGGGTCACTTCAAAAGATTCGGCAACGGTTCTTCTCGCTTCATGAATATTCCTGAACACTCCAGTTTGGATCATCTGGACCATCAGGTTGCCGAGCGCCGTGGATTCGACGGGGCCTGCGCAGACCTCCCGGCCGGTGGCGTCCGCCGTCAGCTGGCAGAGCAGCTCGTTTTTCGCTCCGCCGCCCACAATGTGCAGGACTTCGACGGATTCTCCGGTCAGCGCTTCCAGCTCATCCAGGTACGTGCCGTAGCTTAAAGCCAAGCTGTCGAAGATGCAGCGTGCCACCTGGGCCACCGACTCCGGAACCTTCTGCCCGGTGTCCCTGCAAAAGCGGCGGATCTCCTCCGCCATATCCGGCGGATTTAGGAACCGGTCGTCGTTGCAGTCGATCAGACTGCGGTAAGGCTCGCTCTGCTCCGCCATTTGAACCAGCTCAGCAAAGCTGTACCGGTCCCCGCTCTGCCGGCGGACCTCCTGGATTAACCAGAGGCCCGTTATATTTTTCAAAAAACGATAAGTTCCGTAAGCGCCCCATTCGTTGGTGTAGTTCGCTGTCATGGTTTCCTTCGTATTCAGGGGCTGATCCCGCTCCACGCCCAGAAGGGACCATGTACCGCTGCTCAAGTAGGCCCAGGAACTCTCCTCGCGGGCGGGCACTCCAAGCACCGCGGAAGCGGTATCATGGGTTGCCGCAACGACAAGGCTGCATAACGGCAAATCGTACCGCTGCTGAAGTGCCGGGTCCAGCCCTCCAAGAGGGGTTCCCGGCTCGGTCAACGCGGCAAACTGTTCCCGCCGCATCCCGAGAATGGACAACAGCTCTGCATCATAATCCCGGCTCTGCAAGTTCAGCAGCTGGGTGGTGGACGCGTTGGTCACTTCGTTGATCCGTCTGCCTGACAGACGGAAATACAAATAATCCGGTACGAGCAGAACCTGGTCCGCCCGTGCGCGTTCTTCCCAGTCATGTGCAAACAGCTGGTAGATCGTGTTGAACGTCAGCTGCTGAATGCCTGTCTTCTCATACAGAGCTTCGCGGGAAATCAGCTTTTCCAGCTCAGCCGGGGCCGAATCCGTCCGCCGGTCACGGTACGCATAGACTTCCCTAAGCCTCCTGCCTTCCGGGTCGACCAGTGCATAATCCACCGCCCAGGTATCGATCCCCAAAGTACAGGACTCGACGCCAGCCTTCTTGGCTGCCTGCAGCCCTGCAACGATTTGCTCCAGCAAATGCTCGATATCCCAGTACAGGGAGCCGTCCAGCTCACGGAAGCCGTTGTCGAATCGGTGGATTTCCTCCAGCGCCAGCTTGGAATCCTTCAGCCTTCCGAGAACAAGGCGCCCGCTTGATGCCCCGATGTCAACGGCGATATGAGCATCCATACCTCCATCCCCTTTCTGAACCAAGTTCGTTCTCATCCATGGAAACGCTTACGAATTACCCTGCCATATAAGGAATAGATTCTGCCACAATCCTTTCGGCTGCTTCCATATACCTTGTCGTGCAATATTTCCAGCGTTCCATGACCAGATCTTGTTCTATCCTCCTATTTATCATAAAATGATTAACACCCCGGGTAATTTAGGTGAAAGCGACATTTTACCCGGTAATCCCGACATAGCGAGGAAATTAATCATGCCTAAGCGTACGGTGAGGCTGCTGAGCGGCAGGGAGTATTTCAACAATTGGGATGACTTCTCGATTTTCGTAAACCGCAACGCCGAGTCCTATGAGTTAACCGAACATCACCATGATTTTCTGGAAATGAGTTATGTCAGTGAAGGAACCGGGTATCACCATACAGGTGATGAGGTCATGCCCGTATCTGCGGGGGACCTGTTTGTCATTCCGATCGGCGCTTCGCATGTGTTCCGGCCGGGGTCAACGGCCAAGGACCGTCAGCTGATCGTGTATAACTGCCTGACTTCGATGGAGAATGCCACCAAAATTTTGGAAATGGTGCCTGGAGGCGATGAGCTTGGAAGGCTTCTGGCTTTTAACGAAATTATGCACTACCGCGACCGTGACGGCGAAGCCAAAGGCTGGTTTGAACGGCTCTATCGCGAGTATTCCGTGGAGCGTACCGGAAGGGAAACCGCCTTGTATGCAGGCATGCTTCAGCTGATGATCTGCATCATCCGGATTCACGAAGCCGCAGTGGAAGGGGCACCGCCGCCCGCCGTAGGTATGGACCATGTGCTGTCCATGCTTCATGGCCATTACAGCCGTCCGTTTACCGTAGAGGAGCTAGCCGGTGAGCTCGGGATTGGGGAGCGGCAGTTTCAGAGGCTGTTCATCAAACATACCGGACTCACACCCATCAAGTATCTGCAGCGGATCCGGATTCAGGAGGCTTGCCGCCTGCTCCGGTCAAGTCACCGCCGGATTCACGATATCTCTGGCGCCGTAGGGTATACGGACATCGCATTTTTCAACGGGCTCTTCAAGAAGATTACCGGTATGACGCCAAGGGAATACCGGCAGTCACACGCGTCCATAACGAGGACGGCCGCCGGAATGGAAGATTAGTGAGACAATGTAAAAATTCATATAACTATGCATATACACAAATAAAGCCAGCCCCCAAGGGGCTGGCTTCCTTCATGCAATATGTTCAGGACGTTTCCGCGGCAATCCGCCATGCAATATTGTTCAGGACGTTTCCGTGGCAATCCGCACCGTGTCTCTGCCGGCCCGCTTGGCATCGTACAGCGCCCGGTCGGCCATCTTCAGCAGCCGCCGCAGCTCGGCGTCCGGCCATTCGCCTCCTATAGGGAGCACTCCCGCGGATGTGTCTTCCATTCCTGCTGTAAGACCTCCATCACGGACCCAGGCTGACGATGGGCCGGTATCGCCCGCCTCCCGGCTCGCCGCTGCTTCCGTCCTCGCAAGGCCCGTCGCAGGAAAGCCGGCGGCGCCAAAGCTTGCCGTCATCGACAGTGGACCGCCCGCTGTCTCAAGCGGCTGCAAGGCAAGGCTGGCGCGTATGCGCTCCGCTGCTCCGGCAGCCTCTACCGGGCTGAGCCCGGGAAGGGCGACCACAAACTCCTCACCCCCGTACCTGCCAAACACATCCTCGGGTCGCAGCTGCTCACGGCATACCGCGACGATGTGCATCAGGGCGTCATCACCCGTATCATGCCCGAACTCATCGTTGATCCGCTTGAAATGATCGATGTCGAACAGCAGCAGCGACATCGGCTCCTCCCGTTTCAGGCAGTCATACAGCAGGCCGCTGGCCAGCTTCATAAAATGGGCACGGTTGTAAATCCGCGTCAACCCGTCATAGTAAGCCAGCTGGCGAAGCTCTTCCTGAAGACGCGCTTTCTCGGTGACATCGATCAGCACGATCAGCCGACCGGCCGGCTGCCCGCCCTGATTGCGGATGACAGACGTCCGGATTTGATAGTTGAAGTCTCTCTCTCCGATATGCCAGTTCAATTCCTGGATGTCCGCTCCTGAACCGCTATCCGTATCCGGATCGTAATGAAGCAGCGGTCCACCGGCGTGTTTTTCCCACAGCCCTTCCAGCGGCTCCCCGATGGACGAGACACCGAGCTCTGGAATCATGGCGCCGGCGGCAGGGTTGTAATCGACCAGCCGGTTGTCCCTGTCGAGCACCAGCACCCCATCGCGCATGCTGGCAAACAGCTTGTCCCGGGCAATCGGAGCGACGTGGAACAATCCTTTGGACACAAGCGCCCATAAGTAAAGCGCTGAAGTCACCGTCATGATCACCGGGATTGGATCCATCCCTTCAGGAGTTATGCCGCCCAAGTAAAGAAAGTCTCCGGCAAGCGGCAGCACCAGGCCGATCAGCATCGTGCCGAGCTGAAAGCGGTAAGAAGGCATTCTCCGCCAATGCCTCAGCAGAAGCACGACACCGCCGATCATGCAGCCAAACGTGTAGGCGCCCTGAATAATATACCAGGGACCTGCCACCACGTCCGCCTTAAGGCTGGGTCCGCCTGCCCGCAGGATAATGTCGCGGTAATAGAAATGATGCCAATCGTTTGTCATGACCAGCAGCAGCGTGACCGCGGGAATGATGAACATGGCTATCTTTAGACGCTTTCCCAAATAGCGCTCCATACCGAGATAGGACATGATGATGAGCAGATTCAGCGGAGGCAGGAACGGCATGCCCAAGTATTCGAACTTGATCCAGAACTTGATTTCTTCGAGCGAACCGCTGGCAAGTTCAAGCGCGGACCCGAACGTATAAATGGCTGCCAAAAGGCTGAACGCGAAAAAGGTTCTTACCATGGTGAGCTTGGACCTTCCCGACAAGGCATATAATCCCATCAGAAGATTTAACACACCGGCGGAAACGATCAGAGTCAGGACAGCGGAGTAAGGTGTTCCCATAAGGTTGCAGGCTCCAAATCATGTGTGGTTAGCCGGAGCCGTCGCGGTCCGGACATTGTTATCCCGATGTTACCACAGGAAATAAGGGCAAGGATACAGAAAAATAATCATCCCGCCATCCGAGATGGCGGGATGATGACGGGATTGAATCCTCTGGATGCCTTTCATTCAAGACAGTCCGATATATATGCCGGTCCAAATCATTTAAAATACTGAGCCAGATGTTCGGCTGCCTTCACGATCCCCTGCCGCTCCGCCTCGATCGATCCCCAGAACCGGTGATCTTCGAGCTCGATACTTACTGCTCCCTGATAACCAAGCCGGTCAAGCCTTACGGCAACCTTGCTCCATTCCACTTCGCCATGTCCAGGGATCGTGTAGCGCCATGACCCTTCGGAGAAGCCATACTTCTCCCCAAAGGTTGCGGGAATGACGCCGCACTCGTACAGCTCATCGTGCAAAATTTCCGTATCCTTGCCGTGGCAGTGAACGACACGGTCCCCGAATTCGCTCAAAGCGCGGAGATAATCAATGCCCAGCCGGACTAGGTGGGAAGGATCATAGTTGAGCCCGAAATGCCGCGAAGGGATCGCTTCGAACATCGCTCTCCACATTTCCGGTGTACATCCCAGCGTCGGATAATACGGCGCCGGGCCGGGCCAGCCTTCGATCGCCATATAGACGCCCTTCTCCTCGGCATGGCGGACCAGCTCTGGAAACGTATCCTTCCAGATAGCGAAGCCCTCCCTGCGCGGCAGTGTATGGTCTTCCGGGACGAGACACATAAACATGACGCTGCCGCCGAGTTCCGATATTCCGTCCATTTGCTGTTTTACTGAGGTTACAGCCGCCTCTCTTACAGAGTCGTCACGGCTGAGAAGCTTTGCCGTCTGCTGGGCATCGACCGATCCGATCCCGATGCCAGCCTCCTCGCACGCCTGTTTTACTTCTGGAGTCAGCTGCGGGACATCCAGAATATCAAGCCCGGCTTCTGCCGCCCACAGAGCCGTTTGCCGGATTCCTTCCGCACCAATTTTAGGCGGAATTCGCATTCCGATGGGGTTGCTCATTAGACGTTTTCCTCCTCTGTCATAGCCGCAGCCTGCGGGACATAGCCGGCCGCCTGGTAGATCATCTCGGATAGCTTAACAACTTTCAGAGCGAATTCTCCAGGCACCAATACTTCATGCCGTCCCAAGATCGCGTCGATGAAGCTTTTGTCCTGATTCGTCGTCTGCTCCGGCAGATCAGGGACGATCGGTTCCTGCTTCAGCCGCCGCAGCGTGATTTTTCCGTTGTCATAGAAGATACCGCCGTCCTCGCCGCAGAACACAAAGGTTTCATGCCAGCAAGGTGCATAGCCGACCAGATTCAATCCAGCCACAGCGCCTTCCGCAAACCGGATCGAGGTAAAGGTATCGATCTCGACCGGCGCACCATGCATATGCAGCTGCGGTTTGACGTCTACCGGCGTCAGCCCGGTGGTCCAGAGCAGCACATCGATAATGTGGCTGCCGGAGTCCATCAGGAAGCCGCCCCCGGAGAGCGCCGGGTCTTGCCGCCAGGAACCAGGCGTCCCCTGTCTCCATTCCTGATACAGCGAAGCGGTAACCGAGGTAACCTTGCCGATGACGCCGCTCGCAATGGCATCCCTTATGTACAGGAACTCGGGTTGAAAGTGGCGCTGATACGATACCTGCAAAATTTTCCCCGCCTGCTCGGCGGTATGAATCAGCAGCTCGGCCTCGGCCGAAGAGCAGGTCATCGGCTTCTCGATCAGAACATGCAGACCGCTGCTGAGCACATCCTGCGCCTGCTGAAAATGCTGGGTGTGCGGTGAACAGATCACCACCGCGTCCAGCTCTGCCTGTGCCAGCATGTCCTCGTAATTCGAATACTGGCGGGCTTCACGAAGCTCGAATTTTTCCACAAAAGCATTCCGATTCTTGTCACTGGTGTCCGTCAAAGCTGTAATTTGAACCTCCGGTAGTTCCAGCAGTTGTCTAGCATGCCAAGCGGCGATGCCTCCCGTGCCGATGATGCCTACGCGAACTTTGCTCATGTACACAGCCTCCTCAATAAAATACGGTACAGTAAGGATACTTCCATACGGCTTGCCGGCTTCATCTCAGCAGTATTTTATGTCATCCCCATTATAGAAATGAAAGCGCATCCGAACAATGCAATATAACGACAACTTGACGGCCGTCCTGTCACGATTTCACAGAAAGGCGGCACTTTTGAAACGGAAGTTATTACTTCTGTCAGCTGCTTATTTTCTAAACGCTCGATGATAAGCGGATATAATGGCGCAGATATGGAAAAACCTGATATATACTCATTACAAGGACAAAGGAAGCTGGCCCATGGATATGCATGCGATTAACAGCTGGCTCAGGCAGCTCGCCCACAATTACTTTTTGATCGTCATCGCCGCGGTCGTCTTTTTTCTGTTCAAAGCGGTGCTCGGTTATTTCACCTACCGCCATTACGATAAGAAGCTGGAAGCATTAAATCGTAAGCTGGACAAGTTAACGGATGAGCTCGGCAAAATCAAACGCGATTGACGGCAAAGCACCGCCAGCCTCTAAACGAGAGCTGACGGTGTTGAACGGCTCACGCGAGGTTAGCGGTTATGGATACAGGCCAATCTCGGCGATCTGCAGCTCTGCGCCTCCATTGTTCGCCGTCACGTTGAGCCGGTAATACGAATAAGCGGTCGTGTTGCTAAAAGTATACGTTTTCGTCAGGAAACGGCTTGCAAAGGTTTGGCCTGTACGGGTATCCAGCGTCGTCCAGCTCGTGCCGTTATTCGATCCCTGAAGCGACCAATTCTTCGGATCTCTGGCCGGAAAATCATTAGCTGACGTTACCGAGTAGGAAGTGGCGATATGGGATGCTCCGCCGCCGAATTGATACTGGATCCAGCCCGCATTCGTGAAAATGAGCCATTTCGTTGAGCTGCTCCCGTCAAACGCCTTCTCCTTCTCTTCGCCGGATGGACTTCCCGATGCGCTGGCGGATACCGTGCCGCCTGTCGTCAACGATCCGTTAGCGGGCGCGCCCAGCGCACTGTTGATTGCCGCTGCGTAGTCCGCCGCCGACCCTCCACCCGGATTGTTCAAAATGGCGTCATAATACCAGATAAAACCTCCCTGGATGCCCGCCGACGACTTCCACGCGCTCATCCGGCTGTTGACTTGAGCCGGGGTGTTGCCGCCGCTGGACGTTTTGCTGTCCAATCCCGGCATCACCGTCATCCCTAGCTGGCTGCTCCAGGCTGCCGGATCATTCCCCGCTCCTCCGTCGTATACCTGCAAATACACACGGTCCACGCTGGATCCCAGTTGGGATTTGACGCTCTGCCAATAGCTGATGTTGGTATAAGGACACAGCATGATCTTTAAGCCCATCCCGGACAGCATCTTGCCAAAGGCAACCGCCGAATTAACGTCGTATAAGTCCTCGTTGTCAAAGCTCACCGCATCGACCCCAAGCGCCGACTTGAGCGCGGCAAAGTTTTTGTACAAAATGCTTCCGGTTCCCGTCCCTTGAGAGGCGACGAGATTTTTGATGTTCTGGAAATCGCTCACGCCCCATGAACCGACGCTGATCTCCAGGCGCTTTACCGAGGTGGGCGCCTGCTTGAGCGAAGCCAGCTCGGCAGGCCATGACGCTTTGCCGATATAGGTGCCGTTAGAAACCACCGGCTGATCGTTATACACCAGATCCCCGTTGCTGTTGACATGGATGGTCCACAGCATGACCGTCGTGAAACCGGAAGCTTTCAGCGTGTTCATCGTGTCGGTTCCCCCTGCATAGAACGGACCACCGCCGTAAATCACGGATTCGGGTACCGTCTCTGCCGATGCGCTCCAGGGCAGCAGTCCAAGGAACAGAAGGCAGCTCATGAGCGCTTTGAATGCTTTTCCTTTCAAACCAGTTCACCTCTCTACACAAAATGGATGGTTTCGGCTGATATACCGCAGATGAAACGTTGTGCCATCTAACGATATGTGTCATATTCGGCGTTCAGAATCAGATCTTGCATGACGGCTTGCGGACATGCCAACAATCCGACGTTCGCCCGGAACCTCGGATTGTGGATGTACCGTTTATTTTATTTTGTTGATATGCAGCATGTATTCACCGCGATGGAGCGGATTCAGCTGCCTCCGTTGATTGACGGGGATCGGCGATGCAGCGGCGATGTATCCGCCTGGCTTTACCGACATCACACCTTCTCCCCCTGTGAGCCCGTGCAGCTCGGTTTTTAAGATGTCGGCATTTCGCACCGGAATCGTTCCGGTGACATACACGCTGCCGTGATCGAACTTCGGTTCTTCAAACGTCCCGTCCAGCGCCGTGATCCGAAACAGCACTTTGCTGATGCTCGATTCGGGAAGGCTGATCTGCAGCGCGCTGACCGGTTCGTACACCTGGGTCCCCGCTCTTTCCAGCGCTTTCATCAGAACAAGCGGTGTCAGCAGGCGGAAATCCTTTGCCGTGGATACGGGACTGCTGTAACCGCTGCGGGTCAGGGTAACCGTGATATCGGTAACGCCCCACCCGTACAGGCCTTCCTGGAGGACCTCCATTACGGTTTCCCGGATCGCCTTTTGAAACGACAGCGGAAGCGATCCCAGTTCAACCTCCAGGCGGTATACCAGACCGGAATCTACAGTCCCCGGCTCAACGCGGAAGCCGACCGTCGCCCAGAACGGGTTGTCCGGCTCGCCCATGCTTTCCGCCGCCTCCCCGGAAGATACCGGCTTTTCGATGCAGATCACTTGCGGTGCCGAGAAAGCAGCCTCAATCGCATACCTCTCCCTCAGCGTTTCGAGCAGCACTTCCTGCTGCACCTTGCCGAAGACATGGATGATATTTTCGTGGGTATGAGAGTCGTATACATACTGCAGAAACGGGTCTTCCACAGTCAGTTCCCTCAGCGCCTGATGAAGCGGGTGACCGTCTTCCGGCCGGACCGCAGATACCTTCACTTGAATCGGGGGCTTCTGAAAACGAAATACCTTCATGCTCTCCGACACGCAGCCGATCACGTCCCCTACCTTCACCTGCTCGCTGCCAAAAATAGCGATATCCCCGGCATCAACATGCTGAACCGGTTTCCTTTCGCCATCCTTCAGCCCGTACAGCTGCTTGATTTTTATCCGTTCCGACAGGCCATCCTGCGCGATGACCGTCACATCAGCCCGGGCCTGCAGCTGTCCGCCAAACAATCGGACAAAAACGAGCCGTTCCCCGCCCGCCTGGACAACCACTTTGAAGACCAATCCTGATAACGGCAGAGCGGACAGCGCATGCGATGGTTGGACAGGAAAATAACGGTCCAGCCCGGAGAGCAGCTCCCGAACCCCCAAACCTCTCGCCGCCGATCCGGCAAACAGCGGAAACGCAAGTCCCTGCCGGCTTTGTCTGCCCAGCTCCTGCCTCAGCCGGTCTTCGGTAATAACTTCATTATTTGCGAAATCATCCATCAGCGCTTCGCTGCCCAGAGCCAGCACTTCGATCCAGCCGGATTCTCCGGAATCCGCCGGAACCACTTGAACAGACTCGGTTCCCTCTTGCTGGGCAACTGACACCTCACATATGCGTTCATCCAGCAGCTTGCGGATTAAGTCCCGCACCCGAATGAAATCCGCACCCAGCCGATCGATTTTATTAATAAAGAAAATAACCGGGATTCCGTGCTCTTTGAGTGTCTGCATCAGCACCCGCGTCTGTGCCTGCACTCCCTCAACCGCGGATACGACCAGAATCACGCCGTCCAGAACGCCAAGGGAATGTTCGACTTCGGAGATGAAGTCCGCATGCCCCGGCGTATCGATGACGTTCACCTTCAGATCGCCCAGCATAAACGACACGGCTGCCGCTTTGATGGTGATCCCCCTTCTCCGTTCCATGTCCAAAGAATCGGTGATCGTACTGCCTTGGTCGACCGACCCCGCCTCCTCGATTACCCCTGCCTGATACAGAATTTGCTCCGTCAAAGTCGTTTTGCCGGCGTCAACATGGGCCAAAACTCCAATATTTATCGTATCGTTCATATCGCTCTAACCTCACAGGTTTCATTAGATTGGATCCTTTCGGTTTCGTGTCGATATAGCGTTGCCGCATGCGTACCGCCTCCTGTATAATTTGTAAACTTATTGTATCCCTGTTCCGGACATCCGGAACGGGTATAAAATGCTTATAGCTAAAAAATATCCAGCCCCGCATTTTAAATAGCGCCAAAAAAAGACCGCTCCCGTCAGACCGGTAACCGGCTTGATGGGGCGATCCCAAAAAACTTTCAGCGATTCAGCGATATTATATTTTGAACGAGATGGATATATCCTCGACTTTTCGGGACCAGATCATATGATGCTGCCCTTCTCCCCAGTAGTTGTCCAGCACATAGTCCGCCTCGCCAAATTTCCGGGTCCAGATCAGCTGGGCGTTCCGATACCCGCTGTCCAGGCAGAATTGTGAGATGCCTCTTGCCTGCAGAGTGAGCAGCATGGTGCTCCAGAGCGTGCTGCCGATACCCAGGCCGTGGAGCTCAGGGTGCACTAGAACGGTCCCGACTTCGATCACATCTCTCAGCGCATGGCCGGTGGATTCATCGATCAGGGAGCTGGAAGGTCCATACTCGATCGTTCCGGCGATCTTGCCTTCCATCCATGCGATGAGAAAATAACGCTGGCGGCCTTGCGATTCCAAATCCTGACTGAGGTAATCATGCTTAGAGGCGATTTCATGCTCGATATCATCGTGCAGGTCGGCTATGCCTTCCTTCTCAAACGTATCCGTGATCACCAGCCTAAAAAACGTATGTATTGCCTCGACATCCGCTGCCTTTGGTCTTCTGATCTCCAATTTCCCCATATGCCAACCCCCAAATCGGCTTCAGTATTCTATTAATATATCATGAAAGGGATACCGGATGGATGCAAAAAACCGCCCGGAAGGATCCGGACGATTCATTGCACTGCGCTTGTGCCGCGATAACCGTTAGGAGACGACGAACTGAACGACGAGGGGAGTTCCTCCGTCCAGTGCATCACCTCCTGGAATGGTGATGGCGGTCGTCGTGACCGAGGACGTGTCCGCCGTCTGGAGCATTCCGTTGATAAAAAGATTGTAATATTTATACGCTCCAGGAAAAGCTGTGGCCGCCGTGCCTGCATCATTCGTAAATGCCGTAGCGGCCACGGTGAACGCAGCCCCTGTTCCGGTCCCCGAACCGATCGTGGACGTATACCGCAGGCTGTTCTGGTATGGTGTTACAATAGGCATCCTTGCTCACCTCCCTTCTCTATCAATAGATGCGATAGGATCAGAGAAGTGAGGGCAAGTCTAGAAAAATGGATGAAAACAGCGGTAGATTCATAGCCGGCTTTAGCGCGCCTATTGTCTTCGCAGCATCTCAGGCGATTAACGCATTTTGGGTTATTTCAATTTACACCTGCAAAGCGTATTTTTCACGGGCAAGGCGCGTAGCTTCAACCATGTTCCGGAGCGAGGCTACGGTCTCTCCGATTCCCCGGGTTTTGAGTCCGCAGTCCGGGTTGATCCAGAAGAGCTTCGGATCCAGCACCCGCAGAGCCCGGTCGATCATCCGCGTCATCTCCTCTACGTCGGGAACGCGGGGACTATGAATGTCATAGACGCCGAGGCCGATACCCAGCGGGTAAGTATTCTCTTCGAAGCTCTGAATAAGCTCACCGTGGCTCCGCGAAGTTTCAATGGAGATGACGTCCGCGTCCATGGCAATGATCGAATCGATCATGTCATGGAATTCGCAATAGCACATATGGGTATGGATTTGCGTCGAATTCTGCACCGTGCACGTTGTCAGCCGGAACGCCTTCACCGCCCATTCGAGATAGCCTTTCTGGTCCTTTTCCTTCAGTGGGAGCCCTTCACGAACGGCCGGCTCATCCACCTGGATCATGCCAATCCCCGCACTCTCCAGCGCCTCGACCTCTTGCCGTAATGCATAAGCCAATTGGTAGGCGATTTGCTCGCGGCTGATATCATCACGGACGAATGACCAGTTCATTATGGTGATCGGCCCGGTGAGCATGCCCTTGACCGGCAGTTTCGTCTTGGATTGGGCATACGCGGTCTCCTTGACCGTCATCGGGTTCTCCCAAGCGACATCGCCGAAAATAATCGGCGGTTTGACGCAGCGGGAGCCGTAGGATTGAACCCAGCCGTTCTGTGTAAAGGCAAATCCCGCCAGCTTTTCCCCGAAAAATTCGACCATGTCCGTCCGTTCAAATTCGCCGTGAACGAGCACATCAAGTCCGATTTCCTCCTGCAGCTGAATCCAGAGGTCGATTTGTTCCCGGATAAAATTCGTGTACTGCTCGGCGTTCCATTCGCCTTTGCGCCACAGCTGGCGTGCCTTGCGCACCTCCGCTGACTGCGGGAAGCTGCCGATAGTCGTCGTTGGCAGAATAGGCAGCTGCCATCGTTCCTGCTGCACGTCGAGGCGCTTCGCAAAAGCAGCCTCACGCTGCGCAGGCTCCGCGCTGACAGCGGCCACCGCCTGCTGGATATCGGTGCGGTTACGTTCGACGGAACGTTTGAGCGCGGTTACCGCCGCTTCACTCTTTTCCAGCTCAGCAGAAATCACCGATACTCCGGATTGAACGGCCTTGCCCAGCAGCACGATTTCTTCCAGCTTCTCATCGGCGAAAGCCAGCGCACCCAGAAGTTCGGGCTGAAGCTTCGTTTCTGCCTGAACCGTGACTGGTACGTGCAGCAGGCTGCAGGAAGACTGGATCACCAGCCGTTCAGACGGTACGATCGCCGCGATCTCGTTCAGCAGATCGAGCTTTTCGCGCAGGGATGCTTTCCAAATGCCGCGTCCATCGATGACACCCGCTCCAAGCACTTTATCCTGCGGGAAACCGAAGTCACGGATGGATTGCCGGTTCCCTCCGCCTCCGTGGACCAAATCCAGCCCGATTCCGTCGACCGGCAGCTGTGTAACCTCTTGATAGCGTTCCACTGCTTCAAAATAGGTCTGCAGCATGATTTTGACGCCTGGCGCTGCAGCTTTGAGCGTTTGGTAAATCTTCTGCAGCCGGCTGACGTCTGCATCGCTTAGCTTCGTTACGAGGATCGGCTCATCCACCTGCACCCAATTGACGCCTTCCTGTTCCAGCTCCTTCAGGACCTGCGCGTACAGCGGCAGCAGCCGATCAAGCCAGGCGTCCGTTTCCGATTCGATATACCCTTTGGACAGCTTCAGGAAAGTGAGCGGTCCGACGATGACCGGTTTTCCTTCGATGCCAAGCTTGTCCTTGGCTTCACGATAAGCCGCAAGCGGTTTGTTCTCGGTAAGGATCGGCGTGATGCCGCCCAGTTCCGGCACGATGTAATGGTAGTTCGTATTAAACCATTTGGTCATTTCGCAGGCAGTGGCGTCTTTGTTTCCTCTTGCCATCGCGAAGTAGACGGATACGGGAACGGGCCCGCCGTTGTATTCAAAACGATCCGGAATAATTCCGAACATAGCTGCCGTGTCCAACACATGATCATAATAGCTGAAATCGTTGACCGGGATCAGATCGATTCCTTTGTCCCGCTGTTTGCTCAGATGATTCAAACGAATGTCCTGCAGCTGCGCGTGCAGCTCCGATTCTTCGATTTTACCGGACCAAAACGCCTCCAGCACCTTCTTCCATTCCCGGTTTGCGCCGATGCGCGGATATCCCAAACTGCTGCTGTATGCCATCTTCGTTACCCCTTTGCAAATTGTTACCAAAAAGATAACACGTGACGTCTTCTGCCGTATAACTGGAAATAACTATATCTAGTTATAGCCGCAAGCTATAACGACCGCTCTTGTTCTAACAAAAATAAGCTCCACAGGCGGCTTGTTTACCCGCAGCTGCAGAGCTTTATCCATACTTTATTTAACGGACAGCAGACTGTCCGATATGAACTTCAGCTGAGCTTCCAATGATACCGGATCGTTGTACGTGTCCGCCTTCGGATTCAACTGAAATACATGACCTGCTTTAACCGCGGGCAAGCTTTTCCATACCGGGTTGTCATAGACGATATTCGGGTCGCTTGTGTCTCCTGACCACGGACAAGTGAAAATGATATCTCCGGCGAATTCCGGGAGCTTCTCCATAGAGATGGTAGCCCAGCCGGTCCCGCTGTCAATCGCTTCCTTCTGTGCTTCCGGCGGCGCCTTCAAGCCGAATTCGTCATATATGATTTCTCCGCCGCGGCCGAAGTTATGTCCAAACACGTACAGCCCTTTGGCATAAGGGTTCAGGATGGATACCGTTTTGCTGCCTACCACTTCCTGAATCTTGGGCTTCAGTTCATTGATCTTGTTTTCCCATTGCTCGACCCAAGCCTTCGCTTCTGCTTCTTTACCGGTCAGTTTTCCGAAGTCGAGCATCTGATCCTTGTAATTCTTTTTACCGTATTCAATAGCGACAACCGGGGCAATCTGCTCCAGCTGATCGATTCCGTCCGTCCCGGTATAGGTGATGATCAGATCCGGTTTCAGCGACAAAATTTTCTCGGGCGATGGCTCGCTGCCGACGCTTTCGACGCCGTCCAGCATGCCCTCGAAATACGGATTCTCCATGGCGCCTTCCAACACGCCGACCGGCTTGACGCCTAACGCCAGGAAGTAGCCTGTATAGAAATTCGTCAAATCGACGATCCGCTGCGGATGCTCGGGTACCTGGACATCGCCGTTACCCGCATGGAACGTAACCGTTTTACCCGTTCCGGAGGACTCATTCCCCCCGGCTTGGGATGAAGACGTGTCGGACGATGATCCTGCTGAAGCAGTTCCAGCGGCCTCTCCTCCGCTTCCCGACGTCCCTGACCCTCCATTAGATCCGTTCCCGCCGCAGGCCGCCAGCAGCAGAGTTATTCCCAACACACAGACCATCAGTGTGTATGGTCTTATAAATTTAAACAAATGAATCCACCCCTATGTATTTGATATTGAGAATCATTATCAATATAGCATGACACTTTGGAGTTGGCAATTCATTTTTTAAGTAATCTGTTTTAGAGTGACTAGTTCGATGCTTCTTTGTCCAATCTGCCTTTCGTTTGTATCCCCCTTCGTTCGGAAAGAACCAGTCCGGCGACGGTTAACAACGCGCCCCAGACCGCAGCCGCTGTGATCTCCTCGTGGAGGATCAAGGCCGCCGCTGCCACGGTGATGACCGGCACGAGATAAATATATACACTGGTCTGCACGGGCCCAAGTACACCAACGCTCCAGTTCCAGGTGACAAAGCATACCGCGGATGCGCCCAGCCCAAGAAACAGCAGATTGGCTATATTGGTGCCATCGGACAAACGCTCGAGGTTACCGGGCAGACCCTCAGTAAGCAATACCGGAAGCATAAACAAAAGCCCATAGAAAAAGATCCGCCGCGTACAATCAATGGTGTGATACCCCAGCCGGCTTATTTTGCGCGTGAGGATCGAATAGATTCCCCAAAACACGCATGCCAGTGCTGCCAGGGAGTCCCCGATCGGATTCAGCTTCAGCACAGTGCTTCCTTGCAGCGTCAGCAGGACCACTCCGCTCATGGCCACCACGAAGCCCACGAAAAACAGCCCATCCAGCCTCCCCTCTTTTAAGATAAGCCTGGACGTTACAGCGGTGACAAAAGGGGCAACTGAAACGATGATGCCGACGTTGGAGGCTAGCGTATAGGTTAACGCCACATTTTCCAGCAAAAAATATAAGGTTACCCCGCAAAGGCCCGCCCCCGCAAACAGCAGCTCTTCCCGGATCCGCCGGAATGGAATCATTCGGGGATGAACGGAGAGCAGTGCCACATATCCGATTGCGAAACGCAGCAGCAAAATGTCGAAGGGTTCAAAATCGTCCAGAAGCACTTTGGTCGATATGAACGTCGTCCCCCAAATCAGAATCGTCAATACAGCGGTCATATGGCCAGCGTTCCGGCTTTCAGACAGCTTCATACGCCTTTGGCCCCCTTAGTTGGCAGGACAGGCTCCATCTGCCGTTCATTCCCGAAAATTCGCATATACTGGCGCGGCGTTAGCCCGATAAACCGCTTGAAAAAGTTGCTGAAATGGCTTTGATCGCTGAACCCGGTCAGCAGTGCCGTATCAGCCGGAGGCGTTCCCTGTTCCAGCAGTTTCTTGGCGTGTCCGATCCGCACCGTCTCCAGGTAACTGTATGGCGATATGCCCCGTTCCCGGGTAAATGAGCGTAAAAAGTGGTACTTGCTGAGCCCTGCCAAAGCGCTTAAGTCATCCAGTGAAATGGCCCCTGCGAAGTTCGTCTCCATGTAATCACACACGTCCTGAAAGCCCGTTTCCCCCTCATAAGCCTCGCAGGCCGAGACATCCGTATATTCATGAATCAGCTGTCCCATCAGCAAAAAGAACTGTTCTTCCTTGATAAAATCAGACTCTCCCTCACAGATCATGGCATGAAGCTCCCTCAGTGAAGGAGCAAGCTCGCTCTGGAACAGAACGGTTTGCGCAAACGCCGGCAAATAGCTTCGGCCCGTTATCTCCTGCGCGATTTCCATCATCCGCTGAGACTGGATATTTATGCAGCGGTAATCCAGGGCACGGCCGTCCACTTGCTCGCAGGCATGAACATCACGCGGATTAAAAATGATGATATCGCCAGGATTGATAATATATTCCCGCTGCCAGCATTCCAAATAGCGCTGCCCGCCTTCTATAAATCCGATCACGTAATAGTCGTGAAAATGAGGGGGGAATTTCTGTTTGACACCCACAAATCGGTATGCCTCGACCTGCAGGCTGGCGTCATAATAAACGGTTCGAATTTCGTCTGGCATGCCGTCACCTCCTTCTTGGTTTCTCTATAAAGGTAACCGATGGTTCACCCGCAAGGATTGCATAATATTGCTCTAGGTTCGAGCCAAGCCTGAACGCCATGGCGAAGCAATACGATCAAAAGGAAAAAGCCCGCCAACATCCAGATTGGCGAGCTTCGTATCCCTTTCTATATGGTCCGAGGTCGGCCGAACTAAATGCTGGAATGCTTTTACCAGACGGCAACGCCCCCGTCGGTCCGGGGGTCGGTTCCTCCGCACAGCACCCCAGTATCCGGATCTCTCCAGATGACCTGCCCCCGCCCAAACGAGCCGAAGTCGTGTGCAACCTGAACGTCATGTCCCATACGCTGGAGACGTCTGACCATATGCATCGGAAAGTGAGGCTCGACCGTCACCGTCTTGCCCTTTACCCACTGCCATCTAGGGGCATCGAGAGCTGCCTGCGGATGAAGGCCGTAATCAATCAGGTTCATCGCCACCTGAACATGTCCCTGCGGCTGCATATACCCGCCCATCACGCCAAAAGGCCCCACCGGCTGTTCTCCTTTGGTGATAAAACCCGGGATGATCGTGTGGTACGTCCGTTTTCCCGGCACCAGGCGGTTGGCATGATCCTCCTCCAGCGAAAATTCCAGCCCGCGGTTTTGCAGGGCGATCCCCGTACCAGGAACGACGATCCCTGATCCGAAGCCGGTATAGTTGCTCTGAATAAAAGAAACCATGTTGCCTTCTCCATCTGCCGCCGCCAAGTACACCGTTCCGCTTGCGCGCGGCTCACCTGCCGCCGGAACCATCGCTTCACCGCCGATCAGCCCTCTTCGCAGCTCCCCGTACCCTTCCGTCAATAATTCATGAGGATCGACGGACATATGCGCAGCATCCGTTATGTAACGGGCACCGTCTGCAAACGCCAGCTTCATCGCCTCGATCTGACGGTGATATGATTCGGCCGATTCCTGGGACGCCGCCGGAAATCCCTTTAAAATATTGAGGGCAATCAAGGCAATCAAGCCTTGCCCGTTCGGAGGGATTTCCCAAATGTCGTAGCCGCGGTACGGTACCGACATCGGCTTCACCCACTCCGGCTTGAAGGCAGCCAGATCTTCTTCGCTCAAAAAACCGCCGGATTGGGAAATATATCCGGCAATCCGCTCGGCCAGCTCCCCGCGGTAGAACGCTTCCGCTTCCGTCGAGCCGATCAGGCGGAGCGTCCGCGCATGGTCGGGCGAGCGCCACATCTCGCCGGCCGCAGGCGGCCTGCCCCCCGGCGCAAACACGCTCAGCCACGGCGCAAATTCCTCGCCTTCGAGCGTGCTGTAGCGCCGGAAGGCGGCGTGCCAGTTGGCTGCGGCCGTTGGCGATACCGGGTAGCCATCCTCCGCGTAGCGGATGGCCGGCTCCAGCGACTCGGCCAGCGACAGCCGGCCGAACTTGCGCGATAGCTCCGCCCAGGCCGCCGGCGTGCCCGGCACGGTCACCGGAATCGCGCCGTAGCGCGGCATCTCGTGATGCCCCAGCGCTTTCACCGCCTCGATCGAGATCGAGGCCGGCGCCGGGCCGCTGCTGTTCAGCCCGTGCAGCTGGCCTTTCGTCCATACGAGGGCAAAGGCGTCACCGCCGATTCCGTTCGAGCACGGCTCCACTACCGTCAGCGCCGCAGCCGTAGCGATCGCCGCATCGACGGCGTTGCCCCCGCGCTTCAGAATGTCCAAGCCTGCCGATGAGGCAAGCGCCTGCGAAGTGGCCACCATGCCTTTATTCGCGTAAACCGGCAGCCGGTAAGAAGGATACGGATGATATAGAGGATCAAAGGACATGAATGCTTCAGCCTCCTGATTTCTTCGGTTTTGCCGGTAAACATATCATCCGGTTTTTAAACTGTCAATCATCTTTTCATATGCCACGTGCAGGATTCTGGCGGCGGGACTGCTGTTCTTACTCCCTATTTTCAGTCATATACTGAACCAGAAGAATGAACCAGAACCTTGCGGATCTACGGACCGCAGCGGCTCCGACTCTTATCAGAAGCGATTCTGATCAGGGTCTTTTTTCATCCCTGCGCATTCAAAAATTTGAAGGAGTGATCGAGAATGAATATGCTGACCAGATTTCTCCTCTATTTCGGCAAAGGCCTGCTGATCGCGGTCATCGCCGTTCCATTCCTGCTGTTCGTCATTATCGGCAGTTATGAAGACACGACGGCCATTGATGAATTTATGTCCCGCTTTTTTTAGGTAAACCTGCAGGCATTTGGGTCTGCCTTACAAGCTTGGATTCCCAATCCATGCCGATCAGAACCATGCCGGCAATGACAAGCAAGCCCCCTGCCCACTGCGGCCATCCGGCCTGTTCGTGCAGCAGCCACACGGAGAGTGTCAGGGAGGTGAACGGCATCATGCCCGAAAAGGCGGCCGCGGTCGAAGCTTTGCAGCGCCGGATGCCGGCATACCAGCAAATAAACGCCAGGGCGGTCACCACAGGACCATACCAGACAAGAGCCAGCCACCCTTGCCATCCCATTCCGGAGAGAGCCGCTAAAGGCTGTTCCGCCAAACAGGGGACCAGGCTGATCAGCCATGCCATCGCGGAGACGAGCGTCGTCTGCACGACAGGATGTATAACTTCGTGTTTCCCGCTGCTTTGGACTGCCGCTGCGCGGGACAGAACGTTGAACAGCGACTCGCAGCCGGCGGCACCCAAAACCAGCATGTTTCCAACCATATGTTCATTGCTGAAACGGCTTTCCGGCATAAACATGCCCTGGATCAGCAATATGCCGCAAACCGTGCCAGCGACGCCTAAAAAATGGGCGGCTTTCATCTTTTCGCGCAGGAACAGCACGGCCAACAATACCGTAATCGCGGGGGTCGCGCCGGTTAATATACCGGCCTCCACCGAGCTTGTACGGGTGAGACCGTAAAGCAAAAACATGCGGAACAGCAGGACGCCGAACATCGCCTGGCAGAACAGCAGCAGCCACTGCCTGGGGGACAGGGTCCGGATCGTTCTCAGCAGCTGCCCCATACAGAACGGCAGCAGGCAAACCAGCGAGAACAAAAGGCCCATGGAAGTAATCGTAAAACTTCCAAGCTTACCGTTTACAAACGAAGCCGCCACGACAGAGGTGCCAGCAAGCCCAAATGCGCATAGCAGATACACATATCCTTTGATTTGTTCCATTTTCAGCATCATCCCCGGTTCAGTAGTTTCATTTCCAAAAGGCTGTTACAATCATAGTGGAACAAACTGGTACGGAAAAGGACCAGTTCATCCCGAAATGATACCAACCAGTTGGAGGATGCCATGTGGGGAATCGAGTTGGACCGGAGCTTGGACATTTCATTGAAACGTCAGATTTATCAGAGGTTGAGGGATCAAATGATAAACGGGATTCTGAAGGAGGGCTCGCCCCTCCCTTCAACCCGTGAATTGGCCCAGACGCTGGCCGTGTCACGGAATACCGTGAATGAAGCATATGACATGCTGATCGCCGAAGGGTACGCGGAAAGCCGGCAGGGCGCGCCTACCCGGGTTGTTGGAGGGTTAATTCTGGATCAAGCGAAGCAGAGCGCATTCCAGCTGCATCAAGTAGCGATCCCTGTTCCTTCCTTTCGGGCGGACTTCAAAACGGGCCAGCCGGATCTGCGCCAGTTTCCGCGTTACGCTTGGCAGCGGGTATTCCAGAAGGCCTTGGGCGAAATGCCGGTGGAGCTTCTGGGATATGGCGGCCCTCAAGGCCTGGTACAGCTGCGCGAAGAGATTGCCGCCTGGCTATTGCGCAGCAAAGGACTGACCGTTGACGCCGGTGATATTTATATTACCGCAGGCGCCACGCAGGCGCTTCACTTGGTTGCCGACCTGCTCCATGCGGACCATCCGGAAATGTTGGCCGAGGATCCCTGTAATATTGAGATGATCCAGACTTTTATTCAAAAAGGATACACGGTGACGCCGGTTCCCGTCGATGCCCATGGGATTCAGACTGATGCCTTATCCCTGGATCACCGCGGGCCGATATACGTTACACCGTCGCATCAATTTCCTCTTGGGGGTATTTTGCCTGCAGCAAGGCGAGCCGAGCTGATCCGCTTTGCGCGCCGCTGCGGCAGCTACGTCATTGAGGACGACTATGACAGCGAATACAGATATTACGGGGAACCGGCAGCACCTCTGTATGCGATGGCCCCGGACCGCGTCATTTATATCGGCACGTTCAGCAAAGTTCTGTTTCCTGCGCTCCGGATCGGGTATGTTCTTGTTCCCCGCGAGCTGCAAAGCCGCTGGAGAAGGCTGCGCACCTATACGGACGTGCAAAATCCGCCATTTGAACAAGCGGCGCTGGCCGAGTTTTTGCGTACCCGCAAATTCGACCGGCATATCGCAAGGATGAAGAAGCTGTACAGAGAAAGGCGCCAGGCTCTCCTCGATGCGCTGGCGGACTGTTTTGGAGAGCAATGGCGTCCATGGGGCGATGCGGCAGGGCTGCATTTGGCCGTTGAGTTTGCCGGTATGGCCTTCGATGATTCGTTTCGGGATCATGCACGCCGGAGCGGGATACGCACGGTCCCCGTGGAACATCACTGCATCCGGAAAGGAAGGCATACCGACAAGCTGCTGCTTGGCTACGGTCATCTGGAACCCGGTGAAATCCGCTATAGCGTTCAATATCTTCAGCAGTTTGCAGCGGAGTATTTTAAGGAACATGCCCGTCATCGTTAGAGCTGCAATAAATCATCATACGTGAGGACATTCGATGTCATTCGCTCAAACGAGCCGTGTTCCAGCATATCGCCTCCGATCCGGTGGAGCATCGATATCACGGCGCGGAAAGGGCCGGAGCCGGTGCTGATCCGTTCAATCCCCAGCGACTGCAGCTCATGAAGGGACGGCATGCCGTCGCCGGCCAGCAGGTTGACCGGACCGCCGATTTCTTTCCGGAGGATGCGGATCGCAGCAATATCTGTAACGCCTGGCACAAAGACGCCGTCGGCCCCTGCTTCTCTGTAAGCCTTAGTTCGTTTAAGCGTTTCCTCCAGCATGTCCGCCGACGTTCCCTTTTGAATCCAATAAGGATCCGTCCGGGCATTAATAAACACCGGGATGCCCAACCGGTTTATGGACTGTCGGATGGCGGCTATTTTCTGCCGTTGCTCGGAGATATCATACAGCCCGTCTTGGGGATTCATCATGCTGTCTTCCAGGTTGATCCCTATTGCGCCTGATTCGATCACTTGTCTAACCGAATTCGCGACTTCTTCCGGCGTCGATCCATACCCGTCTTCCATATCTACGGTAACCGGGATGCTCACGGCCTGAACGATCTCCCGGACCGCGGCTAACATCGTGTCAAAAGGTATGCTCCGGTCCGTGTAACCATGGGCGGCGGCAATGCCTGCGCTGGTCGTGCCTACGGCCTTGAATCCGCACTGCTCGAAGACCTTGGCGCTTGCCGCATCCCAAGCGTTGGGCAAAAGGAAGGTCTGCGTATGAAGCTCTTTGAAATCGATTGCTTTGCGGATGTGCTGCTCAATATCCACCATTCACCCATCCTTTCTTCTTTGACTATTTTATCAACCTGACTCCATGATAAACCGGTAACCCTTTGATCATCATCGAAATATGGAATGCATTAACCGGAAGGCCTTCACTACATAACGAAGACCTCTATCCGCCGCTCTGTGCGGAAAGATAGAGGTCAGAATCAGTTCAACGGCTTTCCCCTTGCATACTGCTCCATCCGTTGTTCCAGTATAGACTGCTTCTCCAAGATATCCGAAAGCAATTCGTATAGCATGTCATTGGTGACTTCCAATTTCTTCAGACTACGCTTGCTTCTCCCTTCATGGCGGACTTGAATCTCTTCCGACTTGACCCGAAGCGGGTCCTTTGGGATGTGAAAATGGGTCTTTGAAGACACTGCCTTCTTAGCCGGCATCGGTAACCACCACCTTCAGCTCTACATTTCGGTCCAATCCGTGTGTTTTCAAGACGAACGCGCCGGGCTCTTCACTGGTAACGGTAATGTTAACCACACCTTTTTCCGCTTTCACAGGCTGCCGCACTCCGTTCAGCTCCACCTGGATCACTTCATTGTAATTGTCCAGTACGTTGCCCTCCCAATCAGCCACAATGATCCGGGCAGTCAGGGTATCATCGCCTGTAGCCACAATGGCAGATTTATCCGCTTCGATCCGCGCAAAGGTTCCTTGGAACTTACCTTCAACGAAGCGGGTAAACAGGAGACGCCGATCTTGATATTGCTCGAAGGTAATCGGGATCATAAGCGGAGAATCCACAACGCCGGCCAATTCGCTGACCGCAAACACCTTGCCTTCCCCATCCAATTCCGCGTAATAATTAGGCAAATTCGATCACCTCCCAGGAAATTTCCGCATATGCCTCGTAAAATCCGTCCATGAAATTAAATTTGACCTTGTTGTTTCCCACAAGGGTTGCACATACCGAGCCGTCCATCATCGGCGAGGTTTGAAACCAATGCGACAAGCCGGATGTGGTGATGTTAACAAAGCTTTTTTGCGGATTAACTGCCGTGATGGTCACTTCTTTAACCAATGAGCCGTTTCCATTCGGATAGAAAAAAGAAATATTCGTCGTTCCGCGCTGTACGCTTTTAATTCCCACGCCCTTCCACCCCGATCCGTCATGAAATTTCAATATACCGTTTTCGACCTTAAAATCGGGACTGCTCTCCGGACAAGCCCTGCTGAGCACACCGAAACCGGCGATGATCGTATTGCCCGAGCTGTCTGGAGCGGTCACCGTTAACCGGACATAAGAACCGGCTGCCGCTTGATCAAAGGGATGATACCTTGGGAATTCGTCCGTTACGCTGCGCGAATAGGTGTAAACCTTTCTCCAATTGGTGTTGTCGCTGCTGGTTTCGATATAGAAGCTGACGGGATCCGCGTTCCAACCCTTTTCAAAAGAAACGCCTTCGATATCCGAATATTCGTCGCCCAGCATCACTGTCATGGATTGAGGAAACTTGTTATAGGCTGAATATAAAGCCCAAAAATGTTCGCCTGATTGGAAATACGGTACCGTCGGCAGCCCGCTGAGCTGTCCTGAAGTAACCGTAACCGGCTTGTATTTGGCAGCATTTCCGCTGATCCGGCCGGACTTCAGATGCCTGCGGCACAATGTGTAGCGTGCCACTTTGTCTCCAGTGACAGCTGTGGATGCGATCTTATCACCTGTAACAGCGCCACCGGCGATGCCTTCGCTGCCGATGCGCGGCGCATCCCCTGCTTTTCCCGTATGCCGGTGCCCGCCTGTTCCGTGAAACAGCGCATCGGTCGCTTCAATATTTTCATTTTGCGCGATCCTCCTGACCGTATCCGAAGGCTCGAACGTTCGCAGTCCGCTTGGCAGTTGTGCCATGTCTACTCCCCCTTACATTTCAAAGCTTCCGTCCTGAATGATCCGGCTTCCAGACCTCCAGTTCGTCCCATGTCATTCCAAGCGCTTCAAGCTCCTCCCAGGATAAATCCGCGGCATCCAGTTCCTCCCACCTCAAGTAGGTGAACTGGAAGTTCAGGTGCAGATGCGCCGGGACGATCTCCCGCAACGCCTTCCGGACGTCATTCAAATTCGGCGGCACGCCGCGCTTGCCAATAAAGGTGACGACAACTTCATAACGTCCGAAGTTTTCCTGAATGTCGACTTCTCCGTTTTCAAACGAATCGACGACGCTGCGAATCACAGCCAGCGTGACCGTTCCGGCACCGCGCAGCTTCGTCTTGATCACGGAGCGCCGTTGGTCGTCGGGTTTGCCCGGCGTTTGAGGAATGCCGCAAATGTTCTCCCATGTTTCGAGCCCCCATGTCGCCGTATCGATAAAAAACTGTTTGAGGACGTCTTGAATGCCTTCATGCAGGCGGTTCAACTCATCCGCTTCACGCCTCGTCAGATTACCGACGATCCGGGAATCCGAATAATATTTGGGGAAATACTCGAGCATATCCGATGAAATGTTACGTAACAACGAAATTCACCGTCCCTGCCACAGCAACCTGCTCCTCGGCGAGCTCCAGATTCCCGGAAGTTCCGTTGATTGCTAGCTGGCTGAAATCCAATACTTCTTCAACGTCCAGCAGCAAACCAAACACCCGGTTATATGGAACCAGCGTTTGGTGAAAAGCAAGACCCGCCAGAAATGCCGCCAGCTGCCGCTGAAATTTGGTTCTTACGTCTTCAAGCACCGCACCCGGCATCAGCTTGATCGCCGCCGACACATCAATCCTTACCTCCACCGCAGGGGACACCGTGACTTGAGCCCCAACCGGACGCCGTTCTTCCACGGCCGCACGCACACGCTCGATAATGGTGGGGACTGGGGCCCGTTTGTCGTCGGACAAAACGGACAGTTTGACCGTCCCGCCCCCGTTCCATACCGGGAATACTTTGACGTCACCCACGCCTGGAACTTCGAGAGCCCATTCCCGATAATGCCACGCATTTCCGCTCGTCGCCGGCCTTCTGACCCGGTCGAAATACCGTCCAAGAAGCGATTCGTCCGACTCCGTGTCAGCTCCATTGACGAAAGGCAGAGGATTGGTCACCGTCAGGACGCCGGATAAATTGCCACGTACTAACGTAATTCGGCCTGCAGCCACATTCCCACTCCTGCCTCCCACGGCCGCGGCCGCTTTCACGACAGCGCTCCCCTGCTTGATGGTCGCCTCATCGACCGTGACGAACACTACCGGATCCTCGTCTTCCGTTGAGACGGCGGTTCCCCGTGGAATCACGATATGGTCGTCACCCTTAAAGCGAAGCTCGCCTTCCGCCTTCACGCTCGGCCGGCGAGCCAGGCCAAATTCGGCAGCCCGGAGATCCAGAAACTCGGAGGGCTGCTGCGGGCCGGCAAAGCCAAACTTCAGCACATTGTCGAGTTCAATATAGGCATGCGCCAGCTCGATGGCCGCTGGCGACAGCAGGTCATACGTTACCGAACCTTGGCGCTTGTCGAGATCGGCAGGCGAAGCATCCAGCATCCGCTGCAAGATGGCCCCTTTCGTCTGCTGTTCATACATATCAGATCGTCACCTCCTGTTCTAAGATCCCTTCGCTGGTCCGTACGGTAAATGTCACAAACAATCGGTCACCGTCACGCACGATGGCAAACTGCTCCACCGTTGTGACACGGTCATCCGCTAAAATCGCCTCGGTAATTACTCTCGTAATTTCGCTCTTCAGCAGCTGATGGGAAATATCCTGGCCCAGCAAACTTTCAAGCTCGCAGCCATACTGACTGTCGTAAATAAGATATCGGTACCTTGCCGTGAGAATGGCCTTCCGGATCCATTGTCGAAGCGCCTCCTGCCCGTCGATGATCCGCCCGCCGACCTCTCCTGTATCAAAATTAAGGCTATAAGTCCGCGACGGTGCAGAGAGATGCTTCACTTCAACAAATCGCTCCTCGCGGTTGCGCAATGGTGATAGTGCCATCAGTACATCACCGCCCGGTCTAAAATAATATAAATTTGTCCTTGCTGTATCCCTGCCACGACCACGCGGTCGCCTTCCTCCAGTTCGTCGATAAATTCCAGCTCGGCTTCCTCGGTGGAGAAATCGGCAGAAGACACATTTATTCCGGTAAACGATATTTTGCCTTGGCCCACAAACACAGCGCCAGGATCGAAGTTGAAAGGAGGCACCTCCGGATTCAGGTTCGTTGCAGAAACTTTCGTCTTGCCTTCACTCTTCAGATTCACTTTTCGCTTATACTTGGTTAGGGACTGGGCCACGATGAGATCATCTTTTTCCAGCTCGACATTCATGTGGTCGACTTTGATTTTGAGCTCGGGAGGCGCAGCCGTCACGGTCGCAAGTTCAATGGACATATCGGAATTGTATCCGATCGCACGAATCAGCTGCACAAGCTGGCTGGCTCCCGATCCTTCGATTCGTTCCATCGTTTAGCCTCCCTTCGCTTCCTTGTATTCCATCTTGGGGATGTCGTCAGTCGCCGACAACGTGAGTGACATCGTATGGTTGCCCCGTTCGAACCGATGATCGTCCGCAGACACGTAATAACCTCCCAGGATGCCGGTGACGGTTTCCTTTACGTATACGCAGGAACCCGAAATTACCTCAGGGATACCCAGACAATCGATCCGGGCCTGGTCCTCAATGGTGCCCAAATCGGCAAGGAGCTGCTTCGCCCGCTGCTCCATTTGGGATTTGGTCATGCTTTGTTCGGGCTTTTCCAAGTGCTGCATGACACCGAACCTCCGTATTAGTTCCCCATCCTTGGCTGCAGCCGATATTTCTTTTTTGGCTGCATCCCCTCCAACCACTTTAATTTGGGTCTTAGTCTCTTCGATGGATTGGGAATAACTCGCGTCCAGCACATTTACCCCGTTTTCCAGCACCCATTTGACCGGCTGCTCTTTACGGGCAAGCAGCTGGAGTTTGCCCTCCCGTGATGTCAGATGATACCACTCCCCGTTTTGTTTCTGGGACTCGGTTAGCGACATGACCATCATCTCAAACAAAGTTTTGTCGCGGAACACGAGCTTAGGGATTACATAACCGGTATCCTGGATTTCACCGATTGAAATTGAAAATTCGCCGCACAGTTTCTTGATCACAGAGGAAGCGGTCATGTTCCGAAATATTTTGGTGTCCTTGCTTTTGGTCAGGTAAATGTTCTCATCATACGCTGTCAGCGTCATCTGTCCTTTAGAATTGAGCTGATCCGCAAACAGCACACCCCGGAACAATTCCAGCTTCTCATCCCAGATCAGGCGAAGCTCGCCGCCCTTCTTGTAGGTCATGTATATCTCCCGCTGATCACCGGTGTTGGACAACTCCACAACCAGCTTGCGGGCAGCCTGCTTAATATCGCCGGACCAGCTGACCGATTTGACGATCGGGTCCAAATGCACGTTCTGTTGGTCATCTTGGTACTCCACGCTCCAGCTCATGATGGAATCACCAGCTTCTGGCCTGGGACAATCCGGTTTGGATTTTTTCCTATTACCGTTTCATTTGCCGCATAAATCTCTCTCCACCGATCCCCGTTTCCCAGCGTTCTTTGGGATATTTTCCACAGGGTATCGCCGGGAACAACAACGTACGCTGCGGGTCTGACTCTGGCATCTGGACGCTGTTCTCCTGAAATGATCGTTGCTTGACCCGAACCGGTGGTTTCAACCTGACGGAACCGGACTTCGGCATACTCTTTTAACTCCAGCTCGTAAAAGACGTCCCCTGGATTACCTGCTCGTTCCGTGTATTGGAATGAACGAATGGTAACCAGCCCTTTGATTTTCGTCCCCGTTATATCCAGCCGTACAGGGCGCCGGCTTTTGATCCATTTCTCGATCATCTCCACCGTTTCCCAGGGATCGTGGATATCTTCGTACTCGCAGAACCCAGGGTGGTAATCGCGTGGAAAGAAGGAGGCTAGCGAATATTCTTTAAGCAGCGCCTCACCGATGACCGTATATTCCCCCAGCTGCGTGACCTGGACATCCTCATAACCATGCGAGGTTTTGACCGATATTTGCTCAGGATTTACAGGCAGCTGCAGCCATTCCGTCTCATCCATCGTTTTCAGCCAAAATTCCAATGATGCCATTACGCCATCAAACCTCCTGCTGCTTTGATTTCCCTGGCAAGTGCCCGCGCAATCGCATCGATGTCCGACTCTTGGCGAACATGAAAAGTGTTGCCTGTGATAGATATCGGCCCGCTTACGGCAGATCCGCCGGTGAATTCGCGGTTTTCGCTGGCCGTCATAATTCGTTCCCCTTTATGAAGCCTAGCGATCATCCCGTCATATGGCACATAATCCATACCATGATAATGTCCAGGAATAGGTCCGCCGTTTGCGGTGATCTGCCCTGCGCTTTTCCGGTTTACATCGATGGAGACTTTTTTCTCCTCATCTCCAAAACCAAAAAACGACCCGATGGCATTGGATACTTTTGTGACGGACTCCATGATCGCATCCATATGGTATTTGAACAGGTACGCTAGCCCCGCGACGGCAGCGCCGACGAGCAGAACCGTAGCGATGATCGGTAAGAACGGCGCGACTAATGCCCACCCAGCCACTGCCGAAGCCCACAATGCAGGGGCGAACACGCCGAGAAGCAGAGCTGCCATCGAACCGATGGTGGCCAGCACGATGTCCGAATCTCTGGCAAGTACTTCGATCACGGAAGCCATCGCTTCACCAAATGGAAGAAGTGCCTCCCCAAGCGGGGCCAGGGCAATCGTAATCCGGTTCTGAAGCTGATCCCATTGATCTCCGAACGTTTTCACCTGACCGGATTGCTGTTGGATGGCTCCATTGGCCGAATTCATTGCGGCAATAACGCCTGCAAACTCTACTTGCCCGCCCCGGAGGGCTGTTACCAGATCAGAACCGGCCTTTTCGCCGAAATATTTGGTGGCGATGCTAGCCGCATCCGCCGCCGTCGCGGCATCCTTGATGTCGCTCGCGATCTTCGCGATCCCGCCGCTGGGGAGATCTTTCTTCAAAGCGTCCTGTATGGGCGTGAGCCCTTGGGCCTGCCACTGGGTGAGAAGAGCCATCGACTGGCCAAATCCGAGGCCCATCGTCTTGAGCGGTGCACCGATCTGGGTCATGTTTTTCAACAAATCTCCCATCCCTACACCACTTGCCCGGCTGGCTGCGTAGAACTGGTCCATCATAAAGGTTCCTTCATTCGCCTTCTTGCCCCAAACATCCATCACTTTCGCGGCCGATTCCGCCGCTTCCCCACTGCCCGCTCCGGCTAACCTGGAGGCGTCAAGCACCGCTTTGGACATGGCCTCCAGCTGAGAGCCCGACATTTTCGCCTTTCCGCTGAGGGTTCCCATCACTTTTGCGACCTCGTTCAGGTTCTGCGGCACCTGACCACCGACTTTCTTCAGCGATTCCGTCAGTCCCTGGATTTGACCGGGCCCCGCACCTGAGGAAGCGCGCAGCGTGCCCATGGCGGTACTGAACACCTTAGCCGCTTCGAAAGATTTGTCTTTTAGAGCACCGAGCATGCTGCTGGCTGTACCCGTGACCGTAGAGAGCATCTTCATCTGCTTCTCTGAATCCTGGATCGGGCTTGATCCGACGATCTTCTGCAGCCGCTTGATCCCTTTCTTCTTCGGAATCGGCGTGCCGTACAAATAATTCGCCCTTTCCGCGGCGGCATCTTCATCCGCTTCCTTCTGATCGGCTGCTGCTTTCATGGCTTTTACTTTGCTCCAGACCGCAGCAAACGGTTTGGCTGCCGTCCTGGCACCAACCGAGATTCCCTTGGACACTCCCTGGCCAATTTTCGAGAATGCCCCGGAAATTCCGCTGTAGATCGTCGATGCCGCTCCGGAGACCCCTTTCGTCACCGTCGTGACCGCGTCGCCAGCTGCCATTTTGACGGCAAACAGCTGCCTCGTGACCTGAGCGCTCAAGTCGCCTGCCTTCCACATTTCCTCGCTCATTTGGGCGATTCCGTTAAACTGCTCCAGGCTGATCGTCGTCGTCTGCAGCTGTTTCATCATTTTGTTATATTGCTTGAGGCTGTTCATGCTTTTACCCGAAATCTGAACGCCGCCTCCGCTGTTGTTCGAAGACGAAGCCAATCGTCCCCACCTCCCCGCTTACCGTATATACCGGTCAAAGGTCCTACGGTGTTTTCCTGCGGGCAGCCCTTGCTTCTTCCCGCCGTATCTTCTCCTCTTCCTCGAGCTGCAGCATCATGGAAGCATACATAAACCGCTTCGTCCCTTCGTCCTTGTTAAATACCTCGTCAGGCGGAAGATGATGCCGCTGAAAGATCAGATGCAGCAGAAAAGCCTCGCCGCCCGCCTTAATCAGTTTTTTATTTCATCTTCATCACTGTCAAAACCGCTGATCTCCAGAATTTCGGAGGACAGCTTTGCAATCTCGCCGGCCAGCAGTACTCCCAAAATCGCTTCCGTTGGCGACCCGTATTTGTCGATAAGCTCTCTGGCGCTCCAGTCCGGAATCAGACAGGCCCGTTGAATCACAAGGGCGCCGAACTGTTCCTCGTCGAGTACTTTTTCCCGTTTTGCTCCTTTGCCGGTATAATGCGTGCACTGTTCCTGGATTTTATGAATCGTTTTCCCGTCCAGCGCCTGGATTTGGAAGTCCACCCCAAGCCTTTTCATCGGGATGTCACGCTTAGGCTTGCTGTCCGCGCTGAGCAGCGCCTGCAGCACGCTGATTTGTCGGTTATCCGTTATCGTCACGGTTCATACATCTCCTTTATATATCGTTGTATATGTTTCCGCAGCGGGTGAAGCCGAGAGCCCTGCGGCGTGTAGATGGCCCGCCTTCTTCGCCAGGTCCCTTCCGGCTTCGTGTCTCCACCGCATTCCGAGCAGGTTTTACTCAGCCGTTATTTTGTCAAGAAGCTCATAGCCTGTGAAATTAAAGGGAAGCTCCTCCTCCACAATGGCTCCGACTTCAAAATGCATCAGCGGAATTTTATCGAATGTTACGCCTTTGAGCCGAACTCGGTATGCTCCATACGATTCGGGATCCTCCAGCTTAAGGATCAGCTCGGTAATGAACGTGCCTTGGCTGTCATCGGCGATCTTGCCGATCCGTTCGACGAACTCGGAAGTCACCTTGTAACCGGAAATGGTGCCTGTTCCGCTAAGTCCGGTCACCTTGTGCGCCGTCCAGCGGGTTCCTGCCCTTTTAATCTCTTCTTTCGTAATTTCGACGTTTGCCTCGGCTGATTTGATGTTGGTCAGCCAGGTTCCATCATGGTACACATATCCGTAAGTCCCGTTAATCACGCGGGTCGAATCCAGCACAATAATCCCTCCCAGGTCAATTTAAGCATTTATCGATGTCTACACCTTAATCGTTAAGAAAATCCGCTCCATACTATCAATTTCCGTAAATCCGATCAGAAGAAAAACGCTGTCTCCTTCGGAATGGCGGTCCGGATCCAGGGTGACGACAATATCGGTCAGCACATTGTTCAGTTCCAGACGCTCCAGATAGGCTTTCACGGCAGAGATCAGTGCAGCCTGACCGTCCGCATTGTTATCGAGCCTGCCAATATAAGCCTCGGCCGCTGCTTTTGGAATATCGGTCGAGATCGCCTGGCGTGCGCGCATGGCCCTGATTTTTTTCTTGCCTGTCACGAGCCCCTGTTCAACTTTCACTTTCTCCCCGTCATGGACAAGAACCAGCGATCCCTTCTGCAGCGATGCATTGATTTCGCTGTTTTTAAGGCGTTTGACGACATCCGTCGCTATGACCGGCGTATATGTTATCGATTTGTTGATGCCTGTTCCGGCGATCAGTCCGGCAATGTATGGGGCATAGCGGGCCGAGCTGTACGCCGTTCCGCCAATCTCAACGCCTGTAATCAAGTTCACCGCGTATTCGTCGGCGAGGTCCGTACTGCGCTTGTTCCCTACTGCCGGATCCAGATCATCTTCGAGTGACCCTCCGAACACGGTCATAAAATGCTTTCCTTCGTCTTCCCGGTTATCCTTGCACCACAGCTGGGCTGCTTTGCGCTCTTCGGCAGGAACTTCATCCGGATACACAAACACGTTAAACGGCCGTGATCCGAAGACGTCCCGAATGGATGTGTATACAGCCGGCGTGACGTTCCCCTCTACCGGAGGCACCGTATATACCAATACTTCTTTGGCACCGCCCTGCAAAATCAGCCGGATTGGGCCCACCGCTTCCGCACCGAACAGCTGAATGGCTTCAGCCTCTTTCTCAATCGTGTAAAATTTACCCGCTTCGGCTCCTGCATATTGGAACAGCGGAAGGGCGACCGTTCCGCGAGCCCCGCCTTTGATTTGCGCGGCAGCCGCCTCCACAAAGTTAATGTACAGCCCCGGCCTTACCGGTAAACTGATCGGATCCCATGCTCCACCCATTTTCTACATGCCACCTTCCTATAAATTGTTTGTGCGTACCTCGATACGTCTTACTTTCTCAAACATCGGGCCGGCCACAGATTCCCGTGACTGGATTTGTATCGTTCCAGGGCATCGAAACACCCCGTTATCCAGCTTTTCGGGCGCGGTCAGCGTCATCGTGTCGATTCTAAACTGGGATGGCCCAGCTTCCGGGGGAGCAGCCGGATATTCATTCATCAAAAACCGGCTTAAGACTTCCATTGCCTGTACCGCCTGCTCCGCATCACGGCCAACCCCCTGGATCACATACTCCCGGTCGACCAACGTGTGATCCCGGTTCACCGCTTTCCTCGTTTCCTGTTTGAACAGAACGGTAAAATCGCCCGGCGATGCTGCGGCAGGCTCCTGATACCGGTGGATCCCCGCTCCCGGAAATTTGGCCAAAATCAGTTCCGACATCCGGTTGATACTCTCGCTTACCGACACACAATTTCACCTCTTCCGAACCGTACCAGGCATGCAGCATAGCGCCTGGAATCCTTCATCAAGCATATATCCTTTTTCAAACCATCCGTTCCCCACTTCCTTCTGCCAGCTTCTGCACGGGTGCTTCGACCCGCTGCATTTCGGATTATAGACGGACGGAGCGCATGACGAACAGGATGAACTTTCTTCACCTGGGGGTGAGAAGAATTCATCCTCCTGCGTTCATATATGATCTGCTATACTGGATGCAATTGTAATCTTCTGTAAGGGGGTTTGAAATGGAGCAGATTCGAGTGATGCTGGTCGAAGACGACCCTTTTTGGAGGGATCACATCAGCAGCGATTTGTCCGATGAGCCTGATATTGAGATGATTGCCGCCTGCGCAACCAAAGAAGATGCCATCGAGACCGCTGCAAAATCGAGGATCGACATCGTTCTGATGGACATCAATCTGACCGGCAACAACCTGGACGGGCTGGAAGCGGCCGAGCTTATTTTGCGCCTGCCCGGGAACGAACCGGTGAAGATCATCATGCTCACCTCCATTACGGAAGCGGAAGTCGTCATGAAATCTTTTCGGCTTGGCGCGCTGAATTATATCAATAAGTCGAGTTATCAGGATATCGTTCACGCGATTAGGGAAGCGCATCATGGCCGGGCAGCGATCCATTCCGATGCCGCCCGGATCATGCGGAGCGAGGTTCAGCTCATGGAACTCACGCCCATGGAGAGAGAAGTGTTTGATCTGAGGAAGAACGGATTAAGCAAGCGGGAAATTTCCGAGAAGCTGCACAAATCGACGAATACGATCAAGTCGCAGCTGCGCAGCATCAAAAACAAACTGACCCATTTTAAAATGGACTAACCTGGTCAAGCGTCCGGGAATCCGCTTGCCGTTTGAATGCAGGCGACAATGGCTTGAACCTGGCGTAAGGAAAATGCAGAACGATCGTCGTTCCCTTCCCGGGTTCGCTTGCGGCAACGGATAACCTCCCGCCGTGTTTGGACATGACGCTGGTGCAATAGGACAGACCCAGCCCATAGTTCAGAGCATGCTTCTTTGTCGTAAAGAACGGCTCGAATATTTTGGCCAGATGTTCGGGAGGAATGCCTGCGCCGTTATCCTGTACGGTAATCCGGAACTCCCGTCTGGTCGAAGCCGTATGGAGCTCAATGCCTCCGCCGGAGACAGGCAGCGCGTCAAGCGCGTTGCGGATCAGGTTGGACAGCGTCTCCGCGACGTGAACCGAATCGCAGTATAGCCGCCCTTCTGCGTCGTAACTTGCGGTTATCGTGGCCGGATGGCGCTCAATCAGCGAGCCGGCGGACGCGACGACGGAGTCGATCAGCTGCCGGATATCGTGCTCCCCCTCCTGCAGGACGACGTCCTCCGCTTTATCCTTGATCCGGTTGACCATGTGCAGCAAATGGGCGGTTAAGCCATGCACCTGGGCGATCGTATGCGCCGCCTTATCCGATTGTCCCGATTCCAGCAGAACCCGGCTTTTCTCTGCCAAATAATCGATTTTCTGGATTTCGTTCTTGATGGAATGGTTCAGGATGGAGACGCCCATGGTCAGCGTCCGGATGGAATAGTCAATGCGCTCCCGTTCGATTCGCAGCTTGATGCCGAGAAACCCGGATCTGGCGATATAAAAAATAATAAACCCCACCGTCCCCAAGATCATGATAAAGTTGGCCTCCCACATTCCATTGCTCTCCAAGTGAAACGACCACCAGCCCAGCTCCAGATGCTCAAAGCCGATGTAATCGCTCGTATACGCCCACAGCATTGCCAGCGGCAGCACGAATGTCCGCCACTGTCTGCGTCTCGCCGCTTCGCTTTTCTCCTTAAAATAGGCAAGGATGTAGCCAAAGCTTCCGGCGGCGACATAGATTCCGTCCCACCAGCGAAAACGGGCGACTTCAAACTGATTCCAAGGTTCATGGGCCCAATGGTCCGCCATCAGCAACCATGGACCAGGCAGCAGCGCGAGCGTCAGCGCCTTTTTAACAAAACCGGTAACGCTCTCATTCAGCCATAACCCTCCCATACAGTAAACGTACGGCAGGACGTAAAAATAAATATGCATGGCGGCTACCGTAAGCCAATAAAGGAAGTAACTCAGCCCGGGGGATAACCAAGCGGCTGGAATGTAGGGGATAATAGACAAATGCATCGCAAACGCGAAGCTGGCAGATCCGCCAAGCAGTATAGTCAAGCCGATCCATAACGTCGAGCGGGTGCGGTTAGCCAAAAAAAACAGGCCTAAAGACCATAAAGAAACAAACATGAATATGTATATTATTTTCATGGGTTGGGTGCTAACCCATCCACCTCCGTGCCAGAATCACAGACATTCATGCCATATTCGTAAAAGTGTTGCACTAACTTTCTGCTTTCTTTCCCCTCCTTTTTTTACAATATCCAAGCTCTTGGATAAGCTATTCGGCATATGCTATGATTCGGACTTTAACATATATGTCACTGCCCTCTTCCCCATGCTTGCAGGTCCAAATCAGGCTCACCCATTCAGCATGTCCATTGACATCTTGGTAGCAAAAAAACAGATTGGGCATATTCCCCTTCAGGCTATCTTTCGAGGAAATATCGTATCATTCCAGTCAGTTCTCGGGAAATCGGCAATTGGCCGAATCGCCAGATACATATACATAATCGGGCTGCACTGCACAATCTTACCAGATTCTAATCAAAAAAAGTATCCTTCCGGATACCTTAATTTATAGTTGATAGTATAACGCAGCCGGAATTCCGTCCCATATGCATGAGCATCCGCAATACCATGGATTTGCTTAGCAGAATAAAGGACAGCAAAGAACGAATTCATCGTCCTGGGCTGTCCTTTCATTTGCCTATTCTTCCACCTTAATCCGCAGTTCACCCGCTGCCAAACCGTCCCCAGCTGCGCGGATCACCACTTCGCCGGTCTCCAGTCCCGACTGAACGACTAGGAGGCATCGGCCTCCGCGGGTTTTCCTGCGGCTGCTCTTATAAGGCTCGTGGTCGCGTAAATCGCCGTTATCAGCGCCAATGATCTCGCCTTTACCTTGAATGTCGAAGCTTAACTCGAAGTCCGAATTCGGGACGACGATCCCCTGTTCATCCACGACGCTGACTTCGATTTGCGCGATATCACGGGCTTCCGTCCTCAGCAGGGAGCGGTCGGTGTCCAGTACGATCCGATACGGCGCTCCTGCCGTTTTCATCTCATACTCGGATACTATCGCATCGCCGTTACGGCCGACCGCACGAATGGTGCCGGCATGAAATGGTACATGCCATTCCATGAGGCGGTTCGGGTAATCCGTCAGTTTCCGCACGCCGTACGATTCGTTGTTAATGATCAGCTCCACGCTCTCGCAATTGGTGAACGTAACAAGCCTCATCAATCTGCCCGCCTGCTCGGGAAAGGTCCAGTGGCTCGCGAGCCCAGGCGATTTCCAATGCAGCGTCCACTGCGCGCCGGCATCCTCTTGTGCCGGATCGAACACGGCGATATGAACCATTGGCTCTGCCGACCAGAAGCTTTGCTGCAAATAAGAGATCGGTTTGCGGAAGCCGCAGGTATCGATCAGTCCGGATGCCCAGCCTTTGTACGGATATGAAGCCTCTCCCAGATAATCAATCCCGGCCCAGACAAATTGCCCGATCACATAGTCATGCTTCTCGACATCAAACCAAGGATTGACCGGAAGGTAGCCCTTCACGCGGTTGCCTTCCCCCCGGTAGTAAGGGAACGTTTCGGTGCCGACGATCAGTGTATCCGGCATAGCTTCCCTGTAATGCTCATACCACTGCTCCTGATAATTAAGCCCCAGTATATCAACCAGCTCCGCCATCTTTTTCGTGTGCAGGACCTTGTCCTCAATCGGACCTTCGCGCAGGCTGATCGGCACGTTATGCGGTTCGAGCGCGCAGGTGACGGGGCGAGTCGGATCCAGCTTGCGGCAGTAGTCAGTAAGCTGCTTCAGCATAACCAGCATGGATGGCTGCCCTTGATTTTCGACCTCATTGCCGACGCTCCACAGAAAAATGCTCGGATGGTTCCGGTCCCGGATCAGCATCGCCTCCAGATCCTTTTCCCACCAATCATCATACAGGTGCTCATAATACAGCGATTTCCACTTGTCGAACGCTTCATCAATGACCAGAAAGCCCATGCGGTCGCATAGATCAAGAAGCTCCGGGGCCATCGGGTTATGGGCAAAGCGAATCGCATTGCAGCCCATTTCCTTCAGCCTCTCCAGCCTGCGCTTCATGGCCTGATTATTGTAGGCCGCACCCAGGCAGCCCAGATCGTGGTGAATACACACGCCTTTCAGCTTCAGCGCCACTCCGTTAAGAAGGAGTCCTCTGTTCGGGTCCAGCACGACTTCCCGAATGCCAAACGGCGTAATATATTCATCGGTTTCAGCTCCGTCCCGAACAATCGTTGTCCGGGCATAATACATGTCCGGCTGGTCCGGCGACCACAAATGCGGAGAGGGGATCACCGTTTCCTGATTGACCATAACCTCTTCTGAAGCAGATACGGTCACAGGAGACTCACATTTCCCCAAAACCACACCCCGGCTGTCCACGAATTCGGTAATAACCATACAATCCGCAGGCTCTTCGCCATGATGGTTTACCCGGATTTGCGCCTGGACCGTTGCTTTATCCGGGTGGATCTCCGGTGTCGTTATGAAAGTTCCCCACGCTGCAACATGCAGCTCATCCGTCCGAACCATCCATACATTGCGGTAAATACCCGAGCCCGAATACCACCGGTCGGACGGCATCGGCGTATTGTCCACCTTGACCGCGATCACATTGTCTTGATCCCACTTGATGTGAGGCGTCAGATCGTACTGGAAGCTGACATACCCGTAAGGCCGTTTTCCGGCGAAATGACCGTTGATCCATACCTCGCTGTTATGATGAACCCCATCAAACTGAATAAAGACGCGCTCATTGTCGGATGACGACTTGATATGGAAGTGTTTTCTGTACCATCCCACGTTCCATCGCGGCAGGTAAGCCTGCATGCCACCGAATGCCATGGCGGGATCCACCTGCTGCTCGATGCTCCAGTCATGCGGAACCTGCAGCTTACGCCACTCCTGATCTTTAAAATCCGGCTGTTGGGCGCCTGCGTAATTTCCCAGGGCGAACAACCAGCCCGTATTAAACGAGCTCATCTTCCTGCTTCGGGTTCCCGCTTCCATTGTCAGTTCTGCCATGAGCCTACCTCCTGCTCTACTCGTAAGGGATATGATCGTTGAATGACTAATAGATGGTTCGGCCGGCTGCATCCGGAATACCGGATTTCCGGTAAAAGTACGTATTTATGACATCCCGCCACTCTTTGGCATGCTCCAATTGAATATGCAGCCGCTCCCAGACATTCCGGTAGCGCCATTCATCGATATGACCTTCCAGCTTGCTCCAACGCCCGATCAGCTGCTCCACACCCTCCACACCGTCGAAATGGGTGTCATAAATATGCTGGATCACCGTCTTGCCGGAATGAAGCACATGGCTGTACGGAACGTGATGGAAGAACAGCAGCAGCTCATCCGGACACGATTCCAGCGATTCATACCGCTGTGCATTTTCGGGGAAATATTGGGAGACATAGCCGGTTCCGTCCTTGACCGTCCGGTTTACGCCGATGCCGTGACAATCGGCAAAATGATACGTTCCCCACACCGAATACTCATAACCGTCGACATTCGGTCCGTAGTGATGCCCCGGGTTGACCATCCAGCCGACGCCAAGCGGTGAGGTGTAGCTCTCGTAAATATGCCATGAGTCTGCAAGCATAGGTTCAATTTCAGCGGAAACCAAAGAATCGCCGCCAAATGTAAGACGAATCCATTCGTCCGTGATATCCTTTTCGGTCAGATCCGGATTCCAGGCGAGGCGGCCGTACCCGTAAAGGTTGGCTTGCGCCAGCGTATGCCCGGTCCAATTTTGGTCGTCTCCCACGTTAATGACGGCGGCGATCCCGCAGGCTCGATAAGGGTAGATCCCCCCGGAGACCACTTTCTTGACCTCGGTGCCCTGGCCTTGGGCGAACGTATCAAAGTCCAGGATCTCTTTCCACTGGGGAACAAGATAGCACAGATGCTTCTGCTGCCCCGTATACTCCTGCGTGATTTGAAACTCCAGCATCTGATTCGTGCCGGGCATGGCTCCAAGGAGCGGGGATACCGCTTCACGGACCTGAAAGTCCATCGGACCGTTTTTGATTTGGAGAATGACGTTAGGTTTGAACTGCCCATCGAGCGGCTTAAAATGGTCGTAAGCTGCGCGTGCCCGGTCCGTTGACCGGTCTCTCCAATCCTGAAGGCAGTTGTACACGAAGCATCTCCAAATGACGAGCCCGCCGAACGGCTCCAGCGCTTCCGCCAGCATGTTCGAACCGTCCGCATGCGTACGGTCATATGTAAACGGGCCCGGACGATGCTCCGAATCCGCTTTTACGACAAATCCGCCGAAATCGGGAATATATTCGTATATTTCCTTTGCTTTTTCCTTCCACCAATCGCCCACCCGGGAATCCAGCGGATCGGCCGTGTCCAGTCCGCCAAGTTCCATCGGGCTTGCATAGTTGACGCTGAGAAACAATCGGATGCCGTAACGGCGGAAGATCCCGGCCACATTCGCCACGTCCGGCAGAAACTGCCGAGTAATCAGCTGCGTTTCCGACCGGTGGACATTGACGTTGTTTATCGCGATGCCGTTGATGCCGATGGACGCCATCAGCCTGGCATAGTCCCGGATACGGGCGTCATCCTCAACAAACCGGTTATCTTGAAAAAAGATTGATCTGCCAGCATACCCCCGCTCAATGGAACCGTCCATATTGTCCCAATGGTTCATCATGCGCAGCGGATTCCGCGGGCTGTCCGTCACATCCAGTCGGTCCAGCTCCTGTCCGGTCCGCAGAAACCGCAGCAGATGAAATGTGCCGTACAAGAGGCCCCTGTCCGTATTCGCCATCACATACAGCGAACTGCCGCTGTTCTCGGAACGACGCCGGATGGCATACCCTTCTTCCCCCAGATCCTTGATTCGTGCTCCATCCATCCATTCTTCCTGTACACCGATCTCCTCGAGTAAAGCAAGCCGGATCAGGTTCGACGCCTGCCGACCCGGGTCTGACACGATGGCAGGAAGTGTGCCTGTCATTTCACGAATGCCGTGTGTGAGTTCGGCGAGCGCGGAATCGATCACATCCGAATTGCCATATACCGCGATTTGGGTCAGTTCCTTCATCCCGGCGAGTGATTCATTATTCGTATAGCTGAGCCAGCCCTGATCCGCTGACGAGTATGGAAGCCTTGCCTCTAGCGCCATGAGCTTCTCGTCCCTCCCGATGATCTTTATATAAAATAATGCGGATATTTCTCTTTTAAAAAGTCCTGCTCCACGACGACAAGGCGGAGATGCTGCTCCATCACCTTCATCGCGTGTTCTTTATCCTGCTGAATGATCAGCTGGTAGATTTCCTTATGTTGACGAATAATATTTTCCCAGTTGGAGTCTTTGGAGAGCCGGAGCAGCCGCAGCCTGTTAAAATGAATGTTCAGCTGCTGCAGCATTTTCCACGTCCGCTGTTTGCCGGTGGCATCAAACAGGATTTGATGGTACTCTTCATCCAGCTCAAACAGCCTGTAGAAATTGTTCTGCCCTGCACAAACGTCCTGCATGGCAATGTTCGCTTCAATCATGAACCGGGCGTCTTTATCCAATTGGTCGCAGGCAAGCGCCACGATTTCTTTTTCCAGCTTCTCGCGGATAAACCGGCCTTCCTCCACATGCTTCAGGTTAATGCGGGACACAATGGTGCCGCTCTGCGGGATGATGTCCAGCAGTTCTTCTTCCGCCAGCTTCATAAACGCTTCCCTGACGGGCGTTCTGCTGACGTTCAGCTCGTCCGCGATTTCCTTCTCCGAAATTTTGGTGCCGGGTTCGAGCTCCAAATGAAGAATTCTTTCCCTCAGCAGGTTATAGGAATAAGCCCTGGTGGAACCCTTGATTTTCTGCTCTGTCGACATTACGGTTACCTCTTTCTCCTTGCTTTCATTTCACAACACGCGAAGGTTGAAATGACTGCCAAACATTCTTTTTTTAAAAATAATTTAGTCGGTCAACACTGCGGACACTTACAGGATTTCTATCATCGAACCGGTTGGAATAAAGTGGACAGGAAGTCCGGGAAATCTGCCGGCAAGCCGTTCGCTGATCAGCTTCATCCCCGGTTCCTCGCTAGCTGCATGACCCAGCATAAGCAGCGCTTTGGCTCGTCCCTGCGCGGTTGCATCCCGGACATATTCGGGCGTTTCCCATTCCGGCCCTTCACCGATGATCATCAAATCCAGACGTTCTTGCTCGAATAACGGGATCGCGTGCTGTCCACCTCCCCTGTACCCGACAGCAACTCCGATTAGCCCGCAGACCGTCTCGGGATCGCCGACGGCACGCAGGTAGGGCAAATTCAGCTTCTGTTTTACATGCTCGGCGATGTCAGATAACCTACGGCTCTGCGGCAGCTGCACAACGGAAGCCGTTCCGAGATCCCGGTGCTCATCATCCTCCCATCCCAATGCTTCGATCAGTCCCGCCGTGATGATATCCGGCCGATAACTGTGCGGATGATCGTGAAACCGGTAAATGATCATATCATCCGATTCGATCAGCTTCCGCTTTGCCGCATGAACGGGATCTTCCGGAGCGAAGCCCTGCTCTTCCTGATGACTGTAAAAAGCCCCTTCGTGCGTAACCAGCAGGTTCACCCCAAGCCGGGCGGCCTCAAGGACAACATCATGGGAAGCGATGAAAGCGACCCCGATTCCGCGGACCTCCGCTTCGGGAGTTCCGGCGATGATCCGGTCGATCCGGGATTCCAAATCTCCGGCGGGTTCCGTTAAATACGTTACAACCTCCTGAGCAGTAACACGCAAACCATTCACTCCTTCGGACCATGAAAAGCATGGATGTTCGTGGTGGATGTCATGCTAATACGGCATAACGCCCGGCGAGTTGAAAACAGGCTGCCATTTCGCTGGCGAAACGGCAACCCGATTCGTGTAACTTCAGATAAGTTCGTGTTTATGACGACTTACCGACTTACTTCTTCTCTTTATAAGCTTTATACGTCTTGTTGGCAAGCTTAACATAATTATCCAGACCCTGTCCCTTGAGCTCGTTCACGAATGCGTCGAACTGGGACAACGGTCGCTCGCCGAGGATAAATTTGAGCGTGTTTTGATCCGAGTAGTCTTTCAGCGGCGTGCTCAGCAGCGTCGCCTGCTCGCGGTCTTCTACGGAATACGGGATCGGCGGCTCGGCCGGTACGACGGTTTTCGTCTTTTTCATATCTTCCTGGAACTTTTTCTCTTCGTCGCTGAACATCGATTGCAGCAGCTCCGTTGTACCGCCATAGGCGAACACCCCTCCGGAGAAGCCATAATCGATACGCAGGTCCTTCGTTCCTTTCGGGTTCAGGCCGTTATAGTTGATATCGTCGACCAGCTTCCGGACGCCGTTCTCTTTGGTATACGTTACCCCTTCAACACCCCACTTGGCAAACTCTTCGCCTTCGTCACTGTAGTAGAGCCAGTCAATGAACTGAAGGATCGCCTTAAAGTTCGGGTTTTCCTTGGCTTTGGCAAGAATCATCACGCCGTTCTCCAGACGGGAGCCTGACATCAGCTGACCTGCAGGTCCTCCTGGCACTGTAATTTTGGCGATGGAGAATTTGCCCTCCCCGAGCGATTTGTTCATGTCCGTGCGATGCAGCACGACGGTCTGGGAGTTGCCGTTGATCACAAACGATTTACCGGATACGAACTTCTGAGTCGCCTGATCATCCGTTTGCGTAAAACTTTCTTTGTCCAGCAGTCCTTCGGATACAAGCTTGTTAAAATACGTCAGCATATTTTTGTATTCCGGCGTCGTGGACGTGTACACGAACTCGTCCTTGTCCGCTTTGTAAGTGAGTCCGTTGCCGAAGCCCCAGCCTGCCTTCGTTCCGAATCCGGTCGCTGCAATGTTCAGCGTACTGTTGAACTGGAACCGGTCGGAGAACGGAATCGAGTCCGGATAAATTTCCTTCAGCTTCTTGAGAGCGGTATACAGCTCATCCCAGGTCGCAGGAATCGGAATGTTGTTCTTCTCAAAAATGTCGGTCCGCACGAGCAGCGTATAATCCGGCCATACCTCTTCATGCAGGCCAGGGAGCACATAGTATTTACCGTCCTCCTGCCGGAGTCCGTCCAGCTCCTTTTCCATGCCCCATTTTTCGACTTTATCCTTAAAATTCGGCATCATATCAATGTAATCGCTTACCGGCAAAATCGCACCGGATGACACAAAGGAAGCTTCTTCCCCGGGATACGTTTTCGGAATGACCAGCGGAGCATCTCCCGAGCTGATCAGCAGCGAGCGCTTCTGGCTGTAATCGCTCATCGGAACGATGGTTGGCTGAAGCGTGACACCCGTTCTTTTCGTGATTTCCTGGAACAGCATCCAGTCCTTCTTGTAAGGGTAGGCCGGCTGGTCGCTGAAAAGAATCGGCAGGTTAAACGGCTCGGTTGCCTTGAAAGAAACGTTAACGCCGTAATTTTCCATCGCACCTTTGGATTGGTCCTTGGCTTCTCCGCCGCTGCTGCCAAGATTGTTGCTGCAGGCAGCCACGGACAGGCTCATTACTGCGGCCATCAGCGTCATTCCCCATTTTTTACGAGAACGCTTGAACATTTGTTTACTCCCCCCATGAATGAATGTCGGAACTGCAAAGAACTGTAAAGCTATGAAATGAATGCGGCGATCCGGACCGGATTTATCCTTTCACGGAACCCAGCATAACACCCGAAACAAAGTACTTCTGGACAAAAGGGTAAATCAGCAGAATCGGCAGAATAGTCAGAACCATCGTAACCGATTTAATATTCGCAGAGATTTGGGTCAGGTTATCCGCTGACGTCGCTCCCGCAGAAGCACCGCCTGTTGCCCCGGCAATGAGGTTTCGCAAATAAACGGTGACCGGGAACAGTTCCTTCTGGTCCATGTACAGGAAAGAGGAAAACCATGAGTTCCAATGTCCCACCGCATAGAACAGCATCATGGTGGCCATGATCGCCTTACTGAGCGGAAGAATAATGCGGAACAGAATCCCGTACGTATTCAAACCGTCGATCGAAGCCGCTTCTTCCAGCTCCTCCGGCATATTCTCGAAGAATGATTTCATGATCAGCATGTTGTAGATGCTGATGGCACCCGGAACGACGATCGCCCAGATCGAATTGGCAAACCCAAGGCTGTTAATGAGCACATAGTTCGGGATCAGCCCGCCGTTAAAGAACATGGTGAACACCGCGAACATCGTCAAAAATTTGCGTCCCATCAGCCTTTTCTTGGACAAGGCGTAGGCAAAGATCGTCGTCATGAACATCGAAATAACCGTTCCGACCACCGTATACACGACGGTGTTTTTGTAGTTCGTCCAGAACATCGCATCCTTGGCCACCGTCCGGTACGTGTCGATATTGAATCCTCTCGGAATCAGATTGACCTTCCCCGCATTGATATAAGCCTCGCTGCTGAAGGATTGGGCGAGCACGTTAATGAAAGGAAATACCGTAATGAAGACGATCAGCAGCAAAATGATCGTGTTGATAATTTTGAATACTTTATAAGAAACGGAATCTTTCACTTGAGGCACCTCCCTACCATAGGCTTCTTTCCGTTACTTTTCTGGAAATCGCATTGACTGAAAACACCAGAATGAGTCCGATGATGGATTCGAACAATCCGATGGCTGTAGCGTAGCTGAAGCTGCTGGATTGCAGACCGACCCGGAACAAATATGTAGAAATGACGTCGGATGTTTCATAGATGACGGGATTGTAGAGCAGCAGTATCTTTTCAAAACCGATTGCCAGGAAGCTGCCCATGTTCAGGATCAGCAGGGTGACGATGGTCGGCAGGATGCCGGGGATCGTCACGTGCAGCGTCTGTTTCCAGCGGTTGGCGCCGTCGATTCTCGCTGCTTCGTACAGGGAGTCGTCAATCGTCGTCAGTGCGGCCAGATACAGAATCGCTCCCCAGCCCATGCCCTGCCACACCTCGGAGGTCACGTAGATCGCCCGGAACCACTCGGCCCGCTGCATGAAATTAATACCGTCACCGCCGAAGAAACGGATGAGCGCGTTGATGGAGCCGCTCGCCGAAGTCATCTGCAGGATCATGCCGGCCACGATGACGATCGACAGAAAGTGCGGCATGTAAGATGCGGTTTGAACGAATTTCTTGAATTTCTTGTTCTTTACTTCGTTAAGCAGTAACGCAAAGATGATCGGAATCGGGAACGTGAACAGCAGGGTCAACGCGCCGAGAATCAGCGTGTTTGTAAATACTTTCCAGAATGTTGGATCCTGGATAAACATCCGGAAGTAGTGAAGCCCCACCCATTTCTCACCATAAATGCTCCCCCCGGGAACAAAACGGCGAAAGGCTATGACGTTGCCGATCATCGGCCCGTATTTGAAAACGAGCAGATAAATGATCGGTAATACCAAGAGCGAATACAACTGCCAGTCTTTGCGTAAAAGCCTCCCCACAGAACGCTGCTTCTGCTTCTTGACGGCTCTTTCCTGGGGCAAGGCGGGGCTAACGGCCTTCGTTTCCATTCTTCAGATCACTCCAATCCGCGCAGAACGTGTCGCTGTTATTTTTACATTTCTCGTACCAATCCATCTGATGTCTCGAGCAACCATTTCACATATGAACTTTCATCCCGGTCCGGGCAAGCTGATAAACCGCTTACAATTTGCCTGCTGTGTGCGGCCGTCGAACGCTGACAAGACCTCCCCTTTCCTAAAGCGCTTACAAATAACCTTCGAAAAAACTCAATACATCTGTTCTCTAAAGCTTTTTTAAACCTAGAAAAACATTAGACCGGAATAAAAATGGTGAGGCAGTTCAGAAGAAAATTGGAATACTAGTATAACTAGTATGGTAGTTGAGCTGTTTTTATTGTAATGGACCTTTTCCTGGATTTCAATATTTTTCTTTCGAGAACTTAAAAAAAGTTAAGCCCTCTGCGAACAAGCGGAATACGAAAACCGTCATCCCCAACCGCAAAAAAGCGCCAGCCGTGACATATCACAGTTGACGCTTCATATGAAACATTCGTATATTCCTGCTTCTCTTCGGCATGATTACCTTGTTCGTTAAATGTTCAGCATCTCGGCACGCTTTTCCAATTCGTCTTGACCACAATGCAACTCGGCATATATATACTCTGTCAGCAAAAAAGAAATCGTGGATTCCGCCCCCTTGTTCCGGTTCGGCCCGTTCGGCGTCAGTCCGTCGCAGCAGCTGCCGTCTGAAGGATCGGCGAGCGGCCGGCGGCAGTCATTTTCACCGAGGAACCACTCCCGGCAGCGCCGGATTAGCTCTTTATATTCCTGACTGCCTTCCACCCAATATGCCTCCTTCGCGGCCAGAGACAGCTTCATCACTTCGAGCGGCTGTTGATCCCACCGGCTGCGGTGGCCGCGATCGGCCCAGCCCCGGTTGCCGATCGGCCGGATCCAGCCTTCTTTTGCCGTCATTTGTTCGGCCAGAAAATCCAGGGATTCCTTGGCCACCCGCCGGACGGTTTCGCGTCCCGTGGCTTGATAGGAGGAATAGAGTGCCCATGGAAGTACGCCGTTTCCGTAGGTCATCTGCGGCTCGAACCAGTGCCAGCCCGGTTCAGCCGACGTGGAGTAGAGGTCCATCAAATTTCCCTCTAAACGCTCGATCAGTGTCCAAGCCTGAAGCTTCTCCAGCAGTTCCGGCCTTGTCATTCGGAGCGGATAACATTCCTCCACTGTCCACAGCCGGGAGTAGGCCGCAAGCGTATACGCCCACCCCCGTGGGAACTGCAGCTGCTGCGCGGCAGCGGCCGACCGGAGCAGAATCGTTTCAGCAGCCCACCTGCTTCCCTCGTCCGGCAGCTCGGCCCATGCATTCACCGCAGCCCATACAGCGCGGCCATGGCAGTCATCCGATGCCGTTTCCGGTTCTGGAGAACAGTCATAAGCAATATTATTATGGAACGTTCCGTCCTCTTTTTGAAGCCATAGCAGAAAAGCCAGATAGATGTCTGCCAGCTTCAGCCAGCGCTCGCTGGCATCCGGTTCCATGCGCTGAATAACCGAACAAGCCCACAGGGCACGGGCATTGTCGTCTGTTGTATATCCTTCATGTCTCCGGGGAACCGAACCTAAGGCATGCTCGAGCAAACCTGTATCATCAGTCATCCTTTCCAAATGTCTAGGACAGATGCGGTAACTATTCAAGGGTCCCCCTCCCTCAGTTCGCTTTCATGATTTCCGGAATGGAAGCGGCTAATCCATTAAACAGCTCCAGATGGAGCTGACCGACCTTGGACCAATGCATATCGGCTCCAATCCGGACCATCTCCCGTTCCCATCTTTTCGCCGTTTCCTCATCGGAGAGAATAGCCCCCATTTGTTCCGACCATCCCTTCGTATCATCGAAAGGAATCAGCAGCTCCGGATAATCCCCCAGCAAATCCTTGGCATAGGCATACGGCGTCGTCAGAACCGGCCGGCCCAAGCCAACCGCATAAGCGAGTGTTCCGCTCGTAATTTGCTGCATGCCCGGATAAGGCGTGACGTACAGGTCGGCGGCCGATAACAGCCCAGCCAGTTCGTTCTCTTCCACGAACCTGTCGATCATCACGACATGGCCATCCACTCCCAGTTCACAGGCAAGGGATTCGAGCTCCTGCCGGTACGCCTCGCCTTCCCATTTGCGCACTTCAGGATGCGTCTGCCCCACGATGGTATACAAGGCGTTCGGAACTTTTCGAACGACATCCGGAAGAGCACGAAGGATCAAATCAAATCCTTTCCCCCGGCTGAGAAGACCAAACGACATCATGACCTTGCGTCCGTCCCAGCCCATGGATTGCCGCGTCCGTTCGCGTAAACCAGCCGCAGGCTCCGGTGTTCCATGAGGCACGCAGCGGATTTTATCCATCGGCACACCCATCGATCGGTGGAGGTAGCCGGCAGCCAGCCGGTTCATAACCAGTATCAGATCGCTCCGCTGGGCAACCCGCTTTTGAATGCTTAAATACGGCTCTTCCGGATGCTCAAATACGGTATGGAAGGTAACGGCAAGCGGCTTATCGAGATGATCGACCAAATCAAGCACATATTCTCCGGCTTCCCCGCCGAAAATTCCGAATTCGTGCTGAAGCGAAACGACGGAGACGTCGCTCCGGTTCAACCGCTCGGCAAGCTTTCGGTATGCTTTGCGGTCCTCCTTCTCGACTTCATGGATCATCGGATCCGTATCTCCCAACAAACTGAACGCCGGCTTGACGGCGTAAACCTCATCTTGGCCCTTCCAGCCTCTGGCCCCGTTCACGCTTTGCCGCAAGTGATGCGTATAGGTGGCAATCCCACATTTTTGAGGCACATAAGTACCTATATAAGCGATCCGATTCATACCGTAATCTCCTCCTCCTCTTTGATGCGGTGAGCAAAAGCTTCGTAAAGGATATGCCGGGATCCGATTTCCGAGCCGAAGCCGAATACGCATTGGTACAGCTGTGCTGATTCCCTTACGTGACAGCCATCCCACAGAATCGTCTCCGATAATCGGGTGTTATTGGCAATCCGGCAGTCATCCCCGATGACCGTATACGGTCCGATGATGGCTTTATCGCCGATTTGCACGCGGTTTCCGATCACGACCGGCGGGATCAAAAGGGCACCGTCGCCGATCCGGCAGCTGTTCCCGGTCCAGATTCCCGAAGTCTTCTCTTTACCCGGCAAAGGCAGCTCCAATTTGCGATCCAGAAGGTCCCAATGCACCTGCCGATAACGTTCCCGGGTGCCCATATCGAGCCAATATCTGGTCATCGTGAAGCCATACACGCCTTCCCCTGCTTCGATGAGAAGAGGGAAGGTTTCCCTTTCGATCGATACCTCGCGGCCTGCCGGTATGTAGCTCAAGGCTTCTTTGTTCATGACATAGATTCCGGCATTGATCAGTTTCGAAGGTGCTTCCCCCGATTTCGGTTTTTCCACAAACCGGGCTATGCGGCCTGTTTCCGAGATGTCTACAACGCCAAAAGAACTGGGATCCTCTACCTCGGTCAGCCCGATGGTAACGGTCGCCTGCCGTTCCTGATGATATTGAATGAGCGGTTTAATATTCATATGCTGTACGATATCTGCGTTAAACACCAGGAAGCAGTCGCCAAGCAGCGATTCCGCGTTTTTAATGGCCCCGGCAGTACCCAGCGTCTCGTTCTCTATAACATACTCGATGGAGACCCCCCATTTTTTGCCGTCTCCCAAATGGTTTCGAATCAGGTCCGGGTAATGCTTGAGCGCCAGGACAAATTCCCTCACCCCTTGATCTCTAAGCTGCCTTACCAAGTGTTCGATCCAGGGACGATTTCCTACTGGCGCCATCGGTTTCGGCATTTGTTCGGTTAACGGCCGCAGACGTGTGCCCAGTCCCCCGGCCAACAGCAACGCTTTCATCGGTTGATCACCCTCCAGTTCGGTTTTCGGTCATAAAAAAAGAAGCCGGCGCATGGCGAACCTTTTCTCGATCATGGCACCATGAGCGTAAAAAATTCATTCATCAACGACTTCTGTTTTGGAGTTGTCTGGTATTCAGCTGCTATGCGCTAAAGCCCGTCCACTATGACCTTTTGCCCCTCGGCGGGATCAAGTGCCGCATCATCGAACAGAATGGTCATATAAATATAACCTCCTCCCGTTGCTGATTATTAGCACTCACCTAAATAGGCTGCTATTAATACTAATAACGAATTCTTCCCTGGCTTTCAATAGCGAATACTCGCAGAAGTGAATGAGTATCCGCCATGAAAGCCAATACATAGGATATTTTCGCCAGTTTTTACAAATTTCCTCATTCATACGCTAGATATTGTAAACTCGATAGGGAACGAGCATTATGATTCTACGATGGCCCTATTTTTACGCTTAATGTGCGCTCAAGCCTGCTGAGGACGCTGTCCGTAACCGGAAGTCCCAGCTGCTCCATAGCATATAAGAACGAGCCTACAACAGGTGGAAAATGCGGATCCATCAAACGGAATGGTCTTCCCGGATCATCTGTGGAGATACGCTTAAGCTTTCCCTGAAAATAAGTGCTGTTCGCCACGCTCCCGATGCACGCAACCCGCAGCGTTTCGGCCTGAAAATGCCGTCCGAGCAAGCGGATGCCGACCACGATCTGGTGAATGGACCGGTCGCAAACCGCTTGGGCTAATGAACTGCCTGCCGCTGCCGCCTCCGTAACATAAGGGGCAAAGGCTCCAAATACCCGGTCCCTTTCGCGGCGGTCATCATGGAAACCGTCCCTGCCCAGGAGTGCAAGTTCCCCAAGGTTGGCTGCATTCCAATGCGAGAGCATATCATGAACCAGGCGCCCGTCAGTATCGTCCGTATGTCCGGCAACTGCTTCATAAACGGCGTCATAGACCAGAAACCTGGCTGCGCTTGCAGCATAGTGATGATAGTCGTAATTACGTATGTATTGCCCTTCTTCATTGATACCGAAAATAATTGAGCCTGTACCGGAAATCACCACGACGCCTGGCTTTGCCATCAATGCACCATAATGGGCAGCGACCGCATCGTTTACGTGCCACTTGGGGCATGTCATATCCGGTAAATGGGTCAGTTCCTGCACCCATTCTAAATCCTGATCCCGGTCGTAACCGGCGATGCCTGCGGCCATGCCGCAAATTTCCCCAGGAGAACACCCCGCGACGGAAAGGGCTTTGCGGATCGCCGTCTTGACATTATCCGTAGCCTGGTTATCCCGATGCTGCGATGCCGCTTTCTGATCCTCGATGTACGCAGCGATGTTTCCATCCGGACTTGCGATGATCACTCTGGTATTGGAGCCCCCTCCGTCGATTCCCATAATCAGTTTCCTTCCAGCCATATAATCCCCCTGCCCCCTTATCTCTACCATCCAATCACTAACCCGAGAAGAACTCCCACCTTCATGGAAGTTATTTACTAGTTAGGTTTAATTCGACAAAGTTCTCTACATATCCTCCTCTGTTGCATCGAGTGTACGATAGGAACAATGATCCAAGCTCCTCGCAAAAAAAGCAGCAAAAAACCGACCGAAAACACCCTCAGAACGACCCAGGACTCCGGATCATTCGAGGGTTCTTGATCGCTTCCTTCAAAGCATCTTGGTTTGCGGCTGCCTGTTATCCTACGGAGAGAATGGGAATACTTTGATTCGTACCCCTGTTTATCCAGATCCTTCTCATGTCCATGCCGGGTACGATCAATCGAGTACAGTTCGGGTATGTATATATGATGCGGTTTATTTTGTAAAAGGAGGTTGCACTCATGTTGGAAGGAAACAGACCGATGCCGGCAGAAGAAGGCTTGGATCATAGTTTAGCTTTTCTTAAAGAAGGCTATTTGTACATCACGAACCGAACCCTCGGATTTCAATCGGATGTATTCGAGACGCGTATGCTTGGCGAACGGGCCATTTGCATGCGCGGGGAAGAAGCCGCCAGGCTGTTTTATGACGAGGACAAATTTATCCGGTTCGGTGCGGCACCCAAACGCGTAATCAAAACGCTGTTCGGTGAAAACGGGGTTCAAACGCTGGACGGCGAAGCCCATCGCCACCGGAAAGCGATGTTCATGTCCCTCATGTCCGACGACGCGATGCAGCGTATACGGGAGCTGACCCGAAAATATTGGGAGATTGCAGCGAAAAACTTTGAAACGCGGAAAGAAGTCGAGATTTACGAGGAAGCCAAGGAATTGTTATGCCGGGTTGCCTGCGAATGGGCTGGAGTTCCGCTTGAGCCCGAAGAAGTACGAGAGAAAACGGGCTGGTTCGGTGCGTTGTTCGAATCTCCCGCCTCCATTGGAATCACTTATATGAAAGGCCGGAACGCCAGAACCAAGGCGGAGTCCTGGGTCAGCGGCCTGATTGAGGACGTGCGCGCCAACCGTTTCACAGCGCCGGAACATTCGGCACTGGCCGTGATCTCTTTTCACCGGGATCTGAATGGCCAGCTGCTCGACTTAAAAACCGCCGCCGTGGAAATGCTGAATATTATTCGTCCGATCGTCGCCGTTTCCATTTATATCGCCTTTACCGCACTTGCCGTCATTCAACAGCCTGGAGAGCGGGAAAAGCTGGCCGGATCGGATGAGGTGCGGCTTGGCCACTTTATCCAGGAGGTCCGCCGCTTCTATCCTTTCTTCCCCGTGACGGCGGCACGGGTGGCAGAGGATTTTGTCTGGAAAGGTTATCGATTTGAGCAAGGGGCGTTAACCATGCTGGACCTGTACGGCACCAATCACCACCCGGACCTGTGGGACAAGCCGGAGAAGTTTATGCCGGACCGTTTTCATCATTGGAGAGGATCCCCTTTCAGGTTTATTCCTCAAGGCGGAGGCGATCATGATACAGGGCACCGGTGCGCCGGCGAATGGCTAACCCTGGAAATCATGAAGGAGAGCCTCGACTTCCTGGCCAACCGGATGAGCTATGACGTGCCACAGCAGGATTTAAGCTACAGCTTCAGCGATATTCCGTCGCTGCCTCACAGCAACATTGTCATTCAGAACGTCCGAAGTGTTTAGATATGAATTTGCTTATGTTCCGCAGCCCATGCTTTCCCTGAACAGAGAAAAAGCCGCAGCAATGCGGCTTTTTCTCATGCATCTGATTGATCATTATCGGGGTCCATGCCAAAGGACCTGGATTCACATGGCAGCCAGACCTCTTTTTTTGCGTAATGACTTAGCGCTGTTTCCAATCGATTTTGCCCAGAATGCGCAGCACGCTGCGGACAAGCATTTGGAAGCTGCCCATGACGAACAGCCACACGCCCGCCGTTTGCATCGACTTCTGAAAAAACAGCATGCTGCCACCAATGTAGCACAGCGAAATGATGATGTCGCTCGCGATCCGCAGAACCTTGCCGGGTTCATGGACCACAAGCCGGTGGTGCCGGAACTTGACCACCCAATGCCAGTGATGTTCATCCGTCTTAAGTTGCTCAAACTCCATGAGATGATGGCGGATAATAAATCAGCTCCTTTCTGTAACACAAAGAGGACTGCCTGCACAGGAGCCCGCATCTTTTTATAAGAAAGTGCGTTTTATTTCATTACCCGCCCCACCCTTCATGAATCAATCCCATGAGCCGTTAATAAAACGTACCCACACCTCAGTAATTTTTAGATATAGGCAAATTTTACTCCTAAATGGAAACCTGTTCGGATATGATGAAAGTAATTCTTACGGAAAGGGTGTTTTCTATGAAAAAAATCGCCGTCTTACCTACCAACGGGAGGGCGACTATACTTTAACCCTCCTGCATTACGGGAGGAATCCAATTGAATTCCAGAATCAAAAAATTCATTTCCTACTATAGACCTTACAAGGGACTGTTTGCCGCCGATATGGCATGTGCCTTTATTTTGTCGGCGATTACGCTTGTTCTTCCGCTCGGCGTCCGCTACATTACCTCCGAGCTGCTTGACGGTGCTCATTCTGAAGCGCTGTCCCAAATCTATGCCGTCGGTGCAGGGATGCTCGCATTGGTCATTCTCCATATTGCCTGCGAGGTGTTCGTGGATTACAAAGGCCACATGATGGGCGCGATGATGGAAGGCGACATGCGAAGCGAACTGTTCGAGCATCTGCAGAAGCTTTCGTTCCGTTTTTACGACGAACAAAAAACCGGCCAGCTGATGACCCGGACCACAAACGATATTTTATCCCTTGCCGAGCTGTACCATCACGGACCGGAGGACCTGCTCATCTCGATCTTGAAATTTACCGGTGCGTTTATCATTTTGATCGCGATCGACGTTAAGCTGACTTTGATCGTCTTTCTGTTTTTGCCGGTGATGGCTGCGTACGCGTTTTATTTTAACCGGAAAATGAATGCGGCTCTGCGAATCAGCCGGGACCGGATCGGGGACATCAATGAGCAGGTGGAAGACTCCCTCGCCGGAATTCGTGTGGTCAAATCGTTTACGAACGAGCACGTGGAGATCCGCAAATTCGCCCGGGCCAATGCCCGCTTTCTCCAGAGCCGGAGCGACGGGTATAAGAGTGAAGCCATTTTCTCCGGCGGAATGATCGGCTTTACGCAGCTGATTACCGTCGCCGTTATCGTCTTCGGCGGTGCCGCTATCCTCCACTCGTCGATGCAGCTTCCGGACTTGCTGACCTTCTTTTTATGCATTGGCATTCTGATCGAGCCCATTCAGCGGATGGTGAATTTCGCAAGGCTGTATCAGGAAGGTATGACGGGGTTTGACCGGTTCATGGAGATTTTGGAGGTAGAGCCGGATATCTGCGACTCGTCAGGTGCGGCAGAGCTCGGCCATGCCGAAGGCAAGGTGGAATTCCGGCAGGTCTCCTTCAAGTATAAAGACGATCACCGGGAAGTGCTGGCCGACCTGTCTCTTACCATCGAAGCCGGCGAATACGTAGCCATTGTTGGTCCGTCCGGCGTCGGGAAAACGACGCTGTGCTCCTTGATCCCCCGGTTTTATGAAGTCAGCGGAGGAACCATTCTTCTGGATGGCAAAGACATCCGCGGATTGACTTTGCGCTCCCTCCGGCGGAACATTGGCATCGTCCAGCAGGATATCTACTTATTTGCCGGCACAGTTATGGAAAATATCCGTTACGGCAACGTGGAGGCGACCCGCGAGGAAGTCATCGAGGCGGCGAAAAAGGCCCATGCCCATGATTTCATTATGGGGCTGCCGGACGGCTATGATACCGACATCGGCCAGCGCGGAATCAAGTTATCCGGCGGTCAGAAGCAGCGGCTCAGCATTGCGCGCGTGTTTCTCAAAAATCCGCCCGTGATCATCTTTGACGAAGCCACCAGTTCCCTTGACAATGACAGCGAGCAGGCAGTACAGTCGTCGCTGGAGAAGCTGTCCGACAACCGTACGACGTTGGTGATCGCCCACCGGCTGTCTACGGTCCGGAATGCACAGCGGATCATCGTGCTGACCGATGACGGGATTGCGGAACAGGGAACGCATGAAGAGCTTTTGGCACTGGGCGGCACCTATGCGCATTTATATAACATGCAGCTTAAGTTGTGACCGGCTGCTCCCCTACAAAAAACCATCCAGCCCAATAGGGATTTCTCCCTGAGGCTCTGGATGGTTTTTGCTGCTTCAGACTACTCTTCGTAAATTTTGGTGAGCATTTGGCCCAGCTCCTGCAGCGCCTGCTCTTCCTGCTCACCGTCGGCTTCCAGCCGGATTTCATCGCCGGCGGCAATGCCCAGGGTCAACAGCCCGAGGGAGCTTTTGCCGTTGGCTTTTTTCTCGCCTTTGAACAGCGTAACTTTACAAGGGAACTTATTTGCCTTCTCTACGAACAGTTTCGAAGGGCGGGCATGAAACCCTTGCGGGTGGATGACGGTAAAAGTTTGGGTTACCATAGCTTATGCTTCACTCCTTAGTTGTTGGTTGACAAAATCAAGCACCTCTTGCTGGGTGCTCATACCGATCGCCTGCTCGGCCAAGCCTGCCCATTCCTCTCTGGACAAGCGGGAAATCAGTTCTCTGGCCGGGAGTACGGACGAGGCGCTCATGCTGAATTCGTACAGTCCGAGGCCGAGAAGAAGCGGAATCGCTGCCGAATCTCCGGCCATTTCACCGCACATGCCGGCCCATTTGCCGTGGCGGTTAGCTGCCTGGATCACAAGCTGCACCAGACGAAGAATCGACGGATGATGAGGCTGATACAGATAGGCAACCGATTCGTTCATCCGGTCCGCCGCCATCGTGTACTGAATCAGGTCGTTCGTGCCTATGCTGAAAAAGTCCACTTCCTTCGCCAACACATCAGCGGCGATCGCTGCAGCGGGAATTTCGATCATAATGCCGACTTCAAGCGTATCGGACACCTTCGTGCCCTCCTGCTCGAGCTTGGCGCGTTCTTCCGCCAGAATCCGCTTCGCCTCACGAAGCTCGCCCAGGACGGCGATCATCGGGAACATAATGGCTAGCTTGCCGTGCATGCTGGCCCGAAGCAGCGCCCGAAGCTGGGTGCGGAACAAATCCTCCTTCTCCAGGCATAAACGGATGGCCCGCTGGCCCAGAAATGGATTCATCTCTTTCGGCAGCTGCAGGTAAGGCAGCTCTTTATCGCCGCCGATATCCAGCGTACGGATGACGACGCGCTTGCCGTTCATTTTCTCCAATACATGCTTGTATACGGAATACTGCTCTTCTTCGGAAGGGAACGAGCTGCGTCCCATATACAGAAATTCGGTACGGAACAAGCCAATGCCGTCCGCCCCGTTCGCCAGCACCTTCTCCAGATCGTCAATACCGCCGATATTGCTGGCCAGCTCTACCTGAACGCCGTCAGCGGTGACCGACGGCCGGTCCACGTAGCTGCGCATGCGGGTCTTATACTCTTCATATTCTGCCTTACGGGTGGAATAATCGCGGAGCTGCTCATCCGACGGATTGACGATGACCTGCCCGGCCGTAGCGTCAAGAATGATCATATCCCCCGTCCGAATCTCAGAAGCATCCGCACCGGTCCCGACGACGGCAGCCAGCTCCAGGGAGCGGGCCATGATGGCGGAATGCGACGTCCGGCTTCCGATCTCCGTGACGAAGCCCCGGACGAATTCCAGATTTAACTGGGCCGTATCCGACGGGGTCAAGTCTTTGGCAATCAGAATCGTTTCGGCGCTCAGCTCGGACAGCGCGCTGTGCTCCCGTCCCTCCAGCTTGCTGATGACCCGTCCCGTGATATCCTTAACGTCCGCCGCGCGTTCCCGCAGCATCTCGTTATCCATGGACTGCAGCGCTTCGATGATGCTGGAAGCCACTTCGTACAGGGCATATTCCGCGTTGACGCCTTCGCTCTCAATCTGGTCCAGCGTCGTGTCGATCAGGTCCGGGTCGTCCAATAGAAACAGGTGAGCTTCGAAAATCTCGGCCTTCTGCGGTCCAAGCCGCTCCAGCGTCGTTTCCCGGATCCGGTCGATATCAGCCTTGGCCGCATCCACCGCGCTGCGAAGACGCTGTTTCTCGGCCGCAGGATCGTCGACCTTTCTCTGCTGCGGGATGGACTCCTCCGCTTCCAGCCGGTACGCTTTGGCAATGGCGATGCCCGGTGATGCGGGCACGCCGGTCAGCAGTTGGCTCATGGGCCATACCTCCTTATTTTACGTTGGAATTCGTCCATCATGAACATGCTAGTTTTCGATCGATTATTGATGATTGTAGGCCTTCAACACTTTCTCGGTCAGCATATGGTCTGGATCAAGACCGCTTACTCCGGCAAAAGCCTGGCGGGCGCCTTGATCCGCGATCAGGCTCTGCAGCTTGACGGCCTCCGGATCTTCTGCGAAGTCGAATTTAAGAGCCAGCGCCATGACCTCGGTCAAATGCTCGAAGGAACCGCCCTGCTCCCAGGCACGAAGCGCCGGCCGGACCAGGCGGTCATCCGGAGACAGCTTACGGATCGGCGACCGGCCGACCCGGACAACCTCGTCGCTCAAATACGGATTGCGGAAGCGGTCCATGATCGTGCGGATATAGTTCTCATGCTCCGCAGCATCAAAGCCGTAAGCACGCACGAGCATGCTTCCCGTTTCCTGAAGCGCACCGGTAACCAGCCCGGCGACTTCCTCATCCTTCATCGCTTCCTGGATGGTCGCATATCCTTTCCGGTATCCGGCATAAGCCGCGCTGCAGTGACCGGTATTTACTGTGAAAAGCTTGCGCTCAATATACGGAATCAAGTCGTCAACGTAATGAACACCTTGGATTTCCTGGGAGCCGGAGAACATTTGGGATCGATTGATCACCCATTCGTAGAACGGCTCCACCGTGACAGCTAGCGGATCCTCATGATGCTGCAGCGGCACGATACGGTCTACCGCAGAATCCGGGAAGGCGGCAAAAGAAGCCGCTTTTTGCTGCTCTTCGAGCGACAAATGGCCCATGACATGTTCTTTCAGCTGCGTGCTGGCGCCGATGGCGTTCTCGCAGGCAATGACATGCAGCGGAGCTGCTCCGCGCTCCATCCGAAGCTTTAAACCAGCTGCAATCCCCGGCGCGATATGTTTCAGAATGTTCACTCCCACAGCCGTCGTAACCATATCGGCGGAAGCCACTGCTTCTGCAACCGCTGCGGGATCCCGGCCGTCAATGGCGTTAACGCCCTCTACCGGGATTTGCTTCCCGCTCTCGTCGGCAATGGTGACCGTGTAAGAACCGCGCTGCTGGATCGTTTGCACTAACGACTCGTTCACATCGGAAAATACGACCTCGTAACCCGACTGCGACAGCAGCAGCCCGATAAATCCCCTTCCGATATTCCCTGCGCCGAAATGTAGAGCCTTCATTCTTCCATCCCGCTTTCAAAGATGCTCAAAATTTCCTCGGCGGTCTTCGCCGTACGGATGCCTTCCATGCTGTCCTCATCCGAGCAAACCATGGCGACGCTGGTCAGAATGTCCATATGCTCACCGTTTTGGGCAGCAATCCCGACGACGAGTACCGCCGGCTCATCCCCGCCAAAATCAACCCCATCCGGAATTTGCAGCACGGCCAGTCCGGTCGATTTGATCATCCCTTTGGCTTCGTTGGTCCCATGAGGAATGGCAAGGCCTGCACCCATATAAGTGGACAATGCGTTTTCGCGTTCAATCATCTTGTCGACATATTCCTGATCCACATGTCCGGCATCAACCAGCATTTGGCCGGCGAGGCGAATGGCCTCGTACTTATCGGAAACTTTAACATTCACACGAATTTGATCTGCGGATAAAATACTCATGATGATCACTCTCTCTCCAATTTGTTTTTTAAGTATGCACGGAGATGGGCGGACATTAGTTCCCTAATGCGCCCTTCATCCCCCTCCGCAAGGGCTTCAATCATATCCATGTCCAGCAGCGTTGCGCTGATCTCGCTCAGCACCTCCAGGGTTTCCCGCTCGAGCTGCCGCGGAGCCAGCATCAGCAAAAAGCGCGACAGCTCAACGTCACCTGAGTCATCCAGCCTGAGCCGTTGATCCAGTTCAAAGAGCATCAATGCCGGCCGTTTCACCGCATCGCTGCGCGTATGAAACAGCGCCAGCTCCGTGCCGGGAATCAGCTGGGTCCCGTGCTGTTCCCGCTGCAGCAGCAGAGCCGCGACAGCTTCCGGGTCGATGATCACGTCCCGGAGCGCCGGCGCTGTACAGGCGGCACGAAGCCATTGATCAAGGCTCGGCTGCCCTTCAATCCGCAGCGGCAGCACACGGAAAGCTTCCAAGAGCTCAATGCTTTGCTGGAGGGTTTGGTGTAATGAACGCAAGCCGTCGATATCGGCTGTGCCGTCCGCTTCCCGGCGGTCGGCAGGCCAATCTCTCAGCTCCGGTGCCAAATCCTCCAGCAATCCTGGCAGCGGCTGGGCATCCGCTGTTAAAGCGTCCGGCAGCGGCTTCACGCGGCGGTGCCGGATATAATCCCGGAGCTTCTCCGCTTCGGTTGGCGTAAGCAGCGGGCTCAGCTTCAAATATTGTTCCTCTGGCAGCGGCAAATCGACGGTACTGATGATCAAATCATAGTCCGTTCTCGGTATCCTTGCGGCCTCATACCATGAAGCCTGTTCGACGATTTGGAGCTGCGGAAATTCTTTGCGCAGCCGAACTGCCAGCATTTTCGAAGAGCCGATTCCGCTCGTACAAACGATCACCGCGCGCAAATGCTGGGGGATCTGGCCGATCCGCTCCCGCGCGGCTCCAAAATGCATCACCAGAAAAGCGATCTCCTCGTCCGGGATGCGGACGGAAGGAAAAACAGCGTCCGCTGCCTGCCGGACCCGGCCGAACAGCTCGGCATAGTCCTTGCGGATCGTATCCAGCAGCGGGTTCCGGATCCGCTGCCCTGCTGTGATTCGTTCCATCGCCGCTTTCAAATGCATGAACAAACCGTCCCGAAGGGAGCGGTCAGCGGTGTAGTCGTTCGCATCCAGTTCCATCATTTTGCGGATGAGCGAGCGGACCGTGCCGGCAAGCTCCAGATCGTCCGCCGGAAGCATTCCTGTCGAATGAGCCAAGGCTCTTTCAAGAAGTTCTGCGGTATACCTCACTTCAGGCAGCGAATATTCCATGTTCAGAACTTCACTCAACTCATCGCATAAAAGTTCAGCAGACTTCATTTTATGGTCTTGAGCCGGCATAGCGGATGGCCGGTCAAACCGCCGCAGATTGATAAGGCGGTCGGCTTCCGCTTCAGTGACTGTGATGCCCTTGCGAATGCGGGCTGCCGCGATGGACAGCCGGATCAGCAGATCGGTATAGGCTTCCTCACTGAAGGATTCTTCCTGATGCCGCTCCTCCCACTTCCACAAGGTTTCTTCGATCGCCGAAATGCGGTCCGCCCCGGCCATTGAGGCGATTCGGGCATCCACTGGATGATGCGGATTCTGCTCCGAGTACCCGATAAGCGACAAGTCATCCAGCCGGAAGCGGACGAGCGTACGAATCGCCTCGCGGATCAAGGGCTCCGAGCCGGTAATTTCCACTCCATAGCCTCGCCGTCGGATCAGCAGCAAGCCTTGTTTGCCGATCCAGTCGGTCAAATCGTCCAGATCCGCTCCTACGGTCGGTACCGTGACCTTCATCTCGTGGGCAAGCGTAAACAGCTTCACCGGTTCCCGTGAACCAAGCAGCCGGGCAAGGAGGTATACCTGCCGCTCATCCGCCGAATATTCGATCTCGGCGGGCATGAGCAGCTCCGATCGGACTTGTTCAATTTGAGAAGGGTCACCTTCTACACTGAGGCCGGAACCGGCTTTCCGGTGAAGCGTAATCCCGTGCCGATGCAAATAACTCTCGACCGTGTCCAGCTCCCTGTGCACCGTCCGCGGGCTGACCCGAATGCTGCTGGCGATTTCGGCAACCGTACTCTCCGAAGGGCTTCGCAGCAGCAAATCCAAGATCTGTCTTACACGGTGTGACAATTCCATGCCCATTAGCCTCCAAAACGGCCGCAAAAGGCGCTTGGACGCCGGCACATATGCCCGCATCCATTCGCCTCAAGCGTTTTTATAGTTATTTCAAGCGTTCGACAAGCTCGTCATATTCCGGACTCTTCAGGAAGTTGTCGATGGAAATATGCTCTGCTTGCGGCGCTACGCCGCGAGCACGGTCGGTCAACGTTTTATGCGTGACAACGATATCCGCGTCGGACGGAATGTCGCTGATCGCCGTGTTCGTGACCTCGATCGGCGATCCGGCGGCTTTCATCTTCTTGCGAAGGATGGAAGCGCCCATGGCGCTGGAGCCCATGCCGGCATCGCAGGCGAAGACGATTTTGTGAACCTCGTCTTTGCTCTTCTGTCCTTCAGCTGTGCTTGCCGCCGAAGGAGCCGTTGCTTCTTTCGCCCCTTCTTCCGCAGCGGCCGCCGCAGCAGCCGGAGTTCCTGCAGCTTTCATGTCTTTCATACGTTTCGTTGCTTCTTCAAGATCGTCCTGGTCTTCTTCCGTCTTCTTGCTGGTTTTCAGCAGAAGCGCAGCCACGACGAAGGATACGATCGCAGCGGTGATGACCCCGCTCAGTACGGGTAGGATTTCTCCCCGCGGCGCCATGGCCAGGTAAGCGATGATGCTGCCCGGAGATGGCGGGCCAACGAGTCCCGCGTTCAGCAGCGAGAACGTAAATGTGCCTGTCACGCCGCCGGCCATTGCCGCCAGAATGAGGCGTGGGTTCATCAGAATGTACGGGAAGTAAATTTCATGAATCCCGCCAAAGAAGTGAATAATCGCCGCACCCGGTGCAGATTGACGTGCAGAACCCCGGCCTACGATCATGTAAGCGAGCAGGATACCGAGTCCGGGACCCGGGTTCGATTCAAGCATGAACAGGATGGACTTGCCCGCGGTCTGCGCTTGTTCAATCGCGATCGGGCTCAACACCCCGTGATTGATAGCGTTGTTCAGGAACAGCACCTTCGCCGGTTCGATCAAAATGTTGACGAGCGGAATCAGGTGGTGGTGAACCAGAAACTCAACGCCGGAGGAAAGCACGTTGGTGACGGCTTCGATGATGCGTCCCACGATTGAATAAGCGATCAGGACGAGCACACCGCCGATAATGCCGAGCGAGAAGTTGTTGACGAGCATTTCGAAGCCGGACTTGATTTTGCCTTCGACGGCTCTGTCAAACTGTTTGAGCACCCAGGCAGCTCCTGGTCCGACGGCCATCGCGCCGAGGAACATCGGAATGTCGGTTCCGATAATGACGCCCATCGTGACCAGGGCGCCGATCACGCCGCCGCGCTGCTTGTGCACCATCGTACCGCCGGTGTATCCGATCAACAGCGGGAGCAGGTACTTGATCATCGGGTCGACCAGCTTCGCGAGATACTCGTTCGGAATCCAGCCGGTCGGTATGAACAGTGCCGTGATCAAGCCCCACGCGATGAACGCTCCGATGTTCGGCATGACCATGCCGCTCAGGAAGCGCCCGAATTTTTGAACTCCGACCCGGGCGGCACCGGATGCGGAGGAAGATGTGGATTGGGCCATGAGGATAACCTCCTTGTAAACTTTTGTCGAACGGTATTTTGCAATACGTCGTTCGTCCTATATCCATCCTAGCCGACATCAACCTGACACTCAATAAAATGAAAACGCTATATTGTCAGGAGCCCTGATGACAAAACTTTATGAATCCTGCCTAAACCCTTGATGCATCAGGCTTTTGCAGGTCCTGGTGAGGATGACATGCAGGGGAAACATTCGGGCTAAGTTCACTCCGGTCAGCTGTGACTGCGTTCGTTTAATCTGTAATTTTCCAAGATTAAGTTTTCCTTTATGGAACCTGATCATGGGTAGCTTTTCCCATTAAGTGGACCTAATTCAGAAATTACCGATTTTTCACAAAATAAAAAAAACGTCTATCGACGTACCTTCACAGAAGACAGACCGCCTCTAATGGAAGTTTTTCTTGCAATATCAGGAAGCCATGGCTCTGGAGTTTATACTTTCTGATATTAAAAAAAGCGCCCTGGTTTAGGGCGCTAGCGTGTATATGTGTTGGCCATATCCTGCATGAAAGACGTCATCTCCCAAAAAGCCATCCGCCGTTGACGTTCAGAATTTCTCCAGTGACATAAGATGCATCCGGCGAAATCAAGTATAAGACCGCGGCGGCTACCTCGTCCGGCGTCCCCGGACGTCCGGCGGGAATACTCGGGATCAACTGCTGCAGTTTATCCTCACGGTGGCCAAAACCGGTATCCGTAATCAAGCCTGGAGCCACGGCATTCACCGTTATCCCTCTGACGCTCAGCTCTCGGGCTGCAGCGTACGTAAGGCCATGGAGCCCGGATTTCGAGGCGGCGTATGCCAGGGATCCGGGGCCGCTTCCACCTGTAAACGCCCCGATCGAGCTGATATTGACGATCCTGCCGCCCGGACTTGCCAGGTATGGCCCGGCGGCAGCCGTCATCAAAAATGCCCCCTTCAAGTTCACGCCAATAATGTCATCCCAGAACCGTTCGGAATCTTCAAGAGGCGCTCCGGTAGAAACGGCCTCACCCATGAGCCCCGCATTGTTAATCACTATATCTAAACGTCCGTTTTGGTGGACTACCTCCTCGACGGCCCGCTGTACATCTTCACGACGGCGTACATCCGCTTGTACCCATGAAGCGCCTTCGCCCAGCCGCTTACATGCTTCCCTCAGGGAAGCTTCGTGTCTGCCAAGGATCATGACACCGATTTCTTCTTGTATGAGCCTTTGAGCAATCGAGAATCCGATTCCACTGCTTCCGCCAGTTACGATCGCTGTACGTTTCATTGGAGTCATCTTGATCACCTTTCCCTTCGCCATGTGTGTGACATTGGATGAATTCTATTGTAATATCAATCCAATCATAAGTGAAATATCGGTTATATATTTCTGTAATAAGTTTTACTTATTAAAAAAGGGAATTGGAGGATCAATATGGAACTGAGGCAGCTCAAATATTTCGTCACTTTGGCCGAGGAGCTGCACTTCGGACGGGCAGCCGATCGGGTGGGCATCGCCCAGCCTGCACTTAGTCAGCAGATTCGCCAGCTCGAACAGGAGCTTGGCGGGGCCTTGTTTATCCGTACCAAACGAAGTGTTTCGCTGACATCGGCCGGAATTTTATTTTATGAGGAAGCCAGAAACTTGCTCTACCACGCGGATCGTGCCGTGGACAAGGTTAGGAGCGCATTGTCGGGGATGATCGGAGAACTCAGGATCGGATTCGTGGAATCCGCAACTTGGGACATTCTTCCTCAGGTCATTTCTGCGTACCGTCAAAGATATCCCGAAGTCCAAATCACACCATGCCATTTACATTCATCTTCCCAAATCGAAGCTCTGTTGGATGGCACGCTTAGCATCGGTATTACAGGCATTCCCGTGAACGAGCCGCTTCTTATGTCCTACTCCATCCGGAGCGAGCCTTTCTGGGTCGCGCTCCCTCCCGAACATCCTTTGGGTAACCGCCATACTGTGTATATCGGCGAATTAAGCAGGGAATCGTTTATTACTACCAACCGGGAAGTAGGAAAGGTTTATTATGATACCATGATTCAAATATGCATGGAGGCTGGGTTCAGTCCAGCCATTGTTCAAACAGCCGACGAAATGCATACGTTGTTGTCGCTCGTTTCATCGGGTCTCGGCATTGCCCTGATTCATGAATCTGCCCGGCATTTACGCACCGATCTCACATATAAGCCTGTACTTGGAGTTAGCCAATCCGCATACAGGATGTCTTTTGTATGGAAAAAGGACCACATCTCTCCTCTTCTCCAAGGCTTCTTGGATACCATGCAAAAGCTCTACCCGCAGCAGGATCATTAATTTGGAAAAAAATAGTTTGTTGCGCTTTACATCGATAACTGTTTTTGTTACAGTTTATTTGATGATATACAACTAATTCGGGAAAGGAAGTCGGAATAAATGAAAATTGCGATTATCGGTGCCGGAAATATCGGAGGAAATCTCGCCCGCCGCCTGACCAAACTCGGACATGAAGTGTCCATCGCCAATTCGAGAGGCCCACAAACCTTGGCTGCACTTGCTGAAGAAACGGGAGCAGCGCCCAAGGAAGTCACGGAAGTGGCGCAGGGTGCAGAAGTGGTCATTGTGACGATTCCTCAGAAAAACATTCCTGACCTTCCTGCCGGAATCCTCGACCATACTGCACCAAATGCCGTGATTATCGATACGGGGAACTATTACCCCCGTCAGCGCGACGGTCTCATCGCGGAAATTGAAGCAGGTCTGCCGGAGAGCCGCTGGGTGGAACAGCATCTGAAGCGGCCGGTGAATAAAGCTTTTAACGGCATATCCGCACAAAATCTGCTGGAACGCGGTCTGCCGAAGGGCAGCCCTGGACGTTTGGCCCTGCCGGTGGCTGGAGACGATCCCACCTCTAAGCAGGTCGTGCTTGACCTGATTGAAGAACTTGGCTTTGACGCCATCGACGCCGGCGGACTGGATGAGTCCTGGCGCCAGCAGCCGGGTACGCCAAGCTACCGCGAGCACGACGCCGACAGCCTTCGCCAAGCGTTGGCGGAAGCAAGCCCCGAGCGCCTAGCGGAGTTTAGAGCTTGATCGCCATATAAACAGAACAACAAAAATCCCCTTTGTCTCCACCATAACGGAGAAAAGTGGATTTTTGTTCTTTATAACGGTATCGGATTACCTTGCCGAAGACTATACAAACACTTTTTCAAAAGCCGGAAAGCCCGCTTCCCGTCCCGGATAGTTCACTTCACCCCGCTGATCGTAGCCGAGACCCCGGTACAGCTTGAGGGCAGGCGCATTTTTGGCGTATGTATCAAGCCGGATGCTTTTGTATCCATTCTCTTGGGCAAACTGTTCCGCAAAAGCAACCAGCTTACGTGCGATTCCTTGTCCTTGGGCCATCGGATCCACCGCGATCCGGTGCATCATCAGATGCGGCCCCTCGGTCTCGGTCCAATCGATCTTGTCATACTGCTCGTCTTGATGCTGATCCAGCACCATGATGCCAAGAATCCGTCCGTCGTCTTCTGCTGCGAACAGCGTCCCCCGGCTCAGATCTTCCCCGATGACATCTCGGTTCGGATACTCGTCGTCCCATTGGTCGCTGCCGCCTTCCTGCATGACCTGAACGCATCTGGAGATCAATTGCATGATCTCTTCCATCTGATCTCTCCGGCCTGTTCGAATTTGAATACTCAAAGCTTGCACCATCCTCGTCCTATCGAAAATCTAACCTCAATGCTCATATCCGGCATAATCGATCTCGAGAAACTGGATCACTTCCGGATCCCAACGGTCCCTCACAAAAGCCACGTGCTGCGGATGAGCGTTATAGGCTTCATAATCCTCACGGCTGTCAAACCTCATGGAAAAACCAAAGTCATATGTATTCTTGGGGCTGATTTCCCGGAATACTTGAAATTCCTTTACCGTAGGAATCGAGCTGAGCGCAGCTCTGCCGTCCTCCAGAAATCGCTGTTCAGCGGACGAACCCTTCTCATGCTTCAGCGAAAAGATGACCGAATGGATGATTGCGCCGTCTTTCACGTTAACACTCCTTTTTTCATCGAAATGACAAACGAGTCTTTTACTATTATAAAGGCTAATCAAAAAGATGGACAGCTTCAAAGCGTCCCCGGTTCTTGGTTGTTCACAACCTTCATAGAGGTCTGCAGCTGTCGCGCACCGCTAACCGATGACCCAAAATGATATCTTCCGCTGTTCGCTTTTCTCCTGCAATGAACTGAAGCAGCGTTTCGACCGTCACCTCGCCCATGCGCTGAATAGGCTGCTCCATAGACGTGATCCGGGGCCGGACGAGTTCCGTCATCTGGCTTCCGTCAAAGCCGATCACCGAAATATCGTCAGGAACCTTCAGGCCGTAATCGATGATGCAGTTGACTGCCCCGATCGCCATATCGTCACTAACGGCAAAGACCGCCGTCGGTTTATGTTTGTAACGCAGGAACTCACCCATCAGTGCATAGCCGCTGTTCACCTTGTAATCACCGAAACGGACCAGTTCATGGACAAATTTAATTCCATGGTTCGCCAAAGCATTCCGGTACCCGCTGTACCGGTTTTGGCCGGAAGTCATATCCCGCATGTCCCCGCCGATAAAAGCAATCTGCTTATGCCCGAGTCCGATTAAATATGTCGTTGCGTCATACGCTGCGGCATAATCATCCACGATGACCGATACGAAGGATTGGTCCATCGGCTTCACGCTGGAGAAGATGACGGGAATTTTTAATTTCTCGATAAAATTCCGAATATCCTCATTGATCTTCTCGTGCATGATAATGATGCCTTCCACGCGCATTTCCTTGAAAATGTTCAGGTATTTGAACTCCTTGTCAATGTCCTCGCTGATATTGCAGACGAGCAGATTATAATGATTGAAGGCAGCGGTCTGCTCGATGGAGCTCAGAATGGTCGAATAAAAGCTGGAGGTCAGATCCGGCACGATGACCCCCAGCAGATTGGTTTTGTTTCTGACCAGGCTTCTGGCTATATGGCTGGGCGCATAACCCAGGTCTTCAATGGCCTGGTTGACGCGGTCCTTCAGTTCTTCCCTGACGTATTTTTCCCCGTTTAAAACACGGGAGACCGTTGTCGTAGAGACACCGGCCCGTTTGGCAACATCCTTAATTTTAACGCTCATACCCATCTCATCCCTAACGCTGATTAATGAACAAGGGTTGAGAGAACGCCGCATAGCCTCCTTCAATATAGGCGCTTACGCGGACATACCCTTCGTCTCCCATACACGAATAAGTCACTTCCGTAATCCGTCCCGTTTCCTCATGCAGCACCCTGCCGTCTTTCCCAAACAAGGTCACGTATTTATACATCCGGTCCAGCAGTTTGTTCGACTTCAGGCGGATGCAGATCTGACGATCTTCGGTCTGAATCGATTCAAAACCAAAACCAGTGGAGACATAAAAACTGCCGCTTCGGATCGCGTCGAGAATGGACTGCTGCGAATTTTCTTCAGCAAGCACGACGTTCCAGGCCTGCTTCTCTTGTCCGTACACATGCGAATCGTCGTTTCCGAAGCCCCAAACCCGCCGTCCCGCCGATAGCATCGCGTCCCATTTATCAAACGCGATATCGTATTCGATGTTCCCGTCCCCGTTGTATACCTCGATGCCGGTCACCCGCTCCATCCGCAGCATGTCCTCTAGGTTCCAGTAATTCGAAAAATACCGGTTCGGATGGACAAGAACGCAGATACCGCCGTTATTCAAAGTCATATCAGCAAGCCTCTGGTAATTTTCAATCAAAAACTCGCTGCTGTAGCCCTCCAAAATGGAACGAGGGGGCGCAACGAGAAGCATGTGAGGCTCGCGGCTGCTGACCTCGATCGCTTCAAAAACCGTGGGGATGCTGCATTCTCCAGCCAAATCAGTAATTTTGTCATGATCCGAAATCGCGAGAAAATCATAATCGGCGTACATCCGATATACCGTATCCAGTGGAAACCAGCCGTCGCTGTTATTGGTATGATTATGAAAGCTTCCGCGAAGCCACGTTCCTCTTTTATCATAAGGGTTTTCGATGCGCATGCCAAATCCTCCCTGGTTGATCATCTTTCTGAGGTTATTCCTTAATCGAACCGATCATAACGCCTTGGGCGAAATACTTTTGAATAAACGGGTAAATGATGATGATCGGCGCTACGACAATGATGATCGTGGCCATCTTCATGGAATCGCCCGTTACCTGCATTTTCTCCAGCGCGTCATATTGGTTCATGCCTGCAGCGGATTCCAGCTTGCTGCGCATCGCTTCCGCCCGCGTGAGCATCTCCTGCAGCAGTGTCGATAGCGGCCGCAATTTTGCTGAACGGACATAAAAAGCGCCCGTAAACCAGTCGTTCCAGTGTCCGACGGCGTTGAACAACGCGATGACGGCGATCACCGGCTTGCTGAGCGGCATGATGATCCGCATAAAGATGGCGAAGTCATTATAGCCGTCCATCCGCGCAGACTCTTCCAAGCTGGGATGAATTTGCTGAAAGAACGTCCGCATGATGATCAGGTTCCAGGCGCTGTACAAGCTCGGGATAATATATACCCAGATCGTATTGGTCAAATGCAGCGATTTCAGCAGCATATAATACGGGATCATTCCCCCGCTGAACAGCATCGTAAAGAAGATCAGCAGCGTGAAGAAGCGTACTCCGGGCATCGTTCTGCTCTTTAGCGCATAGGCGCCCATCGCGGTCAGAAATACGCTCGCGACCGTGCCGACCACCGTTCGAAACAGCGAGATGCCGAAAGCCGTTACGATATTCGAGGAGGCGAACACCTCCTTGAAATTTTGGATCGACCATACCCGGGGCCAGAAGTAAATCCCACCGCGCTCCGCATCCTTCCCTGCGTTGAAGGAGAGCGCCAATATGTTCAAAAACGGAAGGACGATGGACAGGCACAGCAGCGTGATCAGCAGGTAGATTACGAAGATATATACTTTTTCACCCAGCGGCGTCCGGTAAAATGGCTTCATCCGCATGATCCTCCCATCTAGAATTTCAAATGCGTTTTAGCGTCGGCATTTTTCTGCTTCAGCAGTTCAAGGAACGCCTGCAGTCCGGAGGCATCCAGCTGCTTGGAAGCGGAGTCCAGGATCTTCTTCGCCTCATCCAGGTTTTTTGCGTAATACGCCCGAATCAGACTGTCGTCATAATTTTCGAACGCCGCCTTCAGCTCGGTTCCCTGATCAAATTCTCCGATGAAAGATAAAGGTGTGTAGCCGTCCACAACATTCGCTTGTTTGCGTTTGTCATCCCAGCCCCAGTAATCGGCGATTTTCAGCGCGCCTGCATTCACTTCCGGAGCAACCGCGTCGCCGTACTCCATTTCCCCGAAGTCGGCCATCCGGTCAATATCCGTCGATCCCAGCAGCTCACCCCAATAGTTGCCGACACCTGCAAAGCCAAGCTTCTTCGCTTCCTCGGGATTGTTTTGCTTCAAATCCAAAATATCTTTGTTGGCTAGAGGGTTCCCCTTGGCATCCAGGGTGTAATCCCTCCCTTCAATCCCATACTGCCACAGCAGCTTTCCTTCCCGGCTTGCCAGGAAGTCCGCCAGCTTCATGATGTCTTCCGGATCTTTGGTCGTTGCCGGAATCGCCCAGGCCGAGTATCCGGATTTATAATCGACCTGCATTTGGTATGGACGGTCAACATAATTGATCGGGCCCAGCGGCAGGTAATGCATATCGCGGTTAAACTCCTGATAATTGTGCATATCTCCGATAATTCCCCACGTTCCATTCAGTGCGCCTTCCGTCGCCCGGCTTTCGTCCATCGTGAAAAATTCGGGATGCAGCAGTTTCTCGCTCAGGAGCTTTTGCACATACTCGACTTTTTTCAGTGCATATTCGGTCTGGCTTTCATGCAAAATGTTACCTCCTGCATCCTTTTTGATCCGCTGGTCGGCGCTGCCCCACTCCAGGTCGTTAAACAGGGCGCCGACCTCCTTGCCTCCCCAGTAAGAAGGACCGATCGGAACGACGTCCTTGCCGTTCTTATCCTTGAACCCGCCTGCCTTGATCTTTTGCGCAAGCTCATACAGCTTCTGGGTCGTATCAATCGTGCGCGGATCCACATGCAGAGCATCGGCAATATCCTTGCGGATATAAGGACCGCCGGCATATTTACGGGTCGAGTATCCGCCTTGTCTGGCGATATTCATATGGACGAAATAAGACGATCCGCCGAACTCCGGCCGGAACATGACGCCATACTTCGTGTCAAGCGGGAGGTAGTCGTCCTGCAGATATTTGCTGTAAATCTTCGTGTCCTTCATCAGCGGCGTAAGGTCCGTAAACATTTGCTCTCTGGCCGCTTTCAGCACGACCTGCATTTCGGGCCGGCCGCTGTTGTTAAGATAGAATGTTATAAAATCGGGCAGGTCGTTCGACGCCAGCCCCGCAATGAGTCCGTCGATGGAATGGTCCGCCACCATGATTTCGATTTCCAGGTCGATGCCTGTCATCTCTTTCAGCTTGGCTTTGATCTCCGCATTCATATCCTCCGTATAGTCATCCGTCCCCATAAAGACAAGCCCTTTTACTTTGCGGTCCGCAATCCAAGTCGCAGGGTGATTTGCCGTACCCGCATCCTGATTAGCCGCCGTCGGTTCGCTGTTTGGACCGCTTGAATCATTTCCGCTGCACCCAACTAGAAGCATGGAGGCGATAAGCGGCATGGACAACATTTTGAACCACGTTTTCCCTTTCAGCATTTCGGCATCCCTCTTTTCAAATAATTGGTCAATGGCCTTTCCCCTGTCTTTACATGGATGCAATGCTGGATTCGATATGGACGCAATAATATTGTTGCAAAGCATATGGTATCGCTACCATACCGATGTATCAGAAACTCTTCTTGAGATACGGTTGGCAGTAACGACAAGGATCAATCCGATCAAGCCCTGCATTAATCCCACAGCCGTTGCATATCCGTATTGGCCGCCCTGAAGACCGATGCGAATGACATAAGTATCCAGAATTTCAGAGAGCTGCATGTTTCCCGGAGTTCTCAAGAGGTACAGCTGATCGAATCCGGCGGACAAAATATTACCCAGTGAAAGAATGAACAAAATGAGAATCGTTGGACGGATGGAAGGGAGAGTGATGTACCAATGTTCCTTCCACTTGTTCGCCCCGTCGATTTTGGCCGCCTCGTACATATCCGGATTGACGCCGGCGATCGCCGCCAAATAGATAATGGAGTCCCATCCGATCGTCTTCCATAAATGGCTGCCGAACATAATGGAGTAGAAATAATTCGGTTCCATCATATAAAAGGTGCTTCCGTCCCCGCCGAAATAAGACACGACCTGGTTGAGCAAGCCGTTATCCGGAGCAAGCAGGCGTTGAGCAAGCCCCACGACCACTACCCAGGACAAAAAATGCGGGAGATAGGCGATGCTCTGGGCGATGCTGCGAAAATAACGGTTGCGGATCTCGTTGAACATCAAAGCCAGAAGGATCGGAAAAGGCAGGCCGATAAACAGCTTCATGCAGGATATGATCAAGGTGTTCTTGATGAGCATTGCGCTCTGATAATCATTGAAAAAACGCTCGAAGTACTTCAGACCGACCCACGGGCTTCCGAGGATTCCCGTATTGAACTTGTATTCCTTGAAGGCCAGGATCAGGCCGACCATCGGTATGTAGGAAAATACGATAAAAAAAGCGAGGCAAGGAAGCAGCATGATGTAGAGGTATTTATGCAGAAGAATGTTTTTCCATCGTTTGCCGGGTGTCTTTCCAGGTACAGCTGCTGTTTTCACCTGGGTTTGCATGGACTGGGATCACCTTCTTTTTTGTGGATGATTGCTGATGAACCGAAGCGGTGTCTTGTATGCCGCCCGTCACCCTTAATCGTTGTCATGATCAATGCATATCTGTTCTCTTAGGGCTGAATCCCCCCCTTTCACTAAGAATGGCTTTTCAATGTCGGCTTTAATTGGAATATAGTCTCTCAAGATGAGGTGTAAATCAAAAATGGTTGCGCTTTTTGTAAAATATTACATTTCTGTGGTTGAAACCAAGAGCCGAATCCGATCCCGATCGATGGTTAGCATCGATATCTAAATCGTTATTGAGTGCGTATGGTAGCGATACCATATTAAGACTCTTCACTTCTTCTTGAAGCTTAGTAACATAAACTCGAAGCGAAACGGGCTTTGGACTCTCCCCCAAGGAACTGTGTCGTAACATGAGACTGGAAATGTGAGGTAAGCGCTTTACCTTGAAGAAATTATAATCTACTCCAGCATGAAAGCGCAATCATTATTTTTGTAATATATTGTCTATGTTTGTAAAATGGTTGAAACTCCCTCATTATGTCGGGAAAAGCGATGGAATCATCGGGTGATCCACAATGGGAATCAACAACAAAAAAAGCGCCGTTACACGGCGCTGGTTGTTCCACGGACCACGAGTTCCGGCAGCAGAACCAGGCGCTGCTTGGAGGGCTTGCTTCCGTCGATTTCGCCTGTGATCAGCTGGACGATTTCTTTTCCCATTTGCTGAACGGGCTGGGCCACCGAAGTGAGCGGCGGATCGATAATTGTCGCCAGCACCGTGTTGTCAAAGCCCACGACCGAAACATCCTCAGGTACGCGCAGGCCAAGCTCCCGGGCAGCCTGCACGACTCCGATCGCCAGCAGATCGTTGCATCCGAAGATGGCGCTTGGCGGGTTGGAGCCGCTGAGCAGCTCCTTGGCTGTCGCCTTCCCTCCCTCTACATGAAACGGACTGACCGCCACCAAATTCTCGTCATAAGGGATTCCTGCTTCTTCAAGCGCTTTCCGGTAACCGCGAACCCGTTCCTTCGAGCTCATCACAGCCAAATCCTCCGCAATCACGGCAATGTTCCGGTGTCCGAGCCCAGTCAAGTGAGACGCAGCCAGATAGCCGCCTAAGTAATCGTCCACGAGCACGGTATCCACTGCAAGCAGCGGCATTTCCCGCGCGATGACGGCTACCGGAAGCTTGTATTTCATCAGCTGCTTCATCATGGCGTCGTTGCGGGCGCCAGTGGCGATGATGATCCCGTCGGCGCTCTTTTGCCGGAGAACGTTGATGTACCTTTCTTCCCGGGTCAAGTCGTTGTCGGTGCTGCAAATGACCAGGCTGTATCCAAGATCGTGGGCATGATCTTCAATGCTGCGGGCCAGCTCGGCAAAAAACGGGTTCGCGATATCCGGGATCAGGAGCCCGAGCGAATACGTCCTTTTCTTGGTCAAGGCGGATGCGACGACGCTCGGCTGGTAGTCGATCCGCTTCATCACGTCCTGCACATGCTTTCTTGTCTTGTCGCTGATCCGGCCGGTCTGGTTGATGACCTTGGATACCGTGGCAATGGACACGCCGGCTTCCCGGGCGATATCGTATATCGTCGCCACCCTCGTTCCCCCTTCCTTAACGCTGCTCTGTACTCTAAGTATAGGGAAAGTTCCAGTCTGTGGCAATTTGCTCCATGATCAATAGCGGGCCACAACCATTTTCTTGCGTGTGTAGAATTCCACCCCGTCTTTGCCGTTGGCATGAAGATCTCCGTAAAAGGATTTTTTGTAGCCGGAGAAAGGAAAAAACGCCATGGGTGCCGGTACGCCTACATTGACCCCGAGCATGCCCGCGTCGATCGATTCCCTAAACTCTCGAATCGCTTTGGCGCTGTCCGTATAGATACAGGCCCCATTGGCAAACTCGGACTTGTTGGCAATCGCTACGGCTTCCTGAAGGCTGTTTACCCGAACGACCTGAAGTACAGGCGCAAAGATTTCGTCCGTCCAAATGTTCATACCAGGAGCGGCGTGATCAAAGATGGTCGGGCCAAGAAAATAACCTTTTGCGTTGGCCAAGGTATGATCCCTGCCGTCCAACACAAGCTGCGCCCCCTCCTGTATCCCCTTCTCAATATAACCAATGGTCCGGCTCTTATGGGAGTCCCGGATCACGGGTCCCAGGAAGGCATCCGGTTCCATACCGTCGCCTACGGGGATATTCTTGGCGGCTTCAGCCAGTCCGCTCACCAGCTCGTCGGCAATATCGCCGACGGCCACGACGACCGAGCAGGCCATGCAGCGTTCGCCTGCGGAGCCGAAGGCCGCGCTCGTGATCTCTTTGACCGCGAGCTTGAGATCGGCATCCGGCATGACGATGGAATGGTTTTTTGCGCCTCCCAGCGCTTGTACCCGTTTACCGTGAGCCGCTGCCGTCTTGTACACGTACTCGGCCACAGGCTGGGAGCCGACAAATGAAATCGCCTTGACGTCTTCGTGCTCAAGCAGGCCGTTAACGACGTCATGCGCACCGTGAACGATGTTGAACACGCCGTCCGGGAGCCCAGCTTCTTGGAGCAGCTCCGCCAGCCGGTTCGCGAGCAGCGGTGTCCGTTCGGACGGCTTCAGCACGAAGGTATTTCCGCATACGATCGCTAGCGGGAACATCCAGCTCGGCACCATCATCGGAAAGTTAAACGGCGTGATGCCGCCGACGACGCCGATCGGATAACGGTACATGGCCGACTCCAGTCCCGAGGCAATATCCGGCAGGTTGCTGCCCATCAGCAGCGTCGGTGCGCCGGCGGCGAACTCCACGCATTCGATACCGCGCAGCACCTCGCCGTATGCTTCCTGGTAGCTCTTGCCGTTTTCCAGCGTAATCATCCGGGCGAGCTCTTCCCAGTGTTCCGTCAAGAGCTGCTGGAACTTGAACATGATCCGTGCCCGGCGCGGCACCGGAGTGCCGCTCCAGGACGGAAACGCCTCCGCCGCCGCGGATACGGTGCGGTTCAGATCGTCCAGGGTGGATAAGGGGACGCGGGCGATCTCTTCCCCGGTGGCCGGATTATAGACCGGCTCCGATCTTCCTCCGCCCGAAGGAACCCACCGGCCCCCGACGTAGTTGTGAAGCTGCTGCACTTGATCTTGCACTTGATCCGTCATGTAGATACCTCCATGGTTTGTCAGATTCCTTGCTGCACAAAGCGGTCGATCCGCTCCTGGATTTGCGAGGCTGTCGGCATCGCGTCGGAGCAGCTGTGGCTGGAGACCACGATCGATGCTGAAGCACTGCCGAACTGCTGGCACCGGTCGATACTCCATCCCTGCATCAGGCCGTAAATAAAGGCACCTGCAAAGGAGTCACCCGCGCCGAAGGTTTTCACCACCTGTGCCGGAAAAACGGCACCTACGTGCTTCTCTCCGTCCGCCGAAAATGCCGTCGACCCATCGCCGCCCCGTTTGACGACCACCAGCTTGGCCCGGTGCTTGAACCACTGCTTCGCGGTGGCTTCATCGTCCTGCATAAGCGGGCCGTCCAGCGCTTCGATCAGGTCGAACTCTTCGCGTCCGCCGATAATAATATCCGATTTCTCGGCGGCTAGACGGTAATACGTGCCGATCTCATCGGCTGAGGTCCATGTATACGGACGGTAATCGATATCAAAAACAATGACGACTCCGTGTCTTATCGCCAGTTCCATCGCTTTGAAAGCCGCTTCTCTGGACGGGCTCTTTGCAAGGGCTGTACCTGAAATGAGCAGCGCTCTGGCACTTTGGATATAATCCTCGCTTACGTCGCCAGGCTCCAGTTTGAGGTCCGCTACGTTATCCCTGTACATCAGGATGCTGCAGTCCGTCGGCGACTTGATTTCCGTAAACGTGAGTCCCGTGACGCTGCCCGACCGGTCGACAATAACGTGTTTGGTGTCGATGCCTGCGTCCTGCAGGTACCGGGTGATGAAACGGCCGTGGGCGTCGTCGGACACCCTGCCGATGAAACCGGTTCGCAGCCCCAGCTTCGCCATGGCGATCGTTATGTTGGCCGGGGAGCCGCCGACATATTTAGTAAAGGTGACCGTGTCCTCCATCGGGCGATGGATTTCGTTGGCGTTCAGATCGATGCACAGCCGGCCCAGCCCGATAAAGTCCAGGGAACGATGGTCTGGAAATGAAATCGTGGTCAACGCTTAGGCACCTCCTGTCCAGGGGTCATCAGCCATTCATGCTGAGGGTCGTTATGGAACTTCCAGGTGCGCACCGGCCCGGCCATGACGTTAAGGTAATACACATCGTACCCGGGAGGCGCCGATACCGGATGGTAACCGCGGGGAACGAGGACGGCATCTCCGCTCTTCACGGCCAGCGTTTCATTCAGCGACAGGTCGTCAGTATATACGCGCTGCAGGGCAAACCCCTGACCTGGGGACACCTTGTGATAATAGGTTTCTTCCAGCAGAGACTCATGCGGGAGATCGAGTTGGTCATGCTTATGCGGAGGATAGCTGGACCAGTGCCCGGCCGGCGTAAAGACTTCCACGACGAGCAGACTTTCCGCTTCCTCCTGCTCCGGCAAAATATTGCGGACGGTCCGCTCCGTATAACCGGAGCCCCGCTGCTCCACCCCGATCTTCTCAGGCGGGATGAGCCTTGCTTCGAGCCGCCCTTGGCCGGGAGCGCTGCACACGGCCACCTCCGTTAAGGTAACGGCTTCCAGCCGGAAACGGTCGTGCGCAGGAATGTATACCGCATAAGGGGCAAGCGGCTCAAACACGCTCATCCGGCGGCCGATCCGCTCATAGCTTTGTCCGCCTGCTTCCACATTCGCCAGCCCGCTGAGCAGCACGAGGCAGACTTCACGGTCTCCCGTCTCCTGCTCGATCGTTTGACCGGGTTCCAGCCGGTACGCTTCAAAACCTACGTACTCCCACCCTGCCGATTCGGGCGTGATGCTGAGCAATCTGCCGTTCTCGTCCGGCTGTCCGCCGGGAACGATTAGCTTGGACATGTTCCTTCCTCCTTTCAGGCGTTTAATTCCTGAACAATTTGAGCGAGATATTGCTTGGACTTGCTGGCATATTCGTAAGGATTCGCTTGGCCGGGATCCTGCTCCGCCTCCAGAATCATCCAGTCGTCATAACCATGCCGCACGAAGCTGCGGAAAATCGGCGCAAAGTCGATGCATCCGTCGCCAGGTACGGTAAACACGCCCTGGATTACCGCTTGCTGAAAAGGGATCCCCTCCCTTTTCACCCGCTCCAGCACATCCTTCCGGACATCCTTCAAATGAACGTAGGCAATGCGATCCGCATAGCGTTCATACAGCTCCAGCGGGTCGGATCCGCCGTAATAGGCATGCCCCGTATCCAGCAGCAAATGAACCAGCTCGGGGTCCGTCGTCTCCATCAGCCTTTGAATTTCATCCGGCCGTTCGACCACAGTTCCAATGTGATAGTGGTAGACGAGCTTCATCCCGTTTCGTTTGCAGATTTCTCCGGCCTGATGCAGCCCCTCGATCATGTGGTTCCATTCCTCGTCCGTCAGAGGATGCACGTCCTGCACGCCTTTCGGTCTTCTTGGGTCGCCGATGATCGAACCCCCAAGCTCGCAGGTGACGACATGGCGGCTGCCCATCGACTTTAAAAATTCAACATGCTGCCGGTACGATTCCAGCTCGGACGCTCTGCGGCGCGGCTCGGAGAACAAGACGCCCTTCCACTGAGAAGCCATCTGGAGTCCATGCTCAGCCAATGCCTTCTTGAGAACGGCGGCGTCCTTCGGAAATTTCCGGCTGTTTTCCGTTCCGGTGAATCCCAGCTGCGTGAAATCCCTCATCAAGTCGTCGAACGTATAATGGTCGCCCAGTTCAAGCACATCTTCATTAACCCAATTGATCGGTGAAATGCCCAATTTAATCGATCGGATATCCGTCATCTACGTCGTAGCCTCCCTTTGGACTTAGATTTTCAGCGCCTGCTGCACATGTTCGTTCATCGTTACCCTCGCGGCCCGCACCTTATCGCTGGTCGACACTTCCGGTACATCCACCCTCCACCAGGATTCGTATCCGCCCGACTGGGTGCCCGGCAGCACCTTGATTTCGATCAAGGTAGAGCCCTTCTCCTCCCCGGCCTGCCGGAGGGCTTCCTTCAGCTCATCCACACTGGTGGCGGAAAATGCCTTGATTCCCATGCTTCGCGCATGGGCCGCATAGTCGACCGGCACGTAGTCCCCCGTCAGGCGCCCCGTTTCCGTGCTGCGCAGACGGAATTCGTTGCCGAAGCCGTCGCTCCCGTTTTCACGCTGCAGGCTGTGTATGCACTGGTATCCGTGATTGTCCAGCAGGATCACGTTCACCTTTACACCTTCCTGGATGCTGGTTAAAATCTCGGAATGAAGCATGAGGTAGCTTCCGTCGCCGACGAGCGCATAGACTTCCTTGTCCGGCTCGGCGAGCTTCACGCCGAAGGCTCCGGCAATTTCGTATCCCATGCAGGAAAAGCCGTATTCCATGTGATAGGACTTGGGCGCTTCCGACCTCCACAGCCGGTGTAAATCGCCCGGAAGACTCCCGGACGCCGCAACAATCACTTCGTTTGCCATGGAACGGTTCAGCTCACCGAGCACGCGAGTTTGCGCCAAGCCTTCTTCCGACTCCAAGCCGTACAGCCTGTCGACCTCCCGGGTCCATTCGGCTTTCAGTTTGGCAAGCTCTGGTCCGTTATGAGCAGACTTGTAGCTCCTTGCCTGAAGTGCGGAGGTTAATTCTTTTAACCCCGCTCCAGCATCTGCCACCACCTGGCACGCATTCAGCTTCGACGCGTCAAAACCGCTCACATTGATATGAATGAATTCTGCTTCGGGACTCGTAAAAGCGGTTTTGGACGCGGTCGGAAAATCACCCAACCGGGTACCCACGCAAATGACGGCATCCGCTTCTCTGGCAAGCCGGTTCGCAGCAAGGGATCCGGTCGCGCCGATCGCTCCCATATTCAGCGGATGGTCCCATGGGATTGCGCTCTTCCCTGCCTGGGTCTCGGCCACGGGAATGCCGAACGCTTCCGCGAACTGCCGCAGCTCTTCATAGGCCAAGGAATAATGAACGCCGCCGCCGGCGATCAGGATCGGCTTTTGCTTGCGCGATATCAGCTCCGTCGCCCGCTCGATCGCTGCCTGGCTAGCCGGCTTGCGGTCAAGGTAATGCACCCTTTTCCGGAAAAAATCCTCAGGATAATCATACGCCTCTGTCTGTACGTCCTGCGGCAGGCAGATGGTGACCGCGCCGGTTTCGGCAGGGTCAGTCAGTACGCGCATCGCCTGGATCATCGAGCTCATCAGCTGTTCGGGACGCGTAATCCGGTCCCAGTACCGGCTGACCGGTTTGAAGGCATCGTTGACGGACACGGTATAATCCATCGGATGCTCCAGCTGCTGCAGGACCGGGTCCGGCTGCCGGCAGGCGAAAATATCGCCTGGAAGCAGCAGCACGGGTATCCGGTTGACCGTCGCCGTCGCGGCAGCCGTGACCATATTCAGCGCCCCCGGGCCAATGGAGGAAGTACAGGCGAAGATTTCCAGCCGGTTCTTCTGCTTCGCGTACGCAACGGCGGCATGCGTCATGCCCTGCTCATTTTTTCCCTGGATGAATCTGAGGCTGCCCGGCTCCCGCTCCAATGCTTCGCCGATGCCCAGAACGTTGCCGTGACCGAAAATGCCCATGACTCCCTTAACGAACTTGTGCTCCTTTCCGTCCAGCTGCACATACTGCTGGTCCAGGAAGCGGAGCAAGGCCTGAGCCATCGTTAATCGAAGTACGCCCATTCATAACCATCCTTTCGCAAAATACTTCATTAGGTTAATCGCTTACCCTAAAGACAAACAAAAACCTCATGATGTAGACATCGAATACTCGGACAAGCTGACGGGTCTCTTCTCCAGCCATGACTTCCTGGCCGCATCCGCCAGCAGCTCCGCCTGATACCCGTCCTCTCCGCTGACAGGTACGTCCTCATTGTTCACGATCGCTTTGATAAAGCTCTCGATTTCAAGCCGATACGCCGCTTCATAACGTTCCAGGAAAAAATGCTTCGGCTTATCCCGGTACACGCCCCCGGCTGTGCTGACTTCCGCCGAGTTCGGAAAATCGTTCTGCACGTTGACCTGGCCCAGCGAGCCGAACACTTCAACGCGCTGATCATACCCGTACGCAGCCTGCCTCGAGTTGTCGATGACACCGATCGCGCCGTTCCGGAATCTCAACATGATGACCGCCGTGTCCACGTCTCCGAGCTCTCCGATGACCGGATCCACCAGGACTGCCCCTTGGACATACACCTCATCCACTTCGCTGCCGCTCAAAAAACGGGCCATGTCAAAATCGTGAATCGCCATGTCCATAAACAGCCCGCCGGATACCTTGATGTAGTCATGCGGAGGGGGGCTGGGGTCGCGCGAAGTGATCTTGATCAGATGGGGATCTCCAATCTGGCCGGAAGCGACGATCTCCCTGACTCTGCGGAAATTCGGGTCAAATCTGCGGTTGAAGCCAAGCTGAAATTTGACGCCGCTGTCGGAAGCGGCTTGCAGGGCAAGGCGGGTTCCCCGGACATCGAAGGAGATCGGCTTTTCGCAGAAAATGTGCTTGCCCGCCTTGGCGGAGCGCTCGATCATGTCAATATGGGTATTGGTCGACGTGCAAATAAAAACGGCATCGATGCCCGGATCACTGATGATCTGTTCCGCATCCTGGGTCAGCAAAGGGATCCCCAGCCCATTGGCCCATGCCCTGGCATGATCGATCTGCAGGTCTGCAATCGCTTTCACATTAACCTGAGGATGCTTGAGCAGATTTTCGGTATGCAGCCTGCCGATCCTCCCTGCTCCGATCACGCCGATATTCAGTTGTTTACTCATGGACATTCCACCTTGTTCTCACGATATCATTTCAATGAATCATTTAGGGTAACCGCTTTCCTTGATCGGATTATAACACCGCACCGGACCTTTGCAAACCCTTTTTTGTTATTTAATACCACATTTTTTTGCCGCTCGCTATACGATTGTCTCTAAACGCTGCTTTGTGTCAGGTCATCAAATAACGGTTTCCATGACATATATATGAGTTTCCGCAAGTTAACATTCTATTTCCAGCGAATTGGAAAACCAAAAAAAGCGGCCGGCCGCAATCGGCCAGACCGCAAAACATCGCTCCATACCTCACCCCGTTCGGCATGGACATCAGTGTTATTGTATGACCCCGGTATCGATAATGGACACCTGAACCTGGGTATGAAACTGAACGTTACGGTACTCCTTGTTCCAATCGATCCGCTTCCACAGTTTGGGATGATAGGCCATCAGCTGCCGGCCGACCCCAAAAATATCGCAGTTCGCCTTTTGCAGCTCCCGCACGACCTCCCTGGCTTCTTCAGTCATGATGGTTGACAGCTCCCTGTTCACCCGCGTTACGGCCTTTTCATCCAGCAGCTGTGGTCCGGTGAATTCCTCTATGACTGCTTGAAGTTTCAGGCTCAGTGTCACGTGAACATCGCCGTTCCGGGCTACGCTTACGTGAAACTCACGCTTCCTCTTCTTATTGCCGACGTTGTAGCTGAGCGATCCGCGAATCGGCTTGGTTGTATCCAGATTCACGGTCTTGGTAAATCGGGCATTGCCTCCCGACTTTCCTTTCATCAGAACCAGCATGATCGACTGATCCTTGCCTAACGATCCGCTATAGCTCTGATCGTGGAACAAAGCGACGCCTTTGGCTACGATCTCGGAGCCTTGTACCCCGATGTAGGGCAGAGCGAAATCCTGGCCTGGATCCGTCAAAGAACGGAAAACCGTATTCACGGTCTCCGGCGGGTAGAACAGGCTCATTTTCTCCAAGCTGCTGATTTTCTGCGACAGGAATTCGCCGATTTGCAGCTCTCCTACTTTTTTCATACCGATAATCTCTGAGGCGTCATTCTCCGTCACGATCAAGCGGACGTCGGAAGAAGGGTTCTTAGGGTCCCTGAAATTGACGTCCATGGGTGCCTTGATCCCTTCTTCGGCCAAGGATCTACCGATCAGCTGCACGCTGTTCTTGATCACCCGCATATTCCCTCTTACGCGAGCCCGGAGGATGTTGCTCGCCCCGCGTGTTGACAAACCCACTGCCGAATGAATTTCATTTGTCGTGGCGCTCTGTTCGGTTTTCGGGGGAATGATTAGCTCAACGGTTTCCTTGATCTTATGATCCTTGGTCAGATCAAAACCTGCGCTGTAGGCCAGATTCAAGTCTTTCAAATATTCGCGGTCCCAGCATCCGGTCAGCAGCGCCGTGCACAGACCCAGCATTGCACAGCAAAGTACCACGCGGCATCGTTTCATACGGCTCCACCCGCTTTCTTTTTGACAAATAATGAGAACAGCATTAGCAGGAAGGGAATGCCCGCAATGAACACGTACGCAGCATATTCGGAAATCTTGTTGATCCGGTCGATCGCCATCGGCGTGGTCGGCAAAAGAGCGATTAAAAAAAAGGCTACACTAACAAAGGGGTCAAACATTTGATGGATCTTTTTTTTAAACAGGACCGCAAGCCCATCGGCAGCCGCATAAAAGTAGCTGGTGATGGAACATACCAAGGTAATCGACCAAATCGACAGGAACAGGATGTCCGCCCGGTCGATGATATAAAAATTTAGCGATTTGACCAGGTAAATGACAGGTTCCGGGATCATCGCCAGCTGCGTCTGGTTAAACACCATGAGACAGGTGCACACGACAAACCCGTAGAACAGTGTAACGAACAGATTCGACAAGCTGATCATTTTCAATTTCTTGGCGTCAGATGCATCAATGAACGGAAAGATGATCAAGAACATTTCGAACCCGTACATCGAGATGGTCGTGTCTTTGGTTCCTTTCAGGATGTTGATCAGGCCTGCTTCGGTTAACGGGAGCATATATTCAATCCGTGCCTGCGTTAGGCCATAGCTGACAAAAATGATCAAAGGAATGAACAGCATCGATGACAGGCTGTAAAACCTGGCCAAAACCGTGAGCTTTTCCTTGGCCAGGTAATACGTCATGATACAGAACAGAAGCAGTACCACCCACTTTGGGGTGGATTGCAGAATCCAGCGCTGGAGTACCATGTAGGCATTCAGCAAAACATTGCTGCCCAGCAAAATAAAATATCCGACGTAGCATGCGATCAGCAGCCTGCCTATAACCGGTCCGGCAAGCCGGAAACAGATTTGGAAAAGGTTCATCCCGGGAAACTTACGCAGAAGAGTCCACATCATCAAAATGACGATTTGGGTAATCGCTCCAGCGATCACAACCGATATGCCCCCGCCGCCTTTTGCCGTCTTACTAAGGTCATAGGGGATCGAAAGTACGCCGACTCCGATTTGGGCTTGGATAATGAACAAAAACAGCTGTTTCGGGGACATCTTTTTCTCAGCCTGTTCCACCTTGGCCCTCCCTCCCGGATCCGTGTCAAACGATGTTAGTTATGCTTTTTCTCGCCATGCTTGCCGCGGATCGTCCAGATCGGAAACCGAAGGAATGCATCCTTGAAGCCCTTGAATTTCAATGGGGCCAGCGGCGACAGGTAAGGCTTCCCGAACGACTCCAGCTTGCACAGATGAATGAACAGGATCGTCAGTCCGAAAGCAATGCCGATGAATCCGAAAATGGATGCGCATATCATCAGCGGAAACCGCAATATCCGGATCGCCGAGCTCATTTCATTGGATGGTATTAAAAACGACGAAATCGCGGTCAAAGCCACAACGATAATCATCGTATACGACACAAAACCCGCCTTGACGATCGCATCGCCGATGACCAGACCCCCGACAATGCCGATCGTTTGCCCTACTCGGCTTGGCAGCCGTAGCCCTGCCTCCCTCAGCAATTCGAAGATCAGCTCGAGCAGCATCGCTTCAACGAGCGGGGGATATGGTACCCGGGTCAATGAACCCTGCACCGTAAAGAACAGCTGAATGGGCAAAATGTTCGAATGAAATGCCACGATGGCGATATAGAATGCCGGCAGCTGAAACGCCGTTATAAAGCTGAGCAGCCGGATGAACCGCACAAACGATGCGATCATCCAACGGTTACTGTAATCGTCAGGGGTTTGATAAAAGCAGAAAAAGCTCACCGGAACGATCAAGGCCGTCGGATCCCCTTCGAGCATAATGACCACATGCCCGTCGAGCAAATACGCGCCCGTATGGTCGGGCCGTTCCGTATTCAAAAACTGGGGAAAGATCGAAAACGGCTGATCCTCCATAAATTCTTGGATAAAGCCGGTCGAAATGACGGAATCGAGCGTGATGCCCTTCAGCCTGTCTTCCACTTTTTTGATTACGGCTGGGTCCGCCAGGTTATTCATGTACATTACCGCCACTTTGCGTGGAGCCGTACTGCCTATATTGTGATAATGCACCTTCAGGTCCGTCGAGCTGATCTGCTGGCGGATCTGATACAAATTGACCGTCAAATCCTCGATAAAACCGTTGTGCGGCCCGCGTATGATACCTTCGTTTTCCGGCTCCGTAATGCTGCGTTCGTATTTGGCCGGCGTAGTCAATACGTAGAACTGCTTCATGTCATCCTGTGTAAAAAACAAGCAATTGCCCGACAAAAGGGATTGCGTGCCCTTATTCAGCTTGTGTTCGGTCTCAAGCCGGAGCGTCAGGAACAGCTGGGACAAGTCCTCGTCTCCTCCCTGCCGCAGCGGGCGGATGACGTTGCGCTCGATCAGGGTTGGGTCCACCGTAGATTCCAGATATACCAGCGCCGAGGATTGTCCGCGGTAAGTTAGGTGCCTGACCTTCAGATCGTCGGTGTGACACAGCTTGTCCCGGATGTAAGAAATGTTCCCGTCAAGCGAAGGATAGATCGTTTGCTCTGATGAGGTCACAGCCTGCCCTCCTGCCATAACTAGTTAGACAGCGGTTAATTTCCCCCATCCCATGTAAAATTATTCCCAATCGATCCTGAAGCTTCCAATCCAAAAAACCGCTTGCCTTCACGGCAGCGGTTCGTCGAATTCAAGGTTTATTGTGATTGGCGAGCTGATGTCATTTGGGAGGATCCTGGTCCCGCCAAATGGTTCTTCCGTCACGAGTTACATACGACATCCGCTGGTCCACTTGGACTTCAATTAAGCCGCTCCCCTTCAAAGTCAGGCTGCCGCTGCCTTCCACCTTCGGATATCCGAGCGCGGCTGCACCGCTGGAATCGATCAAAAAGGTGTCCTGCCCATCCGCGACCGATGCCAGACCATCTTGATAGGCCGACACGCGGGTATACGCAAAGTCTGTCAGCAGCCTGCCCTCCCAATCCGCAATCGCATAGTTCAAGCCGATAGATGGCTTCCCCGGATTCACGGCGTGTGCGAGTGCCAGCCTTTCCTCACCGAGATCACGAATCTCGTCATATTCAGGTGGAACGACGAACTGACCTGATTCATCGATGACGCCGTATCTCTTCGTGCCGCCCTCTCCCATGTTCACGATCGCCCGCTGACGGCGGAAGGGGGTCGCCGAGGTAAAAGCAGGCTGTATACGGACTTGGCCGCGCAGATCGATATAGCCGTATTTTCCGCCGGCGTGCTGCTGACAAACGAGCAATCCGCCGTCGGGAGGACCGGCATACTCAAACTCATATTCGTATAGACTGCGGCCGTCCAGCCCGATTAGCGCGTACGCACCATCCTTCATTTTGACCCAGGCTCTTCCACTGCCAAAATCGCCGGCTTCCTCATATCTTGCCGGGATGATCTCGTATCCCTGGGAATCCAGATAGCCGTAACGGTCGATATGTTCCGTGTGCCCCTGATGGCCCTCTCCACGAAATACGGACCTGCCTTCCCGCATATCGGCGATATACGAGTACCCGCATTTCGTTACCACCTTACCTTGTTCATCGATCAGCTTGCAGACGCCGCCGTCCGTGACGACGGCCCGGTGTTCCGAAAACGGTGAAATCGAATCATACACCGGGGCAACGACCCACATCCCGGCTTGATCGATCAATCCGTATTTTCCGCGTTCCCGGACAATGGCAAGGCCGTTCTTCTGAAATTCCGCCGCCTCCTCGTATCTGGCCGGAAGTACCATCGTACCGCTCGTGTTGATATACCCCCACCGAAGCCCTTCGGCAGTTCGGGCCGAAAACCGCAGCAGCTCCGCCACGCGGGGCAGCTGCAGGATCTTCCTCTCCAGCGTCAAAAGGGTTTCCCGGGAAGGATACGGCTGAGCAAATCCTAATGCTCTTCGTACCGAATGCAGTGCCGCCTGCGGGATACCGGCCCGATACTGCGCCTCGGCCAGATAGTACCAATAGAACGGATAATCCGGATAGGATTCGGTCATACGTTCATAGTAGCGGGCTACTTCAGGGTAATAGGCGGGGTAAACATCTTCTGCCGGGTGAAAACTCCCGTCCCGCCAGCGCAGCACCTCCGTCCGGTAGGCTTCGCCCGTATCGTGGATCCAGAGTCCGAGCTCGGATCTGCCGTCTGGACCTCCAGGGCCCGGCCAATCCGCCACGTCAATATAGCTGTAGCTCATTTCTGCAGGCGCCACATCACTCAAACCGTACTCCGTCCACTCATACACGGACAACTTCGACCAAATGGAACCGATCTGCCAGCCTACGAGCAGGTTGTTCCGCCCAGGCTTGGTAACCGGTGCAGCGGTCAAGAGCGTGACTCCATAGCCTGGGCCTTGGATCCTGGCCATCGTTCTCCATGCCCCTTCGCTAAACTGGAGCACAAGCAAGTACAACGCATCATTCAACCGGTAGACGGCGGAAATCTCCGGGACCCGATCCCCAGTTAAATCCTCGGCAATCACGGCAGGTTGTCCGGCTGGAGTATTCATCGTAACCAGCTCAGCCCCTTCCGGCAGATGCGTGCTGACCAGCTGTACCGGACTTTGCGGTTCAATTTCGTTCATCCGTATCCTCCCTCTCTCTTTGCTTTTGCCTAATGGTATGCCGAGAGCGGGAAGATATGCCAGGACTGAGACAGAAAGCCGGCGAACTTGTTCTTTATCCTATCCCCGACATTGATGATCACGCTCCGCAAAATGCTGGCCCGCGACCGTTACCATCAATATCAATGGATGATCCCGATGACAAGGTACTCCAGAAGTAAGTTTTTAGATATGCGAAGAAAGCCTAGCCCATACCGGGTTAGGCTTTTTATTTTGGTCCTGTTCTCTTCGAAGAATCAATTTAATGATGAAGCAGTGTGCACGAATAGAGCTGCGTCAAGGACGCCGTCCTAACCGGTCCTAGGCAGTTCTTGCGACCTGCCATGCCAGAATCCGATCCCGCCGGAAGGTTCTTGGGGCACCTGTCTTCAGGCATACCGCCCTGACGGTGTTCCCGCGCATCTCTTTCACTTCGATTTTACGCTGCGTAATGTTACCGGCCTGGTCTAAATAAACGATCTCCACGGTTTGCCCAACATATTTTTCTGACATGACAGACCCTCCTAACCGAACGTATGTTTTTATTATATACGAACACTCGTTCTTTATACCATGTAAATTTTACCCATTTATATCGAATCTTGCTGTCCAGGCCGGAAGGGTTTTATGAACCTAAAAAAAAATTTCATCATCGGGTAACATTTCGATAATATGTCAGCTTCACGGAAGGGATTTGAGGGGAATTTAGCGAAAAATGTAGTATCATTCTTTTTCAAAAATCATGTGCTGGATCGAAAAAAGTGTTGACGCATCTGTCGTTGCGGCATGCTGCGAGCGCAAGGAGGATGCAAAATTTCTAAGGAGCTGTTCAACCATGGATAAAATTATTCGTAAAATTGAAGAGCTTCGGTTGGAATTGAATAAACTGTCCGTATGCAGATGTCTCACCGATCCGGAGCTGATCAAGGCCAGTCAGAAATTAGACCGGGCATTAAACGACTACGACAAATTTTTAAAAGAAAACATGTAACCCAAAGAGGACCTGCTGATCCTGTCAGCAGGTCCTCTTCCTGTTCTGCATCGTGTGCAAGATGTTATGTACCTGACCGGAAGCCATCGTACATCCGGGCTGCCGTCTCTCTTGCCTGTACCGCAGACAGATGCAGCCTCTCCTCCGTACCGCCATAACCAATCTCCTCTTTACCGGTTTGCAGGTCCCTGAATACCGAGTCAGCAAACTCGTCAAGAGGCGCGCCGAAGGTGTGAAGTCCCGCTCCGCCTAGATCGGTGTTGACCGCAGGCGGCAGCACTTCGATCACCTTGGCGTTCGTTTGGGCCAGCTGAATCCGAAGACTAACGGTAAAGGAATGGAGCGCGGCCTTGGTAGAGCTGTAGATCGGAACCCAGGCTCCTGGCGTAATGGACAACCCCGAGGTGACATTGACGATGACCGGATCCGGTTGTTTTAACAAGTGCGGCATAAACAACAGTGTTAAATGAATCGGCGCATCTACATTAATTGAAATTTCCTGACGGTAATACTCCCACTCTTTCTCCGTTTCGAGCAGATGAACCCGCTGCTGAATGCCTGCATTATTGATGAGAACGTTCAAACCCGGAAATTCGGACGTCACCTTACGGAACAATTCAAGCCGGTGGGACTCCACAGACAGGTCACATGCCACCGTATGTATATCCGGATAGCGTTCCTTCAGCTCCTGAAGCTTGTCTGCGCGGCGCCCGCAAATGATCACGGTGTTATCCGCCTGAACGAACCGCTCCGCCAAGGCCAGCCCGATTCCGGATGCGCCGCCGGTAATGAGTATCGTATTTCCGCTTATCTTCATTTCTCCTTCACTCCCGTTGGATAAATTAGTTCCCGATGATAAGAAGTCCAATCTCCGCTCGATTCCATGTATCAGTATATCTGGCGAAAGCTTCAGGCTGATAAGCATCGCGTCATCGATAAATGCTTCAATTTATTGTAAGATAACTGTAGGTAAAAAGAAAACCGGACTGATTTTACATGAAGGAGATATCAACATTGAGTGAACCAAACCCATATCATTTTGAAGACTTAGGAGACTTCGGACGAGCTGCCCTGAAGGCAGATTGCGAGAAATGCTTCGGCCTGTGCTGCGTCTCCCTTCCTTTTGCCGCCTCATCCGACTTTGCCATGGACAAGCAGGCGGGAGAGCCCTGCCGCCATCTCCAATCCGATTTTCGCTGCGGTATTCATAACAGCCTGCGCCAAAAGGGATTTCGCGGATGTACCGTTTATGACTGTTTCGGGGCCGGACAAAAAGTTTCCCAGTTTACTTATAGCGGCATAGACTGGCGCCAAGCGCCGGAGACGGCGAAGCAAATGTTCGAAGTGTTTCCCGTCATGCGTCAGCTGCACGAGCTTCTGGCCTATTTAAGCGAAGCGCTAAGCCATGCAGACGCCCACCTGATTCACGAGGAGCTTCGAACGCAGCTGCACGAAACGCAGCGTCTCACCGAACTTCCGCCAGAGGAAATATTGAAGCTGGATATTCCCGCTCACCGGGCCGAAGTAAACCTCCTGCTCCTTAAGACCAGTGAACTCGTTCGGGAGGAGGCACGCCGACGTTACAAGGGACCATCTTCTCGTAAGAACCTGAAGGGACGCGGGGCGGATCTGATCGGTGCCAAGCTGAAAGGCGCCGATCTCAAATTCCAGAGCTTTAGAGGCGCATATTTGATCGCGGCCGACCTTCGGGACGCAGACCTCCGGATCACGGATCTGATCGGCGCCGACTTCCGGGACGCGGACATCCGCGACGCGGATTTGAGCGGAAGCCTTTTTCTGACCCAGTTCCAGATCAATGCCGCCAAAGGGAACGCAGCTACCAAAATTCCAGAACATTTGGAGCGACCTTTTCACTGGACCTAAAGCCTGCCAAGAGTTCACAAAATAAAACAACCGCTGGAACCTCGTTGTCCCAGCGGTTAATTATTATTGGATATTAGGCGCGTTCTCCACGCAAATCGGGGAGGGACGGCTCAAAGGAACTGATAAATACGTCCTTCTTGTTCTTCTTGCTGTTCTTCTTCATGACACCAAACAGCGTAATGACAGCATACATCGGCACCACGTAGTAGAAAATCAGAATCAAGTAGAACAAGCCGCCAGAGCTTAAATGCATTCCGGACGCAATCGCAAGACCCGTGAGCAGCAATGTATTCATGACGTTGGCAATCAACACCTCGTGCTTCTTCCCGAAGAACAACACACCGATCAACGCAGCGGTAAACACAATCAGCAGTAAAAAGGTCATGATGAATTCCTCCTTAAAAACATTGGATGCTATATCATACGCTATGCATCAGCGATGATTCACAATTTCGACAAATTGCTTTCACAATTTAGACACAATTAGATTACCTCAAAGATAACACATTTAAACAGAGTTGAAAAGGCTTTCACAAAAATATTTGGAAAAAGAAGCAAAAAAGGCGCCGGAACCCTTGTTCCAGCACCTTTTTTAAGATTTATATATTTCATCACGCAATCCTTATTTCCTTAACGTGTCGGATCTGAATCGGACAGCTGATCGTGGATGGCCGACTGCTCCTCATGCCACCACAGCGCTTCCTCCGGCTCTTGAAGCACCTCATGAACTTCGTGCGGCTTCTCCACCGCGGGCGCAGAACCGCGCAGTGACCGGCCCGCGGTCTCGGTAAACCACATGGTCACGATGACGAAGCCAATAATTGAAACCGCGATCAAATAATACGCCGGTACCAAGGGCTCCCCGGTCAGATTGATCAGCCAAGCCATGACAAGCGGAGTGGTCCCTCCGAACAGGGATGCTGAAATATTATAAGTAATCGCCAGGGCCCCATATCGGACCTTGGTAAAAAACAAAGCCGGAAGCACGGACGGCATGGTGCCTTCAAAGCAGGTTAGCAGCACGGCGAGGCATAGCAAACCGAGAAAGACCATCCCTCCCTTGCCGCTCCCGATCCACCAAAACGCCGGCAGCGAGAGCACAATCAGCCCTAGCAGACCGCCTTGGATGATGCGTTTGTTCCCGATCCGGTCACTGAAGTAACCCATGAACAGCACAATCGGGATCATGATAAACATGACAATAAGAATGAGCAGCAGCCCTTCCGTCTCTCCGTAACCGAGCACCGCGGTAAGATGCGATGGCATGTATGACAATACCATATAGTCCACGACATTGAAGGAACACACCATGACGATGCAGAGCAGGACGACTCTCCACTGAACCTTTAACAGTTCCCGGAAAGGCACTTTCTGCCTCCCTTCATCCTGGGCTGCTTTCTCCATCGCCTCAAAGGCGGGAGTTTCTTCGAGATGATTCCGCAGGTACAGGCCGACCAAGCCGATCGGAGCCGCGATAAAAAAAGGAATCCTCCAGCCCCAAGCCAGCATCCGGTCGGGTCCGAGCAGGTAGCTAAGCAGCGTCACCAATCCGGATCCGGCAATGTACCCCACCAGGGTGCCCACTTCCAGGCCGCTCGCCATAAATCCGCGGCGCTTGTCGGGCGTGGATTCGGCAATGAAGGTCATGGCGCCTGAATACTCTCCCCCGGTGGAGAAGCCCTGGACCAGGCGGGCCAGCAGAAGCAGCACCGAAGCGGTAATACCGATCGATGCGTAGCTCGGGATGAGGCCGATGCACAGCGTAGAAACCGCCATCATGACCAACGTGATGGTGAGCACTTTTTTCCTGCCAAGCCTGTCCCCCAGCCTCCCAAAAAACAAACCGCCGAACGGCCTGACGAGAAAGGCGATGGAAAACGTGGCAAAGGTATAAATCAGCTGGATGGAACCCGTCATCTCCGGGAAAAACACCTTGCCCATAATGACGGCCAAATAAGAGTATATTCCGAAGTCGAACCACTCCATGGCATTTCCCAATGCGGTGGCAACGACGGCCTTCTTGGCGTTGCCGGTGTCCACGACCGTGATATCGTCCTTATGGAGCCGGGGTCCGGATTTTTTTCGGAAAGGCAGCGCCCATTTACTTTTCTCGTGATTGTTGCTGTCCATAATCGAAGACTCCTCTGCAAGCGAAAATACCTTGACCAAACTAGTATTCGCCCGAAGCCTTACACCAATTCATCGAAGAGCGGCAGCACCCCTTCGTTAACGAAGTCAGTCTTCTTAGCCTCAATACGGGCTACTCACGAGACCGGCTGATAATGGACCGTCATTCCTTCCATTCAATATGGAATAGCTCGCGCAGCACCTGCTCAATCCGTTCCGGCTCGACGTCCTCTTTAGATTTCGTCTCTCCGTTTACCCAGGTTAAAGAGTTTCCGCTCAGCGTAACGCGTCCCTGCTCCGTCTGAATCATGGCCACCCGTATTTTATTGAATTTCGATTCGTGCCCGTACTGCGTCATATCGAACACCGCTTTGAAATCTTCCAGCAGTCGCGGCTCCCTGTCCAACTGGTACAGCATCTCCCACTCATCTGGGGTTTCCTTCTCCAAAACAAATCGGTCCTGCTCTTCTATATACGGACTTATGCGCCAATTTCCATCCCAGTCCTCAGTCAATTCGCCGTTCAGCGGAACCGGTACTCGGGGACTTCGCCCGCCAAAGCCAACATCCACGAGGTAATCTCCACCCGGAAGCTGAACGACATTTACGGCATGGGTTCCATCGATAAACCATCCCTCCTCCTGCTTAACTGTACAGGCCGCCATCGATACGTTGAATCCAAGCGCTTTGAGAAGGTTGTGAAACAAACCGTTCAATTCGTAGCATACGCCCCCGCGCCGGCCTTCAATGATCTTGTTGAAGAGTATGTCCGGATTCATCGATAATGGGACCCCATCCATGATATCTAGGTTTTCAAAAGGAATATGCATAACGTGCCGATATTGCAGTTCACGCAGAAGCTTCAGATCGGGCATGATGTCGATTTGATGGGTTATACCCAGTTTGCTCATGTATTTTTGCAGGTTAAACATTCTTCTCTCCTCATTTCGGAATATGAAATCTCGATTAGAAACGCGCTGATTTATGTGCGATTACAGAAAATCCATTACTTATAAGTTACAGGGAGCGATCTGCGGGGACAATGCGAATTTATCACAGCTGTACCGGTACAAATCAAATTCAGGTATAATGGTAATGAATGGAATCCTATATTTTCCATAAATGATGAGGCTTTGTGAAAGGCGCCAGAGTAGCATCACATGGCATCAGCCGCATTGAACAATTCTCGGCTTGCCTATCCGTCAACGCAATGAAGCCCAGCGAACCGCTGGACTAATGGGAGATGAACCTTCATGCGCTATTTTTTCAAATTGAATGTGATGAGCTGTATTTACGCTTTCCTCTTTTTCCTCCATGCAGAAAGTTTGGTCAACGTGTACAGGCTGGAGAGAATCATGAATTGGACTGGCATCTATCATGCATTGAACTGGGCGAATCTGGCCCTGCTGGCCGTATCGCTGATCCTTTGTTATTGGCTGAGCAAGCGTCTCGTTTCCGGCCGCAAATCCGCATATGCCGCTGCCGTCGTGTGGATCCCGTATTTCATCCTGTGGATTTGGGGCTTCAGGATGCTGTTTCCACTGACGAACCCGGGCGATGACCCCGCTCCGGTCACCGGCTTGATTTTAATGTTCGAAATGATCTTGTTTCCATTCTATATTGCCCTTAACACAGGCCTGTCGTCAGCGGATCCGGCTATCAGGAAAGGCATAAAATCGTAGGTCTCGGGACAGCCCGTTCCACGGTCAACCGGTGGTGTTCCCGCCTGTTTTGGATACGGATGCGCGATAACGGTCCAGCGCCTGCTGTTCTATGCCGATGGCACGCTGGATATCCATCAGCTGGATTTTTTTCACGTATCCATCAAAAGCGGATACCGGCTCCATGCCCATAATGATTTTCAGCGACATTTCGGTTACGGCCTTGTTGACTTCCTGCATGATCACCGCCAGCTCGGTGCTCTCCTTCTCCGTGGTCGGAAGCGCAGGCAGCGCATGAAGCGCTGCATCCGTGTCGGACCACACCCGGACCGCCTCCTTCTGCTCCGGAAGGGAATAATACTGTTCCATGTAACGGATATCCTGGACGAAAGGCCCGAAATAACTTGCCCTGGTGTACATCGCCAGCGCCTGTGACGGCGCCAGCTTATCCGGGTTGTGCAAAATGACGTCCGTATACACCGGATACCCGTCCTTCATCTCGTAGCTGACCCCTTCGATGCCGAAATTAAAGAGCAGATGTCCTTCCGGTCCGTACCCGTAGTCCAGCATCTTGACCGCTTCTTCGACATGCTTGCTCTTCGCGGAAATCGCCACCCCGCTGGATCCGACAGCCGGGGCCAGCTGCCCGAATTCGGGTCGGTCTCCGCGTTGAAGCACCGGATAGGGCGCCGGAACGAGCTCCACCGACGAATCCTGCGCTTTCATAACCGGCAGCCACGTGCCGATGCCGGCGCCCGCGTTCCAAATGCCAGCACCGCTCCGGCTCAGGATCATGCTCGTGTCCTGCGTTTCAGAGTCCACGGCAGCAAAGTTCGGGTCGATCAGCCCTTCCGCGTACCACTGCCGGAACAGTGACAGAAATTGTTTATACCCCGGCTCAACCGGGCCGAACTTGACTTTTCCCTCCTCTTGGTAAAAGCCTTTCTTAATTCCAAATGCGCCGATAAACCCTCCGCCCTCGATGCCAAAGAGCGGATTCGGTACGCCAAGGAAGGTAAGCGGCGCTTCGGCGCCTTTCTTTTCCTTGAACGCCTTGAGCACCGTATGCCAATCGTCGATCGTCACAGGCACGCCCAGGCCCAGCTCATCCAGCCAATCCTTGCGGATAATCGGTCCCTGGTAAGTCCGCAGCTTGTCGTCTCCCTGGATAAACGGGAATGCGTAGTAGCTGCCTCGGGCTGTACGGATTTGCATATCGATATCGGGATGCGCCTTCAGGTACCGCTTCAAGTTCGGGGCGTACTGATCGATGGCTTCGTTCAGGCGTAGAATATAGCCGTCGTTGATCGCCTTCTCCGGTCCCCCCGGATAATTGATCCATTCGTACTCCATCATATCCGGCAGATCGCCTGATGCCAGCAGCACGCTGATCGCTTCCTTCGCCTGGTTGGCCGGAGGCTGGATGAACGTCAGCTGGACGCCGGTTCTCCGCTGCCATTCCTGAAAGAACGGCACCTGGTTAAAGGTGGACTTGATCCCCGCCGCGTTGCCGTTCAGTTCAGCCCAATAGGTCAGCTTGGCATCCGAAGCGGACAAACCTTTGCCTCCTCCCGCCATCAGCGTTGTTTCGGCAGTCGGCAGCGAACTTGCCGTCTGCGTCATCCGCTCACGATCGCAAGCCGGCAGTACCGCCATCAGCAGAACCATGATAGCCAGCCATCCCCACACCACCGCTCTCCCTTTACCTTTCCACTTCATAGGTACCTCCCGAAAATAAAACATCAAATAATTTCTTTGTACTTGCCCGGCGTAATGCCTTCGTATTTTTTGAATACCCGGATAAAGGTCGCGGGGTCGTTGTATCCGATCTGCCTGGATATCTCGCTGACCGACTCGGGCTTTGTCCGCATCAGCCGTTTCGCCTGCTCAATCCGATATTTATGAATGCTGTCCAGTATGCCTTCGCCCGTCTGGGTCTTATACAGCTTCGACAGATAGCTCCCCTTCAGCTGAAAATGCTCGCCGATCGCGTTGACGTTCAAGTTCATGTCCATGTAATTCGCTTGGATATACTGGTGGACTTCCTCAATAAGGTTCCGCAGGGAATCCTCCCGCTCTCTGGATACGTGGGATGAACGTTTAGCTGATGCGTAGGCACACACTTCCTGAAGGAGGGACTGCAGCTTCTCCTGCATTTCCCTAAGCGTACCGCATGCCATAATATCGTCGATCCATCGCGAATTGTCGGCAAGCGTGATGCCGCCGCTCCCTTCGCCCAGCTCGTTGATCGCCTTGATCATCGTCCCGACGAGATTGAACATCAGGCATCTTGCCAGTGTGAGCGGCATGACAGGCTTGTCCAGATTTTTCTCAATGATCTCGTTCATACACGATGCGGCTTCATCCAGGTCCCCCGCCTTGATCACATTAATTAGCTGCTGCTCGATCTGGAGTGGATAATAATAGCCGTAACCGATGTCTGCGGTGCTGTCGGCACGGATGTCCTCGTATGCGATGATCCCTTTTTTGCCGAGGACCATTTTGTATTCCATCGCGTCGACCGCCTCCCGATATGCCTCGGAGATGCCGATCCAGGAAGCATGGCGTCCGCTCAGTGAGATGGTCAGTTCCATGTCATACCGCTCCAGAAACCGCTGCGCCTCGGCCGCGATATCATGAAGATCGTGCTCCCATCCGGAAGTATCCGCTTTCAAATTGACAAGGCAGGCCATCATGTCATCCGTTTCGACCACATACCCGGCATGTCCCTGCTTTTCCGTCAGCTCTTCCACGACATTGGATATGATCAGATGGATCAGCTTACTGCGTTCATTCATGTCGATGCCCGGCAAAAATTCGTACAGCTTGTCTTCGTTCTCGATCACGAACAGAATGACGGCAAATTCCGTGGATACCTGCTTCATCTGAAACGAGCGAAACGCCTCCTCGTACGGTACCAGTGTATCCGGTTTACCTTTCAGCAGCCGGTTGATCATATTGGACCGCAGCACCTGCTGGTGCTTCTGCAGCTGCATGGAAATCTCGTCATTTTCAGTGCGGGTGCGGGTCACGACTTTCTGGATGAACCGGAACTCGTTCGCATCGGCATAACTACGATCGGTGTTCTCATCCTTGAGGGACTCGACCAACTGCTGTACAGGCGAATAATTGCGGCGCATAAAAAACCAGGTCAGAACGCCGGCACCCGCCAGGCTTACGATTATGCTGACATACGTAAAATTACGGACATATTCCGCCTTTTCCCAATAGATTCCGCTCGGGATGATCAGGGCGTACTTCAGGTCCGAGACAGAGGAGTTGATTGAGAACAGTTCCGACGTTCCAGCCTGCGCGGAATCCGTTTGAATCCGCTTACCACTCAGAAATGGCATCTGCTCCTCCGAGTCCGGATGGTTGGACATCAGAATCTCGTTGTTATGGTTCAAAATGAGCAGCGTCGCACCGCTGAAGCCCGATATCCCCTCCACCGCTTCCTGGAACCGGCGGGTATCGGACATGACCACCACGCTGCCAGTGCTCCGCCCGTTCATGTCTTTCGGCAGCTGCGTAATATAGGCGATTGCCGTCTGTTCATCAGCCGCATTGGCATGGGGAAGCACAATGAAGGAATTGCTCGTCCCATTCAATACTTCGCTCTTCCATTGCTCGAATGTGAGCGTACCGGTTTGGTGAATTGTATAGAAAGCGGATTTCAAGTCGCGGATATTGCCGGACCTGTACACCGAGCCGTCCCGTCTGGAAACAACGTAAAACTCGTCAATGGAAGCATACGACGTTTTAAACATCCTGAATTCATTCACCAGCTGGTATGCCGTGTACGGCACTTCCTGAGCCGGCATGCTGGAATACATCAGATGCTGCAAATTCGGGCTCCATGTCATTTCCATATTCAACCGCTTCATCAGGTCAATCTGATTATCGATCGTGTACCTCATCTGCTTCAGGAGCGAATCGTTGGCCCGGTGGATTTCGCTCTTCAGCGCATGGCTGGCCTGGGCATAGATCACCAGGCTGATGACGATCGGAACAAACAGCACAGCGCTGTATGATACGAGCCAGGTGACAATGATGCTCTCCCGTTTCCGCCATAGGTTTTGAATGTTCAGCAAAAGACCATCACCCATACTTCAATAGTTTGTCTCGATTGATTAGACACCCATTATAACGAATATCGCATGGGATGCGTATAGATAAAAAGTGCAATCCGGTTGATAAAAAGCGTAATATCCCCTTGGTGGATACGGAATTAACGCGAAAAAGCCTCGGGAGACCTCACGGTCTACCCAGGCTCACGCGGATGAATGGACAGGCGGTCATGCATCCTGTATCAACTCGCTATACGTATCTTTTTAAAAGATTCGGTGCTTCCATCCGTTCAGTTTGGCGGCCGCCTCAATAAAAAAGTAGTCGCCGTAAATGAGAGACACATCCACGTTTTGTGATACCGGCTTATGGCCGGTTCCGTGCAGCAAGACGGCCTCATGATCTTGATCATTCCATGTTCCGTACGCCGTGTACAGGGAATGCAGAATCCGCTGCGCGGCATCAAGATATCCTCTTCCCCGGATATCGCCAAGCACTTCCGCGAGCTCCAGCAATCCGGACGCCGCGATGGCGCCGGCCGAGCTGTCTCGCACGATGCCGCCCTCGGCCTCCACTGCTTCCGCACGAAAATCCCAGTACGGCACGCCATCCCCGGGAAGATGCGCGATAAAAAAGTTCGCCACCCGCTGGGCTGCCGCAAGGTAATCCGGACGGTCCGTATAACGATACGCATTCGTTAGACCGTATAGTGCCCAGGCCGCCCCCCGGCTCCAGGCCGAATCCGGCGCAAAGCCCTGTCCGCCGATCGCTTCGGCGGCTTCGCCGGTTTCGGCATCGAACCGGATGATATGATGCACGGACCCGTCCGGGCGGACGAAATGGCGGACGACCGTATCCGCATGCTGCCCTGCGATATGTGCATACCGCGGGTCTCCGCTCTCTTCCGATGCCCAGAACAACAGCGACAGATTCATCATCGTATCGATGATCGACCAGCCGGTCTTGTCGCCGTTCCAGGCGCGGATGAACCGGCCGGCAGGGTTGAAGCGCCCTGCCAGGAAGCCGGCGGCAAGGAGCGCGCGTCTTGCCGCGTCTTCGTCTCCGGTCAGCTTATGCTTGATGACCGCGGTCGGCAAAAACTGAAAACCAACATCATGATCATAATGATTCGGGGCGAGCCACAGTTCAGACAACCTTTCATCCCAGTTCCAGGCAGCCTCCCGGTATTTATCCTCACCGGTCATGTCGTACATCAGCCACAGCATCCCCGGCCAAAAGCCCGAAGTCCACCAATCGATCCGCATATCATCGTATTTCCCGTCTTGGCCTGCGGCATGCGGCGATTTGTCTCCGATTCGTTCCAGCATTTGCCCCGCCTTGCGGACGATCTGCCGCCAAATATCCTGCTTAACCGTTTCAAAGTCCTTCATGCGAAGACCTCCTTTTTATGACCAACATCTGTTTCGCAGTTACGTGCATCAGCCCTTCAGCGAGCCGACCATGACTCCTTTCACGAAGAACCGCTGCAGGAACGGATACACGCACAGAATAGGGACGGTCGCTACCATAATGGTTGCGTATTTGATCGTTTCCCCGATTTGGAACCGATCTCCCGCCGAAGCGCCCGATGACATGCTGTCGGTCGAGTTGGAGATCAGAATTTCACGCAGCACCAGCTGCAGGGGAAACAGGTTTCTGTCTTTGATAAACACCGATGCGTAGAACCATCCGTTCCACTTGTCCACCGCATAATAGAGAATCATGACGGCGATGACCGGCATGGACAACGGGATGATAATCCGGAACAAAATGGTGAAATGATTCGCGCCGTCGATTTTGGCCGATTCCTCCAGGCTGTCCGGAATGCCCATGAAGGCCGTCCGCATGATGATCAGGTTAAACGTGCTGACGGCGAACGGAACGATCGTGGACCACAGTGTGTCCAGCAGTCCCACGCCTTTGACGACGAGATACAGCGGGATCAGACCGCCGCTGAAGAACATGGTGAACACGATGATGAACATGAACACCTTGTTCCACATTACGTTTTTGCGCGACAGGACATAAGCGCCCATCGAGGTGAGCAGCAGATTAACCGCTACCCCGAATACCAGTATGAACAGTGTGTTGCGAAAGCCGATGCTGATGCCCGGGTTGTCCAGCACGCTCTTATAGGCGTCGAGGCTGAAGCCGAGCGGCCGCCACAGAAAGCCCTTGTGGCCAAGCAGCCGGGCCGAATCGCTGAACGAAGCGAACAATACATACACCAGTGGATATAAAGTTACGACGACCAGAAAAATCATCAGGGCATAGTTGATGACATTGAATATGCGGTCACCCCAACCGCTCTCTGTTTTCAAGCGTACCACCTCACCATAGGCTGTTTTGGCTCACCCTCCGGCTGATGGCGTTGGCCGTTATCAGGAGGACGAGATTGATGACCGAGTTGAACAAACCGACGGCGGAGCTGTAGCTCCAGCCGAACTCCAGCAGGCCTTTGCGGTATACGAAGGAGGAGATGACGTCTGCCGTTTCGTACGTAACCGGGTTATATAGAAGAATGATCTTTTCAAACCCGACGTTGAGCAGGTTTCCCATCCGGAGAATGAACATGATCATAATGGTCGGCAGCAGTCCGGGCAGTGTAATGTACAGCATCTGCTTCAGACGGCTGGCCCCGTCGATCCGGGCCGCTTCGTACTGCTCCAGATCGATGCTCATGAGCGCAGCGATATAAATGATCGATTCCCAGCCGATCCGCTGCCAGATTTCGGACAGCACGTAGATGGGCCGGAACAGATCGGGCTTTTGCAGCATGGCCTGGCCATCATAGCCTAGGAACATGAACAGGCGGTTGATGAGCCCGTCCGCGTTCGTAAAATCGGTGATGATGCCGCAAATGACGACGAGCGAAATAAAATACGGCATGTACGTGATCGTCTGGACGACGCGTTTGAATTTTTTCTTGCGTACTTCATTGATCAGGAGTGCCAGTATGATCGGCGCCGGGAACTCAAAAACCAGCGTATAGAGGCTGATCAAGATCGTATTTTTTAAAATTCTCCAAAAATAGTAGCTGCCGAAAAAGTCTTGAAAATGCTTCAATCCGACCCAGTCGCTGCCAAGAATGCCCTTCATGGGCGAATAATCTTTGAACGCGATCAGCGCCCCGTACATGGGTGCGTAATGAAAGACCAAATAATAGGCGATCACCGGCAGCATCATGATGTATAAATACTTGTTGAGCACAAAATCACGAACGAGCCGGCTTCGAAACGATTGCCGATTTGCCATGCCTGAAGTTCACCTCGATTATATTAGGGGGAGAGCAGGCCCTCCCCTTCCTTTGTGCTTACCGGCTGTTGTAACGCTGCAGTGCCGCCGTTTGAATTTCGATCGCCCGGTCCAGTCCCAGCGACTTCATCTTGGCGACATAACTGTCATATTGATCGACCGGCTCGGAGCCGAGAATGATCTTGATCGTCATTTCATCCACCAGCGTGTTGATATCGTTCATGATGGTGGCATACTCGGAGCTTTCATCCGGCGTCGGCGTAATGGATGGCAGGTTGTACTTCGCCGCATCGGTGTTTTTCCAAACCTCCACCGCATCGCGCTGCGTCTGAAGCGCAAAGAACTGCTCCGCGTAGCGCTTATCCTGCACGAACGGCCCGTTATAGCTGCTGCGCGCATACAGGGAGATCGCCTGGGCGGGAGCGAGCTTGTCCGGATTTTTCATCAAGAGATCGGTGAATTTCGGATAGCCGTTCTCCATGTTGTAGCTGACGCCTTCCTCACCGAAGTTGAAGAACATATGTCCTTCCTCGCTGTACCCGTAATCCAGCATGCGCACCGCGAGCGCGGGATCTTTGGCTGCGGTTGTGACCGCTACCGTTCCTTCGGACGCGTAGGCCTGGTTCAGCTGCCCGAATTTGGGCTTGTCCCCTTTGTTCAGCACCGGATAAGGTGCCGCAACAAGAATGGCTTTCGGATCGTTTGCCTCAACGAGCGGCTGCCATTTGCCGATGCCTCCTCCTGCGTTGCCGATCGTGGCCCCGGTAGCGCCAGATGCCATGTTGCCGTCGACAGCCTTCGTGTCCGCCGTCGCGATATTTTTGTCGATCAAGCCTTCTTTATACCAGTCATGGAACAGTTTCAAATACTCTTTAAAACCAGGCTCGGCGGGGCCGAATTTGACCTTCCCGTCTTCCTGATAGAACCCGCGGTTCACACCGAAGGCACCAATAAATGCGCCATTGCCGGATTCATTGAAAAAGCGCGGCTTGCTCACTACCGAAAACGGTGCGGCCGCTCCTTTTTTCTCTTTGAAGGCTCTCAGCGTCGCCGTCCATTCATCGATCGTTTCCGGCACCGGCAGACCCAGCTCGTCCAGCCAGTCTTTCCGGATAATTGGCCCCTGGAATACGCGCAGGTATTCGTCGCCCCGGATGAACGGGAACGCGTAATAGCTGCCGCTGTCCGTTTTGACCATTTTGTCGATGTCGGGATGCTCCTGCAGGTACTTTTTCAGGTTTGGAGCATACTTGTCGATCAGATCGTTCAGCTTCAAAATGTAACCGTCCTTGATCGCCTTTTCCGGTCCGCCGGGAAAATCGCCGATAAAGTTGTATTCGATCATATCCGGCAAATCCCCAGAGGCCAGCATGACGTTGAAGGCTTCCTTAACTTGGCCGGTCGGCGGCGCGGTGAACTCGAGCGGTACCCCGGTTTTTTCCTGCCATTTCTGAAAGAAAGGAATCTCGTCATGCGTCGCCTTGATTCCGACCAGGTTGCCGTTGATCTCGCCCCAGTAGGACAGCTTCTCATCGGTTTTTAATGGGTAGGTCGCCGATTCTGCCGCTCCTCCCGGACTTGCCCCCTTTGCCGCATCTTCGCCGCTCTTGCCGCCGGATGAACAGCCCGCCAGCACACTGCCCAGCATCGCGATGATCAGACCCGCAGCTGCGATTTTTTTCATGCCTACAACCTCCATTTGATATGTGGTGAATCTTGCCCTTTCAGACTATCGAAGCAGCGTTCCACCGGATATGAGCAGAAAATACAAAACGATGTTCTTTTTTCTTGCGGCAGATGACGATTTCTCCAATCGAATGAACAAAAACGGTAAACATTACCGAAAAACTACGGTTTTGAAGTTGTTATCCGAAATATTGAGGGAAGGGTAGCATAGGTTGATAGAGAGGCTAGAACGCGCTTTTTGGATATCGTTCCCACATTCTTTTATAATGAAAGGGCAATCTATCATTTTTTCGAGAGGAGTCCATTGTCTATGCATGCAAGCGAAACTCCGAAAAATGCGTTGTTTACAAGCGACTTTACCCGCAACCCTTACCCCGTGTACGAGAAACTGCGTCAAAGCGATCCCGTTGTGAAAGTCATGCTTCCGAACGGGCAAACCGGCTGGCTCATCAGCACTTACGAGGATGCGGCAGCCGTGCTGAAAGATCCGAGGTTCATCAAGGACATGACCAAATTCAGCGGGCAGGAGCATCCAAGCGTGTTCTCCAAAAACATGCTGTTCTCCGACCCGCCAGATCACAAACGTCTTCGCGGTCTGGTGCAAAAGGGCTTCACGCCCCATCGGATCGAAAGCATGCGGGATCATATCCAGGAAATTGCAGACAGGCTCCTGGATGCGGTCTCCGGCAAGGATCATCTGAACCTCATTGACGATTACGCCTTTCCGCTGCCGATCATCGTCATCAGTGAAATTTTGGGCGTGCCCACGGAGGATCAGGACAAGTTTCGGGTGTGGTCGAACTCTATTATTGAAGCCTCGAATCAGAAAATGGGCGAGGATGTCACCCGTCATATGAACGAATTTATCGCATATCTAAAAGAATGGTTCGCGAAGGTCCGCGAGCAGCCAGGTGACGACATGATCAGCGAGCTGGTGATCGCGGAAAACCAAGGGGACCGGTTAACGGAGGAAGAGCTGTACGGGGTGGTCACGCTGATGATCATCGCCGGCCATGAGACGACGGTCAATTTGATCGGCAACGGCGTGCTGGCCCTGCTCGAATATCCGGAGCAGCGCAAGCTCCTTCAGGACCGGCCGGAACTCATCCAGGGCGCCGTCGAGGAAATGCTCCGGTACAACGGCCCTGTGGAATTCAGCACCTCCCGCTGGGCGTCCGAGGATTTGGAATTCAAGGGCCAGCCATTCCAGCGGGGCGACCTCGTGATCGTCGCGCTCGATGCAGCCAACCGGGATCCGGCCCAGTTTGAGGATCCGGACCTGTTTGACATTACCCGCGGCAAGAGCCCGCATCTGGCGTTCGGCAAAGGGATACACCTGTGCCTTGGCGCCCCGCTCGCCCGCTTGGAGGGAGAGATTGCGATCAACACGCTGCTGCGGCGTTTTCCCGACTTTGCGCTTGAAGGAGAGATCGGGGATCTGGAATGGAGACCCGGCATGATCGTGCGCGGGGTGAAAGAAATCCCGCTTCGCCTGAGCTAAAATTAGTCAATTGTTCCCTGTTGGTCCATCCGGGCTCGAAGGTATGCTTTTTAAATAGTCCCCAAGATCAAGGAGGAGATCACTCATGAGAACAATCGGCATTATCGGAAGCGGAACAGCCGGGCTGCAGCTGGCCTATGCGCTGAAGGACGATTTTGACGTCACGGTGCTTCATCATGAAGAGCCTGATGAGGTCCGCAGCGGAAGAGTCCGTTCGACCCAGGTTCATTTCCAGCCGACACTTGCGCGCGAGCGGCGTGTGCAAATGCCCGCGAACAGCGATGCGCCGCAGATCCGGACCATTCACTTTCAGCTCGGCGGACAAAAACTGTTTACCGGGCAGTTGACGGGCATCGCCACTTCTACCGATCAGCGCATCCGGTTTGCGGATGCCATGGAGGATTTGGCCAAGGATGGCGTTCGGTTCCGGCATGGACGCATTGCGGCTGGTGATCTGGATGCACTTGCCGCCTCATTCGACCTGATCATCGACGCAGCCGGCAAATCGGGACCTGTCGCCTCTTTTCCCGTCGATGAGAGCCTGACGCCCTTCCGGACGCCGCAGCGAAAATGCATCGTCGGTTATTTCTCCGGTATACGTCCGGTTGAGCCCGAAGGCATTTCCATTACGGTGATGCCCGGCACCGGTGAAATGTTCGAGATTCCTGCCGTTACATCAAACGGACGGGCCACCATACTGTTTATTGAAGCGGTTCCGGGCGGAGCACTGGATGCTTTTGTCGGCGTGAAGGGACCGGATGCTTTTGCCGAGCGGATGCTTGGCATTGTGGAGGGACACCTCCCTGAGATTGCCGGGCGGATCGATTCGGCCAAATTCGCGCTGATTGACGACAACGCATATCTGCAGACCGCCGTCACCCCCACGGTACGCCGTCCGTATTTCATGCAAAATGGCACGCTCATCCTTGGATGCGGAGACAGCGTATTCCTTGCCGACCCGATCACCGGGCAGGGCTGCAATACGGCTTCGTACGCTGCCGAGCAGCTGTACGAGACGCTGCTGGCCCATGCGGATGCCGATTGGGACGAGTCTATCGGCAGCGAATATTGGAACCGGACGCAGCCTTATATCAAGGCCGTGACCGAATGGACCAACGCCATGACCCAGCCGCTGCCGGGACATATTGCCGAGCTTCTGATGCAAGCGGCAGCAGACCAGAATACGGCGGACCGCATAGCCCATTGGTTTGAAGATCCGACGCAAGCGTACCGCAGCTTCTTTGAACAACACAACAGCCAGCCTTTTCCCCACTAGGGGAAGGCTGGCTGTTTATTTTACCATACCGCTGCGAAGCGCAATGACCACGACCTGCGTCCGGTCTTGGCAGCCAAATTTTTGCAGGATCCGGTGAACATGTGATTTGACCGTGCCTTCGGAAATGACCAATTTGCGGGCAATCTCATCATTCCGTAGGCCATACGCCATCTCCTGTAATATCTCACGCTCCCGTTCAGTGAGTGGCTCCGCCAGATTCTTGCCCGCTTCTTCGGGCTGCGAGTGCTGCTCGGGGGATGCAACGCGCAGCAAGGCGCTCGCGGCCAACGCCGTTTTGTACACCGCTTCTCCCCGGTGCGCAGACCGGACGGCCCCCAGCATGTCTTCCACTTCCGCATCCTTCAGCAAGTAGCCGACTGCCCCTGCACGAATTCCCTGGTAGATGTACTCTTGGTCATCAAACGTCGTCAGGATGACGATCTTCATCTCTGGCAGCCGTCTCATAATTTCCCTAGTCGCTTCAATTCCCGACATGACGGGCATCTGAACATCCATTAAAATGACGTCCGGACCAAGCCGAGTGGCCATTTCAACGGCTTCACCCCCATCCGACGCCTCACCAACCAGCGTCATATCGGACTGCAGCCCGATCAAATAACCGAATCCCTGGCGGATCATCGTCTGGTCATCGGCCAGCAAAACCTTAATGTTATCGCTCAGCGACATCCTTATCCCTCCTTTCGGCCTCAGGCCGTGGCCGGTCTTCAGCCGGCAGAGCCGCAGCGATTTCAAATCCGCCGCTTTCCGGAATGCGGTACTGCAGACTACCGCCTTTCTCCTCCAGCCTCTCCCTCATGACTTTCAGACCGAAGCCTTCGTTGATGCCTTGTTCCCCATTCAGCGTACCGTTGTCTCGAATGATCATAGTGATTTTATGGTGTCCCCCTGAAAGGTTCACTTCCACCTGCGTCGCATTCGAATGACGAATGACGTTCGTGACAGATTCCTGCAGCACGCGGAACAACGTTTCATACGTCTCCGTAGTCAGATCTTCATCATTGATATCCGCTTGAAAGTTATAACTAATGGGTGCTGTTGCTTCCATCCGAATAAGCAATGATTTCAATGCCGTCATGCCGGAAAAAGAACGATCTCCTGCCAAAGCGTGGACGGACTCTCGGATATTTTGCAGCCCTTGGCGGGCCACGGACAGCATCTCTTCCAGTGTATCCCCAGCATGCACCGGATCCTGCTTGATCATATAACGCAGCGCCTGCATCTGCACGATAAGCGACGTCAGACTGTGGCCGACCGCATCATGGATGTCGCGGGCGATCCGGGCCCTCTCCTCCAGCACAGCGTACTGCATTGCCGTTGCAGAGGCGTCCTGAAGTTGTTCATAAGCTTCTTGAAGCTCCTTCAAGTGGCGCTCATTCAATTCGTGGATGCGCCTTCTTTCCATGCGACTGCGAATAAAGAAGTATAGGACAAGTCCAAGCAGTACAAAGGAGAGAAAGTCAAACACATCCTTTTCACCAAAACGGATGTACAATCCGGCTGATACGACCATTGCGATAATCAAGGGGACATAAGCTTTGGAAGCCGTCAACCGCATCGCCCAAGCGAACAGCAGAATCACCAGAAAATACAGCATCTTGATTTCATGAAACCATAAGATCCCGATCAGACACTCCGCGGAGATCAGAGAAGCGGCAAAAATCGCCCGTGTTACCGTCCACGATGATCTCCTGATCAGAAGAATACTCGTAAAGGTGATCCAAATCATCAGATGCAGCGTTATTTTCTCCGGAGGATCGCTAAACAACTGCTGCCGGTCAAGCAGAAAGAGAAGGACAGCCGCAATGGACAGGATTCTGCCATAAAAGTTGCTTTTCACCGACCGTCTTCCTCCTTTATCGCCTGCGTAATTTCTAACATTGTAGCTCGGTCCGCGGACAAAATCCAACATTTAAGCCGGATGGCAGCAAATCTCTATCTGCAGATATAGGCGAGCGATCGTGAAGATCCATCCTCGGGTAGTCGAATCATCGGGCGAAAACGGGATATGATGATGACAGGCTAAATGATGAAGGAGGCAATCGAAGATGAGTGTTGAAATGCTCATTTGGATCATAATAGGTTTTTTCGTGCTGTACCGCATATATTTACGTCTCCGCCGGACATTCGGCTGGCAGGAGCTGAGACTTCGCCGGGTCCGGACGATGACCATTATCCTGAGTTTGGTCGGACTGATCTTTTTTGCCGAGGGAGCAATGCATCCCGTCAGTCTTGTTTCCGATGTCGCCGGGATTGTGCTTGGTACCGCCCTGGCATGGTACAGCTCTACGGTAACCGCGTTTGAGCATCGCAACGGCAAGGTGCTGTACCGCTCCAGCGCCTGGATCGCCGGTATCGTAACCCAGCTGTTCTTTGGCCGGCTGATCTACAGAATTATCGATATGATCCAATCGGGTTATTTTCAGCAAGGAGCACAGATGTCCGACCGGCTGGCCGGGATGGGAAGCAGTTGGTCCGCGGGATTGATGCTGATCATGTTCGCCTATTACGTAACTTACAATGTGATCCTGCTGAACAAGCAGAAGGTTTTGCAGCGATCCTAGCTGCAGGAATGACCCCCGTAAATAAGCTGGAAACGCAGAAGAACCCCCCGAAAAATCGGGCGGGTTCTTCCCGCTTCTCTATTTACTCTCGTTTCATCTACTAACTGCAGAATCCGCATCTTGATGCTCCCGTTTCATATATACGCCTTTTTTGTACACCGACTTGATGACGAAATATCCTTGCAGTTTCTTGTTCGTCCGGTAAATCAGCGAATTGACCTCGTCAATGCCAACCAGCTCAGTATCATCGATGCAGCGCTCCGGCCATACATATCTCATAATTTCGTCCCGGGTCACAAAATGGTCCAGCCGGCTGTGCATCAGCTTAAACAGCTGGTATTCCTTCTTAGATAGCGGGACCGTCTCCTCATCAATCTGAACGCTCTGCATATCGTCATTCAAGCGCACATCGTCTTCAGGCCACCCCGAAAAAACATACTCCCTCGTTTCCTCCAGATCCATGACCGTCTCCAGCACCAAAGCAACCAGTCCGTTCACCAGAGTTAGGCGGTCACCCGGAGACACCGCAGCGGGTTCATGGGGGTTCAAGCGCTGGCCGTTCAGCTCGGTCCCGTTCTTGCTGCCTAAATCCTCGACTTGAAGCCCCTCTTCGGTCCACGCGATCCGGCAGTGCTGTTTAGATACCAGCAGGTTGTATATCTCAAGCATCCCTTGTTCCGAGCCGGTATGTCTACCAACCGTCACGGTTTCTCCTTCTTCCAAGTAAATAAACGATCCATGGCCTTTCTGGCCGGCGGTATCAATCATGATTTTGATTTTGTCCGGCATATCTACCTCTCACTTTCCTTTGTCTCTTTCTCCCGTCAATGATAAATTCGTCAGATTTGTTCCATTGTTTGCCTACCCGGCTGATTTTATAGTTAGCCTATACCCGTTTCCATGTTTACTTGTGAATTATATTTCAAAAGCGAGGTTTATAGCAATGAAGCGATTAAAGCGAAAACAATTTTTTACATACGTGCTGTTAGCTTTTCTGGTTGCCAGCGGGATGGCGATATACGTGTTTATTCAGGGGCGGGATGAACCCGGTCCCGAACAGACGCTGCAGTCTTACTTCAACAGTCTGAAAGAAATGAAATTTGACAGGCTCTACGACCTCATGACGCCTGAATCCCTTGAGCAATCGGGAATGAGCCGCGAGCAGTTCGTCGAGAAATACCAATCGATCTTCAGCGGAATGGGCGTTACCGGCGTTAATGTGACGCAGGGGCCTGCCTTCCAGTCCGAAGAGGATCATCATTATTCCATGGACTATACCGCTACCTGGCATACCCAGATCGGCGATGTTGATGGGGATTACCACATGAAGCTGGTTCAGGTTGAGCTAGACCATAATAAGGTTTGGGCCATCGAGTGGCATCCTTCTCTGATTCTACCAGAGATGTCCTCCGGCGACAAAGTAAGGGTCCGGGTATTGACGCCTCAGCGTGGTGAAATCACGGACCGGGACGGGAACCCGCTGGCCACCCGCGGCACCGCATACGAATGGGGGATTACCCCTTCCGAGCTCGGAGACCATCCGGATCAGACGATCGCAGGCATCTCCGCCTACTTCAAACTTCCGGTGGAATATATCCAAAAAAAGCTGGCGCAGAAATGGGTTATACCGGATTATTTTGTACCAATGGCCAATGTTCCCGATGCCGATCTGTCCCAGAAACTGCCGGGCGTCTCGGTCAGACCGAAAGAAGTGAGGTATTATCCGCTGGGCCAAGCCGCCGCCCACCTCACCGGTTATGTCCGTCAGGTGACGCAGGAAGATTTGCAGAACGATAAAGACGGCTATTATGCAGCCGGGGACTGGATTGGCAAGGCCGGACTGGAACAATCGCTGGAAAAGCAGCTGCGGGGACGGAAAGGGGGATTGATCGAAATTACCGACGCGAAGGGGAACCGTAAACGCATCGTTGCCGAGAAGCCAGCGGTAAACGGCGAGAACTTCCGCCTTACGGTCGCTTCCGCTCTTCAGCAGGACCTGTACCGTACGCTGTCCGGCGATACCGGCGCGGCAGTGTTGATGAACCCGAAGCATGGAGATCTGCTGGCCCTGGTCAGCACCCCTTCGTATGACCCGAACCAAATGGTCACCGGCCTGTCACAGCAGGAATGGGATGCTTATTCCAAGGATCCGGAGCTTCCTTTCTTTAACCGGTTCGCGGCCCGGTATGCGCCGGGTTCGGTGTTTAAAGCGGTGACGGCCGCTGCCGGCCTGACCGAAGGCATAACCCAAGCGGATAAGACCCGCCGCATTGACGGTCTGCATTGGAAAAAAGACGCGGGCTGGGGCGGGTACTATGTCACGCGGGTGAAGGATGTCAGCTCCGTGAATATGGTGGATGCCCTCGTGTATTCGGACAACATTTATTTTGCACAAGAAGCGCTGGAAATGGGCAGTGGCAAATTTATCGATGGCATATCCAAATTCGGCTTCGGCGAGAATTGGGGGCTGGACGTGATCAACCTGAAGCCAAGCCAGTATGCCAACGCCTCCCACCGGGACCTGGCTTCGGAAGTTCTGCTCGCCGATACGTCCTATGGACAAGGAGAAATGCTGTTGTCCCCGATCCATGTGGCGGTCGCATTCACACCCTTCGCCCAGCAAGGTCAACTTGTCCCCCCTATCCTCTTTCTACAGCAGGAAGATCAACAATCTCCTCAAGCGATCCAAATCATCACTCCACAGGTTGCCGGAACGGTCAAAGATGCACTGACGCAGGTCGTCAGCCGAAGCGGCGGCACCGCTCACGCGCTGTCTTCTGCCGAGCTGAAGCTGGCGGCAAAAACCGGTACAGCCGAGCTGAAAGCCAAAAAAGGCGAACAGGGCGAGGAGAATGGATTCGTGGTCGCCTTCGACGCGGAGCAATCTTCTTTCCTGATATCCGCACTGATCGAAAATGTACATGCACGCGGCGGCAGCCACTACGTCGTGAACAAGCTGAAGCCTTTTCTAAATATACTGAATCTACAAACAAAATAACGGTCAAGAAATCCGTCAACTTGCGTTGCGGCCATCGCTGCAGATCGAGTCCCTCTTGTGATACGATGAGGACAAGAATCAGCGAATACAACGCAAAGGCGGTATCCCATGTTTGACCTTTTGCTACCCGAGCATTCCGGCTCTCCGTTATATCTTCAACTCTATCATTTGATCCGCGAACAAATCCGCTTAGTGAAAGTTGCGCCTGGGTCGCGCCTGCCATCCGTACGGGCGCTTCAGCAGCAGCTTCATATCAGCAAGACGCCTGTCGAAACCGCATATCACATGCTGGTGGTCGAAGGCTATGCTATCAACAAACCGAAGTCAGGCTTTTACGTGGTGGACGACCCTGAATTTATACAAAATGCCCTTGCATCTCCGGCTTCGCGCATGCAGTCTAACCATACCGTACCCGACTTTCACGAGCCTTTACCCGAAGAAGGCATGAACTGGATCGATTTTAACCCTACCCATTTGGATGGAAATTCGTTTCCATTGCGGACATGGAACAAAATGCTAAAAGAAGCCATACAGCCATTGGCCGCACAGCTGGGTCGATATGGGGATTCCCGAGGCGAACCGGGACTGCGGGCTGCCATCTCGGAGTATCTGGCTCATTCCAGAGGCGTCCTCTGTTCACCGGAGCAAGTCATCATTGGCAGCGGCATGTCGTACAGCATCGGAATTCTGGTTAAACTACTGGACGGGGTACGGCGGGTGGCATTTGAAGAGCCTGGCTTCGATCTCGTAAGGAACCTATTGAACGGATACGGCTGGGAGGCGGTTCCGGTCCCGGTTAGCGGCCAAGGGCTGCTTGTGGATGAGCTGGCAAAAATTCCTTTTCAGGCCGTATATGTCACACCTTCGCATCAGTTCCCGACAGGAAGCATCATGCCGTATTCGCAGCGGGTACGTCTGCTCGCATGGGCCGAAACGGCGGGCGCTTATATTGTCGAGGATGACTATGACGGAGAATTCCGGTATCAGGGAAAACCGATCCCCTCCCTTCAAGGGCTCGATAACAAAGGCAGGGTTATCTATATCGGTACCTTCTCGAAGACATTGTCGCCTGCGCTCCGCATCAATTATATGGTCGTTCCTCCCACACTCTTGCTCAACTTATCCAACCTCCACCCTGATCTGCTGCATGCACCTTCGCGCCTGGAACAGTGGGCGCTGGAGCGGTTCATGCGGGAGGGGCACTGGTACAGACATTTGCGGAAGACACGCAACTTGTACCGCAGGAAGCATCATCATTTGATAGACCTGATACGCATTCACTTGGGTGAGCAAGTCCATATTACCGGTCAGCATGCGGGGCTTCACCTTCAGCTGAGCGTCCGCCGCCATGGTACCGCTCAAGAGCTGATTCAGCGGGCTGAACAGCAGCGGGTCAGGGTGTATGATTTCCGCAGTATGTGGGCTGACCCTCCCGATGCCCCCCTTCCTGTCGTTTATTTGGGCTTTGCCGGCCTTCCGCTTCCGGTTATGGAAGAAGGTATCCTTCGTTTAAAAAAGGCTTGGTTCGGCACCTAATCTCTTACTATCACTACGGTGTTTGAACAAAACGACGAAACAGCACGTCCAGCTCTTGCAAAATGACATCCTGGTACCGGTCGCCTTCAAGGTAAAGAGCTCCGATGTCCCGGTAAACTTGGTTCAGCTGTTCTTGATAGGAAGGGGACTGCCGGTCCGGCCGGCTGGCTTTAAAGTCGTCCATCACTTGCTGAATGTAGGCTGGGCGCGCCCCCCACCTGCCGAGCACGTTGCCACCCCGGTCAACAAATATCGCCACAGGCTGGGCTCTTCCGCCGTCCGTCAGAAATAAATCCATCGTATCCAGATGTTCTTCCATGATCAGCGCTTCAACCGGGATGCCGGACTGCTCCATGATCCGAAACAGCACGGGGACGTTCCACATGACATCCGGACACCAGTCCGTGCACAAGATCAGGCAGCGAATGCCTAAACGCTCGCCTGAAGATGCAAACAAACCCCGCCTGGCCGAATCGAGCGTACGGAATCCATGATATTTGTCATAAAACCTTTCAACGGTATTCGGTATCCCGCTGTTAACCATTTCTCTGACCTGCATACGTTCCATAAATTGCTGCGGAGTAATCCCTTGTCCGACTTTATTCATTAGATTGACCGCTTCTGTCATCGCCACTTCCAACCTTTCTTATTCGTATATCTACCAACATAAAACAAAACTGACCCTATAGAAATGGTCAGTTTCCTTTTATTAAAAAAGTCAATTTTACGAAATGGCCGGGGACGAAGCGGTCTTGTGCCTTTTGCCAGGCCGTGCCGACTTGTACCACTGCAGACAAAACAGAAAGATGAGGATCAGGTCGACGGCATCTCCCCCGTAATACATGAGCTGTGCTCCCGATTCAGCCTGAGCTATGGGGACGCCTCCCGGCGGATATGCATATAGAACCTTAGCCAAGATTCCATGTCCGGCAAGAGATAACACAAGGATGCCTGCACGAAATCCGTATCCTGTCCGGTGAGGACTGGGATCCATGCAGAGCAGCGTCGCGGCGTATATGTACCCTGCGACAAACATATGTGCATGCACCAAAACATGAAGAACCGCATGGTGCTGCATCGCCGAGTACAAGCCGGTATAATACAGCACCCACAGTCCTCCGACGTTCAAAAGTGATGCCGTAACTGGATGGCTCAGCAGACGCACTGGCCGGGTTTTCAGACAGGCTGACATCCTGCGCGCCGACGAAATCGTTAAGCTGCGCAGCAATAAGGTTATGGGAGCAGAGCATGCGAGCAATAAAGGGGAGAGCATGCCAAGCAGCAGATGCCCCAGCATATGATAGAAAAAATCGTCATGTGCCCTTGCCGCCAGTGGTCCCGTTAACGCTGCTGCCGCAGCAGTGACACCAAGGATCCAGCAGATCGTGCGCATGGCGGGCCATCTGTTAAACCGGCGTTTCGAAGCATTCGCCGTCACGGTGTAGAAGCCGATAAGCACGAGAAATAAGAGGATAAAGAGGGCGTCATGGAGATTCTCGGCAGCATGGTGACCTCCGACAGCATGACCTGCGTGATGTCCTGTCATATTCATTTAACCGTCCCTTTCCGTTTTCCGCTTCGCTAATCTGCCCGTTTGAACGATCAGCATGATGCCGATGATCATAATGACGGCGGCGCTGATATTCCAAACGACGTCGTATACGAAGACGTTGTCAACGTACCGGATCTGATGAATCCGCATCCACTTGTGCTGGATCGTCCCGTCATACAGCTGAAATCCGCCGACGCCGAGGAGCATGCCGCCCCACCAGCGTTTCGGCCACATGGCGTTTCTCCGCCGGAGATCCGATACCATAAACATGCCGGCGACCGTCGCGAACCAATTGAGCGCATGAAACAGGCCGTCCGACACAAGCCCCACGGCCGATGAGGATTTGTCATAAAAATGATGCCAATGCAGTAGCTGATGAAACACGACCTCATCCACAAAAGCGATAAATCCGATGCCGGCCAGAAATCCCGACCAGAGGTTACGGCTGGAATACGTAATCCGTGCTGAAAGATTGAAAGACTCCGTTGCGTTGGATCTCATGGTTTTTCCACCTTTTGTAAGACATGTTATTTCTCAATATACCCAGTCGATGCCAGGTTATAACATGTTCTGAATCCAGCATCATCTTGACCCGGAAGACACACCCAATTTATAGTTGGATCAGATGGAAACAAGAGGAACGGTGAATAGCTAATAAAGGAGTGCATCGGTTATGAAGCAAAACAAGTATGACGATTCCGCTTTTTTCGCGGCGTATAAAGAGATGCCCCGGTCCATCGGTGGGCTTGGGGCTGCAGGGGAATGGCATGAATTTAAAGCATTGCTTCCGGATCTGCAGGGCAAATCGGTTCTCGACCTCGGCTGCGGCTTTGGCTGGCACTGCCGGTATGCGCGGGAACAGCATGCAGCTGAGGTGGTTGGCGTAGACATTTCGGCTAAAATGCTGGAATCCGCACGTGAACAAACGGATGATCCGGCAATCACCTATCTGCAGGCACCGATCGAAGATATCGACTTTCCCGACGGCCATTTCGACGTCGTCCTCAGCTCGCTCGCTTTCCATTACGTGCAGTCGTTTGATGTCGTATGCCAAAAAGTACACAGCTGCTTAAAGCAGGGTGGTACCTTCGTCTTCTCGGTGGAGCATCCTATTTTTACGTCCCGGCCCGAACAGGAATGGATTCTGGACGACCAGGGCAGCCCGCTGTACTGGCCGGTGGATCACTATCAGGATGAAGGTGTTCGCAACACAGCGTTTTTAACGGATCATGTCATTAAATATCACCGTACCCTTTCCACTTACATCAACGATTTAATTCGCACCGGGTTTGCCATCACGGCGGTTCGCGAGCCGCTTCCCGACCCGAAATTGATGCATCACCCTGGTATGAAGGACGAAACCCGCCGGCCGATGTTCCTCATTCTGTCTGCTGAGAAAAAATAAAACCAACAAGGACAGGCTTCCCGCCTGTCCTTGTTGGTTCGATGCCGGTGCTCACTGCAAGGCACCCAGCGTTACATTGCCGCCCCTTGAACCAATGCCTCCTGCACCGGAAGCTCATGGATCGTCCGCAGGTAGCTGATCGTCTTGTTGGCCGAATGCATGACGACCGAATAGGTTTCGGCTTTGTCTTCCTGCAGGTATCGCACGCCGTTCAAGAATGATCCGGAAGTGACGCCGGTGGCAACGAACAGCACTTCTTTTGTACCAACGAGATCGTCCATCGTCAGCACCTTGTGCGGATCCGGAATCCCCATCCGCAGGCAGCGCTCGAGATCCGGCGGGCCTGCCGGAAGCAGTCTTCCCTGCATCTCCCCGCCAAGGCAGCGGAGGGCGGCGGCGGCCAAAACACCCTCAGGCGCACCGCCTGAGCCGACATACAGATCCACTTCGCTCTCCATCGCCGCTTCAATCGCTCCCATGACGTCGCCGTGACTGAGCAGCTTGATCCGTGCCCCCATCATCCGGAGCTTGGCAATGATGTCCTGATGGCGTTCCCGGTCCAGAATCGATACCGTTATATCCGATACCGGCTTGTTCAGTATGGCCGATGCTTTGGAAAGCGTCGTTTCGATCGGATCATCGAGGGACAGCTGGCCGGCCAGCTTCGGACCTGCCGCCAGCTTGGCCATGTACATATCCGGCGCATGCAGAAGCTGGCCTGCGGGAGCGGCGGCAATGACCGATATGGCATTGTTCAAACCGCTGGCTACCGTTTCGGTCCCCTCAAGCGGATCCACCGCGATGTCGACCTTCGGACCGCGGCGGTCCCCCACTTGTTCTCCGATAAAGAGCATGGGAGCTTCGTCCATCTCCCCCTCGCCAATCACGACCGTTCCATCAATGGGCATCGAATGGAATTGCTTCCTGATCGCTGTCGTTGCTGCCTGATCTGCGCTGTTTTTGTCTCCTCTTCCCGTCCAGCGTCCGGCGGCAAGCGCCGCCGCCTCTGTCACTCTTACCATATCCATAGCAATATGACGTTCCATATCTTTACCTCTCCTCCTATTCCATGCCCTGTTAATTCGGTAATTCTGCCGTGTGCTGCTGAGTGAAAACCCAAGCCCCCTTCCATTTCATTTTATTGTGTTTTATATATTACGTCATAATAAGTTACTTATCAATATATATGACATCATTAATTTTTAATACAGCTATAGATGGGATGAATATCGTTTCCAAGTCCTATAAATAATCCAAAAAGCGTACTCCCCTCCATTATCGCAAGAGGTAAGTACGCTATTATTACGTCATATATACTATTGTAAAAGCTCGCGTGCCAGCAACTTATATACCTGCAGCCGCTTTTCCTGGGAATGCGGGATGCTGCAGATCATGGCCTCATCAAATCCATACAGCTCCTGCTCTTCCTTCAGGCGGGCAGCAATTTCCTTAACCGGGCCAACCAAATGCAGCCTCCGGTTGTCCTGGATCAGCATCCGGTCCATTTCGGTTAACGGGTAATTATGCGCTTCTTCCGGAGTGAGCAGCTGCGTGATCTGCCGCCCCTTAGCCATCATAAGCCGAAACAGATCCTGCGGCAACGCCTCATATTCGGCTTCTTCCCTAGTCTCAGCGGTGGTCACCAAATAGGTCACGCTGATCTGCGGTTTCTCCATAAATGCCGAAGGCTTGAACTGGTCTTTATAAATATCGAGAATTTCGCGGCTCATCGCTCCGTTGAAAAATTGCGCAAACGAATACCCAACACCCATCTCTCCGGCCTTAAGCGCACTGTCGCCGCTTGATCCGAGCAGCCATGCCTCAGGCAGGGAGACGTGGGCCGGGGATGCGGCGTTTTTGGCGTACAGGCTATCTTCCGGAACCTCATCATTCATCAGCTGCAGCGTCGTCTTCAGCTTCTCGTACATATTGTGCAGCATCAGCTGCCGCCCTTCCGACAAGGCATACATTGAGCTAGTATCTCCGCCGGGTGCCCGGCCGACGCCGAAGTCGATCCGGCCAGGCGTGAATGCGCTCAGCGTCTTGAACACCTCGGCCAGCTTCAAAGGGGAATAATGCATCATCATGACCCCACCGGTGCCGATCCGAATGGACTGCGTTTTGGCCGCAAGTCGGGCCGCCGTCACTTCGGGCGCAGAACTCGCAAACGTGCGCGCCCCATGGTGCTCAGCCATCCACATACGGGTGTATCCCAGCTCGTCGGCCAGAACGGCCAATTCTTCCGCCTTGTGAAGCGCTCCTTCCGCCGTATTTCCTATCGTAACGGGTGCTTGATCCAATACACTTAATTTCATGAGGTTACCTTCCCTTCCAGGTTAAACATCATCCTGAACGCAATTTATTCATCCAGTATCAAAGAGGATAAACATTATCCACGTTATCGTAATATATCCTGGTCGAAAAGTAAAGACTGGCATCAAATCAATTCGGAGATTCTCTGACCCGCTGTCAGCATGATAAAATCCGGCGACACACCGTTTTTCGTTCCTGGCCTGAGCGCCAAACTTCAGAGTTATTCAAGCTTTTATTCAGCAGTATGCTCCAACCACGGGCGGAGAAAGCCCTCAATATCCTGCCTGGTTTCATGAAAATAGGTATTGTTGTGCCGGCCGTAATTAAAAAAGCCATGCTCCATACCATCATAAGTTTTGAACGTAATCGGGTTACCGGCATCCTGCATTTCTTGAACAAAGCCGCGGTTCTGGTCATACAAATCGTCGCCGGTCCCGCATACCCAGAGCGTCTGCGGCAGGCAGCGCCGCACGTGATGTATGGGCGAAATCTCTTCGGCAATAGGCAGCAGCTCGGGGTATCGGCGGGACATAATGTCCACCCCGTCCATCCCGGCTGCAAAGATGACAAGCTTATCGGGAACGGCCTTCACGCTCACATCGTCCAAATCGTCGTTCAAGCGGTCGAACATGATGGAGGATACGGAAATATACCCGCCCGCCGAAGCTCCGCATATGGCCAGCTTCTCCGGATCGACACCGAGCTCCTCTGCATGCTGACGCACCCACCGCACGGCCGATTTAACATCCATAATCGCCTGCAGCGGGGTAAATCCAGCATCTCGCCCTGTCCTGTAGTCCACGCAGATCGAAACGACGCCTAAGGATGCCAAAGCATGGGCCTGGTGCTGAAATTGAGCCGGCGAGAACTTCGGATTTGGCTGAAAGCTCCCCCCTTGGAAAAACAAAATCACCGGCCTGTTTACCGCCTCCTGGTCCGGTTCGGAAACATACAAACGCAGCTTCCGGTCTTTTACCACTTTGTAGGTGATTTCGCGGACAGGATTATCAAAAGGAAATCGCATGGCACTCATCCTTTCTTCAAATGGTGTAGACCTAACATTTCCAAAATTATACACCATCCGGACAAGGCTGTCGTTTTTTTTAGCCGATCACCTGGGAATGCCCAGTACTGAAGCCGTATCCGTTTTGATTCTTCCCCCTGCTCTCAACAGATCGATACGGTACTGTTCACGATCTGCCCATTACGGTCCTCCAAAATATGCGTTCCGCTCTCGCAGTTGCTCTTACGCTCCCAAGATACCTTATATTGATGCCCGATGTGTTCCACGCCGACGATTTTAAGCTCACCAAGCCTGGTGTTGCGCTCCTCATATTGCTGAACGATTTGAACCGCCTGCTCCTCGGAAATAATGGCTGGCTTGGTATCCTCTGAATGCTCGCATCCGCTGAGCAAAGCCGCTGCCAGCAGCAGCAGCATGATCATGGCATATTTAATCATAACGCCGTCTTCCCCTTTCGCCTGGATGGGCTGGAACTTTTGATTGAGCCTTCATTCTGTTGTTAAAAGAACGAGAAAGCAGCGGCAAATGTTGCACCCTTCCCTTATTTCCGTGTTCAAGCATACTCCATTATAAAATTCCATGAGCCGACGGGACAAAAAAAAGGCTGACCTTATAAATAAGGCCAGCCTTTCTCAATCACGTTGATTTACACGAGTCATATGCGATTCATAGCTCTCACTTTTTCATACCGGTGACTTCGGCCACGATCTCATAAGAACGCAGGCGTGCCGTTGGGTCGTAGACCATTGAGTTGACGATCATTTCGTCCGCTTGGGTCTCATTCAGGAAGGCCTGCAGCTGCTGCTTGACTTCTTCCGGATTGCCGATGACCGATGAAAGGATCTGTTTCATCACATGCGCCTTCTCGAACTCGTTCCAGTTGCCTTCCAGCGATTTAACAGGCGGGGCGAGCTGGCCGGGCGTATTCCGGATCAGGCTGAGAAACTGCTGCTGATGCGATGTGGCGATAAACTCCGCCTCTTCCGTTGTATCGGCCGCGTACACGTTTACTCCAACCATGGCGTAAGGTTTGTCCAGAACCGCAGACGGCTGAAACTGTCTCCGGTAAATGGCCAGCGCCTGCAGTGTATGATCGGGCGAGAAATGACTGGCGAAGGAGAACGGCAGGCCCATCTTGGCAGCCAAAGCAGCGCTGAAATCGCTGGAGCCGAGCAGCCAGATCGGAACTTGCTGTCCTTCCCCCGGAATGGCCCGGACGCGGTTATATTTGGACTTCTCGTCGAAATAGCTCATCAATTCCTGAACATGCTGCGGAAAATAATGCCCGTTGCTCGGATCGCGGCGCAGTGCTTCTGCGGTCAGTTGGTCGGAACCCGGAGCGCGTCCGAGTCCAAGGTCAATCCGCCCCGGATACATGGCTTCCAGCGTACCGAACTGTTCCGCAATGACCAGCGGCGCATGGTTAGGCAGCATGATGCCTCCGGAACCGACGCGGATCGATTGGGTCCCTCCGGCTACATATCCGATGACGACGGACGTTGCCGAACTGGCGATGCCCGGCATGTTGTGATGCTCAGCCAGCCAATAACGGTTATAGCCCCAACGTTCGGCGTGCTGCGCCAGGTTCAATGTATTTTTAAACGATTCGGCCGCGGTTCCACCCCTGACGATGGGTGCCAAATCAAGAACGGAAAACTTGATCTGATCCAGCGTTTTCGTATCGTGGTTGCTCATAGGTATCAGCTTCTTTCCTGCAAATTTATATGAATGTCGGTAGGACAATTGAATCTAAGTTGTCATGCAAATGAATGATAGTGATCGATAAAAGTGCATATGCGTAAAGTCTCTGTCGCCGGCCGTTAATCCAAATAGCGGCGAATCCGGTTTACAACGCCGGGGGTTTCCTCTTCCGTCTCCTCCTGCTCAGCCTTGACTTTGCGGACCTTCTCGGGCGTAACGTCATTGCCCAGCGGGTCGACCACCGTCAAACGGGAGAACGTGCCCAGCACCTGCCCGCGGATTTCGCGGAGATAATCCTCGCGTAGCGATTGCTGTTCCACGCGTTCGGCGTTGGTGAGCCCTTCTTCTTTTTCCTTTTTGGCAAGCTCATTGATTCGGCTTAAAATCGTAATCATGCTTTTCCCTCTTTTCTTGTTTGTATGTTATACGACCATTTTTTCGTGAACCCAATCCTTTAGCGATTCAATCTTCTGTTTGTAACGCTCCCGATGCGCATCGTCGTAAATGGAAGCTACCGTCTCCCGCTGAAGCACGTTCTTCCAGGCGGATTCTGCTTCTTCCATCAAATTGGCCAGAAGGCAGCACGGATCGGGATCGTCCCGCAGCTCCAGCATATCCCGGAAAATGCCGCTGGAGGAATAAAGGGACTGCTGCCCCTCAATGGCGATGTAAATATCGTAGATACGGATATCTTCTGTTTTTTTCTTCAATTTAAACCCGCCTTTTACCCCGGGCACGGAGGTGATTAGATCCGCGCTGACCAGCTTACGCAAAAGCTTCTGGAAATACGTCGGGGAAGTGCCGAGCTGCTGGCTGATCGCCTCGCCGGGCAGAACCGCCTTGTCCGGAAGCATGCTCAGCAGAAAAATCGCATAAACGCACTGCTCCACGCCGGTCTTCATATGCATAGGTCGTCACCTCCAATATTAATGTGGTCTCCATCAATCCCATTTGAGCGGAAAATTTGGTTTTGCCGACTAAAGCGGATAATTATTGTCCGTATTAGATTATATGAAATCGGACCAAATGTAAACCATTAGTTTCACAATGAAAAATTTGCAGTAACTTTCACAACACAACAAAACGGATACCCGGCAGGAATGCGTATTCCTGTGAATATCCGTTTCTTATCAAGGCACACCTGATCAGATCCATTGACGCTCGTGCAGATGGTCGAAAATCCGCTGGCATACTGGCGATACGCGGCTGCGATCCGCATAGGTCAGCCAGGAAAACTCCTCGATTTCCGCCGATGGGCGGAGCTCGCCAGAATATGCGCCGGTGTAACAGCTCATTTGGACCGTCACATTTTCCGCTTTGCCATGTGCCTGAGCTTCAAACGTTCCCACGAATGCAAGGGTCTCCGGATCGATCTCAACTGTAAGCTCTTCCCTGATTTCACGGATCAGCGTCTGCTCATCGGTTTCACCGGGTTCCCTCTTTCCCCCAGGCAAATAATACGTGTCCTTTCCTTTGGAACGTGCGGAGAGTACCCGTCCGTCCTGAATCTGAATCCAGGCAACCTTATCAATCATGGTCGTCATATTCGTCTTCACTCCTTATCTATTTCCTTGCTCGAACGCGGCAGTCTCTTTTTGAACGGAAGCAGATTTTCCCGCTGGAAGCCGCCCTTCGCCGATTTTGAAAACAACGATTCCGGCCACGATAACGAGCACGCCGATCACTTTGTTCGGAGTCAGCGGAACTTTCTCCAGTCCCATCCAGCCAAGCGAGTCCCAAATCAGCGCAAACCCAAGCTGGGACGTCATGACTACGGCGATGGCAAAAGTGGGTGCAAGCAGTTTCATGCTCTGCATCAGACAAAACACAACCCCCACTCCGATCATGCCGCTGAACCAGTACCATGGCTGCATATGCTGGAGTGTCAGCATGCCCTTGCCTTCGACCGCCAAGCCGATGCCGAACGATGCGACAAACCCGAGGAACAGCACCCACGTAGTTGTCGCCCAGGAGCCGATACGCTGATTCATTTTGCTGTTAAAAATGTTCTGCATGCTCACCAGGGAGCCGGCGATCAGTGATAACACAAGACCAAGCATCATTGGTTTGCCCCTCCTTTCGTTACGACTTCATAAATATTTTGTCCAGCCAGATCGCTTAGCCCTTTTCTGTCTATAACGCGGATATATCCTTTATCCCGCTCCACGAGTCCGTCTTTGCAAAACTTCTGGATCACCCGGTTGACGTGGCGATAGCTGGTCCCGATTAAGTTGGCCGCATCCACCAGGTTGATGGCTGTCCGCTGTTCCTCCCCGGATGTATCCGCATCGTCGAAAGAGATCGACAGCAAGTAGCTGGCCAGCCGGACTTCAACCGGATACATTAGATTAAGGCTTAGAAAATTGGATTTTATATAAAACTTATTGGTGATCATATCCAGCAGAAACTGGAGCATAGGAGCGTAATCCTGTCCAAATTTCCGCAGCCATCGGTGGTGGATGCCGATCATATGCACGGTCGTGACCGCTTCAACGGTATTGACCGTATCCGTTTCCTTGAGGTATTCGATATCCCCGATAATTTCCAGCGGTTTCATAAAGTTAAGGATCAGCGTTTTCCCTTCGGGTGAGGTGGTATAGATTTTAATTTTCCCGCTGACGAGCACGTATAAATATTCCGCAGGTGCTCCCTGCGAGCAAATGAATTCTCCCTGGTCAAAGCCATACAGCGATAAATGCGGTCTAAACGGTTCGTTAAATATCGTCTCCAGCTCATATTGGCGCATGTAATCCGCCAGCAGCCCGCGGTCCTGAATCTCTCTCATCTTGAACGTCCCCTCTAACTTAGGCCCATCATAATGGCGTACGGCAACGATGTCAAAATTTAAGAATAACGACGCCCGCAATCATCATCCCGATCCCGATAAACTGTGCGGGGCTGATCTTTCGTTTTTTCATGCCGAACCAGCCATTCAGATCGACAATAAAAGTCAGGCAGAGCTGGGCGATTAATAATGCGGAAATCGTAAAGGTCACTCCGATCGTCTGAATCGACGTCACTTCGCTGAATATGATGACTGCTCCCAAGGCCCCACCGATGCGGTACAGCGGCTTGACGCTTGTAAAGCCCTCCCGGCTGCCGTCCCGTGCAAACAGCAGGATGATCAACGCGAGAATACAGCCGGTCAGTTGGGTTACCGCCGCGGCCTGCCACGTCCCGATATCCCCGCTGATCCGCGAGTTGGCGACACCCTGCAGCGTAATGCAGGCGCCCCCCAGCAGTGCAAATATAATGCCTTTCATAGGTCCTCTCCCTCTGTATTGTTCTGTCATTATTAAAAGGCAACCGCGGCGGTATAGGATAGGACATATGTCCTCAATTGGATGGAATCCCGCAGCCAATGAATCTGAACAGCAGACCGGGACTGCATAAAGACCCTCCGACACACAAAAAACCGCACGTCAGTTAGCTTTGCTAACGTGCGGTTTATCTTCATCTGCGGCCCTCGATCTTAGGTTATGTCATCGCGGTTCGAGAGACGGGCTATAAAATTCAGCATTTCCGAATTCCGCACGTCCAAACGATGGTCCTCTTGTCCACGTAATTGCCAGGTGCATAAGCAATTCGGAGGTCATTTGTTCCCGGATCGCCGTGAAGCGTTCATCTCTGTACAAATTAAACCACTCGCCAGGATCTTCCTTCAGATGGTACAGCTCCCCCTTAAGCTCTTTCAGCCTGGAGTCTGCATCGTCCAGTGGCCCTGGTAAAGACATGATCAGCTTCCAATCCCGTTTGCGCCACATGACGGACGGAGCGGCGAATCGTTCGTCATCTGTCGTCCGGTGGAACTCGCAAAACGTTCCTGTGCGCCGCTTGCCTGCTAACAAGTCGAGACCGGGAAGCACAGGATTAAGTTCGGCTCCCGATGCTTTCGCCAGCGTGGGAACCAGGTCGATCAACTCGGCCGGCCTGTCATCCGTTATCCCACGCATTTCAGCGGGAATCCAGCTGCCGGACAATATCATCGGAACCCGTACGCTGCTCTCAAACAAGCAATATTTACTGAAGCGGAACCGGCGCTCTCCCAACATTTCACCGTGATCCGATACGAAAACGATCAGAGCGTTGTCCAGGTATCCCTTGGAACGCAGACCGTCCAGCACCTCTCCGAAATAATGGTCCAGCCAAGAACAGTTGGCCCAGTAACGCAGCGTTGTCCGCCTGCGCTCCATCACGCTCATCCGTTCCCACATCTGCCTTCTGTCCCAATATCGGCTGCCGCCTTCTCCGTGGATCAAAGCCTCTTCTTCCACATGCGTTCCCTGTTCTAATTCCCAAGGAGGCTGCTCAATGTCCGGAATGTCCTCGAGCCGATACCAGTCTTCGAACTCCTTCGGAACATTAAAGCCCGCATGGGGCTTTAGAAACGACAAATACAGAAACAGCGGCCGCGAACCATCCAGCCCGTGCTCGATAAACTTCTTGCATTGCTCAGCCACCCACCCGTCACGATGCCGGTGCATCGGCACTTCGCTGGTGCGGCCGATATATCCGAGCACATTTTCTTCCCCGCTTCCGTAATCGCGGGTTTCCTCATAATATGCGCTCAATCCTTCCGGATCATCCTCATCCATCATCAGCGCATTCTCTTCGTAATGCCCGCTGTCCCGGCCGAGCCCGATAGCCCGAACCTCAAATCCGCGCGCCGACGGGTGGGATCGCCGGCCGTGATTCCAGTGCGTTTTGCCGAAACCGGCCGTCTGGTAGCCCTGCCTGCGCAGCAGCTCCGGCAAAGGCGGGATGGGAAAACCGTCCTCGTCGTCAAGGCCGTCCCGGTTGGTTCTTACCCCGATTTGCGAAGGATACAGCCCGAACATCATCGAACTGCGGCTGGGAACGCACATTGGCGCTTGGCAAACCGCCTGGCTGAATACGATCCCTTCGTCCGCAAGACGGTCGAGCGTCGGTGTTTTGATATGCTGATTGAATCTCCCGATGCAATCCCAGCGCTGCTGGTCGGTCATCAGAAATATAATATTCGGTTTCGTTAAAGCCATTGAACCCTAACTCCTCCCTTCATTTGCACGGCCTACCTCTGCCGGTCATCCTTTGATAGAGCCGACCATGGCACCCTTGGCAAAATGCTTTTGCAAAAACGGATACACGAGCACAATCGGCACGGTCGCCACGATAACCGCTGCCATTTTCAGCATTTCGGAAGGCGGAGGCGCAGCGGACACATCATACGCGTCGAGAGCCGCGTTGTTGGCGCTGAGCAGCATATTTTGCAGCAGAACCTGAATCGGCCATTTGGTGGAATCGTTCAAGTAAATCAGTGCTGAAAAAAATTGGTTCCAATACCCTACTGCATAAAAAAGGCCAAAAGCTGCCAAAGCAGGCATTGACAGCGGCAGAATGACGGAAAACCATATCCGCATATCGTTGGCGCCGTCCATCGCTGCAGATTCATCCAGATCGGCAGGAATGCTCTCAAAAAAGGATTTCATCAGCAGCACGCTCCATCCGTTAGCCAGCGACGGGATAATGAGCGCCCAGATGCTGTCGATCAGACCGAGCTGGCGCACGAGCATATAAGCCGGGATTAGTCCCGGACTGAACAATATCGTAATCAGCACGAACAAAAGCACCTTGCGCCGACCACGCATTCTCCGCCGTGACAGCGGGTAGGCGAGCATGGCCGTCACAATGAGTGATAATGCTGTGCCGACAGTCGCAAGAAAAGCGCTGTTTCCCACCGACCGCAGGAACGCGTCCGTTGAGAGAAGGTAGCGGTAAGCATCGAAACTCCAGTGATCGGGCCACAGCAGCCAGCGTTTCTGTGCAAACTCGGCTGGATCCGCAAGCGAAACGACCAGCACGTAATAAATAGGAAAGCACGTCGCCACCCCCAGCAATCCAAGTCCGACTCCATTCAGGCTTTGAAATGCCTGGTTTCTCCATCCAATTCTCATTCTTTTCTCTCCGATCTGCAGAAAATCCTAAAATATCCCACCATTCCCCCATTTATTGGCCAGCTTGTTGGACAGCAGCACGAGCACGAGTCCGACCACCGACTTAAAGAGTCCGATCGCCGTACTGTAGCTGAACTCTCCGCGCTGAATGCCGATGCGGTAGACGTAGGTGTCGAACACTTCCGCAACATTGGAGACTGCCCCGTTGTACATGAGAAACACCTGCTCGAAACCTACGTCCATCAGATCTCCCAGCCGCAAAATCAGCAGCACGACAATGACGTTACGTAAAGCGGGCAGTGTGACATGCCACATTTGTCTTAATCTCCCCGCTCCATCCATTTTCGCCGCTTCGTACAGCTGCGGATCCACGCCCGCCATCGCGGCCAGAAACACGATCGTCCCCCAGCCCGCGTCCTTCCACATCGACTGCAGCGTAATGACGATCCAAAACTTATGGGGATTGGTCAGGAAATCGATCCGGTCATACCCCGCTGCCTCCAGCCAGTGATTGACGAGACCCTCGCCTCTAGCGAACAGCGTGAACGTCAAACCGGCAATGATCACCCAGGACAAAAAGTGCGGCAGGTACAATACAGACTGCACCAACCGCTTATACCCTCCACTGCGCACCTCGTTCAACAAAAGCGCAAGGGCAATCGGCAGCGGGAAGAAGAAGACCAGGTTCAGCACATTGATCGCCAGCGTGTTGCGAAGCAGCATACCAAAATCCGGCGTGGCGAAAAATGTATGGAAGTGCTCCAGCCCCACCCAGGGGCTCCCCCTCATTCCGGCAAACGGGGAGTAATCCTGAAACGCCATGAGCGTTCCCCACATCGGTATGTATTTAAACACGATGAAGAAGAGAATGCCGGGCATAGCCAGCAGATACAGATACGGGTTTCGTCCGATATCGCGAACCAGCCTATGAAAATACGTTCGTTTGGACATGGACTCGCCCTTGTTCCGATATGCAGAATGGTTGTCAGTCATCGTTTTCGCTTGATTCAAGACTCCACCTCCCATCAATGCCCGTTGCGTATCCGATAAGCGTCTGACATTTCTTTCGTCGCTTGGATGAACTGCGGATCGCTTTTCGTTTTGGCAACCAAGTCATCCCATGCGGACAGCGGTTCTTGGCCGATGACGATCTTGGCGGTCAGGTCGCTGATCCGCTTTTCGAGGTCCGGCAGCAGCTTTTCCGCCGCTGGGGAGTACAGGCCTACTCCGATATCCGGTACGTTCTCCTTGCTCCGCTGAGCATCCACCTGGCTTCTCAGGTCCTCCAGCTCCTTCAGTTCCGGATTGGCTGGCGGGGGATTCAGCGCAGGATCGATCGAATTGACGATCTGATTGAAGTCGGATGCGTTGTCCTTCAGGAGTTTGTCCGGATCGACGATTTTGACACCGTTTTCTATCCGATAATGAATCCCCTCGATGCCAAACCGCTGAACAGCGGATACTTCCGGCGTCAGCCAGGTGTCAACTAGTTTCAAAATTTGCTTGAGTTTGTCTTCCGGCACCGTTTTTGGAATGGCCAGAATGCCATTAAAACCGGTCCCTTTCGGGACAAATCCGTTAAGCGTAGCCAGTGGATAAAAATCCGCTTCCTTGTAAGACGGTACGAGCTTTTTCAAACCGGGAGAATAAACCTTGGGCCCGGTTCCCGTCTTGTCGATGACACCGCCGGCCCGATTGCCGATGTAGTAGTCTCGCACCTGCGTTGTTTTCAAGGTTAGCAAGTCTTCAGGCAGCAGCTTTTCCGAATATAGCTTAGCTAAATAAGCCAGCGACTCGCGGGCTTCCGGCAGAAAGGAGGCATAGGTCAATCCATCGCCTTCTTCCTTCCAGGAGCCGGTCACACCGGTAAAAATTTCACGGAACGTGCCTGTCAGCGTATCAATCCCAGCGGACAGTCCGAACGTATCGGCTTTTCCGTTGCCGTCGGGATCCTTTTCGGCAAATGCCTTCAGTACACCGTACAGCTCCTCCGTCGTTTTCGGAGGCTGAAGGTCCAGCTTATCCAGCCAGTCCTTGCGGAGAATCAGGAAGGATACGTCATTCGCATCGCGTCCACGGGGAATGCCGTAATTTTTCCCATCCTCCATTTTGGTAAGCTCCCACGCAACTTCAGGGACTCCCTTCTGCAAATTCGGGTAATCCTTCAAATACGGTGTTATGTCCCAAATGGCCCCCTGCTTGACCAGATTCCGGAAAGACGGCCCGAAAGGGTCGCTGATATAAGTCAAATCAGGCAGCTCGCCTGAGACGAGTGTAATGTTCAATTTATCATCATACACATTGTTGGAAATCCATTGAATGTCCAGCTTTGAATCCGTCAGCTTTTCAATTTCCCGCTTGATGACATTATCATCGGATGCCGGAGGTGTGCTGGGCGTTATGGTCATAATGCTGATTTCGGCACGCTCGGGAGCGCCTTTTGAATTTTGCCCACCGGCTTCGTCATTCGAAGAGCCCGCAGACCTCCCGCAAGCAGACAATGACACCAGGACCGTGCACATGAAAATTTGAAAGAACAGGCGTGGCTTTACTCTCATCCGTTATCCCTCTCCCTTTTATAACTAAGAATTCACCCTTGTTTAGTATGATTTATGAAATCATCTTAGCTTAAAATGGGACTTGGTAATTGTATAATCGGGACAGATAATTGACTCTTTGAGCCAAGGACCGTCACTGGCTGTCCTGCAGAGATCGTGCCTGCTTCTTTAATAAATCGTTTTCCACAAGCATTCCTTTCGGTATCTGCTTGGCGTGCAGCCCGCTAGTCTGACAAATGTACGGTTAAAATGCGAAGAGTCGCTAAAGCCTGCGAACGATGCGATCGAGTCCACACTGCGGTTCGTTTCCGCCAGCATCTGCTTCGCTCGCTCGACCCGGATTTGCATTAGCGTTTCATGAATACTTCGGTTCGTTTGCTCGCGAAATACACGGCACAAATGCCTGCCGCTTATCGTGAACGCCCGGGCGAGTTCCTCGATGGACAGCTTCCGGTGGAAGTGCTGCTCGAGATACGCAATCACCTTTCGAACCAAAATTTCGTGCTGGATCGGCACAGGTTTAGTGCGGGAGATATCGGGAGATTGCCGCAGTAAGATTCGCGACAGCCGGATGAGCAAATGCACGAGCAATTGGACAGCGATTACGTTGGCGCCTGGGGCGCCTGTCTTTAATTCCTGAAGCATTGCTTCCAACTGGCCAAGCACCTCCGTCGATTCCGCCGAAGTCAAGGACAGTTTTCTCGGAGGGCGTTCGCCGCTACCGCAAAATGGCCTAATAAAGGGAAGGTCCGTCAGAACGTTCAAGCCTTTCGGCAAATATACAGGAATCGTCTCCTGCCGGAACAAGCAGTTCACGATTTCAAGATGACTATTTGGGGCATCAGGAAAATGATGGCTTTCCCCTGGCATGATCAAGAACACATCCCCGGTGTTCAGCGCATAATTCGTTCCGTTGATCCGATGCATGCCTTGTCCCTGGACAACATAAATAAGCTCAACGAAATCATGAAGATGTTCTTCGAACAGGTTGTGCTTTCCGTGGGAAGCGCGTTGAATCCACACGTCATACTCCCCTCGATCGTATTCCGAAAATTTTTTCCGCTCCATATGGACCTCCCTTTCGCTGTCTCAAAAAACGCAAGGAGACCTATCGGCTGAATGGGCCAACAGGTCTCCGTTTGTACGGTAGACGTTAATATTCTGATACGCCTAACTTTGCGATCCATTATAAGCAATTCCGGAGCAATCGTAAACATGAACTACCCCCTGCTAACATGGACGCCTTTTGTTTGATTAGTGATTAATCAATAACAAGCACTTAAACTGTTCTAGAGTTAGCCGTCTGTGATGTCTGGACCGATGCTGCGGTGTTCGCCTGCTGCAGTGCTTTGACCGTCGCGGTAATGCCTTCCTCGAACGGTGTTGCGATAATCGGGCCGATCCACTTTTCGTACTTAGCTCCGCTCAGCGTCAGCGGTTCCTCGGTCAGGTATAGCATCTCGACGACCTCTTTCATCACAGGCACGCCTAATCCTAGCAGAGATAATCCGATTTTCTTCAACGGAATGACCGGTTTGCTGCTTCCACTGGCCGCTCTCGCGATCCGCACGATCTCCCGTCCCGATATCAGCCCGCCCCCTGGAATGTTCCAGTTTTGACCGTAAGCTGCGTCATGACCAGCCACTTCGGCAATCATGGCGGCGGCGTCCGGCAAGTAGACATATTCGCGGGGAACGGTCATATTACCGATGAAAAAGGCCATTTTGCCAGCCGCAATTGCTTCAAGCGTTGAACCCAGATAGGACGCTTCATTCGCTGTTGGCCCATAATAATCCGGCAGACGGACGATCATAATCCTTGCCTTTTTCCAGCGCTTGCCGAACAGCATGCGTTCAAAGTCCAAACGAACCTTCCCTTTCTTCGTATGCGGCTGTTTCGGATGCTCTTCGGTGACCGGGTCGGACTGCCTTCTTCCATAAGGATAGATCCCATCAATCGCAACCACTTTGATAGCGAGCTGTTCTGCCGCCTCCATTACGGATTCACCAAGCGGGATCAGCTTGCTGGCCATCTCATGGTAAGGTACGTTCGCACAATGAAACATGACGTCTGCATCCCCAGCTTGCGCGATGATCTCCTCAGGCCGCATGGCATCTCCCATGGCTAGCTTCAAATGCACCGGGTTTCCCAATCTGCCGGCGAGCTGCTCCAGCTTTTGGCGTGATCTCCCGAACGCAATCGTTGGAATTCCCCGCTTTACCAATTCCTCTGTAATGGCTGCACCTGTTCCGCCTGTGGCTCCAACCACCATCGCTTGGTTTATCGTCATATGAAATCGTCCTCTCTGTTTTGTTTTGTGATTGATCAATCACTAATTTGAACTCATCATAACATTCAGTTAGTGATTGGTCAATAACTAATCGTCAAAAAAATCCTTTTTGATAAGGAGACCTCTCTCTCGTCCCCTTATCTTTCTTTTAATTCGGGCAAACTGATCGCATCCGCTACGTTGCACAGCATCCCTCTGGCCAAAAAGAGCATCGTTCTTTCTTCGGGATGTGGAATCCCCGCCTCGCGAAATGCCTGCAGTACGATTTGACGAACCTCCCGGAATCCGTTTCTCATCGCTTCCTGGATCGCTTCTTCCTGAATCGTTTGGGACTGCATCTGCAGCAGAATCTCGTTCCGGTGGTTCTCCATGATTTTCTCGTATTCCGTAATCAGCTCCGCTTCCAGCCGCTCCGGCGACGCCGACTTCACGACTTGCTGAAACGACTCGATCATCCGGGACCAGGACACTTCCAGAGCCGCAAGCAGCAGCGCTTCCTTCGTTGAGAAGAAACGAAAGACGTAAGGCTGCGAAATGTGGGCCCGCTGTGCAACCTGTGCTGTGGTGGCCCGGTAATAGCCAGTTTCGGCAAAAACCTCGATGGCGGCCGATATAATATCTGTTCTTCGGTTGACCGAAGTAGACGCATCTCTTGCCATGGCGCATAACTCCTTTTCATGACGCAGATTAGTAAGTAATTGATCACTATCTAAGAAGTATAGGGGATAACGAAGCGGAATGCAATTCTCTTCCTCAAGCTGAGCGGTGATAAACCAAAGAGACGGACCGCCACTGCGGTTCGCCTCGTTTTACGATGATATTTAAATCTTTGTCCTATGACTCTCCGTCCCGTCTCCTACCGCTTCAAAGACGTCGTACTTACCACACCGTATCTCGCGAGCAGCCTGCGCCCGAGCAGTCCAACTGCCCGATCCGTCAGGAAGCCCATTAGCCCTAAGCAAATCAGACCTACGAAAATCCAATCCGTCCGGAAAAACAGACGCGAGTTCCAGATCAGATACCCGACTCCCTCATTGGAAGCGATCATTTCAGCTCCGATGATGGCCATAAAGGATGTGCCCATGGCCAGCCGGATGCCGGTAAAGATGTACGGAACCGTTGCCGGGATGATGACATGAACGACGATCTGCCATTCGGAGGCTCCCATGCTGCGGGCCGAACGAATTTTATCCTCCTCGACGGAGAGAACGCCGGTGAACGTATTCAGAATGACGATAAAAAATGTCGCGTACATGATCAGCATAACTTTAGACGTTTCGCCGATGCCGAACCAGACCAGGAACAGCGTGATGAACGCGATCGGCGGAATAAATCGGATAAAGTTCAAAAACGGCTCGGCGAAGGTACGGATGAATCCGACTTTACCGATGATGATCCCGATAGGCACCGCCACCAAACTGCCGAGCGTCCATCCGAGAAGGACACGATAGGCGCTGATGCCAATGTACTGCAGAAGTGTGCCGTCCATCAACAGCTCGTATCCGCCTTTCGCCGTGTAAATCGGGCCTGGCAGAATCTCCGGCCCGTATACAAGCGAGACCAGCTGCCAGATGATGATCAAAGCGATCCAGAACAGCACTTGAAGCGGTCCTTTCTTTATTTTCTTGCTCATGGTGATTCCTCCGATCGGATTCTATTCGTCAAAATGGGCCTGAATGCGATTGTACAGGTCATGGAATTCCGGCGCGGCTAAATCTCTCGGGTACGCCAGCGGCACCTCGTAAATATCGGTGATCCGCGAAGAGGGTCCGGCGGACATAATACCGATCCTTCCGCCAAGTAGCAGCGCTTCCTGTATGTCGTGGGTGACGAAGATCACCGTCTTGTCGGTTTCCTGCCAGATCTTTACCAGTTCGCGCTGCATCGTTCGTCGGGTCATCGCATCCAGCGCGCCGAACGGCTCATCCATCAGCAGAATGCCGGGATCGTTGGACAGCACCCTCGCCAACTGCACCCGCTGCTTCATCCCGCCGGAGAGCTCGCGGGGGAATTTATTTTCATGCCCTTTGAGTCCAACCATGCCGATAAAACGATCGGAGATTTCCTTGCGCCGGGCGGCGGGAATGCGCTTCATCCGCAGGCCGAACTCCACGTTCTCCCTGACGGTCAGCCAGGGGAAGAGCGAGGAATCGGCCTGCTGGAAGACGACGGCCCGATCCTGGCCAGGCCGATCCACCTCTTTCTCGCCCACCCGCAAATGCCCCGAGGTTTTCGACACGAACCCGGCGATCAGGCTGAGCAGCGTCGACTTACCGCAGCCGCTAGGGCCGAGGAGAACGAAAAATTCTCCTCCCTTCACGACCAGATCGACATCCTGGATAATATAATGCAGATCCCCCGCCGTCTGCTGTTGACTATAGCTTTTATTCAAGCGCTCAATATAAATCTCGTTTGGTCTGGTTACTGCCCCCATCATCCCAGCCTCCTTATTTCAACTCAAGCACGCGGTCCGGGAACGCTTTGCGCACCAGGTCCAAATTCAGCTTGTCGTTCAGGTTAAAATCCTTTTCAATAATGCCGGTATCCACCATATATTTTTTCTGGCCGGCCAGCCCGTCGTAGGCCTGCTGGGTGAAGCCGATCTTCCAAGGATTTTTCGGCAGATCCTTAAGCGTGGCCTCTTTCGGCTGCTTCACTTCGTCATACATAATGTCAGCTGTTTCGTCCGGATGTGCCTGGACGTAGTCGGATGTTTCGTCAAGCGCCTTCAGCAGTTCGACCAATTCGTCCGGGTGGTCCTGGATCAGTTTGGTGCCGGCGATCAGACCTGTGCCGAGCCGGACAGGCGTCTGGGACATATCCGACAGCTCATGCGCTTCGGACAGTGCGGCGAACTTGTCGTTCAGCACCGAGCCGTACACCCAGGCCGCGTCGATCTCGCCCTTTTTCAGCGCCACATACGTTTCGTCAAATCCTCCCTGCCCGACCAGCGTGACGTCTTTCAAGGCAATGCCGTTTTGCTGCAAATAAACGTCCCACAAATAAGGAATGAACGTTCCACGCGAGTAGCTCAGTTTCTTGCCCTTCAGGTCGGCGGGGCCGGCAATCTCTTTACGGGCGAACATCTTCCATTCGCTTGCGCTCAGATCCGTTGCCGTTCCGGAGGAAGCAAAGATCGCATAGTCGCCTTTGCTGACGGCATTCAACAGCGGGAAGTCTGCGCCAAAGGCAATATCCACCTGCTTGATGAACAGGGCGTTGACCCCTTCGGCCGGCGTGGCGAAGTTGACCAGCTCCGCATCAATGCCGTGTTTTTCGAAAAATCCTTTTTTCACGGCGACCCGGAAAATCGGGTTGGTGGAAATATCGGCGATTTTCACCTTAAGCTGGTGCCCGCTGTCTTTTCCCGAGGCGGTTCCGCATGCGGTGAGTAGCACAGAAACGAGCAGGACGGCTGCGGTCATTACGCTGATGCGTCGAAACACATGCCTACTCATCTTGATCCCGTTCCTTCCTGACGACTTCGTCCGTGGTCGCTACGCAGAAGGCTCCATCGCCATAGGATACAGTACCCTCAACTTCGACTGCGGTCACGGCTCCACGCGGCGCAGCGCCCGGCAGCCGGTAATCGGCTACATCAAGCGGAGCGATTTCCGTCTCCACCGGCTTTTCCAGCTGCGGGATCCACTCATAAGGTACGCGGTAAGCGCGGTAAACCATATTCGCGTTTCTGGAGTTTTTATAAGGAGAGATGTATTCCCACACCAGTTCATGCTCCCGCGTGACTTCGAAAATTCTTCCGTCCGCTCCCTCGGTAATCAGCGTATTGCCGTTAGGCAGACGCTGCGCCGAGCTGATATAAGGGCTATAAAAGCGGTAAGAGTCCAATGGCGCCTGGAATCCGGCTTCAGTCGGTGTGTACTGCCATTCGATCTCCAGCGTAATCGGGTGAATCTCCAGAATCCGGGAATGGTCGCGGCGCGCCACCTTGACGCCATCCGGTGATTCGGGGTTCGGGCTGCCATAGCCGCCCCAGCCTCCGTTATCGAATACCAGAATATTGCCCTCTCCCGGCAATCCCTTCGGAATCAGATGGGCATGGTGCTGGCCGATAATCCAGCCGATATGTTTGGTGTCTTCTCCGGAATAGTCCGGGCCGAGCTTCCATACGATGTTCCCGGTCCGTTTATCGATGATCGCGATAATGTTGGATTCCCGCGCGTCCCATATCAGATTGTCCGGATGAAAGCGCTCGTCGCCTGCATCATAGTGCTTATTCGGACCGAGCACCGAAACAGAGTTGATATGCATCCAATCTCCGGAATGGGTGCCGAACGCCCGGGTATTCGGGTCCCGGTACAGCGCCTCCTTCGCCGCTTCGTCAAATCCAAGTTCTTCAAAGTGATCACTGACGGCCCATTCCCAGACGACATTGCCCTCCCAATCCACTTCGATGATCGTGTCGTCCAGCAGCTCGATGTCCGAAATTTCGGGACGGTTGACGTTTTTATGCGCGAGAATGATTGTATTGCCTGAACCGACTTTCGGATCGGCACCAGGCACATAATATCCGACCGGATTGCCTTCCCGCTGGTAATCATGATGCTGGCGTGCCATCCACTGCGCGGGATGACCCGGATCCTCAATCCATTCGTACCGGTCGAATTTCCAGACGACATTGCCATCCCAATCGACCTGTACCAGATTGGCTTCGTCCTGAAAACCATATTTGGGATCCCGCTCGGCAGTGCTGCCCAGCACATAGCCTCCAGGGAATATTTTGTTCGGGAAACCGCGCAGCCCCTTCCACAAATGCACCTCTCTGCCGTTCATGTCGATCAGCAGTGCCCCGGTGTCAGCTGCCTGGTAGATGGTGTAACCGCTCCATGCCTTTCCTGGTTGGTAAACGGTCGTTCCTGTCGGATAAATGGTTGGATGTCCCATATGATCTGTCTCCCTTCCCTGCTCACAATGATTTTAATATGAAATAAATCGGTTCGGTCTCTGCGCTGCCTTCCGGTGGCCGGGAGACGGCTCCTCGGCGTTCTCCGGTGGATGTGCCTGCTTCAGCACGGCGTCGGCAAAGCCTTCCAAATGCTCGTAGAGTCTTTTGAAATTCACGATTTGTTCCTCTAGTTCCTTGGCCGTAAAGCCTCCAAAGATGCGTTCAATCATGTATGTACCTGCGTCCCGGTTGCGTACAAGCATGTCCCTGCCCTTATCTGTAATGTCCAGGACAACCGATCTGCGATCGGTCTCCAGGCGCTTTCGCTGTGCGAAGCCGAGCGATTCCAGCTTGTCGCAAACAGCGGTCACCGCGCCTGTGGTGAAATCCAGCCGTTCGGCCAGATCCCCAAGCTTCTGCTCGCCTTCATGCAGAATCGCGTTCAGCACGAGCATCCCGGGCAGGGACACGCCTTCAATCGATACTTTGTCACGTTCCTTGACGAATCTCCGAACCAGCCTGCGAAAATGCCAATCGGCTTCCTCCATCAGAAGCCACTGCTTCTCTTCCATATCTCTCCTTTCACCATTCATCAACCACCACCATTGCTCTCCCCATGGAGTAGCAGCCATCCGTATCAACGTGCATGCTGATATACAAAAAGGCCCCCGAATGCCATCGCCGCAAGAAGCGGTATGGATTACAGGAGCCTTTGGTGGACCAATCGGCTGATATTTAGTTTAATGTTAAAATAATGACCACTCATTAAATGAATGTTAATCGATTTCCTTGACGTAAGATTAAACCAATTAATCTCACCTGTCAAGTAGGAATTAAAAATCGATTTTTAGTTTTTAATCAATAAACAAATAAACCCTGCTCACAAGAGCAGGGTTGTTTCTGTCATGGCCCGGTATGTCACATGCTTGTTTCTTTTCCATGCATCGTAATAAATTGTCCGATCCGCGCGGCCGCTTCACGCAGACGCGCCTCCTCCTGAACAAGGGCGATCCGCACATAACCCTCCCCTTCCGAACCAAATCCGTCCCCTGGGATCACGGCCACCCCTGTTCCCAGCAGCAGCTCCCGGGCAAACTGCCGGGAACTCCAAGGCTCAGCGCCTTCCAGGAAAGCCGCCGGCAGCTTCGCCCAGGCAAACATCGTCGCCTTCGGCTTGGGTACCACCCAGCCCTCCCGCGCGAGCGCATCAATCAGCGCGTCCCGGCGGCGTTCGTACAAACCGGCCACCCCAGCCGCAGGCCGGAAGGGGTCCATCGCCTGCTCCAGCGCAGCGATCGCCGCCGTCTGGATCGGTCCGAAGACGCCGTAATCGATGTTGTTCTTCAGCTCCAGCAGCGAAGCGAGGACATCGCGGTTCCCGGCCAGAAATCCGATCCGGCAGCCCGCCATATTAAAGCTCTTGGAGAACGAATGGAACTCGACGGCCGTTTCGATTGCACCCGGGATTTCCAGAATGCTTGGCGGCCGGTAACCGTCAAAGCCCATTTCCGAATAGGCCAGATCATGGACGATCAGCACGTTCCATTTTCGAGCCAAGGCGACAAGCCGTTCAAAGTACGGCCGATCCGCCGTTGCCGCAATCGGATTACCAGGGAAGTTCAATAGGATAAATACCGCCTGCTCCCAAATTTCGTCCGGGATGCTCTCCAAATCGGGCAGGAAGCCGTGCTCTTCCCGAAGCGGCATTTCATAGGACTTCACGCCTGCAATGGCCAGCGAACCGGCATAAATCGGATATCCCGGATTCGGGACGATCGCCAGGTCGCCGGGATTGCAGATCGCCTGGGCCAAATGCGCCAGCCCGTCCTGCGAACCCATGAGGGACAGCACTTCCGCCTTCGGATCCAGGCGCACATTGAAGCGATGCTCCATCCATGCGGCACATTTCTCCCGGAACGCATCGCTTCCCGCCGAGCCGGGATATGTATAGTTTTTTTCGTCCAGCACAGCTTCGTTTAGGGCGCGGCGCACCGCATCCGTGGGTCCGAGATCCGGGCTGCCGATGCTTAGGTCAATCAGGTCACGACCGGCCATTTCGGCTTCTTTCTTCCAAGCGGCCACCTCCGCAAAAATAGAGGAACCTAAACGCGACAGCTTATCGGCGCGCCAAGGTCTGGTTGTATGATTCGTCAAATCCGTCCACCTGCTTTTTCCTTTCATTATAGCATGCTTTTAAGCGAGGCTCCTTCAGCCTACCGCACCATTCGACAATTTTTTTATTGACTTGAAAAGCCTTTCATCCTGTAAGATCAAAGAAAAAAACAGACTACCAGGAGAAGAGAGAACCATGACAACTAAAAAAGAAACCATTCTGATCTTTGCCTTCACCTTTGCCGCGTTCGTGCTGGGGACGACCGAATACGTTATCGTCGGCCTGCTGAAGGATATCAGCGTCAGTTTGGGCGTATCCCTGGCGGCCGCCGGCATCCTTGTATCCAGCTTCGCCATCGCTTATGCGGTCGGCACACCGTTTGCCGTCAGCCTCTTGGGACGCATCCCCCGGCATGTGACCATATTGTCGGGTTATGCAGTACTGCTGGTGCTGAACGCCCTGACGATTTTCGCCGGCAATTTCGCCCTGATGTTTGTGATCCGGGTCATCACAGCCATTTTGTGCGGGTTGACCTTGTCACTGTCCATTGCCGCGGCCAGCGAACACATCCAGGCTTCCCGCCGAGCAGGCGCCGTTGCATGGATCATCGGCGGCTTCTCGATCGCCAACGTCCTGGGCGTGCCGGTCGGCACCTATATCGGCCAGCTGCTCGGATGGCGGGCGGCATTCATTGTCACCTCCGCCGTGGGCATCATTCCGCTGTTCATCATCGCTTCGGTTCTGCCGAAAAGCGATACCGTCAGCGTCAGCTCCATGAAACAGCAGTTCGCCTTGTTCGCAAACCGCCGCATCCGGATGGCTTTCTTGATTCCAGTGCTCGGCGTGGGTTCGGTCTTTATCGTCTATACTTATATCACACCGATTCTTGAGAACGTGCTCGGCATTCCGAAGCAGTGGACAAGCGCTGTGCTGCTCGGTTATGGCGGCCTGACCATCCTGAGCAATTGGATCGGAGCCAAGGTAGCCGAAGGGGATTCGAGGTCCAAGCTCAAAATTGTATTTATCGTTCAGAGCCTGATGATGCTGGCCCTTGCCCTGACCCTGAGCTTCACCTGGGCTGCCGTTCTCTGCCTGATGCTCATTGCCTTGTTCTCCTACGCCCTGAGCGCCGCCGTTCAGTTGTATCTAATCGATCTCGCCGACGCATCGGCCGGCGGGTCCAAGGACTTTGCCTCGACCCTGATGCCGGTGGCCTCCAACCTTGGCATCGCCTGTGGCTCCCTGCTTGGCAGCCTGGTCGTCGACAGCATCGGTTTGGCTTATTTACCGTGGGCGGCACTGGCTTTTTCGATCGGCGCTTTTGCCGTAACGGCCCGCTGCCATCAGCTGGATCAAGAGCATTTGAGCATCGGGGCTGCCGCCCGGATTCACACGATGTAGCCGGTCGACGTACATTCAAAGGAGACAGACCGCTTTTAGAGGAAGTTTTTCTAGCGAAATAAGGATGTTTAACCTCGGAAGTTTATACTTTCATATCTCTTAAAAACGCCGCAGCCGGTCGTCCGGCTACGGCGTTTTTTGCGCGTCCAGATCCAGCTTCTCCTCGGTTCCGGTTCCGGCCAGCGGAGAATAGACGCAGCAGTGCAGGTCTTCATTTCCATTAATATGGGCAAACGTGTTGATTTCAAAGGATAACGGCCCAAGGTCCGGATGGTTCAGCACGAATGGCTGCACCTGCTTCTCCCGTACATCGTGTGAGTCCCAGAGCGCCCTAAATTCCGGGCTTACTTCGGACAACTTCTGGGCAAACGCCTGGTACCACGGGTCCCCCTTTGATTGGCCATGGTAAGCACGGAGAATGGCAGCACTGTATGCAGCAAACTCCTCCCAGTTCAGGACGCGTTCCCGTAAATACGGATTCATGAAGATGGACCAGACCATGTTGCGGCCCATTATCGGATCTTCCAGAAAGTCATACAACAGCCGGGGAGCCTGGCGGTTCCAAGCCATAATTTCGGTCCGGCGGTTGACCAAGATGGCGGGATAGCGCAGCTGATCAATAATTTTCTGCAGTCCTGGCTCCAACGGCGGGACGGCCGCCGGCGCGGACCAGTCCGGAAGATCGCCGAATCCCGCCAGCCGCATGACATGCAGCTTCTCGTCGGGAGACAGGAGCAGCGCCCTGGCGATGTTCTCCATGACTTCCCTGGAAGCGGCCACGTCTCTCCCCTGCTCCAGCCATGTGTACCAGGTAGTGCTGACATTAGCGATTTCCGCCACCTCTTCACGGCGAAGTCCAGGAGTCCTTCTTCTGCCGTATCCCCCGCTAACCCCGACGTCCGCCGGCTGAAGCTTTTCCCTGCGCGATTTCAAAAATTCCCCGAGCAGATTCCGGGTTTGCATCATGTTAGCAGCACCTCCGAGATGTACAACGTTCCATAAACTCCACGATTCAAATGATACCACCCCTCCCGCCGTAAAAGAAAGCCTCCGTTCCGCGTTCAAGCGGGCAAGAGGCTCATATAAACGGTTGCAGATGCAGACTTTCAGGCAGGCAAGGGACTCTTCATAGGCTGTAGTCTGACAAAACCTGTGGCATAGAACGCGAGAGCAAGGACCTGCCTCGCTTAGCCCATCTGCAGTACCAGTTTGCCCGTGGTTTGGCCGCTTTCGAGCAGACGATGCGCCTCAATGGCGTCCTCCATCGGGTAAATGCCGTGCACCTCCGAGCAGACCTCTCTGCTGGCGAGCATCTGCAGCGCTTCTCTGGCCGCCTGCCCCACGCCAACCGGATCATACAGGGCATACGCCCCCAAGTTAAAGCCGGCGATGCTCTGGTTGCCGAGCCAAATCTCGTTGCTCTGATGCGCCAGCTCGCCGCCGCTGGCGTTGCCCAGAGCGACGATTTGCCCGAGCGGTTTCAGGAGATCAAGGCTGCGTGCCCGCGTCTCGCCGCCAACCGGGTCAAATACGGCGTCGACCCCCTGTACTCCCGCGATCCGCTTCACTTCGTTCACAAAATCGGAGCGCAGCAGCAGTTCGTCGTATCCGAGAGATGCGGCCAGCTTGATTTTATCCGGCGAACCCACCGTCCCCAGCACCTTCCCAGCGCCAAAGCGCTTGGCGATTTGCCCCAGAAAGCTGCCGAGTCCGCCTGCGGCGGCGTGAACCAGCACCGTGTCCCCCTGCCTCATCCGGTTCACCTGCTTGACCGCGAAGTAGGCAGTCGTCAAGTTGACGATGGAGGCTGCCGCCTCGGCCATATCGAGATCTCCTCCGAGTGAATCGAGCGGAACCGTAAGCTGCGGCGTCACTCTGGCCTGGGTAGCGTATCCGCCAAGCTCAAGCAGCTTCATGGAAGCGACCGGCTGGCCGATCCGGAACCCTTCAACTCCGTCCCCGATTGAGCGGACGAATCCGGACACCTCAAGCCCCGGAATCACCGGAAACGGAAACAGCTCCGTAAATCCGCCTTTGCGGATCAAAATATCCACGAGCCCGACGCCTGCGTACGCCACGTCCACGATCATTTCCCCATATCTTGGCGCAAGATCCGGCATTTCCCTGACCTTAAGCACTTCTGTTCCGCCCGCTCTTTCAATGACGATGGATTTCATATAAAGAACCTCCCTGGTAGATGTTTTATGCCGTTATCTTACCAAGGAGGGTCTGAGGCAGACAGGTTCAGATTATACGGGTATAAAAAGTAACAGGCTACACGCGCGGTTGGATGCGGCTTTTAATGTTCTCGGACAACCGGCTTACGATTTGATGAATCTCCTGGTCCTCACGAATAACCGAGGCGATTTTTTCATGGGCGTGGATGACGGTCGTATGGTCCCTGCCGCCAAAAGCTTCCCCGATTTTGGGCAGCGAGTAATCGGTCAGCTCCCTGGACAGATACATGGCGATTTGCCGGGGAAAAGCCACGGCCCTTGTCCGTTTCCGTGCTTTAAAATCCTCGATGCGCAAACCATAATAATCTCCCACCCGCTCCTGAATGTCCTGGATCGAGATCATTTGGGGACGGGACTGCGAGATCATATTTTTTAATGCTTCGGCTGTCATATGCACGGTGATGTCCTGATTCACAAGCGAGGAATAAGCGATGACGCGGATGAGAGCCCCTTCGAGCTCACGGACGTTCGTATGAATATGGCTGGCGATGTATACCATCGCTTCGTTCGGAATGTCGAGATGCTCCGCCTTCGCCTTCTTACGCAGAATAGCGATCCGGGTCTCCAGATCCGGGGGCTGAATATCCGTGATGAGTCCCCATTCAAAGCGAGAACGCAGTCGTTCCTCCAGGGTGGGGATTTCCTTGGGCGGACGGTCGCTGGAAATGATGATCGCCTTCCCCATTTCTTTCAGGGCGTTGAAGGTATGGAAAAATTCTTCCTGTGTCTGCTCCTTGCCGGCGATAAACTGGATGTCGTCGATCAGAAGCACGTCGATGTTGCGGTACTTGTTACGGAAAGCTTCGCCGCGGTTGTTCATGATGGCATTGATAAACTGGTTGGTGAATTTTTCGGAGGATAAATAGAGCACCTTCGCCTGCGGATTGTGCTCCAGCACATAGTGGCCGATCGCCTGCATCAAATGGGTTTTCCCCAGACCGACGCCGCCGTACAAAAACAGCGGGTTATACGCCTTGCCCGGCGCCTCGGCTACAGCCAGCGCAGCTGCATGGGCAAAACGGTTGCCGAGTCCGACGACGAACGTGTCGAAGGTGTATTTTGGGTTCAGCATGGCGGCAAAAGCTGGATCGTTCAGGATATTATCCTCTATGAGGGCAGCCGGTTCGGGTGATGCGGATCTTCTCTCGGTCTCCAGCTCATCCTGGGTAATGATATGAAGCTCAGGCTGAGCATCCATGCATTCGCGAACCGCTGTCAAAATGAGCTTGGTATACCGATTCTCCAGCCATTCCTGCGTAAACGTGTTGGGCGTGCTGATCGTCAGGACGTTATCCTGCAAACTGACGGCCTTCGTCGATTTCAGCCACGTATCATAGCTGGGCTTGCTGATCTTCTTTTGAATCATGGACAGGACCTGGTGCCACAATTCTTCGACTTGCCTTTCCACGGGCGCTCAACTCCTTATACTTCGGTAAAACGAAATGATCATCCCGGCGGGCTTACGCAAAAAGGCATCCGTTCTTCCCTGCAAATGCTGTTCCTGGAACCATCGCAGTAAAGGGATGCCTTAGATCATCATGCTTATGTACAAGCTGCTATTTTCTATTCTAGCATATCCGGGAGCCTCCAAGAAATATGGACAGCTCCCGAAAATGGAATCTGTCAGATCCCCATGCCGGTTATACTCTTTGAAACAATGTAGGAGCACTCCTAAGGATACCTGACTCTATCTGCGGCTCATCGCGATCGGATAATTTTTGACGCCGAAGACAAAGGAGCTTTGGATCGGCTGGAGTTCAGCGTCCTCGGCTCTGCGCAGATCCTTGAATCTGTCGAGGAGTGCCTGAAACGCAATTTTCCCTTCCAGCCTGGCCAGTGGAGCCCCAAGACAGAAGTGGATACCGAAGCCGAACGTCATATGCGGGTTCGGTTTGCGGTCTATTCGGAAGCCGTCCGGGTCGTCGAACCGGGACTCGTCGCGGTTGGCGGCCCCAACCCAGGAAATGACCTGTGCTCCCTGCTCCATCGTATGCTCTCCGATTTGTACCGTCTCCGCGGCTTTGCGTCCGATCGCGATGATCGGCGGGTAATAGCGCAGTACTTCTTCAATAAAGGAAGGTATGAGGTCCGGCGCTTGATACAGCTGCTCCTGCAGCTCCGGTCTTTCGGTCAGCACGCGCACGCCATTGGTGATCAGGTTCGTCGTCGTCTCGTTTCCTGCAGCCAGCAGCAGCACGCAGAAGCTGATGATATCCCTTTCCGACAGCTTCTCTCCTTCAATTTCAGCGTTCAGGAGAGCAGTTACGAGATCTTCCTGCGGCTCTTCAGCCCGCTGCGCCATAATTCCCTTAAAATAATCGGACAGCTCTCCCATCGCTTTCATCCGCTTGTCGGTAATCCGCTGGAATGCTTCGTCGGTGAGGTCGTCGGCACTTTCCACGAGAATATCGGACCAGTGCTTGAACTTGTTCCGGTCTTCCTTCGGAGCACCCAGCAGCTCGGCAATGACGATGACCGGCAGCGGAGTCGCGAATTCGCCGGAAATGTCCATGGCTCCATCCGTTACCGAATCGAGCAGCTGCTCGGCGATGGACTGGATACGGGGGGTCAGCTCTTGGATCGCCTTGGGCGTAAACGCTTTGCTGACCAGGTCGCGCATTTGCTTATGCTTGGGCGGATCCATAAACAGAATGGAGCCGCCTGCGCCTGCTCCACGCTCGGAGGAAAATGTTTTCGGATCCTTCAAAATGCGCTGCACATCCTCATAGCGGAAGACGTCCCAGCAGTTTCGGCTGCTGTCGTAGCGCACTGGCGTTTCTTGTCTAAGCTGGCGAAAGATATCAAAAGGATATAACATTCGGTCCGGGGTCGAAACCTCGGCCATGTTCAGCATGTTGGCGTATTTTTCCTGGATCATCGAGTTCAAATCCTTTCCTCAAGTATCGTGCAATCGTGTGCAGATTCTGCTGCATATACTTCTGCAGGTTCTTCTGAAGGCCGTCGTTCACGATGTTTGGCAGCTTGCAAACAACGGTCTAAAAAAATGATAGCACGATTCAAATGGGAGTCTCGACTTACCCAGGATGTATTTTTGGGAGGTACTAAAGCATTACATGCAGCTCTATTCGCACGGATGATCCGGATGCAGACACGGCCAAAAGGGCCAAATAGTTTGTGTTACCCAAAAAAACAGAGTCCGGAAGAATCAATTTCCCCGCGAAGCCCTTTTTGCCGGCATCCAAGGGACCGATGTCATCGATCCCTACGTCTTGTTCAGACGCGTTGCCGAAAACGCCTGACGGTACTCCGTCGGGGTAACGCCGGACAGACGCTTGAACCATTTAATAAACTGCTTGTCGTCTTCGATGCCGACCCTGTCCGCAATTTCCTTGATATGCAGCTTGCTCGACACAAGCAGCTCCCTTGCCGCTTCCAGCCGGATCCGGTGAATATAATCCCTGAGGCCGGTACCGAATCTCTGCTTGAACATCCGCGACAAATAGTTGCGGTTATACCCCATGTGCATCGCGATCCGGTCGACGGACATATGCCTCTCGAGGGCATGCAGCCGGGTCCATTCCAGCAGCTCCGACAGGCGGGGGTCCATCGCTTCGGATGCGCCCGCATCCTGAAGCTGTTCCGCCAATTCAATCAGCAGCGACGTCAGAAAATAGTCTCCCGCCTGCTTCAGCCGGTATCCCCCGCTCGCCGCGTGCAGAAGCTGCCTGGCCAAAATGTGTACGCGGCTCGGTTCCGGGCAGTGTGCATAATGAGGTATGGCCCCGTCCGGCTCACCGCCCGTCTCCGGAGGAAGCAGGAAATGAAACCAGTAAAATGAAACGCCGGGGGAAGACAGCCTGTATCCACGATGCTTCTCACCCGGCCGCAGCAGCAGCATGTCCCCTGCCTTCACTTCGTACAGCTGGCCGCCGGCTTCGAGAAAGACCACCCCCGCAACACCGATAATCAGCTCATAATCGGAAATGGTCCGTTCCATATGGGACCAATCCTCATCGCTGACAAATTGTCCACCCATTTGGAGCTTGTAAGGTTGTTGTAGATAAATAGGCAGCATGACAATCCTCCTGCTCGTCTGTAAAAATCAATTTAGTGGGCTAATGACACTTTTTATGCACGTTCCACTACCGACAATCCTTGGCTTGATTCGATATGATAAAGCTGCAGATGATGATGTTAGGAGTGAACGAAAACTTGTCTACCAAAAATGCGCCAACCCATCCACAGCCGCTTGATTTGAAATCCGTCCGCATCACCGACTCCTATTGGTCCAGTCATGTGGATCTTATCAAGCATACCGTGATTCCCTACCAGTGGGAAGCCCTGAATGACCGTGTTCCCGATGCTGAACCCAGCCATGCGATCCGCAACTTCCGGATTGCCGCAGGATTCGAGGAAGGAAGCTTTGCCGGATTCGTGTTTCAGGACACCGACCTGTATAAATGGCTGGAAGCGGTCGGGTATTCGCTCGCCCAATCCCCAGACTCCGATCTGGAAAAAGTCGCCGATGAAGCGATCGATCTGATCGGAGCCGCACAGCTGGAAGATGGTTACCTGAACACCTACTTTACGATTGACAAGCTCGACCAGCGCTGGACCAATCTGATGGACTGCCACGAAATGTATACGGCTGGACACCTGATCGAAGCAGCGGTCGCCTATTTTTACGGAACAGGCAAAACCAAGCTTCTTGACATTGCACGCAAGATTGCCGACCATATCGATGACCGTTTTGGGCCGGAAGAAGGCAAAATCCGGGGTTACGACGGTCACCAGGAAATTGAGCTTGCCCTGGTCAAGCTGTACCATGCAACAGGTGAAGCCAGATACCTGAATCTAGCCGGCTTTTTGATCGATGAACGCGGGCAGGAGCCGAATTTCTTTGCGGAGGAATTTGAACGGCGGGGCCGGATTTCGCACTGGGCACCAGGTGTCGTTCAGAAGGGTCCTGTAAATCTTGCCTACCATCAGGCGCATAAGCCGGTGAGGGAACACGAGGTGGCGACAGGCCATGCGGTCAGAGCCGTCTATATGTATACAGCCATGGCCGACCTGGCTCTGCTTAAGGGAGACACCGCCCTGCTGGAAGCCTGCCGCCGCTTATGGGACAACATTGTGCAGAAGCAAATGTATGTCACAGGCAGTATCGGATCCACGCATCACGGTGAGGCTTTTACGTTTGATTACGACCTGCCGAACGACACAAACTACAGCGAAACCTGCGCATCGATCGGCCTGATCTTTTTCGCCCAGCGGCTGCTTCAGAATGAAGTGAAGGGCGAATACGCCGATGTGATGGAGCGTGCGCTGTATAATACCGTAACCGCGGGGATTGCCGGCGACGGCAAGCATTATTTTTACGTGAACCCGATGGAAGTGTGGCCGGCGGCCAGCGAAGGCAATCCCGGCAAGCGCCACATCAAGCCGGTCCGGCAAAAATGGTACGGCTGCGCCTGCTGCCCGCCAAACGTGTCACGCCTGCTGTCCTCGCTCGGTCAATACATTTATTCGGCGAGCGACGAGGCACTCTTTGTGCATCTGTATATTGGCAGCCAGATCAGCCACCAGGCGGCCGGCCGCAGCGTTCAGCTGGACATGGAGAGCCGTTTGCCTTGGGAAGGCCAGGTGCGCCTGAAAGTGCAGGAAGCGGATGGCGCGGGTGACTTCACGATCGCGCTTCGTCTTCCCGGCTGGTCTGCCGCAAGCGCGATTCGCGTGAATGGTCAGTCTGCCCAGTATGAGCTGCGTGACGGCTATGCCTATATTCGCCGGGATTGGCAGGCCGGTGACATAGTTGAGCTTGAATTCGATATGCAGCCGCGGCGGATCTACGCCCACCCGAACCTGCGCGCCAGCAGCGGAAAGGTTGCGCTGCAGCGCGGCCCGCTCGTCTACTGCCTGGAGGAGACCGACAACGGAGCCCCGCTCGCTTCTCTAAGTCTGCCGGCAGATGCAGAGCTGCAGGTCGTCATGGACGAATGGCGCGGAGGTGTCGCCGTAATCGAGGCGGATGGCCTTCGCACTGGCACGCCGGCGGAAGCGCCGAACGATCTCTACAGCACAGCGCGGCCGCAGTTGGACCAGCAGCGCCTCCGGGCCGTCCCATATACGCTATGGGGCAACCGGGAGCCTGGCGAAATGACGGTTTGGATTCGCGAAAGCTGATGTTCATCAACACGCCGCAAGAAGGCATTGCAGCACAAAAAACGCTCCAGATACGAATCTGGGGCGTTTTTTTCTTCTATATATCGTTTCCTGAATGTGTGAAAAACATAGTTAAGCCAAACTTGCGGCAAGTTTGTCGAGAGACTGGTTCATGCCCGTAACCGCGTTGTCGGCCATTGGACCCGGGCTCCAGTTGGACTCCCTGATGATCAGCTCGGTTTGGTCGCCCTTCGAGATGAAATCAATGACGAAATCGACCACAGCCGGGAAGTCCTCCGGCATGCCGACATCAGAAGGCTTAACTGCGTTTCCTTCCGCATCGGCCAGAACCTGCGTAAATTCAAGCCGCTGCTGCGGAACGATTCGTTTGTACACTCCCGCGGAGTAATAATCCTGCCCGCCGAAGGATTCCGGCGCACGCATGCAGAACAGGTAGCTTCCCCCTTCGCGAAGATCGATCTTGCACGATGGTGAGCTGAAATGGGCAGGCCCCCACCATTTCATGACCAGGCTCGGATCCGTCCAGGCATCCCAGACCAAATCAACCGGATAATCAAACACACGGGTAATGACGAGCTCCTGCTTGCTGGCATTATGATTCATTTATTCATTCTCCTTTATTTTCATGATTCGCCTGATTGGCTTTTCGTTTAGCCATCTCTTCAGCGAGCACGCGATCCATGGCATTGAGCCTTCCATCCCACTGCTGCCGGATGGCTTGTGCCCAATGCTCGAGTTCTTTGACCGGATCGATGTTCAATGAGTAGATGCGCTGCTGCGCCCTTTTCTCAACCCGGACGAGCTGTGTTTCCCGAAGGATTTTCAGATGTTGCGAAATGGCCTGCGGGCTTACATCAAAACGTTCATAGATCTGTGTGGCGGATAGTTCGGGATTCCCGGCCAGCAATTCGAGGATGCCGCGACGTGTTGGATCTGCCAGTGCGGAAAACGTATCATTTGCCATAAGATGAAGCTGTCTCCCCTCCCTCTTCTCGAATCCGCCCTGCGGCGGTCTGCCTCTGTGTTGAGTGAAGCTTAGTTTGTTCATGTAATTATCTGGACTGTTAAGTTGGTGAACCCAAGGATCATCAGGTAAAAGATGGTTCAGCTCTCTCTGTTGTTATAATAAACCATTTCCTTAATAAAGTAAATACTTAAATAAAAAATGACCTTCGCTAATCCCAGTCTTGTTTCCTTGAAAACGGGTCATTCGATAAGAGAAAAAGCCTGGATATCCAGGCTTTCAATCTGCGTACCTTGTAGTTATTTTCTCAGAATAGGGGCATTCTACAGTTCGCCTTGGCCACGAAAATACTCGATAATAAATGAACGAAACAGGTCGGCGGAAGGAGGAAGCTTCCGATCCTCGACCCAGGCCAGTCCAATTTCCCTCCGGCAGTAAGGCTCCGTCACGCGCAGCCGCTTGACCTTTCCATGTTCAATACCCGAAAAAGCCGGGATGATCGTAACTCCAAGTCCAGCGGAGACAAGCCCAGCGGCCGTCATAATATCATCACCCTCAAACCGGATGCTCGGCTCAAAACCGGCTTCACCGCAAAACCGTTCCATCAGCGTCCGGACGCCATAACCCGGCTTAAAGGATATAAACGGTTCGCCCGCTACCTCTTCCAGCCGGATCGATTCACGCTTTGCAAGCCGGTGATCCGCAGGTACGTAGACGTACATTTCTTCCTCAACTAGCTTGTGCCAGACAACACCGGGCTCTGCGCCGAACGGACCGATAATGCACAGGTCCACCTCGCTTCGCAGCAATTGCGGCAGAATAACCGTCGTCGGGTTTTGATACAGCGCGAATTCAACGTCCGGATATTTGCGGTTGAAGCTTGCGATGACATCCGGCAGCATGTGAACGCCAAATGACATCAAAAATGCAATCGAGACCTTGCCAGCAAACGGATCGTGGAACTGCCGGATCTCTTCGATCCCATCCTCAATCTCCTGCATAGCCCGCTCTACCCTAGCCAAAAACAGCTTCCCTGTTTCATTCAGCTGAACGGATCGGCCATGCCGGTCAAACAGCTGTACCCCAAGTTCTTTTTCCAGCTTCGTCATCGACCGGCTCAGCGCCGGCTGGGAAATAGCCAGCTGCTCCGCCGATTTGATGAAATGCTCCAGCCTGGCCACGACGCGGAAATACTCCAGCTGCTGCCATTCCATGGTTGCCTGCCCTCTTTCCATTCCCTCATAACCCAGAGGCATTAATTTGATAATTTTAATTCATTATACAACATAAGCGAACCAGGCGTATACTTAGGGACGTCACTGAAAGAGGAGTTTTCAGAACTTAATAAAGAGAGGCGTTTACCGTGCAGTACATTCAAATCGGTACCCGTGCCTATTTCCGGGTACTGGTCAGCATGCTGTTGGGCAGTCTGGTCACCTTTGCGATCCTGTACAGCCCGCAGCCTTTGATCGGCACGTTTGCGAAGGAATTCCACGTATCCCCTTCCAGTGCCAGCTTCATCATTTCTTTCTCAACGATTACATTAGCAGTCACCATGCTGTTTGTCTCCCTGCTGTCCAATGCCTGGGGGCGCAGAGGCGTCATGAGCGTGTCGCTGTTCGTTACATCCGTGCTGGCTATGGTGTCTTCGTTCAGCACAAACTTTCATCTGCTGCTGGCCGCAAGGCTGCTCGAAGGCGTCAGCCTTGCGGGCTTTCCGGCCATCGCCATGACTTATCTCAACGAGGAGATCGAACCGCGCAGCATCGGGCAGGTCATGGGATTCTATGTGGCAGGCACTGCGGTAGGCGGTTTTGCCGGAAGGGTTATCATCAGTCTGATCACCGATTTTTTCAATTGGCATATTGCGATGTTTGTCCTAGGCTTGGTCAGCCTTCTATGCAGTCTGCTGTTTTGGCTCTACCTGCCAAAATCAAACCACTTCAAACCGGTCAGCATTTCAATGCACCACTGGGCCGACGGCTTCCGGAACGGATTTGCAAACACCCGGCTCCTGTGCCTGTACCTGATCGGTTTTCTGCTGCTTGGCGCGTACGTTACGCTGTTTAACTATATCGACTTCCCGCTGTCCCAGCCGCCTTATGAGCTGAGTCAAACGTTGATCGGATGCCTGTTCGTCTTCCAGTTGATCGGCTCCTGGTCCTCCGTCTGGTTCGGTAAGCTGGCTGACCGTTATTCACGTGCCGGCTTGATTGCCAGCGGCCTGGGCATGCTTCTTGTCGGTGCCCTGCTCATGCTGGCGGGTAACGTGGTCTTTATGATCGCAGGCATGATTCTGTTCGCATGCGGCTTCTTCGCGGGACACACCGTTGCCAGCGGCTGGGTGGGCAAAGCGGCACCGATGCGCTATAAAGCTTACGCTTCATCCCTTTACCTGCTCTTCTACTACACGGGGTCCAGCCTTGTCGGCTGGTCCGGCGGATTCTTCCTGTCCGGCTTCGGCTGGAATGGGGTGATCGGAATGATCATCGCGTTAATAGTGATCACCGCGCTGCTGCTTTTGTACGTGACTCGGTCTTCCCGGCAGGAGCGGCACGGCAGCGAAGCCAAACCAACTGCCCTGTAATCAAACCCTACCGATTGTAATGAAAACGGCATGCCTCCTTTGTAGACCATGGGAGAGCATGCCGTTATTTTTTATGATAGGGCCGCGATCTTGCTTACGGATTCCAATTCATCCCCTGAACTGGCAACCCAATTCGCTTCAAAACATTAGATCCAACATAGAGCCGGTCACCGATCATCATGCTGTCAGCAGCCGCGACTGTCGCTGTTCCCTCTGGCCCTTTTAAGGTAAAAGTGCTGCTGCCCATTTTTCCAGCCACCTTCTGCTGTATCACTTCCAGACCTGTCTGCTCCATCAGTTCCCGTACCGGAATCATCGTGCGTCCGTTTTGAATAAAGGCAAAACTGAGATATACCACCTTGCCGCCAATAGTGGCTCTTGCAGTGATCTGATCACGAATTTGAATGGGTATCACAGGCAAGTTTTGTGGTTGTAAATCGGCAGGGGGCTTGGTCGATGCGTTTGGTATAGGTGCCTGGTAGCTCTTTTCTGCCAGGTTGGAAAATTCCTTGAAATCCTGTTCCGTTGCCTTGCGTGCTTTTCCATTGGACAGCGTTATGACTTCGCTCGGACGATTCGGCTGATTATATCTGACAAGTAGTCGTCCACCTTTGACATCATAAGAGCCGAGGCTCGCATAGACAAGATGCTTCCTAATTCCCGTTGCCGGATTCATGACCAAAATTTCATTCATCTTGGCTGCGGAGCTATACTGAACGGCGAGCACACGTCCGTCCGGCATCGGGATAAATCCTGGACGTAAAGGTGCACCATCAACTTCCTTAATTACTCCGTCTCCGGTGCGCAAAAATACACTAAAAAAAGAAGTGGAGTACCAATTCTGCTGTGCGTCCTGACCTATCTCATAATTTTTGATATAATGCAGACCGCTCCGGTTATCCTTACTGCCAGTGAAAAACACTCCGGTGGTTCCCGTCCCTTGCGCTGGATCAAATGCAGTCGAAAACAGCCCATTCAAATAATCGCCGAGACCTTTGCCTATCAAAACGGGTCTCCCCAATTCATAGTCCCAGGTTACGGAGATGCCTTCCTCCAGTGCACTCCACTTCCCATTAAAGTCGCGGAATACTGTGCGGTTATAATATTGCTCACCGTCATAAGCGGACGCATCGTAATAGGCACGTCCCATGCCCTTATCATAAAATTCAGCCCTGAAATCCCATTTGAGTTCGGGTGCCTGAGTTGCTTGTGAATCGGAAACTCCTTTACTCTGTGCACGATCCGCTTGTACTGCAGCCGCAGGTGCCCCCTCCGCCTGTACGCTGGGGCTTGGCGCCACCGCCGTACCCGCCGCAGTCAGCAGCGCCGCAAACAACAACGAGGCCTTCCGCTTGTGCTTCTTGTTCACCGTTGATTTTCTCCTTTCACTATGTAATTCCTAGTTTTTCGGTTTGAGTAACCATTGGATGGATCCATGATCAATCCCTTTTTTTCAAAGATAAGCCAATCTCCAAATCCGCCCTCATCTAATTACGGATTCCAATTCACCCCCTGCACCGGCAGGCCAATCCGCTTCAAGATATCAGAGCCAATAAAGAGCTGGCCGCTGATCAACATAGAGTCAGTCGGCGTTAAACTTACGCTCCCCCCAGGTCCTTTCAAGGTAAAAGATGTGCCGCCCGCTTTTCCAGACACTTTCGATTGCTTGACCTCCAGGCCTGTTTGCTCCGCCAATTCAGAAACAGGGAACAGAGTCCGGCCGTTTTGGACAAAAGCAAAGGATAAATTCACCGCACGACCGCCAATCGCAGCTCGGACCAAGATTTGATCTTGAGATTGGACCGATGTCACCGGCAAATCCTGTGGCTGCAAATCAGCTGGAGGCGCAGTGGCAGGGTCCGGCCACGGAAGGTGGCGGCCTTCAGCCAAGCTAATGCTGCTAAACACTTTCCAATCCTGTTCCGTCGCCGGGCGCTGCTTACCGTCGGCTAGCGTATACACGATACTTGGATTTCCCGTTTTATTGAGGGTGATGAGAAGCCGCCCCCCTTTTGCGTCATAGTATTCTGGTCGGCCATATGTCAGGTGCTTCTTCTTCCCCGTTTCGGTGTTGATGATCAGTATTTCATCCGGTTTATGTGGAACGCTGTACTGAACCGCAAGCGCATTTCCGTCCGGCATCGCCTTAAAATGCAAACGGTTAGGCACGCGCTCGATCTCGCGGATCACTCCGGAACGGGTTCGAAGGAGCAGGCTGAAATCGGAAGCAGTATACTCCTTTCCCTGCGCGTCCTGCCGCTTGTAATAGTTTTTTACGTAACGAAATCCATGCTGGAGGTCCGAGCCGCCTGCAAAATATACCCCTCTCGTCGCAGTCTCCTTGGATGGGTCGTATACGGTCGAGTAGAGCCCTTCCATAGGATCGCCGTATTTCGTCCTGTCCACGACCGGTGTTTCCAAAGTGTAGTCCCGATGTATCGTTACTCCTTCTGCAAACGCATGCCACTCCCCCTCCTGATCAAGATAGACGGTGCGACTGATCATTTGGTCGGCGGTGGCGGAGTAGTAGGAATAACTGGTTGCCTGATCGTAAAACGAAGGGCTAAATTTCCATTTGATTGCCGCCTTCTGGGCAAGTACCTGCGCCGCCTGTCCAGTTGCGGATGGGTTCTGAGTGCTCAGAACCTTAGCCGGAACTGCTAAATCCTCTGCCGCCACAAACGGGCTGGGTATCACCGTGGCTCCCAGAATCGTCAGCATCACGGCAGACCGTGCTACGGTGCCAAAGTGGTGCTTTTTATTCATAACTATTTCATCTCCCTGCCCCTTGTATCAAATAAGTATCATCTTTGTCCGGTTTTCGATCCGGATCGAACTACATGTTAAACGCTTTTTCGTTTGGGAAAGTTGCCGATTTTTGCAAACACTGGTAACCTCGCCGGTTCTAAAGATTCGGAATCGTTCAGAAAAGAAAAATGAGGAGCCTGCGCTTGCTCGCAGACTCCTCATTTGACGCCGCTTAACACGACTATTCTTTTCGATATCCTTCTATTTCAGCGTTTTCACCCACTTTAGCAGGACAGCTGCCTGATCCGCCGTCAGCTTATTGCCGCTTTGGGCGGTAACCTCCTGCTCGAACGCGGACAGCTGACCCTGCACCGCTTGAGCCTGATCACGTCCGGCCGAAGCCTTGGCCGCCAGCAGCTTCGCGTTCAGCGACTGAGCAAAGTCGGCATCCGCAGGCAGGAACGAACGCACAAGCGTGCCCAGACTGTCGTACGTTGCCGTAACTCCGAATGAAAACGCCTTTGTGCTTTCATTGCCTGCGGCATCTTTAGCCGAAGCCGTGATCACATTGGTGCCAGGCTCCAGCTCATACGCGGGTCGGTCTGTCCCGATGCACGGTTCCGACGCTACACCTGATAAGCTGTCGGACGCCGCGCACTGAATGGACACCTTCTGATCTACCGTATAGGCTGCTTCCCCGGTAAACGTAATTTCAGGCGCCGTTTTATCGATCTTGACCGTAAGCTCCCGCGCATCCTCCTTGTTGCCGGCCTGGTCCTCGGCCGAATAGGTCACCGTGGTGACTCCTTCGGCAGTCACGTTGAAGGATGCGGATGCTCCTTCCACTCGAACCGGTTCAAGCGAACCCGCTCCGCTGGCAGCATAGGTTATGGCGGCCACGCCGCTGCCCTCGTCCTCCGCCTGGATTTGCACGGATGCGTCACGGTTCAGCCAGCCGCTCTCGCCAGCAGCGGGCGATACCTCGGCCGCAGACACCGGCGCTGCCTGATCCGCCGGTTCAGGCGTCCCTTCAACGGACAGGGAGAAGTCGTCATAATAGGCCGACGCCATGTTGTAGCGGCTGACCACTGCGATCAAGCGGGCGTAGGCCGCATTGTCGGGAGCCGTTGCGTCTAGCGTCACGGTCTGCCACTGGGCCAGCCGGCTCTCGTCCAGATGGATCTCCTGCGTAGCCAGCGTTTGATTGCTGCTGTCAAAGAAGCGCAGCATCGTTCCCGGCTGTCCCGATTCGATATACACCTGGACTTTGGACGTGTATTTCTTGCCCGGTTCAACGGTGATCTTATCGCTCTGCAAGGCGACGGATCCCGTACGGGTATTATCCATCAGCTTCAGGCTGGCACTGCCGGAGGAGCTCCGGTCCGTGCTGACCGCGTAGCTCAAATCGGAACCAGTGGCAAACAAGGACGTCCAACCTGGGATCGCAGCGCCATTCACGGCATCCTCAAATCCTGGATTTTTAACCGGAAGCGGAATGCCTGGTGGCTGCTCGACAATTTCCCCATCGACCTCAATCCGGTACATGATCGTATTCGTGGCATTGTCCGTAAAGTAGATGTTGCCGTCCTTGCCGAGCTCGAACCGGGCGGCATTGGTGATCGTGCGCGATTCCAGCGTTTGCGGATCGATGACCGTCAGTTTGTTGTTGAACAAGACGTACATAAGGCCGTCTTCCGACCAGCGGATCATGTGATGAGCCCACTGCGTATAGCTAACGCCAGACTGCACCTTTTTGCTCTTTACAACCTGATACGTATTTGGATCCAGCGCAAACACGTATTCATACGCCGCGCCCCAGATCAGTCCGTCCGGACCTACGCTCAAATCCCCGATAAAAACCGGTTTATCGAGTCCGGCGATCCGCAGCGGGAATTCCGTGATCTTCTGCTCGGTCTGGGTGTCCCATACGAATATTTTCGCTTCATCCGCCGATGGCTCCGAGCCCAATCCCCCGCGAATCGTCGTCGATCCGAACAATTTGCCGTCTTTATAGGCAAGGCTCAGGACGCTTTGATCCTGCACGACGTTGCGGTGAACGCGGCTTTCCCCCGTAGCGGGATCATATACCGTAACCGATCCGCCAAGGGTACCGTAACCCGGGATGGTCGCGATATAGAGCTTGCCGCCTCCCGATGTCATATTCACCAGGCGTTCCTGCCCATTTTCCAGGACGAACGTCTTCTTCGGGTTTTCTGTCCCTGGCGGCTGGGTCATGTCGTATTCGAACAGCGCTCCTTCCGGATAGACGCCCATATACATTTTATCGCCGAGCGGATACACGCTGTCCGCCTGACCGATGGAGAATGCCGAGGAAGTCAGGGTATTCGGGTCGATAATCGAACCCCGGCTCGTTTGTACCCCGGTGACGAACAGATTCCCGTCCGGAGCGGACTGGATCCGGTTCACCACGCCCGGCAATCCCGGAACGACGGATGGCATCAGGTGCACTTGCTTGGTCTCGATGTTCATGATCGCCACTCCGCCGTCATAGCGGACGGTAACCAGGTTTTTACCCGGGAGGTCGGGGTTGTTCGGAAACTCTACCCAATCGGCTCCCCGGAATCCGCTGTTGTACTCCATTCCTGTTTCACTGACTTCATGTGTGGCAAGATCGAAGGTCTTCAATTTTTTGTCGGACATAAAATAAATTTTGCCGTCCAAGGAATCGGTCTCGTGCAGTCCGGTCACGTTGTCCAGCACCGTATCGAGCCAGGAACCGGTTTGTGTATCATAAATGTATGCCGGACCCGGTACACCGCTGCCATCCGTATAACGGGCGAACAGGTAGCGGTTGTCGATGGTGTCCAAATCGTATACCGTATCGTCCCCTTCCGGAACATTCAGTGACGCGGCAATGTCCGTCTTCTCGCCGGTCTCCAGGTTAACGCGGACAATCTGATGATGCGCCGTTCCCGCATAAATGTTACCGCCCTGATATGCGATGGAGCGGACATATTCTTGGGCAATGTTACCGATCACGCGGCCATAGTCCTTGGTTTGGCCGGTGGCTGGATCGTACTGAATCACCTTGCCTCCAGGATAAGTACCGACGTATACCCGGCCCGCCTCATCCGTTGTGATGCAGATCGGCCACGATTCGCCGGCAAAGGAGGCGGCTTGTTCCACGGTATGCGTCACCGGAGAATATTTCCACAACCTGGCCCCGCCGCCGTCGGCCGCGACGTACAGCGTGCCGTCCGGCGCAACCGTATGCGCCCATGAGCTCTCCGAGGGCGGGATCGGAATGCTGCGCAGCAGCTTGTAATCCTCCAGGTCAATGACATTCAGCTGGCCCGGTTTCCCTTTAGACACGGTATACATGACCGGCCGTCCCTCTTCATAGCCTACGGTCCCGTTAAAAATCGAAACGGTGTAGTTCAGCGGGGGCAGCAGTTCTTCCGGGCTGCCATATACTTTCTGCGACAGACGGCTGTCTTCCGCCTTTGCCGTGCCGCTGCCTCCCAATCCAGTCCAGCCTGTTAACAGTACAACACATGCCAATAGTGCAAACCATGACTTCCGCATTCACACATCCTCCTTCAGGATTCGTATTCGAGAATCGTTCCCAGACAATCCGTAGGATTCAAATAGTTGGCGTAAGCCGCTTCCGCTTCACCTAGCGGGTAGCGGTGCGATATGAGCGGCAGTACCGATATCCGTCCTTCTGCGAGGAGGCGGACGTATTCCGCAACGTTTCTGCCCTCGGTCCACCGCACATAACCGATCGGATAATCCCGGTTATCCTTCTCGTATCCGCTGTCATATCTGCCGGGCCCGCCGGCCCTGGAGATGAGCACCTGCGCCTCCTTGCCGAACATCTGACCACGGGAAAACGTAGTGGTCAAGTCACCGACAACCACGATATTGCCGCGGTCGCGAATCCAGGTGAGCGACCGGTTGATCAGTTCCTCCCCCGGCCCCCCTGCGCACAAGATGACGCTGTCCGCCCCATGGCCGTCCGTGAGAATCTGCAGCTGCTCCTCAAGCTGTTCATGCCGGTTATACGCGTGACGGATTCCTTGTTCCTGCAGCATCAGTACGCGCTGCGCGTTCAAATCGAGCGCTGCGACGCGAACTGCAGCCGCTGAAGCGATTTGGGCAATGATCTGGCCCAGAATGCCAAGGCCCACGACCACCGCCGACTCCCCGAACCGCAGATCCGCCGTCCGCAGGGCATGAATGGCTATCGCCCCAAGGCCCGCAAAAGCGGCTTCCTCCGGCAGGACGTGGTCCGGTACCGCGGCCACCAAATTGGACGGTACCGTGAGACGTTCCGCATGCCGGACGTAAGGGGCTCCATAGCATGCCACCCTTTGACCGGGCAGCAGGCCGGTCACGCCTTCGCCGATTTCCTCGACGATGCCGGCCGCGCTGTACCCGAGCAGGGACGGATGATCGCCTCCCTTTTTCAGAAAAGACAGCTCCGTGCCGGGACTAATGGCCGAATATTCGGTCCGGATCCGGACATGCCCCCTCTCCAGAGGCGGGACTTCCGTATCCGTGACTACAATGCTTCCTCGTAATGCGGCAACGGCTTTCATGACGATGGTTCGCTCCTTCTACCCCTCCCCCGCCATTTTCCGGTATTCGCTGGGGGAGATGCCGTAGTATTTTTTGAACGTCGTGGTAAAGGTTGACGCGTTCATGTACCCCGTCTTTTCCCCGATTTCCGATATGTTGTAATCGGTGTTCTTCAGAAATTCTCGGGCGTGCGCCAACCGCACCTTGTTCAGGTATTCGACGTAGTTGATGCCGAACGTTTTCTTGAAATAATTCGAAAAGTATTTCGGGCTCGTATCCAGCACCTCCGCCATATGGTCGAGGTACAGGTTGTTCATATAATGAAGTTCGATGTACTGCGAAATAAAGGCGGGATTCAGCTTGCTTTTCGGCTCGCCGCCGCGGCTGCCGGCAACCTTCTTCACCACTTCCAGGAGCGCCTCCGTGATTTCGCGGTGATCATATGCCTGCTCGACCCGCCGGATGAAACGGGACTCCAGCTGCATCAGTTCCTGATCGCCTTCCGCCGTAGCTTTGGCCGGCTTGATCAGATAGAGGAACATGCTTTTGGCCACATGAGCCAGATGGTAATGATGAATGTTCCGGCGCGCATTTTCGTGAATAATGTCCGTCACGATTTGAATGCTCTCCTCGGTCAGTCCGGCCGTCAGGCAGCGGGCCAAATGATCCATTTTCTCCAATGGAAAATAAACGTCACCCACATACTGTACCGCCGCGGTATCGATCACGGTCTGAGCCTCATCTTGTACGTTCCGGTAGAGCATCCCGTTCAAGATGTCCTGGTAAGCGGACAGAAGATTCGGGACATGAGCCTCATAATCCTTGCTGACAAAGGAACGGAGCACATACCCAGGCAGCACATCGCGGTTCGCTTCCTGAATGAAGGCAGCCCAGCCGGATATCACCGTCTGCCGGTCGCCGCCCTGCGGTATGCCCAGCAGGATAAGAAACTGCATCTCCCGCTGGTGAAACACTGCCGTATAGCCCGAACCCGCCATGCTGCCAAGTTCCTTGCGCAGCAGCTCGGCTATTTGCCGGGGCTCCATCGCCGGATGAGAACGATCCCCCTTCTGGGAAAGCCTAAACTCAAGGGATGCCATCACAAAGCTGCGGTCTCGGAAGAAAAACGGCTCATACTTCAGCACATCCCGCGCGATGTCGCTGGAGCGCTGGCTTTCCAGCACCTGAAGGAAGGCATTCCTGCACATTTCAGCCTCGGCTCTCTCCATCCGCTGCCTTAGCGTTTCGTTCTCGCGCTGGACTTTGACGATGCCGCTGTAGATTTTCCGAAAGTCATTCCCTTTGACGCGGCCCTCTCCGAACAGCTGAAGAATGCCTTTGACCGGCAGGTACAGATAGACGCTGAGCAGCCCCGACAGCAGCACCGCGCTCACAATGGCGATCACCATAATGATCCGGCTGCCGCTGGCCACGGTATCGATATTCTGGAATTGATAAGGCATCTTATCAATGTAAATGAAATCGTTGTAATCCGACTGGTACACATGATACTCGAAGTCACCGCGAGTCAGCGAGTCTTCCTGGGACTGGTTAAAATAGACGTCGTTCAGCACTTCGACCAGGTCCCAGTTTTTTTCCGTGCTGAGCACGATTTTCCGGTCGCCGTCCAGCACGATCATTGACGATCCCGGAATCATGGAGGACATGTTTACATGCTGCAGCAGCTTTTCCGCATTGATCAGGATAATCACGTTTTTATCTGACAGCTTGTATTTGTTGCCGTCCATGACAGCGATGAGCTGCCGGCTTTGCGTTTTAGACCCTTCCGTCTGCATCATGTAATCGGAAGAAGGAAATACCGTAAACGGACGTTTGGATTTGGAAAAGCTGCGCCAGTACGAGGCATTGTACGTATCGTGTCTGTACTTGTTCTGGAAGAGCAGCTTCATGTCGCTCGTTCCATTAGCCGTAATGGCCAGATCCTGGTTGTCGTAAAAAACGATGACATCTTCGATATAATCGACAGAAGAAATCAGCGATGCTAAATTATCCTGCAGATTATAGACCTGTGCCATATCCATGCGGCCGCCGTCTCCGGATTTGACCGGATCAAACGGCAGTCCGTGGATCGTAAACATCAGGTTGTTGACCGTCGTAAAGCTGCTGTCGAACGCCTGGATGATATTTTTGACGACGAGCCGATTGTTTTGCGTAACTTTGTCATAGATGCCGGAAATGGATTTTTTGTAAACGACATAGCTTGATGCAGACATGATCATGATGACTAACAGCAGAGAGCAGAAGATTTGCAGTAGTCCCCGGTTTGCAAGCAGCCGATTCATTGGCGTCACCTCTCATGATGACAACTATTCCACATCCGTCCGCTTAACCCTTCTCGGAACCTAACATGACCCCTTTGGCAAAATACTTTTGGGCAAAAGGATAGATCAGCAGCACCGGAATCATCGACAGCACGATCGTGGCGTTCTTGACCGCCTGCGGTGCGAGAGCCGCCCGGTCCACGAGTCCGGCATCATTTTCGCTGTTAAAAATGAGCATATCGCGCAGGACCACCTGAAGCGGATACATCTCCTTGTCGTTCAAATAAATGAGCGGAAGGAAGAAGCTGTTCCAGTGGCCCATGAAAAAGAACAGGCCGATGGATGCCAGCGCCGGCTTGGAAAGCGGGATGACGATACTGAACAGAATCCGCGTCTCCGATGCGCCGTCGATGAGGGCCGCCTCACGGATCTGCGACGACATGTTTTCATAGAAGCTCTTCAGAATGATCAGCTCCATCGTCCAGATCGCGTTCGGCAGCACAAGCGACCAGACCGTATCCGTCAGTCCCAGCTTCTGAACGACGATGTACGTGGGGATAATGCCGGGGTTCAGGAACATCGTGACAATGATCCCCAGCATGAACACCCTCCGCCCGAAGAAGTTGGGCTGGGACAACGGATACGCAGCCACCGCCGTAAACAGCAGATTGATGAAGGTACCCAATGCCGTATAGTAAATGGAATTCAGATAAGCTCTGGGAATCGTGTTGTTGCTCAGCACTTCTTTGTAGGCATCGAGATTAAAGCCTTTGGGAAACAGGAATACCTTGCCCTGAATGACCGAAGCCGTGTCGCTGAACGAAATGACCGTGATGTAGAGCACCGGATAGAGCGTCGCAATCGCAATGCAGGCCAGGATCAGGGCGTTGACGATGCCGAAGACCGATATTTTGCGTTCTCCTACCATAGCCCTTTCCCTCCGATCTTCCGGCTGATTGCGTTTGCGCCAAGGAGCATCGTCATGGCCACCAGCGCTTCAAACATGCCGACCGCGGCGGCATAGCTGTAATTGGATTCGAGCAGTCCTTTCCGGTACACGTATGTCGAGAAGACGTCGGCCACGTTGTAGGTCATCGGATTGTACAGCAGCAGCACCTTTTCGTAGCCGATTCGGATCATCGAGCCTGTTTTCAGGATGAACATAATGAGCATCGTCGGCATGAGACCGGGAATCGTAATGTGCCGGATCATATGAAACCGGGATGTGCCGTCAACACGGGCCGCTTCATACAGCGTCGGATTGATTCCCGCAATCGCTGCCAGGTAGATGATCGACTCGTAGCCGATCGTGCCCCAGATCTCGGAGATCACATAGATCGGACGGAACCAGCCGGGATCGACGAGAAAGTACTTTTTCTCAAAGCCGAAAGCAGCCAGCAGCTGGTTCAGCAGTCCGTTCGTCGGCGACAGGAAATCGATGATCATGCTGCTGATAATGACGACTGACAAAAACGCCGGCAGGTAACTGAGCGTTTGAACCGATTTTTTAAACCACTTGGTCCGGACCTCGTTCAGCAGGATCGCCAGCAGAATCGGAAACGGGAAGCCGAAGATCAGCGTGTAAAATCCAAGCAGCAATGTATTGCGGAACAGCATCCAAAAGTCCTGATTGCTGAAAAATTTAACAAAATGCTTCAGGCCGACCCAATCGCTGCCCATCACGCCGGAGAATACGCTGTAGTCCTTAAAAGCAATAATCAAGCCGTACAGGGGACCGTAGCGAAAAATGATATAAAAGAGAATACACGGGATAAAAAGCAGCAGCAGTTCACGGTCCCGCCGGATGTGCTTCAGCGTTTCGGTCAAACGTCCCTTGTTCGGTTTCTTCATAAGTCTTCAAATCCTCATTGATTTATTTCGCCGCGTCGTAACGTTTTTGGGCATCGTTATAAATTTTCATCAGGTCGTCCAGGCCCTGCTTGGCGATTTGCTTCTTGAAATTTTCGAACTGTGCGTCGCCGTAAGATTTATCCAGAATATATTTGGCGTTGAATTCCTCCGCCGCTTTCTGAAGCGATGTTTGCAGCTCCGCCATCGTGGAAATTTCGTCATCGGTGAAGTTCAGGATCGGATCCATCGGTTCTCTCTTGTCCTCTTTCATGATTTTGTCCTGGGCTTCCTGTTCTTTTTCGGAGAACTTATAGTACACGCTGCGTTTATCCGGTCTGAGGTATGCTCCTTCCAGCCACATGCCGTAGCGGTCTTCCAGCACGCCGATATCGACGAGCGGGAGATCCTTGAGCTCCGGATACACCGGACGGCCGTCCTGCCCCCATTCGAAGTTGACACCCTCCACACCGACGGTCATCAGCTCGCCGCCCGAAGGACTGGTGAGGTAATCGAGCAGTTTAAGCGCCGCTTCCTTGTTCTTGTTGTTGGCGACCGCAATGCTGAAGTCGGAGACTTTCGGAAGGGTTCTGACATGGCCCGTTGGGCCGACCGGATTGGCGTATCTTAAATCATAATCCGGATTTTTGTCCTTCACCTGGTTGTAGAACAAGTCGAGTCTGCCGATCCAATCCCAGGTGACAAACGATTTGTCGGTCGTCATCTTCGTCGTCCAGGAATCCTGCGTATCCGTCAGAAACTCGGGATCCATCAGCCCTTCGTTGTACAGCTTTTTCATAAAATCAAGCATATCCTTGTGCTCTGGCTGAACCGTCGCATATTTCCACGTTCCGTCCTTTTCGTCGTAATACGCCGGATAGTTGTCGCCATTACCGATGCCCCATCCGAAGGACCAATCTCTGAAGATGTTGGCCAGACCTTTGGAAGCATACGGATAAGAATCCGGGTAAATTTCCTTCAGTTTCTTCAGAGCCTGGTAGAATTCTTCTGTATTTGTCCATTCCTTGATGCCGTTCTTGTCAAAAATGTCTTTCCGGTACAGGAAGCCGTGATTGACATCCCGGTTAAGGTCGTAGATGGGCCAAGTATAAATGTTGCCTTTTTCGTCGCCAAACGATTTAATGACCCAGTTGTTTTCCTGCAAATACAATTTGGAAAAGTTTGGCAGCATGTCGGCATATTCGTTGATCGCGACTACGCCTTTTTGCTGGCCGATTTTTTTCAGTTCAGCCGGCTTCAGCCCGATGAAAATGTCCGGAAGTTTGCCGGAGGCCACCACAACCTTCAATTTGTCCTGATACGTTTGCGGGGAATACGTTTGGAACTCGACCTTAATCCCCGTACGCTTCTCGAGCTCCTGGACGATCAGCTTGTCGTCGCCGATTTTGGCCGAGTTACTCGACAACATAAATTTAATCGTCGTCGGCTTATCAACCAGCGGCAGCTTTAATCCGCCGGTGTCGCCATACTGCTCGGTGCTGCTTCCGGCTCCGGCGCCTCCGGTTGGTGCAGGCTCCGCTGCCGGTGCAGCTCCTTCATTTGAAGTTTTGCTTCCACCGCTGCAAGCGCTGAGTACGAAGATGAGCATCGTGACTGCCGCAACCATATTGATCCACTTCTTTGCCATACTCTTTCCTCCTTCATGTTTTGGGGCTCATCTTGGGGGTGTTACGATTTTCGGTGTTCGTGATTCACCGGTAATCCCATCATAAAAACGCTTCCACCTGCGGTAAACAGCGTGATTTCCTTGAGATTGGAATTTACCGAACCATGAACACCGAAATGGCTAAAAATGCTGCTGCATCAAGCTTTTGAGCGGTGTGGAAAATGCTAAATCGGTAGAAATATATCAAATTATCCGCTTTCGGGATGTCAGGTTTTTATCATTTTCTACGCGTGATTGGGTTTCGTTACCAGCCACTTATTCAGTTGCCCGCGGACAAAATCGTCGTCGTTCAAATGGGGATAATCCCGATAAATCCGGTCGATTTCTTCCGCCTGCCCAGGAGAAAGCGTCTCTTCCGGATTCAGGCACCAGATCCCACGCATCAGCCCCTGCCTCCGCAGCACTTCGTGAATGCCCGGAATGCACCCGGCGAATTGGTGGGCGGGATCGAAGAATGCAGCGTTGGTGTCGGTCACCTCCACATTCCGTCTTAGCCATTCTTCCGAAATGGTGCCGGCTCCACCACGAACCTGCTTGATTTCCTCCAGCAGCTCTACGGCTTTCCGCGTCCATACCGCCCAGTGGCCGAGCAATCCGCCGACAACCTTCTTCTCCACGAGCTCACCGTCCACCCGGAATCGGTAAGTCGTGAGAAGATCAATAATGATGTTGTCATCGTTGCCCGTGTACAGGGCGATTTCGTCACGGCGGCTGCAATAACAGACAGCCCGGGCAACATCAAGGGTTTGATACCGGTTAAACGGCGCCATCTTGATGGCGACGACGTTGGGGATTTCGGCGAATTCCCGCCAGAAGTCGAAGCTGAACATTCGTCCGCCCACGGAAGGTTGGAGATAGAAGCCGATAACGGGTATCCTTTGAGCCACTTCCCGTGTGCGCTGCAGCAGCTCTTCCTCGCTCCAATCCGCTAGTCCTCCCATGCTGAGCAGACCTGCATCATAGCCGAGCTTCCGCGCGGTTTCCACCTCCCTGAGCGCTTGGGCGGTCGGACCGCATATGCCGGCCACCAAAATGAAGGGGCGCTGCAGCTGTGCGCGCTGAACTTCCTCGGCCGCCATCCGAAGGACAGGCTCAAACAAATCGACGCCGGGGTCCCGGATTTCAAACTGAGTGGAATGGACGCCTACGGCGATTCCTCCTGCGCCTGAATCTATATAGTAACGCGTCAATGCCCGCTGATGCCGCTCATCCAGCTTCCGGTTTTCATCCAGTGCCAGCGGGTGGGCCGGGATGACCAGGCCGTCGTGCAGCGCTGCGATTTGCTCTGCGGTTAGCGAATGCTCCGGATTTTTCATATTAGAACTTCCCCTTTCTTTCCTGAAAATGCGTAGGTTTGCTCCATGTAGCCCCGCCCTGCCGAACCCAGTCGGCGATCCAGTCGATCATTTGCAGGAGGGATACACGCGGATATCCGAACAGCTGATGGGACTTCGATGCATTGCTGAGCAGCGCAGTATCCGCTTCCGTTCCCGTAAACACTACTTCTTTACCTAAACGGCGCGCCAGCTCTTCCGCCGCCCAGCGGATCGACATCGTTTCAGGTCCCGTCACATTGATGATCTGCGGCGGGTTGGCGCATTGGGTCAGGCAGCGCAGCGCCATTTCGTTCGCATCCCCCTGCCAAATGACATTGGCGTAGCCCATCGTCACATCGACCGGCCTTCCTTCGTTGACGGACTTCGCCAGCTCCAACAGCACGCCGTACCGCATGTCGATCGCATAGTTCAGCCGGTAAATCGCCATCGGTGTACCGTACTGATGCGAGAAATACTCGAAGATCCGCTCCCTGCCGAGGCAGGACTGCGCATATTCTCCGACCGGTTCCGGTGGAGTATGCTCACTGGGTCCACCGCTGGCAACCGGGGTGAAGGGATACACGTTGCCGGAAGAAAACACAACGATCCTGGAATCGCGGTATTTCTCGGCGACCCTGCCGGGCAAATAGCTGTTCATCGCCCATGTAAAATACTCCCTTCCCGTTGTTCCGAATTTATGTCCGGCCATGAAAATGACGTTTGGCACGTCGGGCAGCTGCTTGAGTTCCTGATCATTCAGCAAATCGCACGAAATCGTAGTCACCCCGGCATCCTCCAGTTCCTTGCGGGTCTCTTCATTCGAGAAACGCGATACCCCGATGACCTTCTTGTTCATGCCCCCCATTCGTATCGCATTCGCGGCCAGTCTGGCCAAACTCGGACCCATTTTGCCACCAACGCCCAGCACGAGAATATCCCCTTCGACGGACATGAGGTCGGCAATGAGCGCTTCCGACGGCTGGGCCAGCCGTGCTTCCAATTCAGCTACATTTTTCATCCTTGTTCTTCCTCCCATTCAATCGTTTTCCACTTCATCATAAAGACTCGGCCTATATAAAGACAAATCTTTTAATTGTCTTTAAATTAGCGGGATTTTGGCGCAAAAAAAGCGATACAGGTTCATTGCCTGCACCGCTAAGGTTCTGTATATTTAGCTGTTTGCTAAAGATTTTCTTTATAGAAGGCACCTAATTTTTCTACGGCTTTATTCACTGGCTCGGGTCTGTCGTACAGGTCATAGTGGCTTGCCCCTTCAATAACGAACAAATCTTTTTTCTCTGAAGCTGCTCGGTTATAAAGCTCGTGGCCATCCTTATATGATCCAAACGCTCCTTGTACACCACCGACAATGATTTGCAAAGGTTGAGTCAGTAAAATTTCTGCCAAATGGAAAGCATCAAAGGCAATGATTGAATCAACACTGGTGAATTTCAATTTGTTTGGAGAATTAGGGCTCTGGCCTCTTGGTGTTCTATAGTAATCAACCGCTTGTACAAGATCCAGTTCAGTCATTCCCGCTTCTTCTCTTTCAGCATGACTGTTAGGAATCCATTGAACAACCAGAGGCTCGGCTCCACGAGCTTCAGCCGTACGTTGCAGGGCAACCTGCTCTAACATTTTGATTGGATCGTTTTCACGATATCCTCGACCTATATTCGCAACGGAAACTGCACCTACAGCTTTGATGCGGCGTTCTGTCATCGAAGCATTTACAGCATACCCGCCTCCTGCACAAATACCTAACACGCCAATACGATCTTCATCGACATAATCCAGGGTAGTTAAGTAATCAACCGCAGACCGGATATCCTCAACACGTGAAGCCGGGTATTCAGCATAACGAGGCTCGCCATCGCTTTCTCCTTGATAGGATGCATCGAATACAATCGTTACGTACCCTAGCTCAGCAAGTTTCTCCGCATAAATGCCCGCCGTTTGTTCTTTACAGCTGCTGCCCGGATGAACGCAAACTATAGCTGGATTTTGTTTCTTGTCTTCAGCAAGTTCAGGTACATTTAAAATCGCGGCTATTTGTAGTCCATGTGCATGAAATTTCACGTTCCTTTTGGTGACTGTCACAATTAAAACCACCTTTATTCATATTTATTATACACTTGTGCGTATTAATCGCCTCGTGTATATTTACTTTAAAATAAGGGGTCTGTTGATTCAATGACCACATCGCGCAATATGCGTGTTAATACACAAGTTGTTTTCATTGTGTACAATCATCAAGGAGGACTGCTACATGGTTAAAACAGATCGAAGAATTCTAAAGTCTCGGCAAGCGATTCAATCGACTTTTTTGCAAATGTTACTTCAGGAAGGGTTTGATGAGATTACGGTTAAAAAACTTACGGAAAAAGCTGACATTGGCCGAAAAACATTCTACCTGCATTATACTGATAAATATGATCTGTTAGATAAGATTGTGGACGACCATATAGCACAATTGCGAGAAATATGTGATCAAAAACAAGACAAAGGGCTTATCGAAGGTTCGATATTATGGTTTTCTTATTTTGAGCAGCATAAATCATTTTTTGCAGCCTTGTTTAAAAGTGAAGGTGCCTCAACATTTCGCAAAAAGCTATTGTCTTTTACTATGGCGGAGATAGACAAAAAGCTTAATGAGGATTCGCTTCCGATTATTGATAAGCATATTTTTTTGAAGTTTTTAGGAACGGCAACCATGGGAGTATTGGAATCCTATGTATTAGAAGAATTAGATAGTGATATTGAAGCTGTAGCAACGCAAGTTGTGCAGCTGTATAAAACGCAATTAACAGGCTAACAGGATCGTTCATAACGTCAAATACGCTGCCTTGGCATCCCCAAACAAAAAGGAGAATCTTCTTTAAAAGATTCCCCGCAGGTAAACATCATTTACAGTTCTCGTGTTCGTTAGGCATTCAATCTTCAAATTCAATCAGGCACGTCTCCTGCTTCCGACGAAGTCCTGTCCAAACAGGTAAACCTGAATATTTGCCGCGGCCGCCCGCGCGGCACCTTCTCCATGCCGGCAATTGCCACCAACCCATGATCGATCCACTGCAGCAGCAGCCGATGCGCGCTTCGTACCGTAATGCCGAGTAATGACGCCAGCTCATGGACCTTATAATCGGTTTGGCCGTACTTGGCCCGGTTATGAAGCAGCCGGCTCAAATACGCGCTGGTCATGCCGGCATCCACCGCATGCTTCATCAGCTCCGCATCGGTGAAAGACAGCACCTCCCGGACCGGATCGGCCATCTCGAGCGGACCGATCAGCGTCTCGTCCTCCCTGACGATAAAACAGGCATTCCCTCCTGCCTCCTTCGCCTTCCGCATCGCGGTTCTGGCATGGGTGCCGGCCAAACTGGCCGAACGGCCGAAGCCGATCCCGATGCTCAGCGAAATGCCGTGCGTCGTATTGACATCCTTGGCCAGCGGAATCGTCTTGTATCCGCCGCTTTCGCGTTCGAAGATGCCCCGCGTCGTAAAGAAAAGGTATTCGTCCCCGCCCTGGTGGGCCAGAAATCCGTCCAGCGATTCCACATAGTCGAGCACCATGCGGTGGATGTCCAGCTTCAGCTTCTGGACCTCATGCTCATTGCTCCGCTGCATGGCTACCCGTTCGAAATGGTCGACGTTGATCATCCCGACGACGATCTGGGACTCTTTGCTGCGCCGGGTCTCCGTTGACAGAAGCGCCCGCTCGAGCGCGACGACGATGTCTTGATCGGAGGGAAGCAGCCACTCGGAAGGGATGCCCCTTTCCTCCAAGCGCTGAGCCACTGCCTGCTGTCCTGTAAAAACGACGGAGCATCCGCCGGACTCAAATCCGGCTTGATGGAATGCAATCAGCTTATCCGGCGACGCATATACCGGACCATCATACACGTTCCACCGTTCATCCGTCATCCCTAAATCCCTGCAGGCTCTGCGAACCATCGTTTCGGTGAGCGTATCCACCGAGATTCCCCGGTCAAGCAGGCCGCGCTGATGCGCCGCAAACAGCGCCTTATAGAGGCCCGCATCGGTTAACGGTACGTAATGGGCTGGAACGGTTACCCGTGGGTTTTCCTTGACCTTCCTGTGAGACAACGGGTCGGACAATAGCAGCACCTCCGTCTCACTGGCTAACCGTTCCGCCAGCATTGACGCCTCCGCCGCATCCTCAAATACCCGGGGAATGGCTTCAAAAGAAGGAAACGTCTCGATCACGCGCAGGATCTGTTCAACCAAACGTTTAGGCCCGATGATCCCGATCGGGATCTGATGAGCGGCCTGCAGACGTTGATAAAAATGATTCTCCTCGTTAGCTGGCAATTCATGTCCCCCCGTTCGTATCCATTAGGAAGAAAACCCCGCTGGCTCTCCCAAAATTCCTTCTCTCAGCCCTTTGAGGTCCAGCCCATCGACGACAAACGCGCGGCGAACCAGATCCGGAGCGACAAATTCATCGTACTTGCCGAGGTACGGGGCTTCTTCCGGAGCGAGGAGCTGTTCTTCGCCGCACCGGGAGCATTCGGCCGCGATCTCCTGGATCAGCGTCCCGGCATCGCTGTTGCCGGCGACGACCATATAGTAAGGCTCCATCGGCACGATGGATCTCAGGGAGAGGCGATCCGCCAAGTGGTGCTTCAGCATCCGTTCCAGCGTACGGAACTGCTTGCTGCCGACCCACGGCAGCACAAAGAGCGAATCGCCGCCGGCCGGAATGACGATATCGCGGAGCAGTCCGCTTTCTCTAGCCAGGCGCCGGGCTCGCTCCAAACGATTCACCGCCTGTGGCGACAAGTACGGATAAATCGCGGAATCGGCAAGCACTTCTCTCATTTTTCGCATCACTTTCGTGTGAATGTCGCCGCCCGATCCAAGCCACAGTGTGTCCACCTTGCCTTTGGCCGCCTTGACATACACGGCTTTGTGCTTGGTGTCCACCTCCACCACTTTCCACAGCTTCCCGGCCAAGGAGAAGCAATAACCGGGCGGCGGTACCGTCGTGATGGAGCCGATTTCCTCGGAGCCGTTATACACGACGTGGTCCTCATCATCCTTAAACACCGCATAAAAACGGTAGTTATTCACGATCTTCTCCCCCGTCAGCCCGATGATGAGGGTCTGTTCCTCGGTCCATTGAATGTGGTCGGTCTGGATCAGGTAGCTGAGAAACACTTTGAACTCATCAGGTGTCACATGTTTAAACGAAGGAAGCGTAAGGACCGCACGCGCCAATTCGGAGGGTTCGGATTCCCCTATGCTCTTCAGCATGCTCATTGTCTGGTGGTACAGCGTCCCGACAGGCATCCGGCGGATATCATGAGGCTCCACCCATTTATAGCGCACATAGAGTTCGATGACCGCGATGGCCCGAAGCAGGGTCCAGGGCATTCTGGCCGGAAGCGGTGCTTCTTCATTTTCTTCCTCCTGTACGACAAACAGCATTTCCGAAGCGGAGTCGCCCCTGCGTCCGGACCGGCCAAGCCGCTGGACGAAGCTGGATGCGCTGTACGGCGCGCCGAGCTGTACCACCCGCTCCAGTTCCCCCAGGTCGATGCCCAGCTCCAGCGTCAGCGTTGCCGCCGCCACGGCCGGACCCGGCCCGATCTTCAGCGCGCTTTCGGCTTCCTCCCGCAGCATGGCTGAAATGCTGCCATGATGCACATAAAAGACGTCCGGCTGGCTGCGTCTGGCCGCGACTCTGCGCATTTCCAGCGTCGTCAGCTCGGCATCGGACCGGCTGTTCGTAAAAATCAGCGCCTTCTTCAGGTGCGTCGTCTCGTAAATATACTCGTAGTACGCTTTGCGTGCGTTTTGCAGCTGCTCCGCCTGCTCCTCGTCCCTCGCATCGGGAAACGAAAAATGGTCGACCCGAAGCCGCAGCTTGCGGCCGCCCGGCGATGTGACCACGGATACTTGCTCGGGACTGCCCGCACCGAGCCAGGCGGTTGCGGAATCGTAGTCGCTCAAAGTGGCGGACAAGCCCACTCGTCTAGGACGGCAGCCCGCCATCCGCTCTAACCTGGTGATCTGGCTCAGCACTTGAATCCCCCGGTCTGCGCCCATAAACGCATGAACCTCATCAATAATGATGTATCTGAGGTCCTGAAATAGCGCCGGGATCGCATTTGGCCGGTTCATCAGCAGCCCTTCCAGCGACTCGGGAGTAATTTGCAGAATGCCCGAAGGATTTCGCATCAGCTTCGTTTTCTCCGCCTGAGATACGTCACCGTGCCAGTGCCATACCGGGATCCGCGATTCGATCAGCAGGTCCTTCATACGCTCAAACTGGTCGTTAATGAGCGCCTTGAGTGGTCCAATGTACAAAATCCCCACAGATTTCGCCGGCCGCTCGTGCAGTTCGGACATGGCTGGAAAGAAGGCCGCCTCCGTCTTGCCGGAAGCCGTACCCGCCGCGATCAGCAGATGGTTCCGCGTACCGAAGCAGATATTGAGCGCTTCAACCTGTGCCGGCCGAAGCGTGTCCCACCTTTTTTTGTAAATATACTCCTGAATGAAAGGGGCCAACTTGTAAAACGGGTTACCACTCATAGCTCGAACTCCGCCAAAAAGTCGCTGACTTCGTCCGGGTCGGCATCCGCCGGCTTCACGCTGCGCTCCCCGACCAGCTGCTCAAAGGTAATTCCCGGATTCTGATGCAGGGTATGAAGCAGATCCATATAATCGCGGATCACTTCCCGCGGGGTCAGCAGCTCATCCGCTCCGAGCCGGCCGGCCGCATTTTCCATAAACGTAATGATTTCGCCGCTTCCTACTGCAGGCTCATATCCATAATGCGTGGCATGAATCCGCGTCAGCTTTTCCAGCAGGATGAAAATTTCTTCACTCGACAGCATCTCCAGCTTAATGATCGGTCCGGAGTAATTGGCGAAGCCGCTTCCCGCATACCGGCCTTCGATCAGGCGGGAGCGCAGTGCTTCGTAGCTGAAGAGTCCCCTGCGCTCATCTTCCACAAACTGGGGCGTTCCCCCGATAAAGATGCCGAGATGTTCGGCTTTCCCCTGCATCGTATCATTGAACATCGTCAGCAGCTTCTCATAGTTGCTCTGCCGGGAAACGCTGTTCGTAATTTTGTACAAATTGACCGCTTCGTCAATGAACAGCAGCAGTCCTTTATATCCGATTTTTGCCGTAAACTCCGCCCACAGCTTCATGTAATCGTACCAGTTGTCGTCATCGATGATCACGCCCACCTCAAGCTCCCGCCGCGCTTCCGTCTTCGTCGGAATTTCACCGCGAAGCCAGCGCAGTGCCGCCTGCTTACGGTCGTCGTCCCCCAGCTTATAACCGTTCCAGTAGACGGACAGTACCTTGGCGAAATCAAACCCGTGCACCAGGCTCTGCATCTGCGAAGTCACCGTGAAAATCCGCTGCTCCACCTCTTCATGGAGTCCAGCGTCATTCGGACGGAGTCCCTTCTCCTGCATCGCGGACTGCTGCAGGCCGGCGATCCACTTCTGGAGGATGGCTTCCAAAGCTCCCCCGTCCGGCCGTGTGCGGGTAGATAAATGGGTCATCAGCTCACGGTACGTTGCCAATCCCTGGCCCTTCGTCCCAACCAGCCTCCGTTCCGGAGACAAATCGGCATCCGCCACGACAAAGTCGCGGTCCATGGCATAATTGCGGAAGGTCTGGAGCAGAAAGCTTTTTCCGCTGCCGTAACGGCCGGTGATAAATTTGAAGCCCGCTCCTCCTTCGGCGATGTTGTCCATATCCCTTAATATGGCGTCCACTTCGGCCCGGCGTCCCACGGCGACATGCTCCAGCCCTACGCGGGGTACGACACCCGCCGTCAATGAATTCACGAGCGCAGTGGTCAGCCTTTTGGGTATCTTCACTTCATTCATTCGTTTCATCCTTTCAAATTCTCAAAGCAATCCATATATTCCTGGGCGATTCGGTCCCCGCCAATGACCAGGTCGCCGATCGTCTCCATGGCCAAGTCATTAATCTCATCGATGATCAAACCGGGCATCGTCCCGTGACGGTCAGCCACTTGGTCTAAGTCTGCATTCGGAATTGATCCTGTCAAAACACGCAGCGCCTCCAGCTGGTATGGTGCCAGCATCTCAGCAAAGCGGGCCCATTCCTCATCCAGCCCGGAGGTGTCCCAAGCTGCCGAGTCGGCATTCGTCGCTTCGACGGATTCTGAGGTCCTCGAATCTGTACTTGCTGCATGATCATCGTCTGCAAGGAGTGCCGGACTGTAATCCGTCTCCGGTACGGGGGCAGGTTCCTGATCAGAGCTTACAGCTGTATCCATTACTTGGCCAGATCCCAACTCCAACCGGGGATCCGCCTCCGGAACGCTTGCAGGTTCCCTTGACTCTTCAGAATGAAGAGCAACGACCGGATCGCTAATCGAACCTTCACCAGACGTATCCGAATGGACGGCGCTCGGCTTATTTGCAGGGGCAACCGTTTCCTCGTCCTTCTCCTCTGTCGTGCCCGGTTCTTCAACGGTGAGCATGCTCCGGACATATTCGGTGTCCTTTTGCAGTGAAGCGAGCTTGTCCGAATCGATAACAATCGCCGGTCTTTCCTCCTGGCGGCCGGTCAGCTCACGCTTCAGATAAAGCTCGACAAGACGCTCGATCGAGGGGGCGATTTCTACACCTCTTAAACGCCCCTTAAATCCGCGATGTTCCCGCAGCTTGTTTTCCGTGTACCGGATAATTTGCGTCACCCAGCTCCGCAGCGGAGCATGGTTGCGGATCGGAATTGTGGTCACCGGAAGTAAACGCCCATACAAACGGGCATCGTACACCGCTCTGTGGAACAAATACCGTTCAGTTGTTTTTGGCGGAATATCCGGTGCAAACAATTCCTTCCATTGATCGTTTTCCTTTTCGCGTAAATAACCGGCAGCCAGCGATAGGATCCGCGGAATATGATAATCTAAATCCTCTTGGCCCGCTTCCACATAAAACCTGCTGTCCTGGACATCATAATCGCTTAAAATAAGCAGCAATTCCATCGGAATCTGCAGCGGTTTTTCTTGGAACAATCGCACGAGCTCCAAATCCATCAGCTCATGGGACAGCAAGCTGCCCGCCCTTTGCGTAATGTGAATCAACGGAATATCAAGCTTGTGAATAAGCACAAAGTCGGCAGTCCATTCCTTTAAATAATGATCCAGCCTGGGGAACTTATCCCGGTAAGCCGTCCAAATCTCATCCAGCAGCTTGTATCCTTCTCTGGGATCGGTCCAGCCGACTTGATGAATCAGCTCATAAACGTATATGAAGATATAGGACAGATCCGTACGATGATAACGACCCTGCCGCACTTCGCTCCTCCAGTAAAAATACCATTTCCGCTGAGCCTCGGTCATCTGCTGATAAGTCGCCCAATAGCTCATAAAAGGAACAAATGGGGCCGGCTCGCCAGCTTCATCCGCTCTTCCAAGCGCTTCCTCAGCAAAGGCCTGCTCCCGGCTCTCCATACTAAACGTTATGGATTTCGACGGAGTGACGGCCGCGGGGTCCCGGGCGGGAATGCGCATGCCTTCTCCGGCATCTCCGCCCAGGTCGATTTCCGTAAATTCAATGGGTCCTCTTTCGTTATTGTTCACGTATATCCATCCCTAACCGGTGATTTCCAAACTAAATCCAAACCAGCCAATCTAGATTAGCAAGACTAACATCATGAATTAAAAATATTATATCATGGCAGCCCCGAAACTTTATGGAATTTCAATTTCATTGTATGTGTTGATTATAGAACGCACGTTCGCCGGTTTCAAGGCCGGAATCGAAACGCACACAAGCCGGCGCCAAAATTTCTGGCGCCGGCTTGCGGCAGGCAGGAAGGCTTAACCGCCGCTTTCCCCCTCTTTTTATTCATGCTATTTTTGCGCGATGAGCGTGTACATCATTTTCGCTGTTTCTGCGCGGGTGACTTGACCCTGCGGATCGAACTTGCCGCCGCCTTTGCCGTTCATCAGACCGAATTGACCGGCTTCCGTAACAGCCTGCTTCGCCCATCCGGATACGTTTTGTATGTCGGCAAAGCTGCTGGATGCAGTCGATTCGCCGCTCCAGTTCACCGCTTTGGCCAGCTTCACCACAATGGACGCAGCTTCCTCGCGGCTGATCGGATCCTGAGGCCTGAACTTGCCGCCGCTGCCTTGGATGAGTCCGAGTTTTGCGGCCTCAGCCACCGCGCCGGCGTAATAGCTGTCCACCGGAACATCCGCAAATGCCGAACTTCCCGAAGTTTGCGAAGTTGTGCCCATCATTCGCATCGCCAGTGTGAGGAAATCCGCACGGCTGACGTTCAGCTTAGGCCCGAATCGGTTCTCGTCGATTCCGTTGACCAGATGTTTGGCTGCCAGCTTACCGATGTATTCGTCCGCCCAGGAGCCGTTCACATCTGCAAATTGTTTATGATACTCCAGCACAGCGAACGGAGCAAGGTGATCTGCCGTAAAGCTCACGGAGCCGCTGCTGAAGCGACCTCCGAGATATTTAGGCTGGCCGCTGCCCAGCTCATAAACCCCAGCGTAATCGGTATCCAATTTTTGCAGCTGCTCTGGGGTGAGCTTACCCTCAACCGTAACGGGGCCGCTCAGATTCTGGATTTCGGGTTCCGCCTGACCATTGACCTTGACCAGCTTAAGTGTGTACACCGGTCCGGCGAGACTATAGTCGGATTGGGAGCCGATGGCATCTCGTACAGCCTGGCTGGCTGTACTGTTCATCGTCGCATCCATACGCAGCACCAGCTGCTGTGCATCGGTCAGCGAGCCCGGCCACGATGCCGCAGGCACCGTAACCGTCATGTCAGGTCCGGCAACGATCAGCGACAGACCGTTTTGTTTGGCTTTGGCCACGCTGGCTGCAGGCAGGGACAAGGAAGCCGCCTGTTGTCCTTGGCCGGTCTCTCCGTCGAGCGTGATGACGATTTTGCCGTTCGTGCTTTCGGTCATGGCCTGGTCTAATGCCTTCGCATCGACCTGATAGCTTCCGTTCGTGCCCGGCTTCAGCACCACGGTTCCCTTATTGCCGCCTGTTCCAGGATTAGAAGGTGTTTCAGGGGAAGTGGCGTTTCCGTTACCCGGTTGTGACGGCGTTGTTCCGCCGCCATTTCCGCCACCGTTGCCTCCACTGCCGCCCCCGTTGTTTCCTCCGTTACCGCCGCCAGGGTTGCCGGAATTGTTTTTCCCGGTATAGAAGCCCCAAATATCGGAGAGCGTGCTGCCGCTGTGCGCGTCTTCCGCTTTTACATACCACTGCTGGTAGCTGTCCGCAGGCAGCCCGTTCCATAAGACAGATGCCTGGGACCCGCTGACCACATCACGGCTGCTTCCGATTTCGCTATCGGTGTACACTTTGACGCTGATGTAATCCGTCGCAACCCGCTTGGTTTTCGGCTGTAGATCCAGGTCCAGGTCAAACTCGTCCTTGCCCGGATTTTCCTGCGGATCATAGTAGTTATAATCGTTCAAATATGGCGAATACGTTTTGATGTGGAGCTTGTTGTTTTTCATATCGAACTGCATGAGACGGATGTAACCCAGCCCGCCCTCAGGCGCTCCCTGGTAATCCGCGAGCATCTGATAGACGTTACGGTCCGGCACACCGTCGCCGTTGTCATCAAGCTCATCCACCTTGAGCTCCGCGTCGTGATAATGCCCGGACAGTGCAGCGATGACATTCTTGTTCGGCTTCACCACTTTTTCGAAAATTTGGTCCGCAATCGGTGCGCGGTTATTCGATACGAGCATATATTCATGCAGGCACAGGATCGCTTTGCGTTCCGGATACTTGGACACCACTTCGTTCATCCATTCGATTTCGTCGTCCCCGAGACCCCAACCCATGTAGACGATGATAAAATCGTTTCCGTTCGAAGATACCAGGTCATAATGACCGCGGTTGTTGTCATAGGAACCGGCAAACGTCGAGTTGTTCTTAAACCGGTCCTCTCCGAAATACTCTTTGAACTTCGTATAATCGTTATCCTGATGGCCAACGTCGTGGTTACCAGCCAGTACGCCGTAAGGAATGCCGGCATTCTCCAGCACCTTCATGTCCTTGTCGGCTTCGACCCACTGATACTCCTCATAGGATTTGTCGACGACGTCGCCCGTGTGAATGACGTATTGAATATTCATTTTTTCCTTCTGGGCAGCGATCCAGTTGACGATATCCTGATAAATTTTTGGATAACTCTGCGAATAGTACTGAGTGTCGGACATCCAGACGAATGAGAAGTCGTAAGGATCTTCCTGCTCCGGCGAAGGCTTGGTGCCTGCGGCCGCACCCTCCGCCGCCGCGGCGATTTCGTCCTGCACCATGACGTCGATCGCTTGGCCGGACGCATAATCTCCCGCCTTCACGGTTGCGTTCAGCTCAAAGTCTTCGGTTCCGGCGATCACATGATCAAGCTGGATCCATTTGCTCTGCGCTGGGCTCCAGGCATACAAGCTGACCTTGCGGCCTTCGAGCGACTTTCCTTTCCAGTGAATATCCACGCGGTCCGTCGCTTTCACGGATGGGTCAAGCTTCACTTCGAATCGCTGGTAAGGGAACTTGTCTACCGACTCGTTCACTAAATATTGGCCGTCTTCCGCACTGATTTTGGCGTAATCCCCCGGATTCATTTGCGTTTCGCCTGTAGGAACCATTTCCTTCGGAGGCTCGGTCACCGAAGCGTTCAAGTACCCTGTAAAGTCCTCCGTCCGGCTTCCGTCGTATTTATACCCCTTGTAAAAGAGCACATTCATCGGGTCCTGGCTCGGGTCCTGCACCTTGACGGTCAGATTGGCGCTGCTTCCCACGTTCGCCTGCCCTTGCTGCGGGCTGATCAGCTCCGGAGCCAGCGGATTCTCGTCCGGCACTATGAATTTTACGGTCCGTGTGGTTTCATTCCCCGCTTTGTCCACCGCATGAATGGTCAGCGAATGTTCTCCGCCTTTCAGCGATCCGGACGAAGTTTGATACGGAAGCTTGATGCTCTGATCGTCCAGCTTCACATCAACCTTATCCACACCCGCATAAGCGTCCTCGATTTCGGCATCCAGCGTAAACTCACCGCGGTATTCCTTGCCGTTTTCGATCGATGGCTTGATCTCCGGAGGCGTATTATCCACGATTACGGTAGACTTATATTCATCCGTTCCGTCTGTCACTTTGATTTCGTGCGGGCCGTCTGTCGCTTCGAGCGTGTTCCAGGCGTAAGCCTTGGACTTCAGCTGGTCGGCAGTCAGGTTAAACTTGAACCCAACGGACTCGTTTTTTCCGGCGGAATCCCCCATTTTGATCACTTGATCTTTAACAGCATAGGCCGGATCCCAGATTTCGGTTCCGTCCGCCAGCACGAGCCTTACGTTCTTGATCTCAAAATCGTCCTTGTTCTCTTCCGGTCGATCGTCAAACGGGCCCGTTTTGGAACCGGCGCGAACATAAATGATATTGTCCTCATCCGCCTTAAGACGATCGGCGCTGATCGGGAACGAAAGCGTCGTATACGTTGTGATCGGGTCCAGGAACGTATACAAGATCGATTTGTCTCCGAGCTCTGCCGGTCCCATCGTTACCGCATTTTTGAAGTAATAGTCAACATTGACTGCATCGAAAACAAAGTAAGCGTCATGCTCAAGCTGGGTGAACGTGCTGCCATCCGCAACCAGTTTGCCGTCAATGCTTAGCTGCAGTTTGTCCGATCCTAGGGATTCGGCCGTGCCTTTAATGGTGCTTGTCCCCTTAATGATCTGTTGGTCCTTCACGTTCAGCCGAAGTGGAGAAGAATCCGGTCCACCCGTAACGACTATTTTGACCGGGTCGGTTTTCATTTCGTTTACGCCGTCCGACGCAGCAAAATAATATTCGATATATTTTCGACCGATCAATTCGGCAGAGGACAGCTTGTAGTGGTACATCGTATCATTGAAGTCCTCGGACAGATTATGCAATGTATAATCGCTCTGCTTGTCGGAGCGAACGTATACCTGAACGGACCGGACTTCCTTGTCGTCCCGCGCATCGGCGATCAGCTCGAGGCTCTTCGACTGTTCGTTTTCCTTAACCTTCGTTACATCTTCGATCGTCGGAGGATTGCTGTCCTCTTCTTGATGGACCGGCTCACTTGGAACTTGAGAGGTCTCTACCGATCCTGGCGATGCCGCTTGAGTCCCGGTGCTTGCCTTGATCATCGTCGTGCTGCCGTTCTGAGGGTATGCATACTGCAGCCCCATATTTTCCTTGGTTTCGTCGCCTTTGGTGCCGTTCTCGTACAAGGTATCCGCGTCATAATAAGCCGCCGATATTTCCTTGCCGGTATTCGTTTTAATGACAATCGCGCGACGCCCGGAATTGGACATCCCGTCGCTCTGAATCATAAACAAGTCTTGGTTTTCTACCAGATTCGTTTTGTAGAAATCGTTGAATTGTTCCGCCGTGTATGACTGGTTTGCGCTGTTTTTGATCCAGAAAACGACCGTTCCCTTAGATGGGATGACAAAGTCCTCCTTCGTCGACGGCCATACGACATCACCAGCCGCCCCTTTATCCGGATAACGGTAAAACAGCTTATAGTTTTTAAAAGAAACCGGCTGGTCCGTATTGTTGTACACTTCAATCGCTTCATATGCGTCGGTCGACGTCCCGGTCACGTTCGTAGTATTCGGGACAAGCTCCGTGACCAGCAGCGGAGGTGCCTTAGCCGGATCAAACTCGGGCAGGTTCACCTTGACGGAGTATGCTTTCTCCGTTTGGCTGGCTGCGATGCGGTAATCGATTTGGGGCTCAACCAGCGCCGAGGCCGGAATGGTCGCCTTATAGTCGCCCGTGCCTTGAGCGTCTGCCATCGGGATCACCGTATATCTCGTTTGTCCAGGCGTTTTGTAGAGCAGCTGCACAGGAGCCGGAGTGCCGTCGCTGTTCTTGCCCGGATTCTCGACATGCGCCTGAATCTCGAGGTCCTTCACTTCGACGGATGTTTGCGGCGTATGGATGATGACCGTCTCGCTTCCTTCCGGCACCTCGACCGGAACGAGCTGTGCGGAGTCAACCGTTCCCGGTGTCGCCGGGACTTGTCCGGAAGCAGGCATCACCGCCATTTGCACGCTGCCTTCGACCGGGTGCTGAAACAGGATCCCCTGATTCATCTTGACGTGCTGGGCCTCATAAGATGCCGTCACAATGATGCTGCCCATGCTGTCCTTAATGGACAGCGTCCTGGCACTGCCATTGGCCATGCCACCGCCACCGTTGATCCGGAACAGGTTCTGCCCCTCAACCAGACTCGTACCGTAGTTTTCGTTAAAGGCTTCCTCGGTCTCGCCTTTGTTGTTCTCGTTTATAATCCAGAAAACTGCCGGGCTGTGCGCGGGAATGATCATATCCCCGCTGCTGACCGGCGTCCAGTTGTCTTTATTATTGTAAAAGAAAGAATAGTCCTTAAAATTGATGTTCTGATCCGTATTGTTATAAACTTCGACATATTCGTAAGCATCTGCTGAAACACCAGCCACGTTGGCTGTATCCGGAACCATCTCGGTAATCAGCAGCGGCAGCCCGGCTGCGGAAATGTTCGCTACCGTATCCTGCCCGGTGCCTGGTTCTGTTTCGCTGCCCTTAATTGGCGCGCTATAAGAGATTGTCTGGAGCACCTTGGACTGCTCGTCCAGCAGCGTTATCGAATAATTCAGAATCGTGCCCTTTAGCGCCTCTGCTGGAATGATTGCATTGTATGTATCCTGCTTGCCTTCGACCTGTACCAACGGTACCGATGCTTCGGTGTTCCCGTCCACCGCATACTTCACGACGCCTGACCAACCAGCAGCGGCTACTCCTGTGATGGCTGCGCTCACCGTGAAATCCTGATCGGCCGAAACTTCAGCAGGTGCCTGATGAGCGATCTGCAGCGTATTTTGCGTCTGCTGACCCTCCTGCGGGGTCTCCGTGTTCGTGCTGTTGCCTGCTGCGGGGGCGGTGGGATCGTTCACCGGCTCCGCCGTAACGACAGGCGCGGTTTGATCGTTCAGGCCGTCTGCGTAGCTGACGGGTGCTGCTGCGCTGATCAGCATACTGCCAAGCATCACGGCGGACACGCTGCGCTGCAGCTTACTAGTCCTCTTCAATGGGTAAGTCTCTCCTTCACTCATGAAATGTTGTCTGCATCCTGATGTCTGCATACTTCAGTGTAGTGAGTTTTTATTTACGCCATGTCATTGGAATGTAAAGTGATCATTAATCTCATTAAATTTTCAGTCATCCGGTAAAGCGATGAAGGCGTATATCTTACACTTGACGCAGCAAAAAAGGACTGCAGCAAAAGCCTGCAGTCCTTGTCATGTCATGCAACAGCAAACGAAATGGATGATAAACATCATCCGCCTTGATAAGTTGGATTAACGGGTTATGCCTGCACCGCAGGGCCCGCCTCCATCACTTCCCGGATCAGCACCTTGCTGCCCGTCTTGGCGCTTTCCAGCGCAGCCAGCACCATGGCCATGCTGTAGATGTTGTCGCTGCAGTCCGTTTCCGGCTTGCGCCCCGCTTCAAGCGCCGCGAACATTTCGTCCAGGCAGCCGTGATGAAAGGTGTTGCGCATGGAATCAAGCACGCCGGGTACGCGCGTATATTCGCGGATAAACTTGCCGTCCTGATCCCCTTCGGCTACGACTTCGGCATAAGGTTCGCCGTGCCCATCCCAAACGGCCGTCCCCTTTTCTCCGGTGACGCGCCAGGATGCTTCCCAGGATGTCGGCATCCCCTCGGCGCACCAGGAGCCGCGGTAGTTGAACACCGTGCCGTCGGACATCTCAAAGATGCAGATCGCCATGGCATTCCCCTCATACCAGGATCCCGGAGGATTAAACTCGTGGCAGTATACGGAGACCGGATTGGCTCCCGTAATGAGGCGGGCCTGATCAAACGTATGGATCGCCATATCCAGGAGCAGCGGGCTGGCCATCGCTTCGCGGAAGCCGCCGAAATGGGCGCCGATAAAGAAGTCTGCCCCAATAAATCCCGTCCGTCCGATCGTTCCCTCGGCAATCAGCTTGCGGAAGGCCCGGATGCGCGGGTCGTAACGCCGATTCTGCATCACGGCATGCGTGCGCCCGGTCCGCGCCGATCTCCGGACAATGTCCAGACAGTCCTCCATCGTTTCAGCCAGCGGCTTCTCTGCAAATACGTCGCAGCCCAGCTCCAGAGCCGTCGCGCTCACACCATGATGGCTTGAAGGAATGGTCACGTCAAAAACGAGATTGGCTCCCGAGGCCTGAATCGCTTCCTTGACATCTGTAAATACCGGGCAGTTCAGCGACTTGCGCTCAGCCATCGCCAGCGCCGCTTCCTTTTTAATATCCACCAATCCGACGATCTCGGTGTCTTCCCGCCCGGCCGCGTAATCGACCCAGGTATTCGCCATGCCGCCGCAGCCTGCGACGACGACTTTGTACTTCGCAGTCATCTGCTTGTCCTCCTACACCGGATTCGGGATGAAATCCCCGCCCCGGCACCGTTTTAAATAATTCAATGCGTGAACCTGGCCCGTCATCTCCAGTTCGCCCCTGTAAACCGGGTCATGCCAGCCTTCGATGTCGATCGTTCCCTGATATCCGTTCTGCCGCAAAATGGTGATGATGTCCGCCCAGTTGCTGTCGCCGAATCCCGGCGTCCGGTGCCAGACGAACGGCTGATTGCCGTGAACGCCATGCTCTCTGACGACATCCCATGCGATCGTGGCGTCTTTTCCATGCACATGGAACACTTTCGGGGCCCATTTGCGAAGCTGCGGGATCGGATCGATCAGGCTGACCATTTGATGGCACGGCTCCCATTCCAGTCCGAGATTGTCCGCCGGCACGGCATTGAACATCATTTCCCACGCAGCCGGACCATGGGCGATATTCCAATCCCCGGTCTTCCAGGTGCCGTCCATGTCGCAGTTCTCAAACGCCAGTTTGACGCCTTGATCTGCCGCCCGCCGCGCCAGCTCTCCAAATACCTCTGCAAATTTCGGGATGGATTCGTCAATGGGACGTCCTGTCAAACGGCCCGTGAAACCGGATACAATTTCAGTGCCGAACAAATGGGCATGATCGATCAGCCGCTCCCACGTCGCCAGCGTATCCTCATTGTTGCCTTCCCCGGTCAAAGGATTGCCGAACACACTGATGGCCGAAATAACGAAATCATGCTCATCCGCCAGCTCTCTCACTCGCGCAGCAAGCTCCTTCAGATCGGTGCCACCCGAGGTTTGCCAAAAGGTCAGATTAAACGATTCAAAGCCGTGCTTGACGATCTGCGGGATCACCCGGACCGCGTCAGCGCCGCCGACCAGCGTTCCGATACGCATGATGTTGGTATCCAATATTGTGATCACTCCTATATTGACATATAGTATTCATAACATCACCATTATAGCCGGGAGAACCGCCGTTTTCTCTAACCGATCTTGTGGAATACTAGTCTGATTTTGAGGGGGTGTGGAAATGACCTATCCCAGGGACCTATGGGAAGATACCGCGCTGGAAAATACCGCTTATCCGTTTCAGCTTTTTCAAAACCGCTGCCTTGCCGCCCGCGCCGGCCACTGTATTCTGTACCTGCACTGGCACGAGCATTTTGAGCTGCTTGTCATGAAGCGCGGCAGCGCCGTGTTCCATATCGACAGCCGCCCGTATGCTGCAGCTGAAGGGGATGTCCTCATCATTCCCGGCGGGAGCCTTCACGTAGGCTACTCCCTCGCCGAAGGCGACGTCCATTATGACTGCATTGTCGTCAATGCTTCCCTGTTTAATGACTGGCTGCATGATCCTATACATATTCAATACGTCGCCCCCTATCTGGAAGGCCGGCTTCGGTTCCCTGTGAAAATTAGCTCTTTTGAAGAAGGGCATCCCGGTTATTGGGCCCACTTGGAGGAGATCATCCGGGAACTCAGCTCCAAGCCTCCGGCTTACCAGCTGACCGTGAAATCCAGACTGCATCTCTTATTGACGTTGTTGGCCAGGGAGAATAATCCGAGCATGCTCGAAGCAGAGGCACATAACGCTTATTTTCCCAACCGGGAGAGGTTTAAGCAGCTGATCCGGCATATCGAATCGAACTTTTCGGATAAGATGACCGTTGAGCAGGCGGCCAGGCAGGTCAGCCTGAATCCGCACTATTTCTGCAAGCTGTTCAAGCGGTTGACGGGCCGCACTTTTGTTGAATACGTTAACATCTGCCGAGTAAAGGAAGCCCGGCGGCTCCTGACCGAAACCAACGAGTCCGTGACGGAAATCGCTTCGCGTGTAGGGCTTGACAATCCGAATTATTTTACGAAGCTCTATAAAAAATACATGGGGACGACACCAACCAGGGAAAGAAAAAGCTGAATAGGATTGGCCCGGTGCCAAAACTCCATTTGGTCCAAAGAAAGCAGGTGCGATCCGTTTGCAGATTTACGTAATGAAGATTATGTAAACATCAGGACGATAACACAGGGTTGTTCGCACAGACTCCCTTGTTATACGTACCCAACTTTTCTTCGGGCTTCCATTTTCAGCTACCGTACAAATGCAAAGGGCCTAGCTGATAGCTAAGCCCTTTGAGAGATTAATAGATAAATGCCTTGGTGATAATGACCAGGAGAATAAACAGAACGAGAATGGCAGCTACGCTGTTCCCCCACATTCCGCCACCGTATCCAACACCAGCTACTTCACTCATGTGCGAGTCCCTCCTTCGTATCCGGAATACATCACATTCTATGATTCGATCTTGGGAGAGGAGCGGGCTAAGAGGAAGGTTCCCGCCAATATGTGCTGTTGTAATGCAGGGCACTTTATCCCTTAACCTGGATAGGCTCCAGCGGCGCCCGGTTGCCGTAGACCGGGGCCGCCGCCCCGCTGGGAGCAGCCCATTGCACGGCGTTTGTGATCACCCGCTGAATTTCCTCGTTATGATAAGTCGGATAGGTTTCATGACCCGGGCGGAAGTAGAAAATTTTGCCCCGTCCACGATAGAATACGGCTCCGCTGCGGAATACTTCCCCGCCCTCAAACCAGGACACGAACACCAGCTCATCGGGCGCCGGAATATTAAAATGCTCCCCGTACATCTCCTCTTTCGGCAGTTCGATATACTCGCCGAGCCCGGCGGCAATGGGATGAGCCGGGTTAATGACCCAGATCCGTTCCTTGTCGTCCGCCTCGCGCCATTTCAGCTGCCCGGTCGGCGTTCCGAGCAGCCGGCCGAATATTTTGGAGGCATGGCCGGAGTGAAGCACGATGAGACCCATCCCGTCCATGACCCGGCGGTACACTCTGTCCACGACCGAATCCTGGACTTCATGATGGGCAAGATGACCCCACCAGACAAGCACATCCGTCTGCGCAAGCACCTCATCGGTCAATCCGTGCTCCGGTTCATCCAGCGTCGCCGTTGCAACCGTCAATCCGGCCTTCCCTAGAAATCCGGCGATCGTGCCATGGATGCCATCCGGATAAATCTCGCGGACGGCGGCATGCCGCTGCTCATGACGAAACTCATTCCAGACCGTAACTTTCATTATGTTCAGCACTCCTTCGAAAAGCCGATACTGACGGTCTGGAATCGTCCGGCGCGCTATTTTACGCTGTTGTAACGCTCATAGGCATCCGTCCGGATCGTCACCAGCCGTTCCAGACCCATCTCATTCAGCTTTTTAATGTAAGCGTCCCACTGCTCGTCGATACCGCCCTTTGTAATCCACTGTGCGCGGGTCGTCCGCACATACGTATCGATATCGGTCGTGAGCGTCGGGAGCTCCTGAAATTCCTCAGCGGTGTACATGACATTCGGGAACGGGGTCGTAACGTAATCCTTGCCCAGCTTGTCGATGGTCAGCTTGAGGCCGTCCCCGTTGCTCGGGTCGAGGATAATATTTTTCTCAAAGCTCGGGCTCACGTATTTCGGGCCAAAATCACGGACAGAGGACTCCCAATACCACGCATCCGCACTGGTCCCTGCCGGCGGATTCATCAGGGCATAGGTGCCGTCGTCGTTTTTCTTAATGACGGTGTCGATGGCGCCCCAGAAGTTTTGGATGCTGGCTTCGTTCGTATAGAACTGGTCCGCCCAGCGCGCTGCCGCTTCCGGATATTTGCATGTCGTGGTGATCAGCAGCTCGTTACGCCGGTAGCTGAGCCCGTTCGGATCGCCGACTTGATAACGCTTACCGTCCGGTCCGGAAATCGTCGGAATGGTGACATATTCGTCCTTCCATTTGCCGAACACCGCATCCGGCGTCCACTGATGGGTGAAGCCGACCAGCGATACGTCCGGATTTTGCTGCTTGGCCGTCAGCATTGTGTTGTCCTGGGTAAACAGCTCCTGGTCGATCAGTCCTTCCGAGAACAGCTGATGCGCCCACTTAATCGCTTCCTTGTATTCTTCGGATGTCGGATAATACACCGGTTTGCCGTCTTTGATCATCATGCCGGTACCATTCAGGTCCGTAATGCCGAATGGATTGAGCAGGTCCATGCTGATGTCGCCGGATCCGCTGTATGGAATTTCGTCCTTTTTACCGTTTCCGTTCGGATCGTTTTCTTTAAAAGCCTTCAGCACTTGATGCAGCTCATCAATCGTCTCGGGAACCTGAAGCCCAAGGCGGTCCAGCCAGGCTTTGTTGATGACCGGCTGATTCTGCGTCACCGGACGGGACGGCAGCCTTGCGGGCAGGGAGTACATTTTTCCGTCCGGGAACGTGCTGAGCTTCTTCAGCTCCGGCGACTCCTCCATGGCCGCTTTCAAATTCGGCATGTACTTGTCAATATAATCGTCCAGCGGCTGGAAGAGGCTGAGATTATTCACGATATCCGAGTCGGAGAAAGCGATGTCCCCGAAGACGATATCCGGCAGCGTGCCGCTGGCCAGCATGATCGATTTCTGCTCGCCCCAATCGTTGGAAGACATGACCTGCCAGTTGATCTTGATATTCGTTTCTTTTTCCAAATTTTGCAGCCAGGTGTTCTTCGTGAATGTGTCCCCCATATTTCCCCATCGGACGGTCAGCACGTTCAGCGTAATCGGCTCCTTCACGATGGGAAGGCCTGTTTGATTGAAGCTGTCACTGCTTTCGGCCGTTTTGCCGCCGGAGTCGCCGCCGCTGCACGCCGTCACACCGATCAGCAGCGTGGACACCAGCCCCAAGGTAACCAACAGTTTACCGGTTCTTTTTTTGCCCATTCCAGAAATCCCCCTAATATTTATTAAGTGGCCTTGCCGTTTATTCCTTGACCGCTCCGATCATCACCCCTTGGTTGAAGTACTTTTGCACGAACGGGTACAGGCACATAATCGGGAGGGTCGATACGATAATGACCGAATACCGCATCATGTTCGCCAGCCGCAGCGCGATATTGGCCGCTTCCCCGCTGCCGAGGCTCGACTGCATTTGATTCGTGATCAGGATGTTTCTCAGAATTAACTGCAGCGGATACAAATTAGGATTTTTCAAATAAATCAAAGCATTAAAATAGGAGTTCCAGTAGCCGACGGCGATCCACAAAGCGAGCACGGAGATGACCGCCTTGGACAGCGGCAGCACGACCAGGACATAATAGCGCAAGTTGCCGCACCCGTCGATCTGGGCCGCCTCCCACAGGTCCCCCGGTATGCTGGTCTGGAAAAAGGTCCGCGCTACGATGATGTCGTAAACGACGACCGAAAATGGCAGCACCATTACCAGGAACGTATTGTACATGTGAAAATCCCGGATGGTCAGGAAGGTCGGAATCAAGCCGCCGCTAAAAAACATCGTGAAAATAAAAAACAGGGAAATCGCCTTACGGCCGACCAGGTCTTTACGGGACAATGCGTAAGCGGCTGATACGTTCACGATCAGGCCGATCGCTGTGCCGACGACCGTGTAGAGAATGGTATTGCGGTATCCGATCCAAATGTTCTCATGCTTCAGCAGCTCTTTGTAGCCGTCAAGCGTAAAGCCTCGCGGAAACAGCCATACCTGGCCGTTGCCCACAGCCGAGGGATCGCTGAAGGAGGCGATGACGATAAAATACAGCGGATACATGAGGACGATCAGCAGCAGCACCGCGACGATGTAGAGCAAAACTTCCAGAACGCGGTCGGATGATCGGCCGCCGGCCCTTCCGGTGGCGGTGCTTGCTGCCTGCATGGCTTCCACGGTGTTATTCCCTCCCTTACCACAGACTGTTGCTGCTGAGCTTTTTGGAAATCTGGTTTACCAGGATCAGCAGCACAAAGTTGATCAGCGTATTAAACAGGTTGATGGCCGATGAGAAGCTGTACTGGCTGCTGAGCAGACCGATTTTGTACACGTACGTGGAAATGACTTCGCTGGATGAGATGTTCAAGTTGTTCTGCATCAGATACACTTTCTCAAAGCCGACGCCCAGCAGTCCGCCCATCCGCAAAATAAACAGGGTGACGGCCGTCGGGATCAGCATCGGAATATCGATGTAACGGATTTTCTGCCAGCGGCTGGCCCCGTCTACGGTTGCCGCTTCATAGAGGCTCGGATCTACGGCTGACAGCGCCGCAATGTAGATAATGCTGTCCCATCCCGCATGCTGCCACACATCCGACCATACATACACGCTGCTGAACATCCCGGCCGATCCCATGATGTTGGGTGCCTCCGCACCGAACAGCCGGTAGATGCTGCCGATCAGGCCGCTCCCTGGAGACAGCAGGATCAGCATCAGGCCGACCATGACGACGGTAGAGATAAAATGAGGCATGTACGTCACGGTTTGAAAAAAACGTTTAAACCGGCTCGCCCTCATCTGATTGACCATCAAGGCCAATACGATCGGGATCGGGAAGGTCACGATGCTGTACAGGCTGATGATCAGCGTATTTTTGATCGTGATGTTAAATTGGTAGGAATGAAAAAATTTCTCGAAATACTTCATCCCTGCCCAGGGACTTCCCATAATGCCCAGCGCCGGACTGTAATCCTTGAACGCAATGAGGACGCCGTACATCGGCTTGTAGGAGAACAGCAGCAGCAGTATCGCCGCCGGCAGCAGCAGCACGTACAGCCCCCAATTCCTTTCGATTCTTCCCCAGGTTCGCCGGAAGCCGGATGACTCTGATTTCAACGCAGGTCCCCCCTCTCTCCTTTCTTTCGGAACAAGACTCATTATAAATGGACTTGAGGAGCTTAATCGGACCTCTTGCCGCCGTTATCCGGACTCCCGGGTACGGAAAAGTCTGTCCGCGCAGCCACGCCAACCGTCCGATCCGGACGTAAGGATGTCACTTTCCGGACTTTTGGAGCGGATGCGCAGTATTTCGCATTTTGTTACGGGCTGGGGTTATATATAATGAAAAATAAAGCGCATTCATAAGAGGAGGCGTCAGAACAGAATTTTCATGCGGCTAATCATCCACCGTACCGGCAAACCTTACCCGGTCAAACATTATGTCAACATGCTGATTGTCATTTTATTTACGGCGCTGGTCCTCGATTTTATGATCAGCTATGCTTCGATCTCCATCGTCAAGCAGCAGTCCGGCCGAAGCCTGCGGGACACAGCCGATCTGTACATCAACCGGATCAACCATGATTTCGCCTACATCAATCACTACATGGGCTGGTCGCTGGCCAATGACCAAATCATCGAGACGATGGATGAGAACGCTTCAGGTTCGGCCGAATTTCTAAAGTCCAACACCCAGCTTCATCAGCGATTTACCGAGCTGCAGAAAAATTACGGCCAGGCATATCAATTTTTCATCTATCTGAAAAACAAAGATTTTTTCCTGAACTGCGTTCCCTTAAGCATCGGGTATCCCGATTATTTGGAACTGAAGCGGCAGATCATTTCCTACGCCGAGGACAAAAATGTATACGACAAGTTTTATTCCCGCTGGACGCCGGTCCTTGTCCGGAATAAATATTATATTGTCAATATCGTCCCTTATCATGACCGTTATTTGATCTGCCTTATCTCTGCAGACGAACTGATCCGTCCGCTGCAGAGCATCGACATGGGAAAGAACGGCACCGTCTCTCTTGTTGATGAACAGGGCATCAATATTTCCACACCGATCCGCGTGGACGAGACCCAGGCGCTGGATACCGCCAAGCCTTCTCCCTTCGGCCTCGCCCACTCCCGGGCAGCCGTGACCAGCCGGTTCTCCGACGCCTCATTCAGCGTTCAAATGATCGCCAGATACGGCACGTTCGAAAAAATTATGATCGCCCAGCTGGTCATCATTCTGCTGGCGCTGATGATCGCGATCGTCCTCTGCATCGTCATGCTCTATTTCAACAAACGGGTGCTGCGGCCGATCCAAAGCTTCTCGGATACGCTCGCCCGGTGGAACGAGGAGAGCGCCGCATTGGATTTTAAAAACAGCAAGATTATCGAACTGGAGCAGGCCAGCCAGCAGTTTAAGCATCTGATCGGGCAAATCCGCAGGTTCAAGATCGATATGTATGAGCAGGAGCTGGAAAAGCAGCGGATCCAGCTGGATTACATGAAGCTGCAGATCAACCCGCACTTTTTTCTCAACTGTCTGACGAGCATGTACAGCATGGCCCAAATGCAAATGTATGGCGAAATCGAGCGAATGGCCATGTCGACGACCCAATACTTTCGCTACATCTTTCAGAACGGGCACAACTTCGTGCGGCTGCAGGATGAAATTGAGCATGTCCGCATTTATCTCGACATCCAGCGTCACCGGTACAGGAACGCCTTCGCCTATCATATTTCCCAAGATGCAGAAACCGGAGATATCCTCATTCCCCCGCTCGTGCTGCAGACCTTCATTGAAAATGCCGTAAAATATGCCGTATCACGCGTCACCGAGGCGAACATTACGTTATCGGTCAGCAGGGAAATGCCGGATGATCTTGCCAAAATCACGATTTCGGATTCGGGACCGGGCTTTCCTCCGGACATTTTAGAACAGCTCATGCATGGTGGGCCGCTGAACGCGGAGAACGGCAACCGGATCGGTATGATGAACACGATACAGCGCCTCGAGCTGCTCTACAAGGGTCAAGCGAGCGTCTCCTTTTCTAACCGCGAGGGAGGCGGAGCGGAAGTAACCATGACCATCCCCGTATCGCCGCCGGAAGCCATTGATTAAGGAGGAATCGCATGAACGTTTTACTGGTGGATGACGATTATTTTGTCGTAGCGGCGCTCGAAAGCAAAATCGACTGGCAAGCACTATCCATTGAGCAAATTTACACGGCTTATAACGTTTCCCAGGCGAAGGAAATTTTACAGCAGCACGCCGTAGACATTCTCATATGCGATATTGAAATGCCGCAAGGCAGCGGCCTGGAGCTGCTGGCCTGGATCCGGGAGGAGCGCTACCGGGTGCAGGCGATATTCCTGACGAATTACGTGGACTTTAACTACGCCCAGAAAGCGATCGAACTGCAGAGCTTCGATTATTTCCTCAAACCGATCGAGTTTGACAAATTAGCCCTGATTATCCGCAAGGCGGCAATCAAAGCGAGCGAGGAACGTTCGATTGAGGAGGCTGCGCGCGAGGGGCTGCTGTGGAAAAAAAACCAGAACCGCCTGCTGGAGCTGTTCTGGCGCAAGCTGATCACGGGCAAAAGCTTTCCCTCGGAACCCCGGGCCATTCAGCGTGTTATGGAAGAACAGCATTTGCCTTATCAGCTGTCCGACCGGTTTACGCCACTGATCATCAAGGTGTTTCCTCATGACGGGAGTCTTGGCAAAAACGACAAGGACCTGTTTGATTACGCCCTGCTCAACGTGCTGAACGAACTGCTGCGGAGTCCCTTGTACAAGGTCGAAACGGTGCTGGAATACACGGAGAATCACTGGATTGTCATTTTACAATGGAGCGCCGAACCTTCTACCGGTCAGATTGAAGACACATGCGCCTCCCTCATCCCCAAAGCCAACCGGTTCCTGAAGTGCGACGTATACTGTCATTTGGGACTTACTGAGAGCTTGGCGGCGGTGCATCCCATGATCCGGCAGCTGATTCATCTCAATGAAGAAATGATCAACATCCGTAATCAAGTCTTCCGTATCGATCAACGGCCGGTGGACGAAGCGGCTTATATCTCGCCCGACCTGGAGCTGCTGGAAAGACTGCTGAGTGATGGTGACACTTCCGCATTTTGTGCGGAGATAAGCCGGTATCTGCATGAATTGACCGGGCGGCAGGCGCTGAAAGTGTCCGCACTGCGGCAGTTCCGCCTTGATTTGATGCAGATGATTTACTCTTTCCTGAAGCAGCGGGAAATCCAAGCCCATAAGCTCTATTCCGGGAGCACCAACGATCAATTGTTTCAGCAGTCGCTCCAATCGATTGAGGATATGGAGCAGTATATCGCCTATCTGGTAGATACTGCTCTGGCGTACCGGACGTTTGCGGAAAAGCCCAACTCGGTCGTGGAGGAAATCAAGCTGTATATCAGCAAGCATATCGGGGAAGATTTGACGCGGAACAGCCTTGCTGAAACCGTCTATCTCAATCCGGATTATTTGGCGCGTTTGTTTAAAAAGGAAACGGGTGTGCCGTTAGGCAATTACATTATCGAGACCCGAATTCAGATGGCAAAGCATTGGCTCGCCACATCACAAATGCCTGTTCATATGATCGCCGGAAAGGTTGGCTATGCCAACGATTCGTACTTTTCCAGGCTGTTCAAGCAGGAATGCGGCTTGACTCCTTACGAATTTAGGCACAAGCAGCAAAAAGACCGCCTGGGGTAGGCGGTCTTATCAACAGCATGCACTCGGTGTTTCTTCAGTCAGATCAAGGGCAACGGTCAAGTCGCCGGGCTGAACTCCGTCAGTTCTTCTTCCTGGGCTTCTTCGCTTCCCACCCACAGGTCCACCAGCCTGTCTCCATTGTACAGCTCGATGTTCAGCTCATCGGCATACTGGTACGCACCCGCCGTGAATTCCCCGGTCGTTGCTACATACCCGCCGACGGCACCGCGCTTCACCATCTGGGAATGGACCACGGCAATGGGGCCGTAATCCACCGGATTCCGGTCGTCAGCACAAACGGCAAGCCCCAGGTACAAGCCATGGTCGGTGTGCTCCTCGATGTCGATTCCGTAATTGCGTGATGCCCGGGTGACATAGGTCCGTCCTCCCCTTACCGCTTCCATCATTTCGGCGACAAACGCCTCGAACTCCAGGGACCCTTCGTCCTTGTCTTCACCCTGTTCCTTTTTATATCGATGATATAAGCCGATTTTTAGCGTTTCTTTCATCTCGTCATGAGTGGTCAGCGTATCGATCGCACTGGATCGGTAATGCATCAACATCCCTTTCTGCCGGAGATAGAGCAGCAGCCAGCAGACATTGGTCACGATTAATATACTGATGATCACAATCTTCCAACCTCCTTGTATGAAAATCAGTGTAACCAGCGCCGATCGTTTTCAGACCTTCATGCCAAGGCCAACGAGAAAAGCTGCCTGCAGTTAGACCTGCAGACAGCTTTCAAATGAATAGGATGACATATGAAATGATTAATGAATTCCAAATCGAATGAATTCGCTTAGACTCTATCGTTTAATCAATATAATCCTTCAATCGTTTGCTCCGGCTGGGGTGTCTCAGCTTCCGCAGCGCTTTCGCCTCAATTTGGCGGATACGCTCACGGGTTACGCCGAATACCTTGCCGACCTCTTCCAGCGTGCGCGTGCGGCCGTCTTCGAGGCCAAAGCGCAGACGGAGAACGTTCTCTTCCCGCTCTGTCAGCGTGTCGAGGACATCGCCCAGCTGCTCCTTCAGGAAGGTGAACGCCGCAGAGTCAACCGGTGCCAGGGCGTCATGATCCTCAATAAAGTCACCCAGCTTGGAATCATGCTCGTCCCCGATCGGTGTTTCGAGCGAAACCGGATCCTGCGAAATTTTCATAATTTCACGGACCTTCTCTACGCTGAGCTCCATCGCCGCAGCGATTTCTTCCACTTCGGGTTCGCGTCCAAGCTCCTGTACCAGCTGCCGCGATATACGTGCCAGCTTGTTAATCGTTTCGATCATATGGACCGGAATCCGGATCGTTCTTCCCTGATCGGCTATGGCCCGCGTAATCGCCTGTCTGATCCACCATGTGGCATAGGTGCTGAACTTAAAGCCTTTCGTGTAATCGAATTTATCTACGGCTTTGATGAGCCCCATGTTGCCTTCCTGGATCAGATCCAACAGCTGCATGCCGCGGCCCGCATATCTCCGGGCAATGCTGACAACCAGTCGCAGGTTCGCCTCGACCATGATTTTCTTGGCTTCCTCGTCCCCTTCGGCGACGCGCTTGGCCAGTTTGATTTCTTCTTCCGTGCTCAGCAGGCCGACACGGCCAATTCCCTTCAAGTACATACGCACAGAATCATCATTCTTCATGCCCGTCGGCAGCAGCTCGACGTCAGCGTAGGGCTGATCTTGCTCCTGTTGATTCGACTCGGCTTGATTTCTCATCACTTCATCGCGTTCACGTTCTTCCATCATCCTGTACGTTCCTCCCCCTGAAAATAATCTCTCTGTATCGCTTGATACGGCTTTCTGAGGTGTAAAAAATATTGACAATCACCAATCGTTGTGATACGATAAATGGTAATAATGTGATTAATTTTGGAGTACACATTATAATATCATATACGCATTTACATTTCAATATGTTTCATAGAATTTAGCCTTTTGGATGAAATTACATAATATAGACCCGCCGGAGTAACGCTGATGTTCTCCTGCGGGTCTTTTTTGTTGGCTTTATCCGGATGAAGAACGGTATATGATCCGGTACGGGATCTGCACCTTTTCCCCGGAACCACGGGTCACGAGCCTTAAAGCCTCCTCACCTACCCGGAAGAGCTGATGGTCTACCGTGGTAAGCTGAAGGACTTGGCCAATCGGCTGATTTTCCTGTCCGATGATGGCGATATCCTCTGGAATACGCAGCCCCGCAGAGAGAACAAATTGGTGGATTCCGGCTGCCACCTCGTCCCCGTTGGCATACACGGCGGTCGGCCGGACTTTTCCTTCAAGAAAGTGGCGGGCTGCATCCATACCATCCTTCAATGTGGTGCAGCCATCCAGGCACCGGCATGGCGATACTTCCCCAAAAACGTCCCGGTAAGCCTGCATCGTCAGCCGGGTGCTGATGCTGGTCTCCCCTCTTGCCGTCGTGAACGCAACCTCTGTGTGTCCCATGTTTTTCAGGAAGGAGAACACCTCGAGCGTTGCGGCATACCGGTCAATGTACGCGCAGCCGATTTCCTCCAGCTCCGTATACTCGCAGGCTACGATGTGACCATATCCCGCAAAGGGGACGATGGACGACCAATCGTTGGCACGGGACGTAATGATGATCCCGTCGAGCAGTTTAGTTTTCAGCATCGTTAAATACTCCAGCTCTTTCTCCGGATCATACCGGGTTGGAAGCACGGTTACGGTGTAATCTTCCTCAACCGATTTGTTCAATACACCGCTTAACATCCGGTCGAAAGCTGGGTTGTTGTTGTACGGGATGATCACGCCGATGCTGCGGGTCCGGCCGCGGATCAAATCAACCGCATTACGGTTTGGCGTGTAATCCAGTTCGTCGATGGCTCGCTGCACGGCGGCTCTTTTCTCAGCGGAAACGTACGGATGCTGGTTGAGAACCCGGGATACCGTGGATACCGAAACACCGGCTCGTCTGGCGATTTCGTGAATGTTGGCCATAACTCCCTGCCTTCTGACTTTTTCATTTCGAATGGTTCCTTTATTATATCACGCTGACTCCGATCCTCATTACGATAGTGGACCAGCCGCAGGTTATTATTCATCCCGGGACTGAATGTCGTACTGATCTGCCTGCAGCAAAAGCTGCTCGCTGCCTTGTGCCTGAATGACAACCCGTGTCCCGCTGACAATTGGCGCTCTTCTGTCCGGAAACCAAGGCCGTTCGCGGTCCACCACGATCAACAAGCCCTCGGCGTCGCCCATCGCCGCAAATTGCCGGCCGTCGCCGCTCCACATGGACAGTCCCAGCGTCGTTTGAATCTGTTCCACGGCAGCGGCCACTTCATCAACAGGGAGCCCGATTTCGCTGATCCGCAGCAGCTGGCTGCTTGAAAAGTCTTCATTTTCGTCGTTATCAAAGGAATGGTGGGCAATGAATTCAATCAGATTCTCATCCGGATCGTAAAAATACAGGGCGTCGGCATTCCAGTTCCCGAAGTGAAATTGATCCCCATCCTGATCGCGGAACAGGGTAATTCCACGCTTAGCGGCCCATTTTTTGGCTGCGCCGAGCTGATTCGTCGGAATCGTAAAGGCAATATGGTACATCGATTTTTCGCCGGGCGCTGCCGCCTTCTGAAGAATGAGCTGGCTGCCGCCGGCTTGAATGGTGACCCTATCCGACTGTTCTTCGGCCACTGGAAGACCGAGCTTCCCGGCGTAAAATTGCTTCATCTCCGCAAAATGCCGGGCATTTATCGTAAGTTGTTGGATTTTCATCGTAAAAGACCTCCATATCCTTCTGATTATCAATGAATTGCTCTGCGGCAGCGTATGCAGCGTGTGGGTCAGCGCCTGGGTCAACGCGATGCTTCCCTCTTCCATGAATCTTTCAGCGAAACGATCCGGTTAAATACCGGTACCGGTCCGGTCAGATCTTTGTGATCCAGGCAGAAATAGCCTTGGCGGATAAACTGGTATTTAACATCCGGTGAAGCATTTTTCATCGATGGCTCCATGATCGCTTGCCTGAAAATGATTCGGGAATCGGGAGATACCAGCTCTGCCCAATCATTGTCCGATTCCGCCACGGACGCAGCATCTTTCAGCAGGCTGCCGTACAAGCGGATCTCGGCGGGAATACCGTGTGCGGCGGACACCCAATGTATCGTCGACTTCACTTTTCTGCCGCTGAACCCGGTCCCGCTTTTTGTCTCGGGATCGTACGTGCAGTGCAGCTCTTTCACTTCACCGGTCTCCAGATCCTTGACGGCATGATGGCATTTTAAATAGTACGCCCCCTTCAGTCGAACTTCGCTTCCTGGAAACAGACGATGAAAGCCCGGTACCGGATGTTCCATAAAGTCCTCCCGCTCGATATACAATTCTCTAGAAAAGGGGACATCCCTGCCGCCAAGCATCGGATCGGCATCGCTGTGGTTGAGATGCAGCATTTCCACCTGATCCTTCGGATAATTCGTGATGACGACTTTAAGCGGATCAAGCACAGCCATCACAGCGACAGACTTATCCTTTAAGTCCTGGCGGATGAAGTGGTCGAGCATCGCAGCATCCACCGTGCTGCTCCCCCTCAGCATGCCCACTTCCTGCATGAACCTCCGGAGGCCTTCCGGCGTAACGCCTCTTCGCCGCAGCCCCTTCAAGGTCGGAAGACGGGGATCATCCCAGCCGTCGACGAATCCGCCTTCGACCAGCTCCCTGATGTACCTTTTGCTCGTGACCATTCCGGAAACGTTCAGACGTCCGAATTCCCGCTGCTTCGGGGGTTCCGCCACTTCCAGCTCGCGCAGCACCCATTCGTACAAGGGGCGGTGATCCCTGAATTCCGCGGAGCACAGTGAATGCGTGATGCCCTCGATGGCATCCTGGATCGGATGGGCAAAATCATACATCGGATATATACACCACTCACTCCCTGTCCGGTAATGCTCGGCATGGATGATGCGGTACAAGGCCGGGTCCCTCAAGTTGATGTTGGGCGAGGACATGTCGATTTTGGCCCGCAGCACCTTGGCACCGTCCGGGAACCGGCCTTCCTTCATTTGATGGAACAGGGATAGATTGTCCTCCACAGACCGCTCGCGATAAGGACTGTTTCTTCCAGGCTCCGTGAGCGTTCCGCGGTATTCCGTCATTTCCTCCGCCGACAAATCGCAGACATAAGCCTTTCCTTTACGGATGAGCTTCAAAGCCGCTTCGAAGATCTCTTCCGAATAATCCGAGCCAAAGTACACCGGCAGGTCCAGACCAAGCCACCGGACATCCTCCCGGATCGCCTCCACGTATTTCATGTCTTCCTTCAGCGGATTCGTATCGTCAAAGCGCAGATTCATCTTCCCGTGAAATGCTTCGGCAATGGCTGCGTTCACGTGAATTGCATAGGCGCTTCCGATGTGTAAATAGCCGTTCGGCTCCGGCGGAAACCGGGTCGCGATCGGTCTAGAGTACGTTTCGTTCTCCACATCCTCCATCACGGTTTTCGTTAGAAAATCCACGGCTTCTTCTTTCCTTACTTTTCCTTCCATAAAATGTCCCCTCCTGCTCTTATATCAATCAAAAAGAAAACAAAAAAATCCCGCCTCCAAGACGCTGACGTCTTGGGGACGAGATTGTATTTCGCGGTGCCACCCCGGTTCGCGGATCTATCGCTACATCCGCCTCTTCGGGTACGGCATGGACGCATGCTTATACCCTAGCTCTGTAACAGGAGCTCCTGTCGCACCATCCGAAGGAATGAGGATCCCTCTTCCGATGCGCCGCTCGGAGGCTTGCTTCAATGACGAGCGGCCTGCTCCTTCACAGCTGCCGGAGCTCTCTGCAAGGCTGCCCGTTCATCTACTCTTCTCTTCACCGCGTTTTCGTTCCGATTTGATTTTGACCATATTAACATCATTTTCGGCCAATGTAAACCGCATTATGCATGCTTTAACCGGAAAGGGTAGAGATTAAATAACCTCCAGGCCATCGTTATCCGGCAGCGGCGGATGCGGGGTGTGCGGCTCGGACTGATACCAGAAAGCGACGGAGGCGATATCGTCCTGCAGCGGCAAATAACGGCCGCCGGAACGCCAACCGAGCGCCTGGATCGTTACCTTCAAGTCCTGTTCAAACCGGATCGGGTCCATCACATGCCAGCGGTACATCCCGAATCGCTGCTGACTCCGGTACAGGCCGTCCGGTCTGATTTGCTGGTGAAAGCCCAAATAGGCAGTGGAAAACGCACCGTACTGTCCTTGTGGATGCTCAAAATTCCAGGCGCCGCCAAAATAGTCTTCGGTCCCGGTGCCGCAAATCGTCGGGAAATCGCGGTCGCCGTCCATATAGAACTTGATCTCGCCTTCTCCCCACCACCCCGTGTTGTTCACCTGCCAGGCGATGTACGTGCCGACGTACTGCCCCCTCCCCTTCACGCCATCCAGAAGCACATGGTCCTGCTTATACGGCAAGGGGTTGCTCCGGCGCCATTGGGCGTGAAAATAGGCCGCATCCTCCGGCACCTCGGTCAGCGTATAGGTGAACTGGTAATACAGTACGACGGGTTTGTCCATCCGGTTCTCTACTGTAACCCGGGCTTTCTTGCGAAACGGCATCACCCAATAGCTGTTCATCCCGCCAGCGGGATTGACCGCCACAGGCAGGGAGTTGACATTGCTCCGCTCGCACCATCCGTTGCAGAAGAAGTCGCCGACAGGCACTTCTATGGAAGGCTCCGGCTCATCATCCCAATAAAAGCGCAGAATCATATAACGCCAGCTGTCCGGAAAGCAGGTCAGCCAAATATGCTGAATGGCCCCGGGTCCGTCGATTTCTGCGGCGGTAAACACCTCACCCGGTTTGATCTCCACCGATGGCGATATTTTCCATCCCTGACCCAAATCCCGGCCGGCATTCGCTCCGGTTCCCTGGGTAGCCATTCCGCCTTTTCCTTTAGCACCTGTCACATTTTCCGCGCTGATCGATCTCGTCTGTGCAGAGGACATCCGGAATAGATTGCCGAGGCCCATGTTCAGCCCGTTAAAAGGTTCCATGCTCATCTCTCCTGTCATTGGTCAAATCGGATTTGCATTAAAGCGGTTACAAGTCATTCTACAGTCGTTTCCCCTCTTTATCGATGTTGGGACTTGTTATTTGTTATCCATTCTTGCTATTGTCAGAATAAAGAACCGCTGAGCCGCTGAAAGAGCGGAAACCCGGATAAGGGACCATTAAAGGAGGGAGCTGTCAAAGCGTATGGACCGGCAACAGCTGCTGCAAGCCTTGTCCCCCTACGTGCGAAGGGCGTGGCATCACAAAGTTGACCGTATGAAACTGGCGCCGCGGATCATTTTTGATTACGAACTGCTGTATGTTGAACAAGGCGAGCTCGACATCCGGATTGGCGGGGATTCACTGACTGTGTTTCCAGGCGACCTGCTGCTGTTCAAGCCCGGTATTGAGCATGAATTTGTCCGTTCCAGGGGACCCTGCTGGATGCCCCATATCCATTTCGACGCCCTGTATTATGAAGACTACGAGGAGGTACCGATCAACTTTAAACTGCGGGCGGAATGCAGCCAACAAGAGCTTTCGTGGCTCCGGCCGGATTGGCTGGGTTCCGTGCTGGAAATCCCCCATCTGATCCGGGTACAGAACCATGCGGAAATTCATCAGGAGCTGATGCGGCTCATCCACGCCTACGAGCGCCGGGATGCCGAATATCCGCTGCTTCAGAAATCGCTTGTGCTGGATATTCTGTATTTGGTCATCAAGGGCCTGAAGGCGGCAGGACATGGCCGGCTCTCGCTGCATCAGGCCGCGATGGAGCGGGCGGCGACCCACATTATGGAGCATTACGATACCGTCATCCGGCTGGAGGACTTGTCCAAAACAGCCTGCTTGAGCCTGTATCACTTCTCGCGCGTATTCAAGCAGACGTATGACGTGTCCCCGCACCAATTCCAGATCCGGTACCGGATGGAGCGGGCCAAGGAGCTGATGATGTACAGCCGGTTATCCCTGTCCGCGATCGCCGAGCAGGTTGGCTACAGCAATATTTACGCTTTCAGCAAAGCGTTTAAGTCCGCCTGCGGCATCTCTCCGAAAAAATACATGAGCACCCATGCCTCCATGGGTGCTCCGGAAATCCATCCTTAAGCCGCTGACGCGTAAACGCGCAGCGGCCTTTTTTTACTTTGCCGTTGCGGCAGCTTGAACCAGCTTGTCCAAAGTTCCGCTTCCGAGTTCTCCCAGCCTCCATACGGCCACATGGCTAATCCCGGCTTGGCGCAGCGTGTCGATCCAGGAAGTCAGCGTTGAACCGTCCGCATACCATACCGTATGTTTTACGTTCTTATCATCGGTGTACTGATAGTGCAGACTTCCGCTGGCCGCGTCCCGCTTGAGCTCCGAGCCGTTCGTGTACCGTATCTTTACGGCCTGCTGTTCGGTGATGGCAGTCACTTGATCCCCATGCCAGTCAAAGCCCCCGGCCGCAATCGCGATCGCTTTATCGCCCGGTACGGCTGTCATCCGCTTGGCCAGCTTTTTCAGAAAAGCTTTGTCCGCTTTGGGTCCTGGACCGCTGTGTGTACCGTACAGATTGTAGGCCATCATCACATATTCAGGCCCTTCGGGCAGCTTCAGCGTTTCGACGGGAGCCCTTGACTCCAGCACGATGCGGAGCGATTTCCCCTTGGCATGCATCCGCTCATACAATTCGCGGTAAAAAGCGGTCATATAACCCCAGTCCTTGTCCGGGATGCGCTCATAATCGATCTCCACCCCTTGAAACGAGTATTGATCGAGCAGGGCCTCAATCTCGGCGATATGCTTCTCCCGCGCTTCCTTCGTGGATACCAGCCGCGAGATCAGCTTCGAGTCTTTGGGGGACTCGCTGCCGTCCTGCCGCACGATATCGTTAACAAGGGTCAAGTTCAGCTCGCCGATGCCGGCAACCTCCGCCGTTTCCCGGATTTGCGGCAGCGCTTCTTGGAACGCCTTCGTAAAATAGGGCTGATCCGATTCGTCAAAATAAGCGGCAAAAGCCTGAACACGGCTCAGAGCCTTGCCCAGCTCCCCTGCATCCGCAAGCCCCGACTCCCACTGCCAATCCACCACCCATGCGGTGAGGTTCACAGGAGTTCTGGCCGGCGGAGCCGCCGCTTGCATCGCCGGCTGCCTCATCCAAATGCTGAAACCGACCCCTACGGCGACGATGACAAGCACCAAAGTCATCCATCCGGATTGAGCCACTTGCTTCATACCCATCTTCTCATTCCACCGCCATTTCGCCTTTGAAATTGCTCTTTCGTCAGAACGTATCGATAGCCCAATCGATCGTCGCGTCCATGGCATGCTCAACCTGCGCCGCGACTTTTTTCCAGCCGAGCAGCTTATTCGTATACCACACCGAGGTTTTTCCATCCGCCGCATTTTCCGTAGTCACCGTAACATCCTCAAAAATTCCGTCATAGATATCGTCCTTGGTGTTTTGCGGACTATAGGCTGATCCCAGTCCAACGGCACCGCCCTTCAGCGAAGGATCGACCGAGGCTTGGAGAACGGGCTGCCCGTCCACGATGACCTCCAGCCGATTTCCCGACACCTTCATTTGAATCTGCCGGGTACTTTTGATGTTGACGGGATATTCATCCTCGTCATCCGTATTGGCGCCGGCCTGCGCTTCTTCTGCGGAATATACCGTTGCCTTGTCAAAGGCGAGGTCCTCCGAAGACCACTTGACCGGATCCAGCTTTTGTGAACCCAAGGCAGTCACAGAGGATCCAGACAGCTTCTGCTCCACCTGGATATTGTTGCGGTCCAGCGTGACGCGTACGTACTGCTGACCATCTCCACGGTCCCTCAAGTAAAAAGACTGCTTGCCGACCACGTTGCCGGAAACCTTCGCGCTTAAGATGAAATCCTCAGGCGCCTGTTCTCCTTGATCCAGCAAAAGCTTGCCTTCCCCGGCAGGCGGTGACGTCAGAACGATCCGGTTATCCTTGAATTCGACGGCGCCTCCAGCCTGCTTCCACTGCCCCGATTGCTTCTCGTCCCCGGTCACGTACGTCATTTGCTGGCCGCTGTCCTTGCCGATTTTCATCAAAAGATGGTTGGTTGACCAGTAGGGCTCAGGCTGGACGCGGGTCAGGTTGTACACATCCTGTGACGGCCCGTTGAACGCATTGCCCTCCAGGTTAAAATGCATCTGGAACAGAGAACGAATATTGCGGTCATTTACATCCGTCACAAGCCGGTTCATGCTCCCGTACATCGCGTTGGCATGCATGATCATATAGACGCCGGGCACAAAGCCGAGCTTGTCGGTATAGACCGTATTCATCAGTTGATAATCCTTGCTGATCCGCGCCTGCATCGTATCCCGGTCCTCGAGCGGAATCATGTTTTCATCGCGGATAAAATCCATAAGGTAATGATTATAATGCTCGATGTCCTCTTTGCTGTCCAGCTTATTTTCGTCCTTGACGCCGATGTAGCCACCGTTTTTATCGAAAATATTGATGTAGGTCAAACGGTACCCGTTGGTCCCCATTTCCCAGTAACCGCTTTTCATCATGCTGCGGAGTTCCTTGGGCTGCACGAATTTATGATCCCCGTTCCCCATCTTGTTGGCATAGGTGAGGAAGGTCGCCTTATCATTGTATCTCTCCAGCAAAGGCTGGGCATAAAGACTGGAGTCGTTGCGCCCGTCCTCAAAGGACAAAAACAGCGCCTTGTCCGGCAGCGCCTTCCCCTTATGGTAGAAATCGAGGATGTCCTGCTGTGACACCGTGACATAACCTTGATCATGGAGGGTTTGCAGCTGGGCTTTGAGCTGGTCTTTATCGATCAGAAGCGGTGTTCCGGTTCGGCTGACCCCAAAGTAAGACAGCGCGACAAACCCGCTTCGATTATGCCACGTCGACTTGTCCGGTTCGGCGTAGCGGTCGGTTCTTGCGACGGCTTGGTAGATCAGAAAGATGACCATGATCACCAGGAAGAGCTGGATCCAGGTTTTGATCCACTTCCGCCGGTTTTTGCGCTTCACATCAAGCGCTTCGCTGCGTTTTCCTTTTTTCATCCTGCATCCTCATTTAAATTCCACGGTTCGCCGGGTTACAGCGGCACTTCCGTCTTCGTATTTTTTCGGTTTTTTCTTGCGGCCTTTTTATTTCTCGCCTCGACGTCCTGCGGCGTTTCCCTTGTCCCCCAGGTTGATTTCCAGAAGGTGAACCAGGCGACCGGCATTTGCCAGAGCAGCACCATTTCGTAGAAAAAGCAAAAGACGAAGCCGAATACCCACAGCTTGCTTTTACGGAACAAAAGATGGGCCAAGCTCATCAGCAGGGACATCAACAGAAGCCCCATCAAGAAGGTTCCCGGAAACACATGGTGGAATATGGGCACATACAGCAGGTTGTAGAGCACAATCAGCGGCGCAGCGATCGGAACGATGACACCGATGTAGAAAAAAAGAGCCATAAACGGTTCCTTGCGCCAAATAAATCCGGCCGCCCTAAGGGATTCCCGCAGCCAGGAACGCTTCCAGCGCATCTGCTGCTTCAGGAAGACATTCATCTCCGAAGGAACGATCGTAGAGCAAATCGCTTTATCCTGGTACGCCGTCCGGTGTGTCTTCAGGATAAAGTTGGTCATGCTGCGGTCGTCGCCGAACGTAGCGGGCTGTCCCAGAAACTTCTGGTTGAGCCAGGCGTCCGCATGCTTCAGCACAAGCCTCTTTTTATAACAGGATAACGGCCCGGACAGGCAGGTGACGCTGTCAAACCAGGACTCGGCCGCTTTCATAATACGGAACGCGATATAATAGCGCACGGTCTGGAGCTTCGTAATGGAGTTGGTATACTTGTTCTCCACGTCCGTCCGCCCGGCAACCCCGCCCATACGCTGATCTTGGAAGGGCTGCACCAAGTGCTTGATGGCGAGCGGATCGAGGAAGCTGTCCGAATCCACGAACACGACCAGATCATGCTTTGCCATCCGTACCCCTTGCACCAAGGCTTCCCGTTTCCCTCCGTTCTCAGGGAGGATATGCATCCGAAGCCGCTCTTTGGTTTGAAAGCGGTCGGCTTCCTGATGAAGCAGGTCGATCGTTTTTTGAATCTGCTCCGCGGAACTATCGGTAGAGCGGTCATCAACGACGATGACCTCCAGCTTGTCCACCGGGTAATCCTGATTGATGCAGCTGATAATCGTCCGATGGATCCACTTCTCTTCATTAAAGCACGGAATAATGATCGATACGCCCGGCGTAAAATCCGGATTGACCGGCACATCACGATATAGAGACCCGAACAAGTATCTCGTCAACAGAAATGCCGCGGCGATCAGGCTGTATAAATACAGCAGGAAATTGTACTTAAAATAAATGATGCTCTCCGCCCGAAGCAGCAGCACAAAAACGGCGGCAAGCAGCAGCAGGCCGCTGGCCGTATACACGGAGTACCCCCAGCGTTTGCGCTGAAAATATTCATGCAGCGGGTTGGTGAACTCAAAAGCAGCCATCGAAACGGCCTCTCTGCCGGTTCCGCGCTCAAAGGTCCGCACGACGACTCCTTCGATATCCACTTTGGATTCAAAACCTTCCGGCATCGTGCCTGCCGGAATTTCAAAGTGCATGGACACTTTGCTTCCCGGCTGGATGTGGTCCGTCGTGAAAGGCAGCTCGAGCAGGAGGCCAGTTGAAGAGACATCGACTGCCTTCGTTTTCAGTTTTCTCCGGTTCTTTCCTTTGCCCCAAGTCAGAAGCACGGGAAAATCCGCCTCGTAACGCAGGCTGAACTTCCGCATCCGTTCCAAATAATCTGAACTGAACTGGTCCGCATCGTTATCCCGCGAGCCTCTCCGGTCGACTGAACGGCGAATTTGTTCCGGGTCAGGAACGTTCGATAAGATCCGCCGATCCGAACGGGGTAAGGTCAGAACCTCATCGGTTTGTTTTTTCTTTCGTCTGAACACGGTTCTTATTTCTCCCATCTGCTCTCGTTACAGCCGCCAATAAATGTAACCCTGACGCTCGAACTCTGCTTTGTCATATATTCCCTTAACGTCCAGCAAGATCTTTACCGAGTCCTTTCTGAACATCCGATCCATATCCGCATAGCCCATGCCCGCAAAGCATTGATGCGGGACGGCCGTGACCAGCACATGCAGGTCCAGCAGTTCCTCCACTCGGGACAGCTCCAGACCGTATTCGGCATAAGCCGCTTTCGGGTCTACCAGCGGGTCGAGGATCCGGGGTTCAATACCGTAATCCTGAAGCTCTTTGATGATATCCACCACTTTGGAATTCCGGATATCGGCGCAGTCTTCCTTGTAAGCCAAGCCAAGAACGCCGACCTTCACGTCGCGCAGGTCCAGCCGCTGCCGGACGAGCAGCTTGATCAGCTGCTCGGCGACATATTTGCCCATCCCGTCGTTGATATGCCGTGCCGCCAGAATGATCCGTGAACGGATGCCGGTATCCTCCGCTTTGTACGTCAAGTAGTACGGATCGATTCCTATGCAGTGCCCGCCAACCAAACCGGGAACGAAGTTCAGGAAATTCCACTTTGTCCCTGCGGCACGCAGCACTTCCCGGGTATCGATGCCCATCTGGTGGAAGAGCATGGACAGTTCGTTCATAAAGGCGATGTTAATGTCCCGCTGGGCATTTTCAATAACCTTTGCCGCTTCGGCCACCTTGATGCTTTCCGCCCGGTATACGCCGGCATCGATGATCTGTTCGTACATGCCGGCAATGATCCCGAGCGATTCCTCATCCATTCCCGACACGATCTTGACGATATTGTCGAGCCGGTGAACCTCATCACCTGGATTGATCCGCTCCGGCGAATATCCTACTTTAAAATCGGTTCCGCAGCGCAGGCCTGACTCCGCCTCCAGGATCGGAACGCAAATCTCTTCGGTGACGCCAGGATACACGGTCGATTCATAAACCACGACAGCTCCTTGGCGCAGCCTCCTGCCGACCATACGGCTCGCTTCTTCCACAAACCGTAAATCCGGCACGTTACCGCTCTGCACCGGGGTCGGTACGGCAATCACATAAAACATGGCTTCGCCAAGCCGGTCCGCGTCGGATGTATAATCCAAACCCGCAGACGCTGGGTCTGCGTCATCCACGGACGTCTGCACATCAGGAGAGGCTTCCTCCTGATGCCGGCTGACCTTGTCCGGGTTGACGTCAAAGCCGATTACCCGCATCTTTTTCGAGAACGCCTGTGCCAGGGGAAGGCCTACGTACCCGAGTCCAATGACCGCGACCGGGCTGTATGCATACAGCACTTCTTTAGTTGGTGTTGACATATTCCATCTCCATCTATCTTTCATTACCTGACAGATTCCCATCCTCAGAAATCCAGTCGGACAGTTTCACGAACGTGTATCCTTGTTTCCGCAAGTTTTGAATAATGCCCGGCAGTGCCTCTGCCGTGTGGGTATCGTCCAGCGAATGCAGCAGAATAATTCCGCCGCTGTGGCTTTGCTGGATGACCGAGTTCACGATCTGCGAAGCGGTGCGCTCCCGATTCCAATCATTCGGATCGATATCGAAATCGACAATATTCCGGTAACCGGCCGCCGCGATAATCCGGGCCGTGCGGTCGTCAATATCGCCGGTCGGCGGCCGGAACAGCATGGCCGGCTGCTGCTGGATCGCATCCGTAATGATCCGGTGCGCCTTGACCACTTCATCCTGCAGCTGCTTGACGCTGAGCTTGGTCAGGACCGGATGGCTGTAAGTATGATTTCCGACATCATGCCCTGCTTGCGCGATCGCCCGCGCCAGGTTCGGATTTTTCTCCACCCCGTCCGCACGCAAAAAAAACGTACCCTTCACGTGGTACTGGTCCAAAATGTCGAGCAGCTTCGTGATCGTTTCATCCGTGCCCCAGTCGTCGAAGGTAAGGGCGATTTCCTTCTTGGCGGTCTTGTGGCTGTACACGAGATTGTAATCCGCTTTGGCGTAATCCGCGTTATACTTCGCAGCCTGGTACCCTTGAACCGTGTCGGCCGGTTTACGTACGCCGCCTGTGGCGACCAGCTTGTCTAAAGTAACGAAATGATAACCGGCTGCCGAAGCTTCCGCAGCGATCAGTTCCACCGATTCATTCAAAGTCCGGTTCTCCGCCAGGTCAATCGCCACGATCCCACCGCGGTTGATGTATTTCCGGATATAGTTCTTTTTTTGCTGAGGGGTCTCCGCCTTCCAATTATGTAAAAACAGACTGTACGATATGACCGCCTGCTGTCCGCTCTGTGCCGCAGCCAGCCGGATATCCTCGCTGATCGCTCCCGTTTGCGTTCGGACGAACTTCGGAGTGACCCCCGTTTGTTTGCGGATGACATCGTCGGCCAAATGGATTTCCTTGTAGATTTGTCCGTAGTCCATCCGGCTCATGTCGACCGCATTCAGCGTATTGTTCTCGACCTCATGTCCCCGGGATAAAATTTGCCGGGCGATGTCCGGTTCCTCCGCGACCCGCATCCCCGGCAAAAAGAAGGTTGCTTTTATGCCTAAGGCATCCAGCTGATCAAGAAGCTTGTCCATCGTTTGGGCGTCTGCCATCCCGTTAAACGTTAAGGCAAGGTTCCGGCTGGTCGTGTATCCCAGAGAAACGGCTTGGCTCATCTCACCGGTATAACGCTGGACCGGCTTGTCAGCCTCAGCTGCTTTCGTGCCGCCGTCCGTATCGTCTCCCCCCATCCAAGAGCATCCTGACAGCATGTTTATTGCCAGAACCGCGAGCACCAGCCATCCGGCCGGTTTTCTAGGCGAGAAGTCTTTCATCACTTTCATAGATATCTCCTTTGACACACTCTTAAGTCCTACCAAAAGAATAACGTGTAAAGCCTATTCAACAAATGACAAAAAGATGTCAATTTTTCGACATTCATACTTTAATCCCAGGTCCCGGGCTGGATCGATTCGGACTGCCGGCATCTTCTCCATCGCGGAAATCCTTTGGAGTTCTCCGACTTTCGCTGCTCCAGCAGCAGTTTAACCCCTCTGATCAAATAACGGTAACGCAATTCGTCTTCATGACTAAGCTTACGCATTTCTGTAAAATAACGGTCGAGCATCCTAATAACCACTCCATTTATCTATGTGTATAGTACTAGGTTACTAGATTCAACTGTACAAATTCTGAACATGTCCATAGACCCGGTCTAAACCGTCGATTTTCGTCGTTTTGCTGGATTCGATAAACACAAAAAAAGTGCTGCTGGAAAGTTCATCAAGAACCTTCCTGCAGCACTGTTCCCATGCATTATTTCTGCCCTTTTTTCGCCTGCTCCTCCATGTAATTCCGCATTCGCTTCATATATTCCGGCGCATCCATCGGGTCGGCGGCGATCATTTCAATGATGCAGAGCTTTCCGGCCCGCTCCTGATCCGCTTGAGCGAACGCCTGCTCGAGTTCCCCGTTTGTCCGCACCGTCGCCGTAAACGCCTCTCCGCCGAAGGCTTCGGCCAGTTTCGTGTACGACCAGCGTGGAATCTGGTTGTAGCGCTGATTCTCCGTCTTCACGTTCAAGTATTTTTCGATGGTGTATCCGTCATTATTCAGAACGAAAATGATCGGCTTGCAGCCGTAATACAGCATCGAGCTGATCTCCTGCGCAGTCAGCTGCAGCGAGCCGTCCCCCGTAAACAGCAGCACCCTGCGGTCCGGGGCGGCAATGCAGGCACCATAGGCTGACGGCGTGGCATAGCCGATCGACTGCCAACCTCCCTGCGTAATATACGTGACGTTCCGGGGCAGCCGTACGTAAGCCATGCCGTTATAGAACGTTCCCGTCTCGGCGACGACGATGTCGCCTTCCTTCAGCATGCGCTGAATCCTTGGATAATAAGTCGAGGCGAGCAGCGGCGCTTCGGGTTCACCCGTAATTTGATCGTACGGAAACGCCCCCTTGCCGGCGGCGCCGCTGCCCTTATAACCGATCTTTTGCAGCTCAAGCAGCATGTCGGCAGCCAGCACATTCGGGAATTCAGCCCCTCCCACCTTAACCATCTTAGGTTGAATATCGACGGTAACAAGCGGATTCAATTTGGCGGTGTACGTGCCCGTATTGCTGTCCGCCCACACCATCCCGACCGCGATGACGCAGTCGGCTTGTTCCACCGCCGTTTGTACTTCAGACGAACCAAACGAGCCGCCGTATACCCCGATATAGTTGGGGTGTGACTCATCGAAAGCACCTTTACCGAACATCATCGTCGCCACCGGAATATTCATGGCATCTGCCAGCTGACGCACCGCCGTTTGAAGTCCGAAACGCATCGCATTCACGTCAACCAGCAAAACCGGCTTGCGGGCCCGGTCAAGCAGCTGGCGCACCTGATCCGCCGCTGCTTTAAGAGTTGTCAGGTTGGATGACGGTTTTGGCGGTGTCGGTTCTCCCCTTCCCATAACAGGCTTTGAGACCAAGTCGTCGGCGATCACCAGATAGACCGGCTTTTTCTTCTCCTTGGCGATCCGGATAGCCGTCGGAATTTCGATCTCGGCATTCTCCGGCGTGACGACAGCCGTATAGGCCGTAATCGGCTCGTACACCTTGCGAAAGACGTCAAAATTGCCGTCCATCAAGGTGTGGTGCATCAGCTTATGCTCCTTCTGATCCTTGTCCGGAGGGGATCCGACGATATGAATCAGCGGAATATGCTCGCTGTTCGCCCCGGCGATCGCGTTGCAGGCACTGAGTTCACCGACGCCGAACGTCGTAATCAGCGCCGAAATGCCTTTGATCCTGGCATATGCGTCTGCCGCGTATCCCGAGTTCAATTCATTTCTTCCATTAATAAATTCAATGCCGTTATACTTCTCCAGCGTATCGAGCAGGGTAAAATTATAGTCTCCGGGCACGCCGAAAATTTCGGTGATTCCCTCAAGCTTTAAGCAGTCGAACAAATACTGGCCGAGACATTTCCCTGTGTTGCCAGACTTCTGATTGGTACTTCCCGTCGCCGTCATGTTACCCATTCTTCGCTCACTCCTTATCCATTTCTTGGGCTGTTTCTGTATAACATTACCCTTTCCGTGGACAGGTTATTCTACACGAGGATTCAAATCGCTCCCCAGAGTGGAACGTAAGGAAGTTCTGTCGTTGATGCTGATACTTTTTTCATTTACAAAAAAAAGACCTTGGCATATGTCGTATGCCTCGGTCTGCATTACAAGGTTGCAAATCCTCAGGTTATGCGTTGTTCTTCAGCGGGAGCCAGGCGAGCACGTCTTGAATTTTGGCGTCCCAATAGCCCCATTCATGGCTTCCCGGGCCCTCTTCGTATGTATAGTCCAGCCCCGACTGCTTGCACGCTTCACGGAACATAACGTTGTCCTCGTACAAAAAGTCTTCGGTGCCGCAGCATTGATACAGCATCGGTTTCGGTCCTTCCGACTTCCCGCACTGCTCCATCAGCCAGAACAAGTCTTCCTCGCGGTTTTTTTTCGGCTTGTCCCCGTAAATCAGCTTATAATCCGGGAAGCGGTCCGGATCTTCCGGGGCTCTCATACCGTTCATGGCACCTGACAACGAAGCGGCGGCCGCGAAGCTCTCCGGTTTGCTAAGCGCCCATTTAAACGCCCCGTAACCTCCCATGGACAGCCCTGCGACGAAATTGTCCTTCCTTTCCGCCGACAGCGGGAAGAAAGAGCGGGCAATGCTTGGCAGCTCCTCGCTGATGAACGTCCAGTATTTGTTTCCGTAGGCCATGTCCGTGTAGAAGCTGCGGTGCACCTGAGGCATAACGACCGCCAGTCCCGTCGATGCGACATAACGCTCGATCGACGTTCTGCGCAGCCAGATGGAATCGTCATCCGACAATCCGTGGAGCAGATACAGCGTCGGATGCTTGTCCGCAAATGTGTTATTCTGCATCCCGATCTGATGGCGGGTCTGCTGCGGAAGAATGACCGTCATGGAAGTACTGAGCTGCAGCACGTCCGAAAAAAAGTGACATTGAATCAAAGCCATGATATAAGTCCACCTCTCTATAATCGATCCATCGGATCGGCCGCCGTTTTCTTCCCGCCTGCTCCATTGCCTGCTGCAAGCGGGATCCGTGTGTTCGGCCTCCATCATTATTGTAACGCGTCATGGCAAAAAGTTCATGATGATTTTTGGGTGTAACGAAGGTCGGATCGAGGCTATCCATTGTGCATGCTGCCCGCCAAATTTGTCAGAAGCCGCATGCCGGTCCGAATCTGCTCCTCATTGACAAAGCTGTAGCTGAACCGTATCCAGGAGCGCATTTCGCGCTTTGGGTCAAACACCTTGCCCGGAACGAACGAAACCGCCTCTGCGGTGGCGCGCCGCCATAACATATCCACAGAGAGATGATCCGGGAGCTTCACCCACAGGTTGAGACCTCCTTCAGGCACAGTCCACTGCCAACCGGTGCCCCGGAGTGACTCGATCATCAGATCCCGCCGGATCTGAAGGGCAATCCGCAGCTTTTCCAGGTGATTCTGCATCCGCTCTGATCCGAAATAGTGCAGAAACAGCTTCTGATTGACGAGCGGCGAGCCGTTATCCGCAAGCGACTTCAAGGTTAACAGCGGCTGGATGACCGAGCTTCGGCCCACCACAGCACAGATCCGGAGACCCGGAGCTACGTATTTACTGAAGCTGCTCAAATAGACGACCCATCCCTCCGTGTCATAGGTAAACAGCGGTAACGACGGAGGCTCGCCGAAATAAATGTCGCGAAACGTGTCGTCCTCAACGAGCAGGCACTGATATTTCTCGGCTAAGGCGACCAGCTCTTTCCGCTGACCGGCAGGGACCGAATAGCCCGTTGGGTTGTGAAAAGTCGGATTCATATAGAAAAAGCGGGGCTTATGCCGCTTCATCATCTCCTCGACCTGGTCAAGGTCGTATCCGCCAGGCGAAATGTCGACGGGAAGAAACCGGGCCCCCTGAGCGCGAAAAATATCCAGTGCCGCGCTGTAAGTCGGACGCTCCACCATCACGGCGTCCAGCGGACGAATATAGAGCCGGGCCAGCAGATCAATAGCCTGCTGCGCACCGGATGTAATGATCAACTCGTCCGCCGATATACTCACCTTGAGCCTTCCCGTCATGTAATCGCCCAGAAAATCCCTTAGCTCGGCATCCCCCTGCAAATCGGAATAAGTGCCGATCATTTTCGGATAGCGGTCAAACACCTCTTTGACATATTGGGACAGATACAAATTGGGCAGCAGATTGGGATCAATCAGCGCCTGCGAAAATTGATAAATGGAAGGCACGCGCTGAATGTCGGACATCTCATTCTGATAGGTCCGGGCAGAAGCGAAGCTTTTTTCATATGTTGGCAGTCCCGTGATTTCATGCATCGGAGCAACATAATATCCCGATTTTTCCTTTACGTAAGCCTTCCCCTCTTCCTTCAGCAGCTGGTAGGCGCGAAAAACGGTGAGCCGATGAACCTGAAGCTCCTCGGCCAGCATCCGGATCGAAGGAAGCTTGTCATGGGCTGCAAGTTCTCCCCGCTGAATCCTGGCGACAATATGATCGTAGACCTGCCGGTACAGCAGCGGATGATCCTTCTGTGTCGTCTGCATTTTCATTTTCCCTCCGGACATCAAATGGGTTGTAGACTCATTGTACTATAAACCCGCGTCCATCTGTTCTGTTATCATGCATCTGTTCTGTAATCCTCCTTGTATGATGGGGAGACAACCAAAGGAGGATTTAGCATGATACTTGTCAACTACTTGCTGATGTGTCTTATTTTTGGCACAACGTTTCTGGCCATTAAAATCGGGGTGGACGCATCCGCTCCACCCTTTTTCTCTGCGGGACTGCGCTTTTTCGCGGCCGGCTTGGCGCTGTTTTTGTGGATGGTTTGGCGTAAAAAGACCCGTTTTGGTCTTCTGCTGCGCAAAGAAATGCTGCTGAGCGGCCTCCTGCTGACCTTCGGCACTTTTGCGCCACTCTATTGGGCCGAGCAGCACGTTTCTTCCGGATCCGCCGCCGTCTTCTCGGCTACAGGTCCGCTGATCATTTTACTCATCCAAATGCTGGTCTTCAAAGCAAAGAGCACGGCGAGGACCGTCGCCGGCTGCCTTCTAGGTTTCGCGGGCGTCCTGCTGCTGCTGCTCTCGGACCTCTCTTCCTCCACCGGAGGCGCCTGGATTATCGGCGGCCTGGTCATCCTTGCCGGGGAAATCTGCTACGCCGCAGGAACGCTGTATTCACGAAAGGTGATCCAACGCTTCCCCGAAGCGTCGCCCATTGCGCTGAATGCGGCGCAGATGATGCATGGCGGATTCCTTCTGCTTGTGCTATCTCTGCTGACTGAGCCCATACATGCCGCCGGACTGCCCGCCGGTGCCGCTTTCGGTTCACTCGTTTATCTGATCGTCATGGGATCCATGGTCGCCCACAGTCTCTATTATTGGCTGGTTGCCAAGACGAATCCCGTTTTTCCGTCGACATGGCTGTACATCTCGCCCATGATCGCCATGGCGGCAGGGGCCGTGCTGTATCATGAACGCATCACCTGGCTCTCGGTCGCCGGCATGATTACGATTATTGTAGGAACGCTGATCACCAATCTGGACAGCATTCTGCGGGTGATCCGCAGGCCGGCGCAAGTCACGACAGACGTAACGGCCGTCCGGGATTAGCCGCATTTCTTTTCACCATTGCCAATCAACATCCGGCACATCTGCAACCGTGGAAGACGTGTGCAGATATGCAAATTTATTCTTCTCTTCGACCTATAACGAATATGTAGAAAAAAGGAACTAGGGACCTCACATGCAGATCCAAATCGAACTATAATCGGAAGCGTCCGGGAATAATCGGCCATTTTACGCATACACATGGTTGTCGTCGCCGAATGTCGTATCTGTAAGGAACAACCAATACCTCCGCGGGGTCTAGTGGAACGGGAACGTACAGCATTTCGGGCAATACGATTACCCTCAAGATTACTGACGGTACAGTTGAACGTTACGTCATTTTTATCCACACCGGCAAAGATGGAAAACCAAATGTTCAAGATGTTCAAATCGGCAGCCGGAATTTCTTCGTTGATGCCGAATGAACTCTATCCACCTGTTTTAGCATAAAATAGCACAATCAAAAACGGCCGATCAGGAATCATCCTGACCGGCCGTTTGCCGTATAACGATGTTTTGCATTGAACCATCTCTTAAATTAAGCCCGCCTCCCGTAGAAATGATCGTACCACCTCGGTTTGGTAGTTGATCCGTACGTTCATGTCAAGGCTCCAGCACGTTTCAACGGTTACCGCTTTGGCCTTTAGCCGATCAGCCGCAGCTGTCCGGGAAGAGCCCTTCAGCTTGTGCATCCGGATATGAAAACGATGAGAACGGCGGACCACCCTCTCGTTCATATGCTTGATCACCCTTCGGACAGCGGGTACAGCCGGGCTACCTGAATCCGTAATCAGCGTCTGTCCCAGCACGTCTGCGCTCGCGGACGACAGGCCGTTGGCTTCGTGAAGATCCAGGTACCAGGCAGGTTTATACTTTCGCATGATTTTATACAAAGCACGCGACATTTCATGCGTGGTGCGGCCTGACGGACCGCGCGGGAACGTCCGGTTCAAATCCGGCTTGCCCCGGATTCGTTTTTTGAAGGCAGGCCGATTGGCAATAGGGACCACGATCAGCGTGCCCCGTTCAATCGTCCAATCGCCGTTTTTCAGCTGTTTCACCAGCTTCTGGGCGGCGCGAATGCTCCCCACTTCCCTGCCATGAATGCCTGCCACGATCATGAATACAGTACCGGGAGTATCACCGTCAAAAATGTGCATCGTTGTTTCAAACGAGGTTCCTTTGGCGAGTTTTCGACTTTCGTACAACATAGCCTCCACCACCTCCGATACGGTATCCTATGCTAGATTGATAGGAGGTGTACAGGCAGGAGTTGTCCGGAAGTTATGAATTTATCCCCATTTCAATACGATCACTTTTTCAGCATCCTCATCAGCATTTCCGCCGACGGTGTTCCATACGGCTTCTCATCCGCTTCCTCGACGATCAAGGCGTTCACGATGTAAAAATACCAATGGAGCAGCTCGCGAGGATCGCCTTCGGCAAACTCCCCGGCTTCCTGCCCCTGCACGAACAAAGGAATCAGCGGATCGATCATGGCATCAGCCGAGTGCTCCTTCAGAATGTCTGCGGCGTCCTTGGGAATGGCGTCAAGGCTGCGGACGGCGCGGAGAATGAGCATAAAAGCGAATTTGTTCTCGCTGAGCATATTTTCCGTCAGCGCTTGAATCTGCTCATATGGCGTGCCCGGCAGGCTCGGCACATTCCCCGTCTCTCTCCGCCCTTCCTCCATCAGCTCCTGGACGATGCTGGTAAACAGCTCATCCTTTGACGTGAAATAACGATATATCAGCCCCTCGCTGACGCCGGCTTCCGCCGCGATCATGCTGGTCTTTGTTCCTGTAAAGCCGCTGCGGGCAAAAAGCTTTGTCGCGGCCTGCTTGATTTGATTTTTCCTCTCATCCCGGATATGGGCCAGCTGTTCCTTATTTAATGGTGACAATAGACTCCGAACTCCAATCTCTCAAAAATAATGTATCCCTATTGTACCATGACGTTCCTTTTGGATCACCGTGCTTGCTTCATTTCCGCAGTCATCGCCAAGGGGAGGATTTTATTCTGCAGAAATGCGTAAAACTGTTCCGGCCGGGAAAAGCACGCCAAATGGCCGGCCTGATGGATGAGCCCGAACTCTTTGTATGGGGCATCGATGCGGCCGTAATACGCTTTGGCCGTTGCCGTCGGCGTAATAAAGTCCGAATCCCCTTGAACAATAAACACAGGCAGCTCGAAGCGGTATCCGATCTTGTCAAAATCAAAACGGACCATGTCTTCATGAAGAGCCTCAGCGGAAAACTTCATTCCTTTAAACAGATCCGACATATCCTTCATCGTATGTTCCGGAGATGACAGCATCGACGGCATGATCAAATCCGTGATCATATTGGGGACACCACGTATTGCCTTCACCATAAGCCGGTTGCGTGTATCGACATCCCTGCTGTTCCAAGTAGAAGGATCGGTCCCCATACGCTCAAGCAGTTCGGCTCCCTTCTTGCTGCCCGTAGCTCGGAATGCCTCCAGCAGCAATCGATGCCCAACGTGTTCGGGATCGGGGGCGTTCTGATCCGTCCCTACATAAGCGTGGTATAAATCCGGACGTCGCGCAGCCATCATGATGCCGGTAAGGCTGCCCGCCGAACTGCCAACCAGAATTAGCTTGGTCTGTTGGAGCTTGCCGCATAGATATTCGGATAACTCGATCCCATCCTGCGCCAACCGGTCGAAGGTCAACGATCCGCTGCCTTGTTTGCCGTTGCGCCGGAAGGTCTTTCCTGCTCCCCGCTGATCCCACTGCACGATCGTAAAATCCTTCTCCCAGGAACGCAGCAGTGGACTGAAGATGGAGTACACCGATCCCGGCCCTCCATGAACAAACAGCAGCACCGGATTGCGCCGGTTTTCCCCCCGGATGGTCACCCATTGTTCAATCCCACCAATACATACAAAGCTGGATTCAGCGATTCCCTCAGAAGCTGTTATACGAAGCAGCCGCGCATTTTTCTGTTGATTTCTTTTCCGCATCACGATTTGAACCAAAGCATTGCTCATATGAATTCCCCGCTTTCGTTTTACAATGAGTGAGTTACTCACTCATCTTTAATCATAAAGATAATGGATTCCTAGATCCTTTGTCAATGGGTATATTAAATTTTTTTCTGATGAGATGCTAAAAAGCGGTCAACGCCTTCTCGCGTTGACCGCTTTCATTATTGTCCTTGATTTACGGCTTTTTTGGCAGATCGTTCGCTTCCCGAATGAGGGAGAAGTATTGGTCGGCCAGCACCGGCTGGTATTCAGGCCCGAGCGAATCCGTCAGCTTCACCACATCGGTCGGCGTCATATTCCAGGCCAGCAGCCCGAGGGATACGAACAATGGAGATTTGCCGTCCCACTTTGCTTTAGCGTCTGCCAGAATCTTTTGTCCGTCCTGTACGGTACTAATACCCTGAATCGTCGATACCGGCAGGTTCCCATTCAGGATTTCCACACCGAAATGATCTTCCCAGCTCAGGAGCAGTCCGTTTGGACGGTAATTGTCCTCATAAGCTTTGACGACCGAGTCGCTGAGCGGAACGTTTTGGTTCGCAACGCGGTTCAGTACGTAGGGTACGGTCATTCCGGTCTTTTTCAGGTAGGAGGAAGTCTTCTTCAGGAATGCAGGCAGCGTCTTCTCCGGCCAAGCGTTCGGGTAGAAGTACCCGCCGCCGGAAGGTCCAGCGATCAGCTGGTCGTTCGCCGTTGCCGTGCTTCTGTAGTAGTTCAGCATAGCCGGAGCCCCGTCGTACAGCATCGGACTGGACGTCCAGTTGATCGGCACTTTGCCGCGGTTCGGATCATCCCACAAATTGCGCATCCGGTGCTGGTTGTACTGGAAGTTGTCGCCTTCGCTGAAGGTGTACGTCACATAAATTTTATTTTCGAGCTTTGGTGTCTTGACCTTGTCGGACGGAAGCGGCCCTTGGCCTTTGTTCTCCGTACCGGAAAATACGGTCAGATTACTGAACCAGTCGGCAGCAAGAACGTAGATGCTGTGGTTCGACAACAGCTCTACCCCGTTGAACTCGCCTTCGGTATCGTTGCTGAACCAGCCGAGGTAGGGTGTTCCTGCAGGAACATCGGCAAGGATCTTATCAAACAATGCCTTTTGCTCAGGCGTATTGGTGCCCAGCCAGAATACCATCGCCTTGTTGGCGACCGCATAATCGCGGAGATAGCCGTACGGCTCTTTCTGTTCCGATGAAGGCGGAGCTTCGTTGCCCGCAAGCACCTTGAATTGGTTCCACATGTCCACCGAAGCGGTCAACGACTTCGTGCCAGCAGGTACTTTAAATTCGTAGACAAAGTACCGCCCGTTGTCTGCGAACCGGTGTCCGCCGCTGCCGGCGGAAAGCTGCGAGCCTTGAGCGTCGTACAGGAAAGGCTTCTCATCGTCGGTTCCGGGCACGAACTGGGCGATCGTCTGGCCATCAGCCTTCACGGTCACTTCGTGAACGGCCGATCCCCATCCGTCCTGCTGGAACGCATCCTCAAAGCGGAGGTATACCGCATCCGTACCCAGGAAAGACGTCAAATCCAGGTCGTAGGTCTGGCGGTTCTTCGCATCCCGCTCCTGCGTTTTCTCCTCAGCCACCACTTTGAACGACTGCGGGAGTCCCGGAGGCAGCTTCACTGACGTATCCGGGCTCAGCCCGATCAGCATCCGGTGCGTCGTCTGCTTCCACAAATTTTCGTACTGCCAGGTGTAGGCATCCAATTTATCCTTAAACTTGCCCTGCAAATCATCGAGCACTTTCAGGCCATAAGGAGCCGCTGTCAGCTTGGCGCTGAGCTCAGGGCTGGCAACCACCGCATCCTTCAGCCCGGCAAGCGTTGTGGCCACGTTAATGCTGTCCGGCACTTTCGGATCGTAGACGATGATTCCCTTCACTTCTTTTTTAAAATCGCTTACCAGTTCCCAAGGATCGTCATGCACCGTATAAGGCACCTTGAGATCGTTCAGCCAAGTCATTTTGCCTTCTTCCTGACTCTCCAGCAAATAGATGCGAGGCTGGTTTCGGTTGACGATGCCCTGCAGGGTCGCCAGCATGATCTTGACGTCTCCTGGGGCGTCATAAACGTCCGCAACGTCCAGATGCTTCACCTTAGCAAAGCTTGGAAGCGCTTGCGATTCTGGCCATTTGATGCCGCTGGATGAGGATGAGGGGTTTGGCGCCGGTTCGGCGGACGCGCCCATGGAAATGGACAGTGCACAGACCGCAGCGAGACAAACCGTGGTGAACTTTCGAAGCATGAACAATACACCTCAACTTTACGCTGATTTGGTTGGCAATTGAAAGAAACACCCTACTCCCGGCCCGTATTTGAAACCTCGCCATGCTGAACGCCGAACGGAATCGAGGTTCTCCATTGCTGTTATACAATCTATATTTAATATATCTAATATTGCTTTACAAGGCTTTCGACAAAAATAGTTAAAAAATTAGTACTCGTGGAGCATCCACTTAGTCCATTGTTCCGAATAAACGGACAGAAAAAGATATGTCATTTTCATACCGAAAAGCCTCAGGTCACGGATGATCCTGAGACTTTTGCTTCGCACTCTCTACTTGATCGTCAATCGTCCAAGTCGATTGCATTCATCGGCAAACCACACCGTGCCGTCCGCGGCCACAGCGATGCCATGCGGTTCCGCCCCCTGTGTCGGAATGTCATATTCGGTCAGTTTACCGTCCACGGAGATGCGGCCGATCCGGTTCGCCCCCCATTCCGTGAACCAAAGGTCCTGGCCGATTCCGGACGTGATCGCGTGAGGCTTCGCCCCTGCGGCAGGCAGCGAATACTCGCTTATCTCACCTTCCGTCGTGATTCTGCCGACCCGATTACCGGCGATCTGCACAAACCACAGCGCGCCGTCAGGCCCCGCCGTAATCCCGACCGGTGCGGAATCTGGCGTTGGAAGCGCATATTGAGTAACTGAACCGTCCGGTGCGATGGTGCCGATCCGATTCCCTTGGTTTTCAGTAAACCACAGCTTCCCGTCACTGCCTGTGGTAATGAAGGATGGAAAAGCATCCTCATGAGGAAGCTTGTACTCGGTCACTTCACCCCCAGGGCTGAGCCTGCCGATCCGGCCGGTCATCATCTCGGTGAACCAGATCGCCCCGTCAGGCCCTTCAGCGAGACCAAACGGCGCACAGCCCGGGTCCGGCAGCTTATACTCCGTGAACTCTCCGCCTGGCGTCATCCGGCCGATCTGCCCGGCATGATATTCGTTAAACCAAAGATCCCCGTTTCGGTCGCACAGGATCGACATCACCCCCGCATTTGGTGTCGGCACGTCAAACGCGGTAAACTCGCCACGATCGCCCCGGGCTCCGATTCGGTTTCTTTTCTGTTCCGTGAACCACACGGTCCCGTCTCTGCCGGCCGTAATACCGTACGGCCCTGAGTCCGGCAAAGGCAAGAGGAATTCCTCTATTTCAATCCTCATATGACCTCCCTCCTTCCTCTTGCTTCGGCTTGCCCATCTGCCGCAGCAGATCCATGTCGCTGCTGGCGATAGCGCCCATGAACCGCTCGATTTCTTCGATGTCGTGATCCCACCAGCGGATCTCCAGAAGCTCGGCGATCACCTCGGGTGCGTAGCGCTTGCGGATTTCCTTCGCGGGGTTGCCGCCGACGATGGTGTAAGGCTCAACGTCCCTTGTCACAACGGCTTCGGCCGCGATGATCGCTCCGTCACCAATCTTCACGCCCGGCAGGATCGTTGCCCTTCGTCCGATCCAGACGTCGTTTCCCACAACGGTATCCCCCTTGATCGGGAGCTGATCTAGTGTTGGCGTGTGGGCTTCCCAGCCGTTTCCGAAAATGTTAAAAGGAAACGTGGAGCCGTCCATCCGATGGTTGCCTCCATCCATCATGAAACGCGCCTCTCCGGCAATCGAGCAAAACTTGCCGATAATTAGCTTGGTTCCGAGAAATTCGTAATGATATAACACCTGATCTTCAAACGACTCTCCATTGATCGCATAGTAGTAAGAATAATCTCCCCCGATCAGGTTCGGCATCGTGATCACGTTTTTGATAAACTGCATATTGTTGTCCCCGGGTATCGGAAACTTCGCGTTCGGATTAGGACCTGGCATGCAAGTCACTCCTTTCGATTGTTCAGCAGATTGGATAGCTTGTTCGGTCGCCTCATTGCCACACAAAAAAGCCCCCTGTCCCGATGTTCAGGACAGGAGGCTGTATACGCATGGAAATCCGCTGAAACCTCTCGTCAAGAGAGTGCACCATGATCCCGTATTTAAGAAGCATATGCCCAACCGGCATGACTTCTTAAAAAAGCCCGCACGAATCCTATCCTAAACATCGTTTCAAACGATTGTTTTGTGTGGATAGGATTAGTAGATCATTGGCCTAAGGTCACCCTTTCATGACTTGAATGCCCTTAATTTACCATACCGCAGGCACAGGTTCAACCTTTTTTTCCATAAAGCGTTGCACGATTACTAGTTTAAGTTTTGGCTATGTACACCACATCCGGCTCGACGTTCCGCGGCTGCTCAATGCGGATTTCTTCCACTCCGGCAAAACGGGACTCGAGGAGCGCCTTAAATGCCGGAGACGCCGAAGCACTCCAGAAAGACATGACGCCTCCGGGATTCAGCAGGCGGGTAAGCGCCTCCAAACCTTCCGGAGAATACAGGCTTTCGTTGTCTTGAAATACCGTCCAATCCGGCCCGTTATCGATGTCGAAACATAGCGCATCGAACGTCTCGTCGGTCTTAGATATCCATTTCAGCAGGTCGGCGCATACGACCCTCGTCTTTGGATGGGACAACGCGTTTCCGGAAAATGGCGCCAAATAGGTCCGGTTCCAGGCGATGACCTGGTCTTCGATTTCCACGACAGTGACTTGACCGGTTTGCGGATGATGCACGGCCTCTCCCAAAGAATAGCCGACGCCCAAGCCTCCGATCAGCAGGGTCATGCCGTCTTTGGCGCAGGCCTCGATGGCCGAACGGACAAGCCTTTTTTCCGACTCGCCGTTATAGGTGGCCATGAGAAACGTACCGTTGCTGATCAATTCGTATTCGCCGCCCCGGCGCTGCAGCTGAATTTCACCGCGCGGGGTATAGCAGCGTTCCAAAACTTCCAATGGGTCTACTAGCACGTGACCGCCTCCCTAGAGATACTCCCATTTTTCCCACATTTCCACCGGGTTCAACTCATAGATTTCTTTTTCACGATACAGGTAGTGATGCATAATGAATTCCCTGCGGATCGTGGCAAAATCGGGGTGAAACGTTTTAATGAACTCGTTGATTTCCTTCTCCGTGTATTTTCGTCCCATATCCAGGTTTCGCACCATAAACTCAAGAACAATCAGCTTTTTCTTGAGCTGTGCCGGGATGTTCTTCAGCCGGCCGTCATCCATGATGAAGCTTTTGAGCACGGTGTCCCGAAGCTTCTCGTTCTTAGCGGACAACTGCGTCCCGGGCTGATCCTCCTGGGGCTCATAATTGCGGATCAGCTTCAGGAGCTGGCCTTCCGTACGCTCGATCATGTCCTGCGAAATCCGGTAGTACGACACGTTTTTTTCCCGGCGCTCCATGACAACCCCGACTTCCTTTAATTTGGCGATATGATGCGTGATCGTCGCAGGGGTGACACCAAGCTTCTCCGCAAGGGTCATTCCGTTGATTTCTTCTTGAGACAGGAGTACCAGAATCCGAATCCGGTTCCGGTCGGCTAAAGCCTTATAATAATTGACCAGTTTATCGAGCTGCAGAAAAACCACCCTTTATATGCATATTAAATTTAATGTTTATTAAATATAAGGATAATCAATATTTTCGCTTCCGTCAAGAAAAGCGCTGGGGAAGCCCCTCTGTCCCTAAAGCTTGCAACGGTTATTAATGAAGATCGGGCTATTGCCGGAAAAGGTACCTTCCAGAAAAAAAAGACCCCATATCGGGAGTCTGGTCATTGTGAAAATATGCTGTGTGTGAATTAAATTCAGATTCAACGCATCCTAGTTACGCTCTTCTGTGCTTGGCTTCCTGCTCTTCGGTTACCCGATCAAGCCATTCTTCCACCAGGACGTGGAACAACCTGCTTTGTTCGATCTGCAAATTATGGCTGGCCCGATCAAGCATGACGAAGCTTGCCCGCGGATACTCATTCGCAAACGCCCACTGATTCCGATAACCGACGATATGATCCTGCCGGCCGGCCAGAATAAGCACGGGCTTCACATAAGGGGTGTCCAGCTGCTCCATTTCAGGCGAGAAATCATAACGCTGGCGTAGACGCTCCAGAAACGGCCGATCCGCTTTTTTGAGTCCGGTCACAATTTCCTGTTCAAACCGGCTCCAATTGTACTCGTCCTGTACCGTATGCATCCCGGTAAATTCACCCGCGTACGGATGGTTCAGCTGCGACATAAACTCTTCATCCCGGGCAATGAGCTGAAATGCCGGCGCGTCGTGCTTCGCCTGTCCGGCCGTCGGACAAATCAGGAGCAGACCCTCGATTTGATGCTGACGCTTCTTGAGCAGTCCTCTGGACAAATAGCCGCCGTAAGATTCTCCAGCCAAAATAAAAGGCACATCCCCCAAAATTTCTTCAACAAACTCATCGAGCGCCTCCAGCATATCATCCGTACTCTGGATACCGTCCGTAACGGTGCTGTCCCCCATTCCCGGCAAATCCGGATAAATCCTTTTCCAGCCGGATTGGCTCTTGAACACCGATTCCATACATCCCGTCATGAGGTGATGGTCACAGGAAAACCCATGCAGCAGCAAAACCGGCTTACCGTTGCCGTGAATCTCGTAGTGAATCGTCGTATGTTTCAGCTCGCATTTCATAAAGAATGCCTCCTCACTATTTACATAGATATCTATGTATTACAGTGTACCGAATAATTACATAGATGTCTATGTATCTGCAGATGAAGAATTAGAACCTATTGAATATTTGCTCCAACAGGGATTCAAGCTGGACCTGCTCCTTGTCGGAAAGTCCTCCGTATATCGTCTCGTTGAGACGGGCGGACACTTCCTGGAACACCGGCTCCAATTCTTTCCCTTTTGGCGTCAGCGAAACCAGCGTCATGCGGCTGTCTTCCTTGCTCTTCACTTTGCGGACATATCCCAGCTTCTCCAGTTTATTTACGAGCACAGTGACCGTCGGCTGCGTCCGGTCGATTTTTTCGCTCAGGACGGTAATGGGCTGCATGTCCTGGATATACAGCGCCCACAAAATATCCCCGTGTGAGGAAACGATGCCCTCGATGCTGCGCTGTTCCAGTTCCGATACGATCATGGCGTTAATAGCGTTGCGGATTTTGCTGAACATGGTGGCTGCGTTTTTTTTCATTGTAATCCCATCCTGTTTCCCAAATTATATTAAAGCTCTACGAGAAAACTTATGAATAACCGACAATATATGTCCGCTATTCCTGCTTAAATTTATGAAAATGCAGCGTAAACGCAGTCGACTCGCCTTCGGCAGAATCAACCGACAGGCGGTGGCTGAGCTTCAGGGCCATCTGACGGGCCAAATAGAGCCCCATACCCGTGGATTTGGCTTCGATTCTGCCCGTTCCGCCCGTAAAGCCTCTATCAAAAACACGCGGCAGATCCTCCGCCTTGATACCAATCCCCGTGTCTTCAATAACCAGCCGCTTCTCGGCGGCATCTTCCTCACAACGGAACAGGATGCGGCCGTTCTCGCCGGTATATTTGAGCGCGTTGGACACGATCTGGTCGATCATATAACCCAGCCATTTGCCGTCGGTATGAACGAAAAGCGGCTTGCCGGCCATCTGAAACTGGATTCGCTTGTTTATAAACAGCTTGGCGTATTTCTTGACGCTTGCTTTAATCAATGGCTCCAGCGCGGTTTCGGTAATCAAGTAATCCCTGTTGAACGAGTCGATCCGTGAATAATAGAGCGCCTGCTCCACATAATGATCGATTTTGTCGATCTCGTCCTCCAGCTTGTCCATGACAGCTTCCGCATTCTGAGTCATACCGTTCTCCAACAGGAGCCTGGACGCGGTAATCGGCAGCTTTACTTCATGAATCCATGACATGATAAAGTCCTGATGATCCTTCTTCTCACGAAGCTGCTGCTGGAGCTGGGCAGAGTGCAGGCGTTGAAGCCGCCCGGCCCATTCATTAACGATAGCTTGCTGCGGATGCTGTGGTTCAGGGAGGAGGGCTGTTACTTCCTCCATTTTGCTGATCTTCATTTGCTGAAGCATTTGATAGTAAGGTCTCCGGTAATAATAGCCGATCACCATGTACAGCGCGGCACCGGCAAAACAGATAATATTCAAATATACCATGTTTCCTATTCCGGAAGAGCCGTCCGAATCCATATACATAAACAGTGTCACAACGGTCATCAGCAGGATGTAGAACGCGATAAACCAGCTTTTGACCTTTACATAGTCCACAAATTTCATGGTATCAAATACCCTTGCCCCTTCTTGGTCACAATATAATCCTTCTTCCCGAGGTCAGCCAGCTTCTTCCGGATTCTGACAATATTCACGGTAAGCGTATTATCGTCAATAAAACTTTCGTCCGCCCACAAGCTCCGCATCATCTTCGTTCGTCCGACGATCGTGCCTGCATGCCGCATCAGCATGTTCAGGATGATAAATTCGGTTTTGGTCAGCTCTGCCCGATGCTCGCCGACGGACACATCCCCGTCGTTCAGGTTCAGCAGTACGCCTTGATGCTCGATAATGTGAGTTTGCACATCAAGATAGGAATACACTCTTCGCAGTATAGCGTTAATCTTGGCCATCAGCACGTCCATATGGAAGGGCTTCTGGATGAAATCGTCCCCTCCCATATTCATTGCCATCACCATATCCATCGGTGTCGTCCGCGAAGACAAAAAGAGGATCGGGACCTTGGACACCTCCCTGATCCGGCTGCACCAATAGTAACCGTCGAACCTTGGAAGGTTGATATCCAGAATAACCAGTCCGGGCGCCTGTTCACTGAACAAAGACATCACTTGTTCGAAATCGGTGACCAGGACTGGTTCGAATCCCCATTTCGCAAGCGAGTCCCCGATCATTTCCCGGATTACGGGTTCGTCTTCCACGACCAAAATTTTCATGTTCATCCGGTTCATCCTTTACTCACGCACTTATATCGTATCCTTATTGTAAACGACATCCTCCCCTGCCTCCAGCTTTTCCGCCCAATGTGACAAAATCGTTAGGTTCTTCCTAATACCGTAAGCTTTGATGCATTTTGACTCCTCTATAATGAACACTACCGGGCTTGGTAACAGCAAAGAACAAGGAGAGATTTTATGCAAGGACATGGTAAAATAGCGCTGACCTCAGCAGTGGCGAAGCAGAGATTTCCCGGACCGTGGGCCGGAGGAATCGCCTTGATCGTTTCGCCTATACTGCTTCTGGCGGGCATCCTGCTCCGCTCACCGTATCACTTTTTCTTTCCCGACCAGTTGGCCGCTTATGACGAGCATCCGCTGCAGATGACGGCTTCGTACAGCCTGTTCGAGGCCGGGATTATCATGCTCTGGCCGGCCGTCCTGCTGCTGGTCCAGTCGATCGGCGTTTCGAAACCGCGCTTCGCGCTTTGGGGCGGATTATTCGTCATTTCAGGCCTGTTTGCCCGCACCTTCCATGCAGGTGTCGACCATCTGGCTTTTCAGCTGGTGAAAACGGGCGGCGTTGGTCAGGCGGTGAACATGGTCGGAGCTGCGTACGGTGCCTTCCACATCTACAGCACTTTTAATCTGGCTATCATCTTAGGATGGGTCGTGCTGGCCATCGGCTCTTACCGTTCCGGAACACTCGGCTTGGTCCAATCCGCAGCACTGGCACTGGCCAGCGCACTCCCGCTCGGCGTATTGAAAGGAACGACGCCATGGTCCATCGCGGCAGCCGGAGGGCTTGCCGTCGCTTTTATTCCATTCGGGTGGACCATACTGCGCAGCACCCCTTTTCCCGGATGGTTGAAAATAGGAACTTGGACGCTAATCGTTTGCGCCGGGATTTCCCTGTTCACTTTGTTTGGCCGCATGGGTTAATGAAGTCTAATACAGACCCCCATTAAGGAGGAGACACAATCAATGAATGTCGTCATCGAAGGCAAACAAATCTCCAAAGTATATGGCTCGGGATACAGCGTCATACCCGCCCTGCAACACATTGACCTAACCGTCATGGAAGGCGAAAGCGTGGCTGTTATGGGACCGTCAGGCTCAGGAAAGACGACGCTGCTTAATATTTTGGCCACTATCGATTCCCCGACCTCGGGCGAGGTGGTGATCGACGGACAAAACATCCTGAACATGAACGAAGAGCAGTTGTCTTCGTTTCGCCGAGACCGGCTGGGCTTCGTTTTTCAGGATTACAACCTGCTCGACACGTTGACAGTTAAGGAAAATATCGTGCTTCCGCTGGCCATTGCCAAAATGAATGTCGGGCAGCTGGAGCAGCGGGCAAGCGAGGTTGCGGTCCGGTTCGGGATCCAGTCGATTCTGGACAAGTATCCGTACCAGATATCGGGTGGGCAGAAGCAGCGCACTGCCGCTTCCCGGGCGATCGTGACGAAACCCGCGCTGCTGCTGGCCGACGAGCCTACCGGGGCGCTCGATTCCAAATCGGCAACCGACTTTCTGGAGAGCTTGAAGGAACTGAACGAACAGGAAGGAACTACAGTTCTGATGGTTACCCATGACGCCTATGCCGCCAGCTACTGCAAGCGGGTGATTTTCATCAAGGATGGAAGCCTGTTCACCGAATTGGTCAAGGGAAGCCAGTCGCGAAGGGACATGTTCAAAAAAGTGCTGGATGTACTGGCCGTACTGGGAGGCGGAGCCATTGACGCTGTTTGACGTAGCGAAGAAAAATATTCAGGGGAACGTCAAAAACTATTTAATCTACCTGCTGTCCATGATTTTCAGTGTCATGATTTACTATATTTTCGTGTCGCTTCAATATAGCCAGGCAATTGCTGAAGGACTTCAGTCCTCCGAAAGCCTCCGAGCCGTTCTGTCCCAGGCATCCGTCATCCTGATCTTATTCACAGCCATATTCGTATGGGGCTCGAATGCCTTCTTTACCCGAAAAAGAAAGAAGGAGGTTGGTTTATATGCTCTGCTCGGTATGCGAAGACAAACGATCGCCCGGATGCTGTTCTATGAAAACCTGATCATGAGTCTGGTTGCCTTGATCTTGGGCGTCTTTCTCGGCACCCTTTTATCGAAGCTGTTCACTATGATTTTGCTGAAGCTGCTGGATAACCCAGTCCGAGCCGGGTTTGAAATTCACATTGAGGCCATTGGTCAAGTTACATTGGTATTTGCGGTCCTGATCTTGATCACTTCCATGCAGGGCTACCGGCTGATCTATAAGTTCAAGCTTGTGGAGCTCTTCCAAGCTGAGCGAAAAGGCGAGCATGCCCCCCGAATTTCTCGGCTCGCTGCAGGGCTGTCCGTCATCCTCATTGCTCTGGGTTACTGGACTGCCTTTAAACCTATAAGTACGACCCAAGGTATCCTTGTCAACTTCTCCATCATTTTTATAGGACTAGGCGCAGGCACCTATCTGTTGTTCCGCTCCCTTGTCATTGCGCTCTTACAGCTGTCATCACATCATAAAAAAAGGTATTACCGCGGCATCAACATGATCGGCACTTCCCAGCTGCTCTACCGCATCCGCAGCAATACGGTCATGCTGACAACGATCGCGCTGCTCAGTTCCCTGACCTTGTGCGCGGTAAGCGTCGGCTACAGCTTTTTTTATACACAGAAACAGAGCGCCGAACAGGAGATGCCGTTCAGCTACACCTACGCCGCTTCGGAAAATGGGCTTGATGCCGTGGCCAGACAACTCATTCTCTCGGACGCCAAGCATCCGGTTATCGCTGAAATCGACCTTCCTGTGATTGCGACCGAGGCCGATCTGACCCGGTTTGCCTATCATCCGGGAAATTACGAGCCAAATAAGGTTCCTGTAAAGCTGATATCTGCATCAACGTATAATCAGGCCGCTTCGACACTGAGCTATAAAGAACGCCTTCAGCCCACAGGTCGGGATGTTGTCCTCGTTCGCCCATTGTACACGAACCTATCGGCTGATGAGGTACAAGGAAATCGAATATCCGTCACCATGGGGAATGAACAGGAGGGCTTACAGGTGACTGGGGTTGCTGAAGGACGCATCCTTCCTTGGGGCTATCCGGATCTGTGCATCGTCATGAGCGACAGCCTGTTCAGCCAGTTGAGAAAGAGCCTCGAAGCCAGCACCTATAAGGCCTTTAAAGTCAGGGGCCAGGAAACGACGAAGGAAACTGCAACGGCGCTCATCAAGCTTTCTGGAGACGGAAGCGGAATGGCAACATTCTATCAGCAGTATCGCCAGAATGTGGAGAACGCCGGCATCAACGTCTTTACGCTCGGATTTCTCGGGCTGGTCTTTCTGGCAGCCACCGGGAGCATCATCTACTTTAATCAGTTGACCGAAGCGGAAGCCAGCAAAGGAAGCTATGGCATTTTACGAAAAATCGGCGTAAGCCGTAAAGATATCCGCCGGTCTGTCGCCAAGCAGGTGCTGTTCGTGTTTGGACTCCCGCTGATTGTCGGACTGGTCCACAGCATCATGATGCTAAAGGCACTTGCCGGCATTAACCTGATCAGCGGCCTGTTCGCCGTTCCGATCCTACTCTCCGGCGGGGCTTATCTTCTGATCTATCTCGCCTATTATGCGTTTACGGTCAAAACCTATTATCGGACCGTATCGGCACAGCTATAAATATAGCAAAGGGGATGCCCGTGGTGTATAACCACGGGACATCCCCTTCTTCAATCGGTGAGGACAGCACGCAATCCCTAGTACAGCAAATCCTTGCCGTACTGCTCTCCCTCCAGCATATCGTAAACCACAAGCTTGTAATCGTTCAGAAGCTTCTGCTGCTCCGGCGTCAAGGCAGAGATCACGGCGTTGTCCTTGCCGATTAACACGCTTTTGTTCAAGCCGGGAATTTCGGACTTCACTTTCTCCAGCAGCTTGTAATACGCCGGCATACTCTGGCCGGACAGCTCGAACACGGTCGGTCCGATAAAAGCGGGACTCATCGTGCCCGGAGACTTGCTGCCGATATCAAAGTTGGCCAAGTAGATCAGCTTCGTCTCATGCTTCAGGCGCGGGTTGTCGTTAAATCCGGCCTGGGCATACACCCCGGAGGACAATGCCGGCAGGTGATCGCCCCAGAACGCGACGATCGTCGGCCGCTGAATCGTCTTCAGCTGTTGGCTCAAGTAAGCCACCGCCTCATCCGTCAGCTTAGTATCATGTGTGTACGTTTCCAGCTCGTCTTTATATTCCTGTTTGACGCCGGAAACCGTAATCGTGTTCGAACCGTTCAGCCCCTTGGTAAACGGAAAATGGTTCTGCATCGTCACCAGGTGCAGGAACGTCGGCTTGCTCGCCGAATTCAGCTCACGGACGGCTTCCTGCACGGCGGCCATGTCGGAAATGTAGCCATTCGGCGTATACCGCTTGGCGTTCGGCAGGTCCTTCTCACTCGTGAATTGGTCGAAGCCGAGAATCGGATACACCCGATTGCGGTTGTAGAACGTGTCATCGAACGGATGCAGCGCCAGCGCCTCGTATCCCCGGTCCTTCAGAATGCTGACGATGGAAGGCAGTGAGGACATTTTGACAATTCGCTGCTGGTACGGAATCGACCCGTCCTTCAAAAAATACATCGACAGGCCGGTCAGCGCCTCGAATTCCACGTTGGCCGTGTTGCCTCCAAACTCGGGGGACAGCAGAAAACCATCCGGCGTCGATTGGGCGTTCTGGTGAATAAACTTCAGCGGATCCTCGCTGAACGTATAGGACGGCATCCGGGTCGGATCAAAAAAAGCCTCGTCCATCATGTACATAATATTCGGCTGCTCTATCGTTTTGTTTGACGGCGTACCGGTAGATGTTCCGTATTTTTGCGCGATGGCTTCGATCGCTTCTTTGCTGTAACCCTCCGGTTTTTCGATCAGGTTCTGCATCAGGTTGCCGGCGAAGGCGTACACGAACCCGTTCTGGGCGTAGTTGACCTTCTGGTTCCACGGAATGTTCTGATACTTCAGTGATGTGGCCAGCGCGTGCTGGCCTCCGACCATTTGAATAAATCCGCCGACCGCAACCAACGAGATAATGCCGAGCGTGATCCGCAGCGGAAGACGGACCTTGACCTTTGGCAGCTTCAGCATCAGATAGATCAACGCCGCAACGAGCAGCACCGATACGACGACTGCTGTCGGCGAAATCATGCCCTTCGTAATTTTCGTCATTTCCTGGGCGTTCTTGATCTGCATCAAATCCCATGGGAATAGAGGCTCGCCCGTTGTGGACAGCTTCTCAAAATTGGCGATCCCGAGGACCACGCATACGAGAAAAGCGATCAACGCCCCCGTATAAACATTTGGAATAATCATGGCACAGACCAGCAGCACGAAAAAGAAAAACAGGCTGCCGGATAAATAAAGCCAGTAATATTGGGAAATCCAGTTCAGCACGCTTTCGATATTCATTCCGAGCGAAGCCGCCTGCATGAAGAAGTTCAAAATAAAACCGCCGAGCAGCAAGGAGAAAAGGGTTACCCCCACCCGCCTGGACGGCACAAATAATTGGCGCACGGTATCACTCCCATCTGTTCTCAAGCGAACAGTATACGCCAATTATCTTAAAAAAACATTAAAATCATACGAAAATTTAACATTCTCTTTATATTGGCATTACAATTTTGTGAATTGACAAACCCCCACGGAATTACCGTGAGGGTCGGATCATACCTATATCGATTTGCGAACTTTGCTAGAAGCTGTTCACAATCGCATCGATTTCTTGCATTTGTTTAGCCGATAATGGGCCAAGGGATACAGCTCCTGCCAGTTCCTCCACCTGCCGTCTCGTTTTAAAGCCCGGAATCGGGATCGCGGCATCGCTTCTCGCCCACAACCAGGCAAGGGCTCCCTGCACCAGCGTCCGCTCGCCGCTCGTCAAAATTTCTTTGATGGCGTCAAGCTTCTCAATGAACACGGGAAGGGGGCTGCCGTCTTTAAAGTACCTCACCCAGTCATGCCCGCTGCCTCTGACATCCGTATTCGGCAGGCTTGTCTCCGGCCGGAATTTGCCGCTCAAAAGCCCCATCGCCAGCGGCGTGTTGTTAATGCTTACAAGACCCAACCGCTCGCAAACGGCCACGACGTCACGGTTGTCATGGAAAACATTTTGCTCATGCTGAATGGCGGCTGCATGCGACCGGCTGGCGAAAAACTCGGCGTTCTCCGCATCACCCGTGCTCCACCCGTATGCCCGGATAAGCCCCTCCCCGCGCAGACGTTCCAGCGGATCGATCACGGACTCCAACTCTTCGCGGGTCAATGAACCCGGATGAATCTGCAGCAAATCGATGTAATCGGTCCCCAGCCGCCGGAGCGAACGCTCGCAGGCAAAGCGGACATAGGAGGGCGAGACGTCGTAACGCAAATGTACTTCCTTGTTCGCGGCGTCCTGCAAAAATCCGAATTTGGTGGCGATCACCACTTGTTGCCGGCGTCCCCTAACCGCGCGGCCCAGCACTTCTTCACTATGTCCGGTTCCATAAGCGTCGGCCGTATCAAAGAAGGTTACTCCCATATCCAGCGCCGTATGGATGGCCGCTTCCGATTCCGCATCATCCACCTCTCCCCATCCGTCAGGCAGGCCGCCGAGCGTAAAGTTTCCGCCAATCGCCCAGCAGCCGAGCCCGAGAGGACTTACAGGAATACCGGATGATCCCAAGGTTCTGTTCATCAACATTTCCTCCCTTTCGCTTGTGTATGGCTTCAGTATAATAAGGAAAATGGCTTATGATCAGAGCCAATACATGCGATTTTGGAAGAACCAATTTAGATGAATTACCAACAAGGGTTTGTCGACAGCCTGGGCCTGTAGGTCCGAATTATGAGTTTGTAAAGTAGTTCTGATCGATGTCAGCAATCAACCCGGGCTGCACGGGAGACCAGCCCAACTGCTCTTGGGTCCAGGTGCTTGAGGCCGGGTTGTCCATCTTTACCATGGCTGCAAGAAAACCGAAATGTTCATCAACCTCCTCGGGGGAAATGGCTTTTACCGGCACTTCAAGGCGTTGGCCAATAACATTAGCGATATCTTTAAACGGGATCGCTTCTTCGCCGACACCGTGCAGCCGTGCGCCGGCAGGAGCCTTTTCCAAGGCCAACCGGAACAGGTGCGCGAGATCGAGAAGGTGCACAGCGGACCAGCGATTAGACCCTTTGCCTAAGTATGCCGAGTAACCTCTGGTCTGAGCTAGGTGTATGAGTGCCGGGATGAAGCCATGATCCCCTTTGCCGTGTACGGACAACGGGGGCCGCACCACCGATACACGCACACCTCGTTGGGCGAATGACAGTGCCGTCTCTTCGGATGGGATCCGAAGCGCTGCGAACGACTGTGAATCCATTGGGTCCTCTTCCATTGCGAGATGGCCCGGTCTAAGAAGGGCGGTACCGGATGTGACAACGAGGGGCCGATTCGTTCCGGCGAGCGCTTCGCCCAACGTCTCGATCGCTCGCCGGTCCGCTTCGGCGGTGTCTACAAAGTTCGTGGGTTCGTCAAAGTTGTTAAAATCCGTGTTAAAAGCGGTGTGTATGACACCTTCCGATGCCTCGGCGCCAGCTTTAAGGCTGTCGAGATCGTGGAGGTTGCCGCGATGCACCTCAACCCCGACGGCAGTTAATGCTTCAGCCGATTTGTCTGAGCGGGCAAGCCCCACCACATGATGTCCGGCACCCAAGAGTTCGCGGACGACAGCGGAACCGATAAAGCCTGTTGCTCCTGTAACAAAAACACGCATAGTAAAGTCCTCCTACAGCTGTAGAGTAGTTTAGCTGCTGCATCTCTTGCGGCGGTAATCTCTTATCCCCTTGCCGCTGATTCAACGCTAAACTTAGCATACTCCACAGCTCACCCAGATCTTTGCCTGATCCTCGCCACTCTTTGCCTGATATTCTGGTATGCTTCCCGAATCTGATCGAACCCCCGCCTCACCCACACCATTCGGTCAGTCCATGATTAGTTCTCTTTGAAGCAATCTGGAAACGTCCCTTCTTGGAGGGCGTCCAAAATAAGCGCTGTAATCCCGGCTGAACTGGGAGTCGCTTACATACCCTACAAGCCGGCATGCAGTGGTCGCGTCCATTTGGCGAGATAACATCAGATGCCGGGCTTCTTGAAGGCGCAGCGCTTTTTGGTATTGCAGCGGGCTCATCGACGTGACTGACTTAAAATGCTTATAAAAAGTAGACACACTCATATGCTCCAATTCCGCTAAGTTTTCAACCTTTATTTGCTGGGAAAAATGGTCACGGAGCCAAGCAATGGCCTTCACCACAGGCTGCATTTCCGAGTCAGCAAAACCCATTTCGGCAACATGAACACCGACGGGGCTGCGCAGAAGCCGTATCAAAATCTCATCCACTGCGAGTGGAGCCAGCAATTCGGCATCGCCGGGGTGAAATAGATACTCTATCAGTCTTGACATCGTCCTTACAATGCCTAAGTCTGCGTGAGTGACGTAGCATGCGCTCCGTTCATGAATTGGAGGCAGTCCCTGGGGATACACTTTCAGGACCAACTCGGCGATTCTTTGCGGATCCAGATCCAATCTGACACCGAGCAGCGGTTCGGAATGGCTGGCTTGTGTGGTCTGAACAGCAACCGGCAGAGCCGCGGGTGTCACAAACATATCCGATTGGCCGATTCGATGAACCTCCTTCCCGACCGTGATGTCCTTGGCTCCTTGCACAACGATTCCCAAAGAAGGCGAGTAAAAGGTTTTAACGTTGTCCATATCTACTCGTGAATAGCGGCCGATGAACAAACCAGGGATGCGCTGATCAAAGGCACCGTCATGCGGAGCATACAGGTAGATCAGCTGTATCAGCCGGGCTGTTTCGGCTTCAAGCGTCCCCCCGGCGTCAGGATACGCCGATGGAACCGTATGTTCATTTATTAGCTGCACCGTTTTTAACAACTCCTCGTATCATTTACTTCCTCCCTTAACGATAGCTTCGATACTCTTTCATCTCAAGGCTCAATTAGAATGAACACCGACGGCTTCCACTTCAGAAGTAAAAAAAGTGCTGCGAATATACTCCGGATCTCCCAGCAGCGGCCGTCCGATGGCGATAAAGTCCGCCAGTCGATCCGTTAGGATAAACTCGGCAAGTTCTTTGGTGTAAATTTTACCCACGGCAATGATGGGAATACTCACGTATTGCTTTATAATGGAGGCATAGGGTACCTGATACCCTTCGGGCGTCGCGGCGGGATTGACCGGGAGCAGGCCGCCGGAAGACACGTCCACGGCATCGATCAGTGGCTCCAGGGAAGCGGAAATTTTCGCCACATCTACGGGCGTAAGGCCCCCTTCGGTAAAATCGGACGCGGATACGCGGATCAGTACCGGATAGTCGCGTCCCACCTCCGAACGGACGGCTTCCAAAATGTCACGCAGAAACCGGGTTCGTTTTTCCGGCGAGCCGCCATATTCATCTGTCCGGTGGTTGGACAGCGGGGAGAGGAACTGATGCACCAAATGGCCGTGTGCCGCGTGCACTTCGATGCCGTCAAAGCCGGCTTCCAGGCTTCTTCTGGCAGCTAGCCGGAAATTGTTGATCTCGCTCCGGATATCCGAGAGGCTCATTTCTTCCGGTATCCCGTATTCATCGTCATAGGCAATCGGACTTGGTGCTAGCAGACGAGACCCCCCGTTTCTCCACGACTTTCTGCCGCCATGCGTAAGCTGAATGAAAACCGGCGTGTTTTTGGCGTGAACAGCTTCGACCACTTTTTTCAAGGGGGCTACATGCTCATCCGTAAAAATGCCGATGTCGTTGCTGAACAGCCTGCCGTTCGGCGACACCCCGGTCGATTCCAGCATCACCATCGCGGCTCCGCCGGCAAGCCGGCCGTAGTGGCTTACGTGATAATCGGTGGCGAACGCTTCGGGCGTCCCCTGGTTCTGCTGCATGGGGGAAACGATTAATCGGTTGCTCAGCTTCAGCCCTCCGATATGTTTTTCGCTATATATGATGGTTTTCATGGTTAACTCCTCCTAAGACTCTTGTGTTTGGATTTCTTAACTCCATTGTAAGAGTCGCAGGGGCATCGTTACATACAAAAACCAAGTTATTCCTACCCTCATACTTAGAATTTGAAGTTATACGCCGTTCCGGAATTTATAATTTGAAAGTTCTGTCCGGAATCTGAATCAAGAGGCTTGCTCTGACTGGATTTTTTCAAATGACGAAAGGAGTTCACTTTATGGATCAAATTGACCTGCGTATTTTAGATATTCTGCAAAAGGATGCCCGGATTTCCATTTCCGAGCTGGGCCGCATGATCAACATGTCCGGTCCGGCTGTGACCGAGCGGATCCGCAAGCTGGAGGATAAAGGCGTCATAGCATCCTACCGTGCGGTGCTGTCTCCTGATAAAATAGGCAAACCGATCACGGCGTTTATTCTCGTGCAGGCCGATCATTGCAACGCATTGACCGAATTCTGCTCCCAGTCTCCCGACGTGCTTGAACTGCATCAAATCAGCGGTCAATATAATTTTATCCTGAAGGTGGTTGCGGCTTCGATGCAATCGCTGGAGGAGTTCCGGATGGCCTGCAGCAAGTACGGCTTCACGCAGACGATCACCGTGCTGTCAACGACATTTGATTCCAGAGCTTTTGCGCTGGACGAACAATAAGCATCCACATGAAACTTATGCACCGCTAGTACTGCGTTTCGTTGAATTGATAATTGGGGGGATGACAGGACATGAAGGATGATGGAAACAAGCCTGAGCCGTTTTTCGAGCTTGTAACACAGGGTACGGACTATGGATTGAAGCAGCACGACTTGTCCGGTTTGATCTGGCACGATGAAGAAATGACGTTTGATTCGATGTATGAAGCCCAAGTATGGGCCTTGGATGAACCCTATAACAAACTCGGCTGGGAGTATAACGGGTACCGGACGGCCGATCCGAAGATCGCCGGCGCCCTGGTATGGGAGCTGATGAAAGCGAAGTCCGCGGGTTACGGCAGGCGTGAGGTGTTTGCCGACGAGCAGCACGTCGATAAAACAACTATCTATCGGGTATGGGTCAAATGGGCCCGCCCCGAGCCCGGGGCGTTACATTCGGATTAAAGCGTTCTTTGCAGCTTAACCTCAAATTCCGGTCTCGTGATGTACTCCATATAATGGATTTTACCGGTAAAGTCCAGGTAAGCCTGATAGCGGAGCCGGATGGCCGATGCGGTTACGAGGTCGAGCACCTGACTTTTCGGCACCCAGCGGCTGTCCGAAGTCTCTTCGGATGTGCACAGCTCCCCTCCCGTCGTTGTACATACAAAGTCCAGCATCAGCTTGGTCGGAACCGGGGTTTGTCCATCATGCCACAGGTAGCTGCCCGTATTGGAATAAATCCCGATCAGATGCGACACTTCGGTGTCGATGCCGCTCTCTTCCTTGATTTCTCTAGTCAGGGCATCCATGAGGTTCTCACCATTCTCCACCTGGCCGCCGGGAAAAACCCATCCGCCGTGCCGTGTCTTGACCAAGAGGATATCCCCGCAGCCGTTCTCAACAAAGCCGCCGACGGCTCCGATATGCGTAGGCATCATCATGCTATCAACCTCCAAATAAATGATTACGTTTCTGCAAAAAACAAGGCTGCCGGGCAGGCCCGGCAGCCGCTTCCCTACCTTTTTGCGCAGCAGCTGAAGTGTTTTAGACTTCGTCCCAGATCCGCTTCAGGTTTTCAAGGCCAAGCTTCGTGCCCTCGCGGCACTCCTCCATGCCCTCGAACTCCAGCGTAATGTATCCGTCGTAGCCGGATTCCTTGATCAAACGGAGCACCCGCCGTACGTCGATATCACCCTGCCCGAAGATAGCTCCCCGCAAATAATTGCCGTGCGAGGTAAGAAACCAGGCGCCGCCTCCAGGGTTCTGGTCCGCCGGACGGATATAGAAATCCTTCACATGCACAAGCGATGCATAGGGGAGATTCCGTTTGACGCCGACAAGCGGCTGCTCATCGACACAGAGGAAGTTACCGATATCGAGCGTCGTTTTGAAATTGGGACGGTCCACGGCCTGCAGCACGCGCTGAACGCGGTCACTGGCCTGAACGCTCATGCCGTGATTCTCGACGGTGGTCGTGATGCCGAACCCCGCCGCATAATCGGCGATCCGCCGGCAGCCTTCGACGATCTGGTCCAGGTTGGCTTCGAGATAATCGATGCCCCGCTTCTCCGGCGGCAGCGTAAATGCTGTCACGTCATGACGCATATGCTTCATACCCAATCGGTGAACGGTGTCCACATGCCGCTTGATGCGTTCAATTTCCTCTTCAAAGGCTTCCGGCGTATCCTGCACGAAGTTGGCCGGCATCGAATAATTGGACAGCTCGATTCCTTTGGCAGCGGCCCGCTCACGAACCGCATCGGCCAGCTCCGGCTGATCCTCCAGCGTAAATCCGTACGGTACGATCTCCATATGTTCCCCGCCCTGCTCCGCAATCCAGTCGATGACGTCCAGTACGGTCATCTCTCCCGCTTTAATCGCTTGCAAAAGGCTGTATGTACTTACTCCAGGCTTCATTCGCGTAATCCCTCCGGTCTGTTGTTAAATTTCTTCTGTCAGTTCCAGTTCGATGACCGTATCCAGTTCATCCGGCAGATCGCCGCCGGCCAGGTGAATAAACGCGCCGCTGTCCGTATCCGAATATTGATCGGCCATCCAAGGCGTTTCCACGTGCAGCTCGCTGCCGTCCGACAGCAGGCGGGCCTTCTTGATCTTCCCCTTCAGTCCCTGGAAGTAGATCGGGCCGATGCCGCGGTCAAAAATATGGGCGTACAGCTTATTGCCTTTTTGCGTATACCGCCCCCACTCCGGCTTGGGAAGTGACGCAATCCCGCAGCCGTAAATGCTGTCCCCGTTCCGGCGCAGCCATTCACCGACAACGGACAAAATGGCCAGGGACTCCTTCGGAATTTCTCCTTTGGCGTCCGGTCCGACGTTCAGGAGCAAATTGCCGTTTTTGCTGACGCATTCCACCAGCGCACGGATGACCTGTCTCGGAGACTTATAGTTTTTGTCCGTCGCATGGTAGCCCCAATGGTCGTTTAGGGTGATACATGCCTCCCACGGAATCGGCTCGCCCAGGTCATTCACAATGCCGCCCGGCGGAATAATCTGTTCAGGCGAGAAGAAGTCGCCCGCGTATTCCTCCGGCTCCGCCGCCATAATATTGCCGCCCAAGCGGTTGTCGATGACGATGTCCGGCTGAAGGGACCGGATCATCCGGATCAGCTCGGTGGCGCGCCACTTTTCGCCCGTCATATCATCATATGAGAAATCGAACCACATTATATCGATTTTTCCGTAGTTGGTCAGCAGTTCCCGGACCTGTCCGTGCATGTACTCCAAATACCGGTCGAATTGCTCTTCCCGGTTTTTGTACGATTCTTCCGCACGCATCGGATGCTGGCGGTCGCCGAAGGCTGGATAATCCGAATGGTACCAATCGATCAAGGAATAATAGAAACCGACCTGCAGCCCTTCTTCGCGAAACGCATCGACATACTCGCGGATCAGGTCTCTTCCAGCCGGCGTATTCGTTGCTTTATAATCTGTCAGCTCGCTGTCAAACAAGCAGAAGCCGTCGTGATGCTTGGTCGTCAGCACGGCGTAGCGCTGTCCGGCCGCTTTGGCCGCCTTGGCCCATGCACGCGGATCATACAGAGTCGGATTAAACTCCTCAAAATAGGCTTGGTACTGTTCATTCGTGATGCGCTCCTGGCTCCGTACCCATTCGCCTCTGGCCGGAATCGCATACAATCCCCAATGAATAAACAGGCCAAAGCGGTCGTTCATTAATGTTGCCGTTCTTTCAAAACGCGGATTCATGCCCTATTCGCCCTCCAATAGCTGTTTTCTTGACTTGTGCCGCAGCAAAATTCGACAGCGTTGCTTACCTCACTGCCGGACGGCACTCCCTTATTCTTCGTTCCGGCATCCGGGATACCCTTTTATTCAAATTCGCTTTTTTAGCACGAACTCTAGTCATCCGAAATGGTTAAAATTTGAAAAACACAAACAAACGTTCTATAATAGATGAAACAAGACGCCTTGAATGAAACCGAATCGATACGGAAAGCGGAGGGAAATCCATGAAACTGCACTTGATCAACAGCACGCGGACGAATAATTTTAATGACCCCGGCATGATCGGAAAAATCCAGGCCATTTGGAACGAAGCCTCGGGCAAGGTTGAGCGGCATCGCGACATGATATACGGTATTTATTATGATTATGAAAGTAATTACACGGGAGACTATTCATTAAGCGTCGCAACCGAGAATGTCCCAGGCGATACTTGGATAGAAATCCCAGATGACGCGACGTACGAGGTTTTTACGGTAGACACCGCTGATGAAATGGGAATCGTGAAAACGTGGAGAAGCATCTGGGAGAAAGAAGAAGCAGGGGCGTTACGTCGGGCTTATACCTATGATTATGAGAAATACCACCCCGGCGGAGAAATAGAAATTTACATAGCTGTAAAGTAACCAAACCGCTAAGTAACGAAGTGTAATGAATACTTCATGGTTTATGAAAAAAAGGTCACACCTGGATTCCCAGGCGTGACCTTTTGACATAGGGAGCTTAAGTTGTTCTTCTGTCAGACCCGCCGGTCAGCATCCGCCGTTTGTCCGCGTCCGGATCACGGGTAACCGCGCTGTCTGCACCGAACACCATCGTCCAGCGTTCCTCCGCATCGTACGCAGGCCACGGCAGAGAAGGCGTTGAGGGCTGTCCGCGCTTGGCAAAAGACGTCCAGGCCTCCTGCATGCGTTCCGCCACGATCCTCATCTCTTCGTTCACCGGCGTACCTGCGCCTGCAAGCAATTCGAGATTGTTAAACACAAACGGAATTTCGGCGGAATGAAAGGCCGTTCCCAGCAGCGGATCGCCCGGCACCATCGCATAATCGTAACGATACATCCATACCGCTGCATGCGGCATCTGGGCTTCTGCGAACTGAAGGGCCGACCTCCAGAAGAACAGCTCGGTCATCGCCTGACGCTGTCCCTCCACGGTGGCCGGATATGCTTCGATCCAGCTCGCCGCTTCCTTCGATCCGGTCACCGCTGTATACGCCCGGGCGTTTTGTTCCTTAGTCAGCATTGGCATGCCTTCAGGTATAAAAAGCGCCCCCTCATCCCGGTTCGTACCAATGATGATCTCGATGCCGGCCGCGGAACCGGCGGCCACCGCTTCCAAAGGCGTGACGAGCAGCAGCTTCCCGTCGACGACCGGCTGGAACAGCATGACAGCACTTGCTCCCGCCGCCTGTTTTAACTTGTCTGCCGCTCTTAGGATCTCCTCGGCAGGCACTTCTTGCAGCCGCTCCAGCTGATCCTCCGGAATGCCAAGGATATCCAGCAGTCCCTTCGTAAGCAGCCTGCCATGGGAGTCCGAAATCGCCTGGGAAGCCCCGCTCTGCATAATCGCCCGGGTGAACAAGCCTCGGGCTGCAGGCATTGCAAGCAGCGCTGCGATGCTCATGCTTCCCGCCGACTCACCAAATACGGTCACCTGCTGAGGATCTCCGCCGAAAGCGGTGATGTTGTGCTTCACCCAGCGCAGCGCTTCGATTTGGTCCAGCAGACCGGCGTTGCTTACATAACTGTCTTCGGACTCTCCGGAAAATGGAGAAAAATGCGTAAAACCGAGAGGACCCAGCCGGTAGCTGAGGCTGACGACAATTAAGCGTCCCCGGCGCGCCAGCTCGGAGCCGTCATAAATGGGCAGTCCGCCGCCGCCCGTCACGAAGGCGCCGCCATGGATCCACACCATGACCGGAAGCGGCTGCGGTGCCGGCTCGTCAGGGGCCCACACATTGACGTACAGGCAGTCCTCGGACTGCGGGATCTGATCCCGTTTCAGTCTAAACGCGCCACCCGTGGGGTTGACGCGCTGCGGGGCAAGCGGAACCGTCATGTCCCCGGATCTGACGCCTGCCCATGGCCGTGCAGGAAGCGGTTTCCGGAAACGCCGCTCGCCGACGGGGGGCTCGGCGTAAGGAATCGCCTTCCAAGTCCGGACGCCGTTCTGAACATATCCTTGAATCAGGCCATTATGAGTACGGATGAGGAGTTGGTCCAATTTCGTTAACATCCTTTCTAGCGTTGGAATCGTTCTACCATTGTAACACTAAAAATTGGACAAAGCCTAACCGAAGCTCGGTGCAAAAAACCATCTATCGACGACCACTTAAGGAAGCCAGCGCCAAGAAAAAAACCTGTCTATATAGACAGGTGCTAATCGCTTGTGAAGCAGGCCGGTATCGGCTGCCTTTATCTTGCCGCCCCTTCCTTTTGGCTGCGGTAGGCCCAATGATTGGTCGGACCGCTCCCGCCGCCAATACCGAGGGCGTTCTCGATGGCCGCCTGGATGAATTCACGGGCCGTCCGTACGGCCTCGTTGACCGGGTTCCCTTTAGCCAGCTCAGCGGCGATCGCAGCCGAGAAGGTACATCCCGTTCCATGCGTATGACGCGTGTCAATCCGGCTTCCTTCCAGGGTCGAGAAGGATTTTCCGTCGAAAGTAAGATCAACCGCCTTGTCAGACGATTCGTCATGTCCGCCCTTGATCACAACCATCGCCGGACCGTAAGCCGCGATGCGGTAGGCTGCCTCGCAGCGTTCCTCCATCGACCGGATCGCCATCCCGGCGAGCACTTCCGCCTCCGGAATGTTGGGCGTGACGACAGCAGCCAGCGGCAGCAGCTTGTTCTTCAGCGCGTCAACAGCGTCCTGCTGCAGAAGCCGCGCGCCGCCTTTGGCGACCATAACCGGGTCGACGACCACATTCCTCCAGCCAAAAGCGGCTATTCGTCCTGCGACGGCCTCAATAATATCCGCGCTGAACAGCATGCCGGTTTTGACCGCATCCACGCCGAGGTCGGTGCCCACGGCATCCATTTGTTCGGCTGCCGCAGCCGCAGGAAGCGGATAAACGCCTTGTACCCCGAGTGTGTTTTGAATGGTAATGGCTGTAATGGCCGACATACCGAATACGCCGAGCTCCTGGAACGTTTTGATATCCGCCTGGATGCCTGCCCCGCCGCCGCTGTCAGAACCGGCTACCGTCAATGCTTTCGGGATGCTCATTGCACAAATCCCCTTCCTGCCGACTCCAGAAGAGCGGTAATGGTTCCTTCCTCCAGCGGATGCCGGTCCATGACAGACAACGCGTCGAGGAAAGCGATTTGGAAGCTTCCCGGCCCCCCAATGCCTGCCCGCTCAAATGCCCGAACGGCCGCTTCACCGTAGTACGCCAAGGCGGCCGCGCCGGCGGACAGCAGATCGGATTCGACCGCTCCAAAAGCGGCGATCACCGATGTCAGCAAGCAGCCGGTCCCGGTGACTTGGGTCAGCATCGGATGTCCCCCCCGGATCAAGTATCCTCTCGTTCCGTCGGTGATCACATCTTCTTGCCCGGTAATGGCGACGAGCGTCCCCAGACGGTGTGCCGCCCGTGCCGCCAAGTCGGCGGGAGCGGACTCCCCGCCCTCCCCTGCGTCGACACCTTTTATCGCGCCGGTTTCACCAATGAGATGGGCAACCTCCGCTGCGTTGCCCCGAACCAGTGACACGCGGACCTCGCGCAAAATCCGCAGCGCAGCCTCCGTGCGAAATGCGGTCGCTCCCGCGCCGACGGGATCCAGGAACACCGGAACGCCATGATCATTCGCCGATCGGCCGGCGATGATCGCCGCTTCCACCAATTCGCTGTTCAGCGTTCCGAGATTCAGAACGACGGCTTGGGCGACCCGAGCCATATCGGCCACCTCCTCTTTGGCATAGGCCATAACCGGAGAGGCGCCAAGGGCAAGCAGGCCGTTGGCCGTAAAGTTGGTCACGACCACATTCGTCATGTTGTGAATGAGCGGACGCTGCTCTTTTATCCGTAGAGGAAGCTGGATAAGTCCGGACGGAAACATATCGGCGGTCATCGTCCCACCCCTTCCGCTGCAGCCAGGGAAACCGGCCAATCCTCAAGCGTAAACGCCATATCCCAGAACATGTACTCCAGCTGACAGCTGGTCAGAAAATGCTCCATCAGCCGTTTTTTTCTTGCGGGAGCCAGGCCTTCCGCCCATTCGTCGAGCAGCCGCCGCAGCTGTACCGTTACGCCGCTTTCCCGGTCTCCGTAAAAGTGCATCCATTCATAAAACGGATGGGATTTCTCCGGTTGGACTTCCTCCAGCAGACGTTGGCCGATTTCCGTATAGGTCCACGGACAAGGTAACAGCGCAGCTACAATATCCTCAAGTCCCCCCTCGTGGGCAACGTTCAGCATATGCCGGATGTAATGATTGGCCGATGGAGCCAGCGGATAGCCTTGCAGTTCCTCATATGCAACACCGGCGACATCACAAAAGTTTTGGTGGGGATGCGTTTCGCTGTTCAAAATAAACGAAATCTGTTCGTTAAAAAGCGCGGTCGTCTGCCGGCAATCGCATCGGGATATGGCAATGCCATAGATCCGGATGTAGGCATTCAGGTATTCAAAATCCTGCTTCACATAGTGAATCAGCTGCTCCTTGGACAAGGTACCTTCCGCAATCCCCCGTACAAACGGATGCTTGAAGATCGCTTGATAAATGGGATCTGCCGCATGTCTCAATTCTTCGGTAAACCGGGCCATGATAATGCACCTCCATTAATTTTGACGAAAATCGCATGTTCGAGCGCGGGGAAGCCAATACAAAAAAGCCGCCCCGAAATGGAGCGGCCGCTATTTGCAGTGTCATCCTGAATGTATCTCATCAAGAAAGTTGCGTATGTAAAGGCCTGCTCCACTTCCCTCCGCCGGTATTAACCGGATCAGGTTCAAAGGGTCCAAGCGATCACTTGTCTCAGCTGCCTCCGCAGCTCCCCTAGTGGATTTTCGTATGATATTTTACAAGTTCATGATTAACTGTAGCTCCGTTTGCCGGTGTTGTCAAACAAAAAAAGCTGCCGTCGGGATACCGGGAAAAAGCTTGTCGATCGTTTATGCGGATCTCCTTCCACCTTCAAGTGTTTATCTTTTCAACGCGTAAGAAAGGATCATCTCGACGATGACGACAGCGGCATAAATGATAGCTGCCGTTCGATAACCCGATCCGTACAGCGCAGCCGCGGCCAGACCGAATACGATCAGCTGCAGCACAGCCCGGACGGGAAGCGTCACCGGGAAGGTCGCTTTCGGTGCGACATACATGCCCCAAAAAACAGCAACAACGACCGGCGAACCTATTCCTGCCACGATACGGATCCACAAGGCGGTATCCAATTTAAATCCCCACAGGCAAAAGGCTGCCAGTGCACACAGCTCCATTAGAAAAAAGATAAGGTCGATCACAATCATTGCCAAACCCTCCATTTTGGGCCGGTCAGGGCCTTTGGAATGAAGCCATTCTCAGTAAAATTATGCCGATTGTTTCTTGCCTCTCGCGGCGAAAACTTTTCCCCTCTCACTCCGGCTTGTGAGCTTTCACAATTAAAAAATGCGGGTGATGCAGAATCCGCTGGTAGAAGTCGGCCGACTCCGGCAGCCGCTCCAGAAACTCGGGAACCGGCTTTGGTTCAACAAGCCGGTCCAGTACAAACCAGCTTGACGTCATATTGACGATTTCCTGCAGGGGTCTGCGGAAGAACGTCACTTCAACGCTGCCTGCCTCTTTCTTCGTCCACCGGTCTACAAGCAGCTCCCGTACAAAATAATCCGGTCTCTTAAAAACGGTAAAGTCCATAAACGGATGATGCACCGAAAACAATAACGTTCCTCCAGGCTTCAATACCCGCTGAAACTCACGGAACAAAGGATCCCAGTCTTCGATGTAATGCAGCGTCAGCGAACTGAGAATCAAGTCGAACTTATCGGCTCCGTATGGCAGTGGTTCGCTTAGATCGTGAACCCGAATCTCCGCTTGACTCCCGACTCTCCGTCTGGCCGCCTCCACCATATCGGGGCTGAAATCGATCGCCGATACCGATGCCCCGCGGGAAACGAACTGCTCGGTATACCATCCTGCGGCGCAGCCTGCATCAAGGGCATGAAGTCCGGACATATCCGTTGGCAGCAGCTCCAGCATGGCCGGACGCTCGTAGTATGCGTTGGCGCCGCTGTCCGAATCGGTATGCAGTTCATAGTCCTTGGCGAGCTTGGTATAAGCCTCGAGCACCCTCTCTTTCATGCAACCACCTCCGTAGACTCGCTATTCTCCACCATATTATACCAACCAACAGAAAGGTTGGATATAAATAAACCAGCTTTATGTAAGCTGTGCAGAACTTAGTTGCGGCAGGATACGTTATAAATGACAAGAACAAGTTTGAAGGCGGGGAATGTCTTTGTTAAAAAGCGTTTCTTTTTGGCTCACGTTATGTATGATTCTCATATGCATACTGGATGCCTCCGGACAGGGCTTGGCCAACATCATACTGATCCGGCTGAATCCCTTGCTTGAATACCTCCTGCATGACACTGTGTACTCGGGCTGGATGTCCGATAAACACGCTTTCGTAACGAACAGCTACTTTATCCCCTTACGGTTCCCGGCGTATCTTCTCTCCATCGTCATGGCTGTCATCATCGGCGCGGCGGTTGATCTCCTCATTTACGGGGTGAAGCGAGGATTGGCTCGCCGTGGCCATCCGAGGTCGACATCATGATCCCTAAATCCTGGTTTGAATGCTTAGCATCACGAATCCTCATTACTCGTCCAGTAACAGTAAAAGGCTGCCTCTCGGCAGCCTGTTACGCTTGATTTATTTGCTTTCAGCGGTTTTCACGTCTCTGAAGGGCAATGCCTTCTGCTACAGGATGCCCATCGTCCCGGCAATTTTTGTTCACCTCCGCCTGAGCGCCTCCTGCTGCGAGCGGTATTCGAGCGGCGCAACCCCCTCCATTTCCTTGAAGACCTTGGTAAAGTGCTTCACGTTCTCGAACCCGGCCCGCTCGCTGATTTCGTACACTTTCAGGTCCGTGCTGCCGAGCAGCTCCTTGGCCTTACGGATCCGCAGCTTCCGCAAGTAGCTCACGAACGTCTCCCCCGTATACTCCTTGAAAGCTTGGCTGAAATACGAATAATTCAATGAGACATGATTGGACACGACAGCCATATTCAAGTTTTCATGAAAATGCTCCTCGATATAGACGATGGCCCGCTGAATCTCGCTCTGGTCAAAATGCATCGACCGCATCCGTTTCACATAATCGCTCAGCAGGAAGAGCAGGCTCTCCAAACTATGGAAATAATCATGAAAATGGTTGAAGTTGTACAGATTCCCCACCTGCTTGTGGAGTTTTAAAATGTCGACGGATTCCTCGCCATAGGTTTGAAACACCTGGTCGAATACATGCTCGTTAAAAGCATGGCTGATCCCTTCCAGATACCCGATATCATATTGAAGAATCGTCCGGATATCGAAAATATGCTGCAGCAGCCGGCTCAGCTCGGCATCCCGATCCAATCCGAGCAGATTGGCCGTCTTCCGGATGTCTTCCAGCGGGATGCGGTAATCCGTCCGTTTGCCGGACAGTTCAGTGCTCCGAATGAGTCCCGGCATGTTTTGGAACAAAAAGTACTTCAACGCCCGGCCGGCCTGCTGGTAAGCTTTCTTCACCTCCCCTGCTCCCGCCATCCGTTCGCTGATGCCGGCCCGGATGGCGCTGGACGACTGGCGGATGATTTCCTCTCCCAGCCGGTTGAACGGAGCAGCGGTGTCAGTAAACATCACGAGTTTGCCGTCTTTGTCGTAAAAACGGATATAACGTTCACCCGGCAGCCAGCCGATCATCTGGTCAACATAAGCGGTGAATTCGTCCCAGCCGGCTTCCCGGTAGCGTTCCGGAACGAGGACCAGCGCGGCGTATCCGCCCGCATCCAGCCAATCCAGTCCCGCCTGAAGAACCACATCCCGAATGGCGCGCTCGTCCATGCCTTCCTGTAAAAACAAATACTGCAGCCGGCTCACCGCATAATTTTCCTTCAGCGCCTTCGTTCCGCGCAGCTGATCGGCGATTTCCCCCTTGCGGATGCGCTCTTCGTCAAGGCGCCGCAGCGTCCGGAACAGCTCGTCACGAACGATCGGCTTCAGCAAGTATTCCTTCACATTGCAGCGGATCGCCGCTTTGGCATACTGGAAGTCGTCATGACCGCTTAGAATAACCAGATCCGGCCGCGCCTCCTGATCCTGTATACGGTTAATGAGCTCGATTCCGTCCATCACCGGCATGCGGATGTCGGTAATGACCAAGTCCATTTCCGTCTCGTCCATGACTTGAAGCGCCTGCTCCCCATTCGCGGCAAAGTACAGTGCGTAGTCGTCGCCGAACTCGCGGCGAATCATCGCTTTCAGGCCATCCCGGATATTTTTCTCATCATCAACGATTAGCAGATTGCACATGGGCAGGCACACCTCCCGCTAGAATTAGATAAGGCAGCGTCATCGTGACTCGCGTAAAACTTCCTTCGGCGCTCTCCACCCGGATTCCGTGCGACTTCCCGTAAAACATGACGATACGCTGATCGACATTTCGCAATCCGATGCCGCTGCTTTCCCCGTCGTTCAGCTCCTTCCGCATTTGCTGATAATCCGCGTCTTCCAGCCGGATCATCAGGTTGATCTTCTTCAGTTTGGATTCGGGAATCCCGTCGCCATTGTCACAAACCTCGATAATGATGCTGTCCCCAGATACATAAGCATGTATAGCGATTTCCAGCTTTTCGCCCTCGGAACGGGAACCCATCCCATGCTTAACGGCGTTTTCGACGATGGGCTGGAGCGACATCTTCAGCACTTCCTGTTCCATATGGACCGGAGGAACGTTGATGTTCAGCACCAGATTGTTGTCGTAGCGTATGTTCATGATGGCGATGTAGTTTTGGATATGCTCCAGTTCATCCCTCAGCCGCACATGGTTGCTGGTCCACTGCAGGTTGTAGCGCATCATACGTCCGAGTGAGGTAAGCGCATCAGATATCGTGTATTGGCCCTCAATTTCGGCAAGCATCTTTAAGTTTTCGAGAGTATTGTACAGAAAATGGGAGTCGATCTGGTTTTTGAGCGACTTCAGCTCCGCTTCCTTGGTTGCCGCCTGGCGGTTCACCGCCTCGACGATCAGCTCATTCATCCGTTTGAGCATCTGACGGAAATGATGCGCTAATTCTCCGATCTCATCCATGCTCGTGATGTCAATTTCGAAATTAAAGTCGCCTTTGCGTACTTTTTTCATCGAATCGCGCAAAATGTTCAGCTTTTTCAAAATCAAGGAATGCAGGATATAGGACGTGGCCGACAGCAGAGCGATCAGAATAATCGTGGCAATGATAATCGTATTTCGCCGTTTGCTGACGTCCGACAAAGCGCTTTTTAGCGAAACGACGTTGAACAGATAGCTGTCCAGCGGCTCCATATCGCTCGGAATGCACAAATATGGCGTCCCGTTATAGGTAAAGGTAAACTCGTGGTCGGTCTTCTTGCCGTGCTTGGCGAACTCGGCCATGATCGTTTCGACGGGGAGCGTTTGCATCAGGCTCAGAGACGGGTTGGTAAACGCCTTGCCGTCCCGGTTCACCACGATCATTTGCGAGCTTGTATCCTGTACGCTGCTGAAGGTTTTCATAAAAAAGTTGTTCAGCTCCATCGTCACCTCCAGGATGCCGTTATGCTTATCGTTCGGATATTTGATCTCGCGCAGCAGCGTGACAAAATCGCCGACCTGGTCGCTGGCCACCGTGCTGTTCTTGATCACGTCCTTATTCGTCGCGCTGATCTCCCACCAGACCAGTCCGTTGCGCCGAAGAACCGTCTGGTACCAAGGCTTGTTCTTGATTCGGGATTCTTTGAAAATAACCGGCCAAAACTCTCTCACGTTCGGGTTTTCCGAATACAGCCGGATGTTGGCGATGTTCGGATTGTTAAACAGATAGTACTGAAAGCTGGAGAACGTCTTCATCTTAAAATCGATCAAATCGGCCGTATCCAGCTCCTCCCGGCTCTGCAGATACTCATTGATCTCGCTGTTGGAGATGGCCAGCTGGGCCGTCCGTTCCATCACCTGCATGTTGTTGGCCACGTTCGTTTTCTCGATCTCCAGAATATATTGGTTTTTCTTGGTCAAATCTTTGATCGTATTCAGGTATACCCCGTTGAATAAATACCAGGAAACCAGGGTGATCGGAATCAAAATAATACAGATAAACGATAGGATCAGCTTCAATTGAATCGGCATCCGGCCGATGGCGGTCGACAGCCTAGCCATTCGATTCCGGGCAAGTTCGATCATTGTCGCAAGCACCACCCAGCCCAATTATGGTAATAAGCCTGAAAATCCGCGAGCAAAAAATCGCGGATTCCAGGCTTGTGTCAGAAGGCGCTTATTTGTTGAGCGCTTCCAGTTTTTTGACGTTTTCTTCGTATGCCTTTTGACGGTATGCGTCAATTTTGTCCTGTTTGTTCTTGTTGCGGTCTTCGATGTAGCTGTTCCACATGTTGTCGAAGTCGGCATCCGATTTGGCCAGCAGCAGTTTCGGCAGCAGTTTGCCCCAATTCCGTGCGTTTTTGCTGCCGGCAACCCCCTCTTCGGAAGTGCTCGGCGGATCCAGATTGTCGAATTCGGACATGCTGATCGATTTGCCCTTCGTCCAGTCCGCCATCTGTTTCTGCGGATCGACGCCCGGCGGTGCCCACTGCAGGTTCATGTTCGTATCCATCAGCATCCAGTAGGTGTAGGAAGCACCGTATTTCTGGTCAAACGCGGTGCGGTCCGTGTTCAGCAGCTTCACGACATCCGGCAGGAACTGGTCTTTGCCGTCGATATTGTCGTAAGTGACGCCTTTTTCGCCAAGGAACATGTCCTTGTTGCCTTCCTCGCTGATCAGGTAGGTCAGGAACTCGATCGCCCGCTTCTTATCCTTCACGTCCTTGGAGATCAGGGTCAGCGTCCAGCCGGAGATGCCAGGACCGGAAAGGGTCGGCGCGTCCTTCTTGGAGTTGGCCGGACCGTTGATCGCGATGTACGCAGAATTCGGGTCCTTCTGGTACAGCGACATGTTCTGCGCATCAAAGTCGGAGCGCTGGTACAGCATCGCGAAGTAGCGGCCCTGCGCGATTTTTTCTTCCATTTGCGGACGCTTGTCGATGAAGATGTCCTTCGAGAGCAGTCCCATTTCGTTGGCTTTGCGGAAAGTCTTCAGCCAAGAGATGTATTCGGGATCCAGGCGTCGGTCGTACAGTTTGCCGTCCTTCTGCTGCGGGATCGCCAGGAAGTTCTGGAGATAGCCTTCGAGCGAATAGTTGCCGGTCTCGCTGAATTCATGCAGTCCGAGCGGAATGAGCGGCTGGCCGTTCACTTCCGGGAATTTCTCCTTCGCCAGCTTGAGCGCATTCAGGAACCCTTCCGGCGTGCTCATATCCGGGCTGCCGATGGCTTCATACATGTCCTTGCGAACCTCGAACGTTTGGTTTGACGTGAAGTTCGAGCCGTACTTTTTGTAATCTTCAGGAGAGGACGATGCGTTCGGATAACCGTAGATGTTGCCGTCCGGCTGCGTGTACCATCCCAGTTTAGCAGGGTCGGCTACTTTGAAGAAGTAAGGATCGTATTGATCGGCCAACTCGTTCAGCGGAAGCACGAGCTTGCCCTCGATCATCTTCTTGACGGCTTCCTCGCTCCAGCCAAGCGTGATGAAATCCGGCAGCTTGCCGGAGGCGATCATGGTGTTCAGCTTCTCGTTCTCATTACCCGCCGGAACGATAAAGTTGATGCTGACGCCCGTCTTCTTGGTGACATATTCGGCAGTCGCGTCGCCGCCCCATTTTTTATTGAACCACGAAAAGTTCATGTACCAATCAAACGTGATTGGTGCGTTGTCCGACTTCCAGCCCGGCTCATCCGGATTCGGTTTGGCTTCCCCGCCGCCCGTGGACGACGTGTTCTTCGCATCCGTGCTTCCGCTTGTCGCGGCAGTGCTGCCGCCGTTTGTCTCGCTCTTGCCGCCGGAGCAGCCCGCAAGGGACAGCGCCATCGTGAACACGACGGTCAGAGCGATCATGGAAGTCATGAGTCTGCGCGATTTGCTCATGGATTCTAACCCCTTTTCTTTCGTTAATCTATTAACACTCCCGCCAGGCGGGACTGATAACCATGAATAAACCCGGATTCCCGGTTACTCCTTGATCGATCCGATCATGAAGCCTTTTACAAAATACTTTTGCAGGAACGGGTACACGAAGACGATCGGCGCGGTGGTAACGACCATGGTAGCCAGCTTCAGCGATTGGCTCGTCACCGACACCGCCATGCCGCTTGGCATGGATGCCAGCATCTGGTTGGAGCTTGACTGCGCAACGACGCGGTACAAATACGTCTGGATCGGCTGCAGGTTCGTATCATTAATGAAGATCATCCCAGTAAAGTAATCGTTCCATTGGTACACCCCGTGAAAGAGCGCGATTGTCGCCACCACCGGCATGGATACCGGAATGATGACTTTGTAGAAAATTTTAAAATCGTTCGCCCCGTCGATCTTCGCCGCTTCTTCCAATCCCGGGGGAATCTCCCGGAAAAACGACAGGAAAATGATCAGGTCGAAGAAGCTGAATGCAGCAGGTATGATATATACCAGAAAATTGTCCAGCAGATGCAAATCCCGGATCAGCAGGTAATACGGAATGAGGCCCCCGCCGAAGAACATCGTCACCGTGCCGATGAACATATACAGCTTGCGTCCCACAAGCTCCCTTCTGGAAAAGGCATACGCCACCATCGCGGTAAAAAACACGTGAACCGGGGTACCGATCAGCGTCTTGGCCACCGTGACCCCCATGGCGGTCATGATGCCCTCGCTGCGGAATACGGCTTGGAAGCTGTCCAGGCTGAACTGCCGCGGCCACCAGTAAATGCCGCCCCGCATCGCGTCCGCCCCGTCATTAAATGCGTTCACGATGACGTACCAGATCGGATACAGCGTGACGAAGCAGACGATCAGCATCAGCACGGAGTTGAATATTTCAAAGATCGCGCTCGAAGCGCTCTGGCGTTTGAATGAATACACGAAGAGTCACCGCCGTCCCATCAGAATAAGGAAGTATTGTTAAGCCGTTTCGTAATGCTGTTGGCTCCAAGCAGCAGCGCGAGAGCGATCACGTTTTTGATCAGTCCAACCGCGGCCGCGTAGGAGTACCGGCTCTCTGCCAGACCAACGTTGTATACGTAGACGTCTATGACGTTGCTTGACGTTTCGTTCAGCGAGTTGCGCAGCACGAGAATCTGGTCGAAGTTGGAGTTCAGGATGCCGCTGACGGCCAGAATGAACAAAATGGAAATCGTGCCTTTGATCGAAGGAAGCGTAATGTTCCACATTTTTTGCATCCGGCCCGCCCCATCGATCGTAGCCGCCTCATACAGCTCCGGAGATACGCTCGAAATCGCCGCCAGGTAAATGATCGCCGACCAGCCGATCTCCTTCCAGATGTCTGAAGTGACGACGATGGACCAGAAGTATTTGGGCTCGGCCAAGTATGTAATCGGCTGATCGATCAGGTGAAGCGCCATCAGCACCTTGTTGACGATGCCCACATCCGCCAGCCAGGTGGCGAGGATGCCGCCCAGAATGACCCAGGACAAAAAGTGAGGCAGGTAGGAAATCGTCTGAATCCACTTTTTGAACACGATCGAACGGATTTCGTTCAGCAGGAGTGCGAACAGGATGGGCAGCGGAAACCCGATCACCAGCTTCAGGAGGCTCATCCCGAGCGTATTTTTGATCACATATCCGAGACTGTCGTCCTCCAGAAATTCCTTAAAATGATCCAATCCGACCCACGGAGCCGAAGAGATCGAGTGAATAATGTCGAACTCTTTAAAAGCAATGATGACCCCGTACATCGGGATATAATTGAAAACAATCATCCAGGCGACGCCCAGCAGAGCCATAATCTGCAGATAGCGCTGGCCCACAATTTTCCGCCACAGCTTCCTCTCTTTCGCCTTCCCGGCGGCAGGTTCCCACTCGGCTTCGATACCGGCCCTTGCGTTCATGTTCTGGAAAGCACCCCGTTTCTGAAATCTCTTATGTAAGCCCTTTCAGGTACTAATTATAGGCGGCGGTTCCTATGAAAAATAGTCTTCAAATTTTAGTTAAGGTTTCTAAATTTCAGGTGGTATCCGGTGGTGAAGACAGAAAAAAGCCCCGAATCCGACAGAAGGTGCCGGAACCGAGGCTTCTAAACCTTAGTTTCTAATGTGGAGCGTTACAAGTTTTCATTGATTTATTTGACGACGTTGGACAACACGTCATCGATGATTTGCGTATTGGCGATCGTTCCCGAGTACAGCCAGCTGGAATGATCGTCAAACTCATACACATGGCCTTCCTTGACGGCCGGGATGTTGGCCCATACCGGATCCTTCAGCAGCTCATCCTTCGATACGCCGCGGCTGTTGACGATAAACAGATAATCGGCGTCCATTTGCGCGAATTTTTCCATCGAAACCTGGTTCCAGCTCACCGTGCCGGTTTTGGACAGTTCTTCTACCAGCTTAGGCTTCGCGAGTCCCAAGTCATCATACAGCACCGAGCCACTGGACAGATGGTCGCTTGAGACGTAGATGTCTTTGCCCGTCACCCAAAGTGCCGCGGCCGTATGCGTGCCGATGGCCTTCTGAAGCTGCTCCTTGGCGTCCGCCGCTTTCTTATCATAAGTTTGAACGGCTTCCTCTGCTTCCTTGCTCTTACCGAGAACTTCGCCGACCGCCTTCAGTTCTTCGCGCCAATTGTTGCTCTTCTCTTTACCTACGACGTAGGTCGGAGCGATCTTGGAGTACTGCTCGTACTTGTCGTCCGTCGCCATGTCCGCACTGCTCAGGATGATCAGATCCGGCGTAAAGCTCATGACGGCTTCATAGGGCAGGTCGTAAGAAATTTCCGGAATGCCGTTCAGCTGATCCTGCAGGTAATACTGCACGGAACCCTTGCCAGTCGACCACTGGGCAACCGGTTTGACGCCAAGCGTCAGCAGGTGGTCCTCCAAATAGGAAGCGATGATCCGCTGCGGATTCGCAGGCACTTTCACTTCATGACCAAGCGCGTCCGTCAGCACGCGTTCCTGCTTGGTATCCGCAGTGCTGTTACCTCCTGCCGCTGCCCCCGAATCCGTTGTATTCGAATTGCCGGCTTTATCGCCGCAGGCGCTGGCCAATACAGTAAAGCTCATCAGCAGCACGAGCAACAGTGATCCTTTAAGTTTGAATTTCATGATTGTATGTCCCCTCCACTGGTTCATCTATATAGAATGAACTAAAGAAATGCAAAACTTTAGTTCATTCTATCTAGGCTAGAGTCTTATTATTTTTACGAAAACCTATATGTACATCCATGATCCATCCGGTTTTACGTGAAAGATATCTCTTTAAGTATCATAAGTGATAATGAATCTCATTATCAAGTGTTTTTTTCGTGACAGTGACCCGTCTTTGGGTATACTTGGTATTAAATAACCCACAGGAGCGAGAAATATGAGAAGAAGCGGTGCCATATCATTAGGCGTTGCCCTTATCTGCTGGACTGCGTTTATCCTCATTCTCTCATTGGGCACCATACTGCTAAATATGATGCTGATCTTATGCCTGTTGTATATCGTCTTCATCGGAAGGCTTATCTCTGAGGTCTAGAATTCTGCATGTCCCTCCGATGAAGTTCCAAATGCCGCCCTTCCTAGGAGCTACTTAATGTCAATCCCAGCTCTCATTTATGGAGGCGAATCAAATTCATTAAACCAATCAGCACAGCCGTGCCTAAGGCAAGTAGGACCCACAGCGCGTCTCTGAACGCAGTAACGTACCCGTGGTGATCCGCCAGAGTATAAAACACACCGCCTAATATCGCTATCCCTAATGCCTGAGAGATTTGGGTCATCGTTGTCAGGATCCCCGAGGCAGCGCCTGAATCTTGCTGGCGGATTCTGAAAAGTATCGTCTGAAGCAGCGGGGGAGCAATGACTCCCTGGCCCGCTCCCACAAGGAGCATAAGCAGATACAGCAGCGTTTTGCTTAAATGTTCTCCCGATTCATATAATAGACCGATCAGCGCAAAATCGCTGACCAGCATCAGGATCGCGCCCCAATATACGACTTTTTCGGAAAAAGCCTTGACCAGCTTTTGGGCAAGCATGGATGATACGGCAAACCCGATTCCGAGCGGCAGAAAAGTTAAGCCTGACGCCAGCGGCGATAGTCCCAGTCCCTGCTGAAGAAACAGGACGAGAACAAAGTATAAGCCGGCGTTGCCGGAATAATAGGCTAATGTCACCAGCAGACCTCTTGTAAAAGCGGGGTATTGAAAAAGAGACAGCTGAATGAAAGGTTCTCTTCCTTTCTGCTTCACATGGCGTTCATAGTTCAGACCGAGCGAGATGACAAGTGCCGCCAATGCCAAGGATGCATAGGTCCACCAGGGCCATCCCGACTCTCTTCCGCTGATCAGCGGGTATATCAGGAGCAGCAGCCCCGCTGTGATGGACGAAAGACCGATGATGTCCAATTTGACGACGGGCGAATCCGAGCGTGATTCTTTTAGTACGATCATGGATCCGACGATTGAGATGATTCCGAATGGAATATTAATAAAAAATACGTTCCGCCATCCCAATCCTGCGATGTTCCATTCCAGCACAAAACCGCCTATCACTTGCCCGGCAACGGATGCCAAACCGATCACCCCGCCGTATATGCCCAGCTCAATCCCCCGTTCTCTTCCGGTGAAATGCACCTGAATGGTCGATAGAACCTGCGGAATCATCATGGCTGCCGACATGCCCTGGAGTACCCGCGCGGCAATCAGCAGCTCAGCACTTGGGGCCATGCCGCAAAGAGCGGATGCAACGGTGAAACCTGACATTCCCCAGAGAAACATCCGTTTTCTCCCCCAATAATCGCCCAACCGCCCGCCGGTCACCAATAAAACGGAATAAGCGATCGTATAGGAAGTCACCACCCATTCTACCTGCCCGTCGGTTGACGAAAGGCCTTTTTTAATATCGGGTATCGAAACATTCACAACAAATACGTCAAGTATTGCCATAAAGGTCGCAAGCAGGATGACGGTCAAAGACCACCAGCGGTATCCCGCTACAGAAGGTGAGGCTTGTCGGCCTGTTAAAGTTTGATTTTCCATATCCTTTTCTCTCCTTTAGTCCATGTATGCAGCTGCTGATCTGATTATATGTGCTAAAATGGAGAGGAGTAAGTACGCACATTTTTGTGGTACAGTATACTTCTTGTAACTCATGGGGAGGGATCGGGTTGAAGAAAAATCCGGAATATGGCGTACTCCGCGCCGAATATCTCCAGGGCTGCTCCGTCGAAGTCGCCTTGAATATCATTGGGGGCAAGTGGAAGGGGATGATCCTGTACACCCTTCTGGACGGCACCAAACGCTTTAACGAGCTGCGTCAGATCATTCCAGGTATTACGCAGCGCATGCTCACACTTCAGCTTAGGGAGCTGGAGGACTGCGGAATCGTCCAAAGAGTGGTTTATCCTGAGGTCCCCCCGAGGGTGGAATATTCGCTGACCGAGTTCGGCCAGACGATCAAACCGGTCATTCTGCAGATTAGGGAATGGGGCAGTTCTTATAAAAAAGCGATGGGCGGTCACCTTAAACAATCCAACTCCAACTAAGCACCGATTAAGATACCCCCTTATACGAAAACACTCCAGCAGTGCACAAAAAAGGAGGGATTATTCCCCTCCTTCATCCGTTGATCAATACCGCAAACGCCTCATACGGCCGCAGCCGCATCGCTTCGGATGGAACGGTGTCCGGATAGACGGATACCATTTTCTGTCCGCCTGTTATTCCATCACCCCGGAATGCCGCCTCCTCCTTGTTCATATTCGCTACGATCAGCAGCCGATGCTGATCCATGCTTCGTTTGTAAGCAAATATATCGGCATCCCCCACGTCAACCAATTCAAAGCTTCCACTCTCAAGCAGCTCGTGAATGACAGGGTCTTGGGCAAATCGCCCCAACTCTTGGTAAAAGTCGTCTGCTTCTTCATCACCGCCGGTCACAGGGCAGATCCGACCCTGCATCAACTGAACGGTCAACGCCATGCATTTGGCGGGCTCCATATTCCACTGTTGTTCCATTGACATTCCGCTGTGCCGCCACTGCGGAATTCACCTCCATCATGATGTTTCCTGGACGCCCGCAGCCGCACGGGACTGGGTCCGGCGCTTTTTCCAAGTAATCGACAGCACCGCGGATCCCAATGCGAGCAGGACGAAAATAACGCCAACCCAGGCATTGTAATACACCGACGATCCTTCGATCACCATACCTCCAATCGCCGACCCTAGAGCAATACCGATATGGGAAGCCGAACTGTTCAAGCTCTGCTGGATGTCCGGCGATTCTGGTGCCGCTTTGATCAGGTAGCTCTGCATTGAAGGAGAGATCGACCAGCTGAGCATGCTCCAGACGATCATCACGATCAGGCAGACATACACCGAAATCGTAGATACCGGCATCAGCAGCATGGCCACGGCAAACACGCTGACAATGGTCAGAATGCTTTTCTCAGGCCCAAACCGGTCGGTGACCCAGCCCCCTGCCCCGCCGCCAAGAACAGCCGCGATGCCAAAAATAAAATAAAACAGGCTGAGCATGGAAGGACTCAGGTGCAGCGTCTCCTGCAGAAACGGCATAAGATAAGCATATAAGGTCAGGTGACCGGTCAGCATCAAAATCGTAATCAGCTGGCCAAAAATGATTTTGCCGTTTTTCAAGGATGCCAGCTGCTTTCGCAGCGGCACAGTCTCGCTGGGAGGCGTTTTGGTAATAAAAATTTGCACCGCGATGAACGATATAACGGCCAGAATGGAGATCATGACAAACGGAGCACGCCATCCAAAAGCGTTGCCCAGCATCATGCCCACAGGTACGCCCAGTACGAGGGAGCCGCTGACTCCCATAAAGATAACGCCGATTGCCCGGGCTCTGTACGCCGGTTCCGCCATCTGGGAAGCCATCGTGATAGACAGCACGGTGATGAGCGCGGCGCTCGCCGCCGACAAAATTCTCGCGATCACCATCATCGTAAAATTCGGGCTGACGACCGAAAGCACATTGCCGGCAATGAAGACCAGCAGGGCGCATTGGTACAGCAGTTTACGTTCGACCCTCGAAGCTGCCGCCAGAAGCACAGGCCCCGATACGGCAAATACCACGGAATACAAAGTGATCAACTGCCCGGCTGTGCTCACCGAAATATGAAGGTCCGATGAAACGAGATTCAGCATCCCCCCGACGATCAGCTCCACCATTCCGGTCACGAAGCAGGCGATCGCTAAAATGTAAATTTTAAAATTCATGCAGCATGTAACTCCCCTCTGTAAAAATCTCTCTGTTCCATGTTTGGTTTGGTTACTACTGCAATGGTAACCTAATTCAAAATGAGGATCAACCCCTATTTTTTGCATACAAAAAACGAGTGGATCCGGGTCCACCCGTTTTTCACGTGACGCGCTTAATATTTCAACTGAAGCAACTCCGTCATAATCTCCTCGTCGTTCAGCAGAATATCATTGTATTTGCCTGTTATTTTCGCCAAGAGCAAATCGTGATGGAAATAGTCCGTAAACACGCGCACAAACGGCTGTGACTGGGTCTTGATCGCCTGCCACGAATCATTCTCCACGCCGGCGAATACGACCTCGAGGTCGTCTACGATCAGCAGCCTGAACCGCTCCAGCATGACATGCTGCTCGCTAGGCTTCATCGGGACGATCTGGGGCAGGCCATCAGGCGTATCGCCAATCACGACACCCTCCACTTTGACGCCATTTTGCTGCTTCTCCAGCAGGATAGGCAGATACTTGTGGAAATCGTCCTCCCATGCCGAAAACCGGATCGAGCGCTCTGCATTCTCCATCATCTGCTTTAACTGGGATCCGATCGATGAGTCTGCCTTCAAGCTCCAGACATGGTCGTCGATGACTGCCTTCTGAACCTTAAGCTGCTCCAGCTCCTGAATGTCCGACTGAAACTCTGACGTTAATTTTTCGATTACGAGCGGAAGAGGCAATGCGGTATACAGCTTCTTTTTTTCCGAAACGGATTCCAGCACCATCCCCTTCTCCACCATCCGGGAGATCACTTCATATATCTTCGCCTTAGGCACGCCGGAATGCTTCACGATCATCGTGGCGTCCATCGGCTGCTCCGCCGAAGCCAACGCCTCGTACACCTTGCTCTCATATTGTGAAAATCCGAATTTATGTAACATGACTTTTATCCCCGCTCCCCTTGCTGCTTGGTCGGTGCAATCTTCAGCTTTGTTCCGGAGGCGCAAGCAGGAAGCTTCTTACCGTTTGGTCAAACCGCTCCGGCTCCTCCACATGCGGCGCATGCCCGGAGTGAAGGAACTCCACGAACCGTGCTCCCTTAATGGCATCCGCGATTTCCCTGCCCCACTCCGGCGGATTCAGACCGTCGTATCTCCCGCTGATGATCAGCGTCTCCGCCGTAATCCGGCCATAATCGGGACGGAAATCAAACCCTTCAAGCGCCCGGTTGGAAGCGGCGTTCTGCTCCTCCGTCAAGCTTGTTCCACCCTCTTGAACATGCTGCATCCACACTCCGACCAATGAGAGATTGTGAAACATGTACCGGCTTAAATGCTGCACCTTTGCCGGGGTATCCATACCTTCCAGTTCCTCGGCATGCTCACTGAATAAACGGGCCATAGACGAGGTCCTGCCGTTGGACTTGGGCGTGACAAGCACCAGCTTCTCCACCCGCTCCGGAGCGGCAATGGCGACTCCTTGCGCGATATAGCTTCCCATCGATCCACCCACCAGGTATACCTTGTCCAGCTTCAGGAAATCCATCACCGCGATGACATCCCGAACATGATCCGAGAGACTGTATTCTGCCGGCTTATCCGACAGGCCATGCCCTCTGGCATCGATGGCAATGACGCGAAAATCAGTGCTGAACGAGTGAATGACGGATTCCATCGAGTGAACGTCCAGGCCAAGCCCATGCAATACAATCATCGGGAAGCCGGTTCCTTCATCGACATAATGGAGCTTGATCCCGTTAACGAAAGCTTCCATACTTTCCCCTCCCCAACCGGAATGAGCTTATTTTACCATTCTCAGCAGGGAAGGCAAAGCAGCTTTCTAAGCATGCTCCCCCTCCTCCTCATGCACGGTTTGCGATTCAAACAGATGCGCCTCATGATAATTGACGTCCAGCCTTAAATTGTTGGCCAGCGCCCGGCTGATCTCACCCGTTTCGAACAACCTTTGAATTTCGTTCCGCTCCGACTGGATCGCCTTGAGTTCTAGCTCCCGGCGGACCGCATCCATCTCTTCAGCCCGCTCCTCGTGTGCAGGTTCCTGTGTCAGATGCAGCTCCAGTCCGCGGTAATCGGCAATAATCATGGCGATGGTGTCCCGGTTGCCCGATGTCTCGAGCCCCTTAACCCGCTCTATCGCAGCACGGATCGCTTCCAGCTTCAGCGCCTTATAAGCATTCCACTTCGGGTGGTCTGGGGTCATGCGGGCTTTTTTGTGTTTGCTGCCTTGGAACAGCCGGGTGATGGCCGACCATCCGACGATCATCAGCTTCTTCACCTTGAAACGGGTGGACAGCAGCAGCTCGATCTGCGATATCGTGGCCTTGAACCGATCCGCAAGTTTTGGCGATATCCGCTCTTCCTGCAGCCATCGGTCCGCGGTTTCCTTCTCCGCCTCAAGCGCCTCCAGCCGGATTTCCACAGCCTCTTTCCATAATCTGTTCATTTCCGCACGATCTCTGAATCTGCACATCTGCAGCCTGCGGGAATACGCAGCGATCAGCTCGATAGCCTGCTGCCGGTTTTCATCGTTTTTCTCCTCTTTGACCGTTCGGAGACCCGCCTCAATGACACGGATGCGCGCTTGTCTCTCGGCATCCTCGGCGAGAGCGGAATCCACCTGGGGACCGCGGGTCAGGATGGGCAGTAACACGCTGGCACTGATCAGGGTCAGCAGAATGACGCCTGAACAGATAAAGAGGATCAAGTCCCGTTCGGGGAAAGGACTGTTGTCGGCCAGTGTCAACGGAATGGAGAAGGCCGCCGACAGCGTCAGGGCTCCCCGGACACCGGACAACGCTGTCAGCACGGCGGACCGGAATTGGCGGTTCGATGCCCATACCCACACAAAGCGAAGGACCATTAATACCAGCGTAATCAGCACGATATAGGCAATGGATTGGCCGTTATTGTATGCCTTGTCCTGCCATACCGTCCGGATGACGCCGGGAATTTCGAGTCCAAGCAGCAGAAACACGAGACCGTTCAAGGAGAATAGGATGACCGACCACGTGCTGTCGGAAACGATGCGCAGGCGCGCCGATCCCGTCCTCATCCGGTCCCGTTCGATCGCATGGGTTACACCGGCAGCAACGACGGCCAAAATACCGGATACGTGAAATTCTTCAGCAATCCAATAGATCAGAAACGGTGTCAAAATAATAATCAGCACATGTAATGTGACATCTTCCATCCCAAGCCTGCGCAGCAGCATGCGGAGCCAAATCGCCAGGAAGCCGAGCAGCGCTCCGACCACAATCCCGCCGACCGCGATCACGATAAAGCTGCCAATCGCCCGCGGCAGGGAGAAATGGCCGGTGACGGTTGCGGCAATGGCAAAATTAAAAGCAACGAGGCCCGAAGCGTCGTTCATCAACGCCTCACCTTCGAGCAGGCGCATGATGCGGCCCGGGAGCTTCACCCGGCCGGACAGCGAGCCGACGGCCACCGCATCGGTCGGCGACAGAATGGCCGCCAGCGCAAAAGCCGCCGACAGCGGGATGGCCGGAATGAGCCAGTGAATGAACGGCCCTGCAATCAGCACGGTGGCAAACACGAGGCCGAGCGCCAGCAGCAGAATGAACGACCGCAGCTGCCACAACTCGTCGCGGGGTGTCATTTTTCCATCATTAAAGAGCAGAGGCGCGATGAAGAGCAGCAAGAACAGTTCGGGATTCAGCGGTACATGATGCACGCCGGGAATGTACGTGACCGCGACGCCAAGCGCAATCTGGATCAGAGGCACCGGGACCGCCGGGATAAAGTGATTGATAACGTTTGATATGCCGATCAGAATAAGAAGAACGATGACCATCAGTAACAGTTCCATAGTGATTTCCTGCCTTCTTTCTGCCAAATGTCGATATGGCTAACATTCCCGGAAGGGGGATAATTCATGAGTTGAAGTCAGCCGATCCGGCAGGGATAAATCATGAAAGCAAAACCGGCTGTATCACACAGCCGGCTGTCTGTCTAATGCGTATGCAGTTACCGATAAGATGCCTGATACAAATCAAGCTGTTACGGCGTGGGAAAGGGAATGCTCTGCGCGGTCCGAATCTGCTGCAGATCGACACGCAATTGCTCCTGCACGCTGAAAGGATGGTACAGCCCCTTGGCGATCGCGTATTTGGTAATCTTCTCATGCGTATCAATTGCCTGTTCCAATTGCCGCTCCAAGATGCCTTTGATTTCCGGAGTGACGCATTCCGTTACGGCCATCGCCAAATTTCGGACGCCGCTCTTGGCGCTGACCAGAAAGTCCATGGCAATCACATCGTCGGTTAGTTTGTTCGTGCCGGTCATGTATTCCAATACGGGATTCATTGCAGCGTCTCCTTTCCTTTGTTCAGAACGGCTGCAAGCTCGACCAGCTGGTCGGATGACATCGCGGCATCCTGCTGGAGAATGAGCTTGAGCTCAGGATCTGTGGCCAGCGCCTGCATCGTTTTGGACTTCGTCATACAGACCGTCTTGAAGGCGGCAATTTCATGCGCCTCCAACAATTCATGCATGGCATACGTTGGATTTATCAAGAACTTCACTCCCTTACGGCTTTAAAATAACTTTGATGCAGTTGTCCGTCTTCGTATCGAACATTTCGTAACCGCGTTTGGCTTCGCTGAGCGGGATGACATGCGTAATGATGTCGGCCACGTCGACTTTGCCGGACGCCACCAATTCATACATATATGGCATATAGTGAATGACCGGAGCTTGTCCGGAGCGGATGTTCACATTGCGCTCCATGATGTCCCCTAGCGGGAATCCGTTGTAGCGGCCGCCGTACACGCCTGTAATTTGAATCGTTCCGCCCTTGCGAACGGCCTGGGAGGCGATGACCAAGGCGCTCATGGTGCCTCCTTGCAGCTTTAAGCCGCTCGCCAGAAACTCGAGGTCGCTCATCTTCCCGTCCATGCCCACCGCGTCAATGACCACGTCGGCTCCGCCCTTGGTGATTTCCTTCAGGTATGCACCAACATTGTCGTGCTGCTCGAAATTGACAGTCTCAACATGATTGTTCTTTTTGGCATGCTGCAGCCGGTAATCCACATAGTCGACGGCGATGACCCGCTTCGCCCCTTTGAGCCAGCAGAATTTCTGGGCCAGAAGACCGACCGGACCGCAGCCGAGCACGATGACCGTATCTCCATTCTTTACGCCGGCATTGTCTACGCTCCAATAGGCGGTGGGCATCACATCGGCGATTAGAGCAAGGCTCTCATCCGGCCGCTCGCTGTTTTCCGGAATTTTGAAGTGCGTGAAATTGGCGAATGGAACCCGCAAATACTCGGCTTGCCCGCCCGGATAACCGCCAGTCGTTCCCGAGTAGCCGAAATACGCACCCATGTCCCCGTTGTCGTTCGAATTGTCGCACTGGCTCTCCAGATGATTTTTGCAAAAAAAGCATTCCCCGCATGCGATGTTAAACGGGATGATGACCCGGTCGCCTTTCTTCAGCTTGGTGACTTCGGGCCCCACTTCCTCCACTATACCCATCGGTTCATGACCGATGACGTAATCCTCCTGCAGATTGGGAATCATGCCGTGGATCAGATGCAGGTCGGAGCCGCAAATAGCGGTGCTGGTCAGCTTGACGATCATGTCATCCGGTTTTTGAATTTTCGGATCGGGGACGTCCTTGACGACGACATTTTTAACCCCTTGGTACGTAACGGCTTTCATCATGCTCGGCTTTCCTCCATATGTTCATCGGGCGTCCGGTCGAACATCCCTTTGCGCGAAGTATCTGCGGGAAACAGGTTCATCCCGGCAATCATGGCCGTGTTTTTGGCCGACAGCTGGTCCAGCTGGTACTGCTCGTGCAGCTCATACGGGTGAAACCATTTCTTACGGATCATCAGCTCGGTGATTTCCTGATGAAGGGCAATCCCCTGCTTCAGCTGCTTTTTCAGCAGTTCCCTCGCTTCTGTGGATACGGTTTCGGTCAGGGCAACCGCGGTATTACGAACCCCTTCCTTCGCCCGGATCAAAAAGTCCATAGCAAAAGTCATATCGGCCATCTCCGGCATGTTGAGCGAATTGATCGGATCTAAATAATCGTTGTTCATCAGAGTATCACCTTCAATTTAGGATGGGGGCAGGCTTGCTTTCCGGAACCGGAGCCTGAAACGGAGCTCGTTCATAAACGGCCTTCAGCTCGTTGATGGCCTGCGTGGACTGTTCAACGTCCTTTTGCATCAGCGCCTTCAGTTCTTTGTCAAAAACCATCCCCTGCATCAGCTTCGATTTGGCGACGCAGAGCGTTTTAAAATTCAGCACTTCATGAAGATCGATCGATTCATGGGGTGCAAGCGGAAAATCCTTCATGTCTGACCTGTACCTCCTTTATTTAACGATGTCTGCAAGGATAGGTTATCCTCCTGTGTATAGCTTGATTCAGTTTCCGAGGCACTCCCGGGATCATAAAATTTGCCTGCCGGGTTGCTCCTCACAAAAAAGAAGCCTCTGATAGAGGCTTCCACAGTTAATGGGTTAATGGAATGTTTTATGAACATATTTCAAGGCGCACTCTAGATGGTGATCCACGATACCCTGGGCAAGCCGCCGGTCGGGAAAGCCGCGGTGAAGCAGTTTTAAGCCTCCTCCGATTAAGGAGATATGGTGGTGCAAGCGGTAGAAGGCCATCCGGTCGGGATCCAGATGGTCCTGACGGAAATAGCGGTAATGCTCCCCGAACCGAAACTCGAGAAAGCTGTGCTCATGCTCAATGTCGAAATAGGTCACACCTTCAATATCGATCAGATATGGCTCCAGATTCGCATTCACCAAAATGTGGTCCGGTCCAAGCTCGCCATGAATCAGTCCGTAAGATGTCCTTGGACGAATTCGCGATGAACATTCCTGAAGGACGGACATGAGCCCCTTTTGAGCAGCCGCAATCTCAGGCAAATAAGAGGCTGCATACGTGATCTGCCTGAGGGCATTGTCCACCAGCTCCTGCTGGCAGGACTTCCGCGGAGGCTTAGTTTGACCGGGCCGCCCGTGCACATCTCTAGCACTATCGTGCATTTTGGCTACCATCTCCCCGATTTGCCGAAACAATCGCTGCTGCTCTGCCGTATCCGAGTCTGCAAAATAGTCTTCCGCTTTGCCGCCCCCAATACGTTCGACAAGCGCATAATCAAACGCATACTCCCGGCGCTCCAGATTAAGGTTATACAGTTCGGGTGTGGGAATGCCCAATTGGGTTAATACCCGGTTGTTCTCGCCAAACAAGTCGGCTCCATAGGAGCGCATATCATGATCCGAATGTTCGATTTCTTCCCGAAAGTAATTCATGGATAAATCCCAAACGTACAGCATACAGGAAAAACCGTTCAGAAAATCGAGCTGATAGACCACCTTCTGGGCCCCTCCGTTCAGCCGCGTAATCTGCGAGATCGCGTAACCCGACCCGAATACCTGCTTGGTATAATGCGTTAATTCCGTCTCGGAAAGATGACATGCATTTTCCATACTGTTTCCCCGTTTCTATGATTGGATTGCCGGCATCACCAACTATACCCCAGTCCCCTGCTGAAAATATAGACTGTTTCTTTCGGTTCTGTTATGATGTTGAATAAGGTCTGGTTAAAAATGGTCGTAAGCAAAAAGAGCTGTCCCGGAAGGTCAATGAACCTTGGGAACAGCTCCTTTTTATGTTACACGGACTTATCGGACTACCGTACCGAATGTAATTTTCATGCTCGGCGCATGGGCGAACGCAATCGACGGCGTATTGACCTGGGATAACAGGTCCTCGGCGATATAGAGTCGCTCTGCTTCCACCTGGGTTAGCCCCCGCTCAATCAGCGCTTGAATAAAGTCTTCCTCCTGAGCCGGGCATTCAAACTGCAAGTTGCTGAACAAAGCCCTCGTCTCCTCGGAATCCTGTGCCGGGTCGTAATAGTTCACCTTATCGCTGATTCTGCTCTCGATCCGGCGCAGCCCCAGCTGCGAAAAGTAAACCGGAAGCTTCATGCCGATGTTGGCGTCTTTTCCGGTCCGCAATGCATCCTGTTCATGCAGCTTCTGCAGGGGGCCAAGCGGCATGACTTCCGTAGATAAAACATCATCAAAATAATAGCTCGACATGGAAGCACAACCGTGAGGCTCGTAACAAATGACCGTTCCTCCGTCCTTCACGCTTTCGGCCATCTTGGCCAGCAGCTGCAGGGGATCGGATCTATGCATAAGCACTGCGTGCGATACGGCGACATCAAAGGCGCTGCCCAGGTCAGCATCCGTCAGCTCCGCCTGAATGAACTCGGCCTTCCAGGGCAGGTGAGCGTACAGCTCATTGGCCGACCCAATCTGTCTTGCTCCCGGATCGATCCCCGTATAAGTTGAGCCTTCCGGCAGGTGCGGAAGCATCATCAAGCCCAGCTGCCCGTAACCGCAGCCGAAATCGACGATCCGAACCGGTGTTTCCCATTTCCAAACCGATTTGACCAAAAACGCGATGTAGTCGTCATTATAATAAAGATTCATTCTCCGGCGCAAATACCCCATCTTCTCATCCCAATCATAAGACTCCACTGTTTCACACTCCCCGATTGTTCTGGTCATCCATATTGATACACAGTCAACAATAGTGGATATCCCTGGAAAAGTATAGCTTTAAAGTGGAGTCTGCGGGATATTTTTATGAGGCTTTGTCCGAATGACCATCGGTTAACGGTCGGTAGCCAAAGCAGGTGCTGTAAAGACGCAAAGCCCGGCAACTCAGGATTTATCCTGAAACTGCCGGGCTTTGCATTGTTCATGCTCTTGAATCGTTCACGAAAGATTCAATGCGAACACCGGCACGCCGATGCCCAGTACCCACAAGAGCGGAATCGAATTCACGATGACCGCCGCTCTCTTCCTCTTCTTGTAGAACACCCAGGCCATAATGGCACAGGCAATGGTGACGAGCGGGTAAACGCCGATCACGGACACCAAGGCGATGGCCGCTCCACTGATTCCACTATCAAACCCCATGAACGAAATCCCCCAAATCAGCAGCCACGGAATAAAACATAACACATAGATGATCTGGCTGATGACAAAATACGTCCGCATGACACTCCCCCTGGTTTGCGTTCGTGCAGGATCCTTCCGGCATCCCTCCACACCGAATTCATCCGGCGGGCTATGAGGTCATTTATACCATAAAATCTGTTTTCTCCATAGGAGAAAAAAAATCATGATCATTTCCAAGGCGACACGGAAATTCGACATTGTTTTCAGAGCCTATCCGATATAATGGCAGTAGATAAGGGCTTACTGAAATTTTACTTTTTTCCCTAGGAGCATAAACATGATCGTAAAACAGACAAGACACGTCTTGATTCCTTCCTTAACTACATTTATCATGTTATCTTCCATTCTGTTGGGCAAAGCCGACAGCATCTTTCTGCTATTTCTCTCCGGAGCGATGCTGACGGGGGTCATGATTTTTTTCGCCGAGTCCAGCAGCCGTTCCTTGCTTCTTCAATCCGTAAGCCTCGCCTTCTTCCATTGGAGTTCCCAGCTCAATTGGACGCAAATCATTTACTTTATATTAATTATTATGGAAACCCGAAATACGAGAAACTTGAAGTATACGCTGTCGCTGGCATTTGCTTATTCCATGTTGTATACCGTCATCCGGCTAAGCTACCTCCCCTGGGACCGTTACAATCTATTGGTTTCGGTCTACGATCTGGTTAGTCTGGTATTAATCGTCCTTGGAATGCGTTATCTCGTCACAACCGAGATTGAAAGAAAGCGGCTCTTGAGGCGAAACCAGTTTCTCGCATCACATGATCCGCTGACCGGGTTTTTGAACTACGACGGTTATGTCAGTGCCGTCAACGAATTAGTTGAAACGAAAAAATCGCCGTTTGTACTGATCCTGCTGGATTTTCAAGACTTTAAAAGCCTAAACAAGGAAAGCATCCGCGGCGGCAACGAAATTTTGACGAGAATATCGCTCATCATCCGGACTTACTTCCCGAGCGCCTTCGCCATTTCCCGTTATGCCGGGGACCGGTTTGCCATGGTGATCCCGGATACCGATGGGTCGCTTGGACAAGCCCAGGATATTCTTGAATCGGGCAAGCTTGGCTATGAGGTGACTTACAGCACGGCCCGGTTTCCCCGGGAAAGCACAACTTCGCATGATATTATCATGCTGGCCGAAGACCGGTTGTTTCAGAAAAAGAGGATGCTGTGGCTGAAGCGGGAGGAGGAAATGTTCCGAAGCGAAAAGCTGAAAATCGTCGGCGAGCTTGCTGCGGGCATGGCTCATGAAATCCGGAATCCGCTCACAACGCTGAAGGGCTTCATCCACCTGTCCAAATCGCAGTCGTACAATATCGGGCCATGGGTCGATATCATCACCAACGAGATCACGCGTATGAACGAGCTGACGGCGGAGTTTCTGCAGTTTTCCAAGCCCCATCTTGGCAACATCCGGCCCGAGCCCATCTCGCATTGCGTGGAAAGAGCGAGAAATTTAACCGAGTCCCAAGTGACTTCCAGAGGGCACAGCATCAGCATGGAGAATGTCAGCGATTCTGTCATGGTTGAAATGGAGCGGGATAAAATCGTACAAGTGCTGATAAATCTGGTGCGCAATGCCATCGAGGCGATGGAACAGCCGGGTCATATCCATATTCAGGTGCAGCAAACGAATTCGATGGTAACCATTGACGTGTCCGATACGGGAAAGGGGATCCCCGAAGACCTGCTCCCGAAAATCTTCGATCCGTTCTATACGACCAAGGAAGAAGGAACCGGCCTCGGCCTATCTATTTGCCATAAAATCATCCAGGATCACAACGGTACACTCACCGTCAAAAGCATGGAATCCGAAGGATCCGTCTTCACGATTACGTTGCCAGTATTGACCGAGGGAGCTTAATCGTCGATCCCTGCCATCGAAACGATTCTAAAGGTCCGATCATTATGATGATTCGATGATACAAAAGCCGCCGGGCACAGCTGCCCGGCGGCTTTATTCATTCGTGCTGGCATGAACCCGCTCTACTAACCTTTGACCGAGCCGATCATGACGCCTTTTTCGAAATATTTCTGTATAAACGGATACACGATAAGAATCGGCAGTGTGGATACGATGATCACCGCATATTTGACCTGGTCCGCATACTGCTGCGCATACCCTCCGGCAGCTCCGCCGGAGCCTGCTCCGGATGAAAACACCTGGTTGGACAGCAGGATGTCCCGCAGCACGATTTGCAGCGGCTGGAGCGAATTGCTCTGGATATAGATGAGTCCGGTAAAAAAATCGTTCCAATGGGCGACTAAATAATACAGGGCGATGACAGACACAACCGCCTTGGAGAGCGGAAGCGCGATTTTTACGAAAAAAGTGAAGTGGCTGCAGCCGTCCATCGAAGCTGCTTCATGCAGCTCTTTCGGAATGGAGTGCTCAAAGAACGACCGTGCGATAATTAAATTGTACACATTGACCGAAAACGGGATGATAAACACCCACATCGAATTGGTCAAATGCAGCTGCTTCATCAGCAGGTAGGTTGGAATCAGGCCGCCGTTAAAGAACAAGGTCACCACGAAGGCAAACATGATAAAACGGCGGGCGCGGAACTCTTTCCGCGACAAGACATAGGCGGCCGGCAGCGTAAACAGCAGGTTTACCGCCGTACCCAGCACCGTGTAAATGATCGTGTTTTTGTATCCCGTCCAAATGCGGGCATCCTTAAAGATTTCCTGATAGCCAAAAAAGCTGATATGTTTGGGATACAGCGTCACCTGGCCTGTCGACACCAGCGATTGATCGCTGATGGATGCAATCACAACGAAGTACAGCGGATAGGCCACAATCAGAAAAATCAGCACGCACAGGGCGGTAACCATGACTTGAAACAGAACATCCCCCGCACTCCTGCGATTACGATGTGTAAGTATCAATACTCCATGCTCCTTTCGGGATCGCCGTCTCTACCATAGACTAATGTCCGAGCACCGCTTGGCGATCATGTTCATGACAAACAGGAAGATAAAGTTGATGACGGTATTAAACAGGCCGATGGCGGCCGAATAGCTGAACTGGCTGCTGATAATCCCGATTTTGTACACGTAAGTGGCAATGACTTCGGAAACCGGCAAGTTGAGCGGGTTTTGCATCAGAAATACTTTCTCGAAGCCCGTTCCCAGGACGCTGCCCATGCTGAGCACAAATAAAATAATGATCGTCGGCACCAGGGCGGGAATGTCGACATACCGGATCGTCTGCCAGCGGCTTGCTCCGTCCATCTTTGCGGAGTCGTACAGCTGCGGATCCACGGTGGACAAAGCGGCCAAATAGATAATGCTGTTCCATCCGCCATGCTGCCAAATTTCCGACAGTACATATACGGGGACGAACGTCTTGGTCGACCCCAGCAGATTGACATCCCCGAGGCCAAGCCACTGCAGCAGGTGCCCGATGATTCCCGAGTTCGGCGAGAGCAGCACGTTCAGCAGTCCAACCATGACGACGGTCGAGATGAAATGCGGCAAATACACGGTCGTCTGGAGCGTCTTCTTCGCCCGCTTCAACCTGACCTGATTGATGAGCAGGGCCAGAATGATCGGTGCGGGAAAGCTGAGCACAATCGTCGCCACGCTGATGACCACCGTATTTTTCATCAGATCCACGAACATGTAATTTTCAAAGAATTGCCGGAAGTAGAACAATCCCCTCCACTCTCCTCCGGTCAGCCCCTTAGTGAAGCTATAGTCCCGAAAAGCCAGTTGAATGCCGTACATCGGGATGTAGTTGAAAATAAAAATAACGACAACGGCGGGCAAAATCATGATCCACAGCTGATAGTCCCGCCTGAACGTATTCAGAACGGTTTGTTTGCGTGCTTTCGGCAAAGAAGCGGCCTGCTTTAATTTGGGGCCGGATCGCGATATCATGACCAGATTACCTCCTTGTAACAGCAGTGCTTGCATACTAGATTATCCGGCCCGGATGCAGGGAGCATGCACCGGACCGGGGATCGCGTTTTACAGCTTGCTTTTATAGTCGTCGTAGTACTTCTGCATAATTTCGATATTTTTCAGCAGCCCTGTCTTTTTGCAATTTTCCACATAGGCGTCCCACTCCTTATCCACGCCGCCTTTGGTGATCCACTGCGACCATTTGGCCAATGCCATCGGCACAAGCGCCGTGTTGGCGAGAGCCATCGTGCTGTTGTCCACCGCGCTGTATTTAATAAACAGGTTCGGGAACACATCGTTGTCCTTATCGATTGAGTCCAGCACCTTCTGCAGCGGCTCGGTTTGCTTGCCGACCGACTGCATGTCTGTACCCAATGTCAGCTTCAGCGAGTCGGCGATATACATCGGTCCGTTATCGGCCCAGGTGGAGGTCCATTTCCAGGTTCCCGGATCCATGGCCTGATCCTGCGGCGGCAGTACGGCAAACGATCCGTCCCCGTTATCCTTGATGTTCGTGCCAAGCGAACCGAAGAGCACCTGCATGCTGACCTCGGGGTTGTACAATTCGTTGATGAACTTCATTGCGGCTTCTTTATGCTTGGAAGCGGCGGACATTTGAACGGTATTTGTACCGTAATTCAGCGTGTTGTAATCGTACGACCACGACTGCTGAACGGTGGAATCCGCTGTAAATTTCAGCGGCGCCATAGCCGTATACTGCGGACTTACCGCGTTGCCGAAACGGTCGGTGACCTCCCAGCCCCACGTAAAGCCAACGGTAGCCGTATTTCCTTTACCCCTCGCCACGGATTGGTATTTGGTGTAGTCCTGGGTGAATACTTCGGGATTTATCAGACCGGCGCTGAAGCATTTGTTTAAAAATTTGACTAACTCTTTGTAACGATCGTCGATGAAAAAGTTTTTAACTTGGCCATCCTCTACAAAATATCCGCTTCCGCTGCCATCGGACAACGTAATCCCTTCGCTGCCCAGCAGCACGGTCGGCATAAAATAACCGAATGCGACGGTTCCCGTCGGGGCAAAGTCCATCGGGATCTCATCGTTCGGATCTCCGTTCCCGTTGGCATCCTTGTCTTTGAACGCCTTCAGCACGTCGAACAGCTCATCCCATGTCGTGGGCATCTGGAGCCCCAGCCGGTCCAGCCACTCCTTGTTAATAAACTGACGGGTCGCCGTATCGGGCCAGAACCGTTGATATTTGGGCAGTCCGTATATTTTACCGTCCTGCTGCGTGGCTATGATTTTCGTTTCGGGTTTGGCGTCGAACATTGCCTTGACATTCGGAGCATATGGGTCGATCATTCCGGACAGGTCCTGGAACAACCCCGGAAACTGGGCGAAATCCGAATCGGTAATGGAGTTAACGCCAACGATCAAATCGGGAATATCCCCGCTGGCCAGCATGGCTCCCTTCTTCTGATCCCAGTCGGCGGACACTTCCTGCCATTCGATATCAACCCCTGCCCTCTCCTCCGCATCCTGAAGCCATTTCATGTTCTCGAACTTTTGCGTGAGCGGATGTTTTGTCATGATCGCTTTCAGCTTTACTTTTCCCCCTGGCGCGGTTGGTTCCTCCGGCTCATTGCCGCCGCTGCTGCAGCCCGCCAGCAGTGACGTTCCGAGTGTAAGCGCGAGCACGGATGCGAGTATTTTTTTCATCCTTCATCCTCCCCTTGGGTTTTATGAATCCGTTTACACAAGCTTATACTCAATCCTGAGAGGGCAAAATAGTTCAACGATCGATTTTGTGTCAAAAGGTTTGCACTTGCTGATGGTGCCTTTTGTTGCCGTGTGATAATTTTAGGTTCTACCGACCCTTCAATGGGTGGAAAAAGGTTAGAAATGGTGGTGAAACTTTAGATGAATGCCCATCAGCTCCGCATCGAGCGTCCGGTCCATATGGAGCTTACCGGCAAGTTCGTTGCTCCCTCTGCGGATTGGATTCATTTAAGCCGTTACTTGATGGATTACGAGCTCATTGTCATGACACATGGGACGCTGTACATTTCCGGAGACGATGAAACCTACGAGGTCTCCCAGGGAGAGTATCTGCTGCTTCCCCCGTTCACGCGCCAGAAAGGAGCCAAGCCGTCGGATTGCAGCTTTTATTGGCTGCACTTTTCATCTTCGCAGAACCTTCCCAAGCTCGACCTCTCCCACTATACCCATGTTCACGAGAATGGGCGGATCGTCATTCCCCAATACGGCACCCTGCGCAATCCCGAGAAAATCGTCGTCATGATGAAGCAGCTCCAGGATTCGGTGCGCGGCTACAACGAACAGACCTTAAATGATTACATGTCTACCGTTATCCTTTGCGAGCTCTACAACCAACTGTTCTTCGAAAAGAACAACCCCGGCAAATCGTTTAAGCAAACCCAGCTGTACAACGATATTCTCGACTACATCAAATGGAGCCGCCACGAGAATATCAAGGTCTCCCAAATCGCCTCGCACTTCGGCTACAACGAGAAGTACCTGTCCCATCTGTTTACAACCGTCTCGGGTATTTCGCTGAAACAGTACATTTTGCAGCAAAAAATGGAGCTGGCCAAATATCTGCTGACCGATACGAACTAGAACGTAAGTGAGATTTCCAGTCAGCTCGGCTACAGCGACCCGCATCACTTCATGAAATCCTTCAAAAAAATCGTGGGGTTGACCCCGACGGAATTCCGCAACGCATACTCGAAGCGGCTGCTATTTTATGAATGATTCTTCGCTGATCGTTTTCCAACATTTAGCACTTTGGGGTACAATAGAATATATGAGGAGGAATGATGATGAAACGGATGCCTTTCACACGACCCACCGAGCATTACGATGAACGCCTGCTCCCCATCGACAGACAAATCTGCCAGCTGCTGCAGCAGCGCAAAGAGATTTCGGAAGGAAATCCGGGTTACCCGCCTTTCGCTTACATTGACCAGTGGTCGGCCGAAACGGGGCTTTATGAGGACTTTCTAAAATATATCTTTGGTGCCATCAGATCCGACGAGTTTTTCAAACCGATCGTCGAACCCGCCGGTTTCATCAAGCATGTTCCGGTGCTAGTTTCACAAGAGCATAAGGGGTACTTCTTTACGCTCACTGCGGTTCGGCAATACGCCAATGCGAGCGTCGTGACGCTGTATGTGGACTGGGATGTGACGATCCCGGAACGAACTTCTACCGAAATATTCAACTTAGTGTTGGATATGGGAGATCCCTATGAATGCCGGATGGACAGGGGAGGAAGCTGCTCCGGCAACGCAACTTATAATTACGTGGTATCTCCGGCACTGCCGGACAAGCTCTCCGGTCTTGAATTCGTGTTCAGGGAGGAAATCGGATCCCCCGTCGGCGGCGAGCCGACCGGAAAGGAAGTTCGATTCCGCATAGAGGAATAACTCCGACGCAGTATGAAAATCAGGCAGAGAGCCTAAATAGACTCCTCTGCCTGAATTGATCCATGGGATATGGCTTGTTAGAAATTGCTTAAGCGTTAAAGATTCAACATCATCACGCATTCGTTATATGGCTCCCCCATTCGCCTTTCGGCTGCAACCAGCTGACGCTTCTATCCACAATGAAATCGCCCAGTGTTCGTTCGTAATCTTTGCGGTATGGTTTAATAAACTCTTCCGCAAGCCAGCTATCTCTCGTGCCTTGCCATGTTTCATAAATAATCAAGTCATCCGGCTGATCCAGATCGTCCGAAACAATGGCGCTAATGAATGCCTTCTCGGATGACATCTCCTCAATAAGGGAATACAGCTCCCTGCGGAATTCTTCTTTTTTCCCTGGTTTAACTTTGAATCGAATATTCAATTGGACTTGTTGATTGGACATGCTGACTCCTCCTATAAGCTTCATATTTTGCAGTAATTCCGTTACGGCATTGATCATAACGCTAGATGAAGAATTCGACAGTAATTTAGATTACGAAGTTTTTCGGGTCATGGAATCAAGCCAGTTCTTTCATTGCTTTTTCGATATGAATCATGACCATTCTGCGGCTGGTCACGATAATACCTTCATTGGATAGTTCCAGTAAGGTAAGCGATACCGCTTCTCTTGTGGCACCGATCATATTGGCCAATTCTTGATGAGTCAGGGGAATATCGATTTTTCGGTATCCATTTTCTTCTATGCCGAACTTTTTAGACAATCGGTTGAGAAAGTATAGCACTTTACCACGTAGATCCCTAAAAACCAATTTTTCCACCAATTCATCCTGATCTCGCAGGCGTTTGCTTATTTCCGATAAAAATCGCAAAGACAATTCAGAATACTTGCGTAAAAGCGGTTCAAATTGTTCAGTCGGAATCGAAAAAACAATCGAGTCTTCCATCGTCTCCACATAAGTTCCTCTATTGCCCAATGAAAACGTGTCAACCTCGCCAAACATGCCGCCTTCGCTTACGATACAGACTGTATGTTGTTTGCCGGCCGAATTGGTTTTGTATAAGCGCAGTTTACCGGCGATTACGAAAAATAAGCCATTCCTTTCATCGTCGGGCGTCTGAAGAATACAGTTTTTTGGAAGCCTATACGTATTTGATATGGTTACCAATTGTTCGATTTCACGGATAATTTCTGCCGGAAGCGATTCAAATATCTTGATTTGTGGCAAAAATGATGGTGTGTTTTCCATCGCCTCATCATGTAACATTGTGACCCCTCCTTTCATTGCTGCAAGCGACTACCGCTCCACTCACCGCGATAATCGTTCCTCATGTAACACCGATAACGGAGTGTTACACTCATCATAAACCACCCTAATTTCCTCTTCTGTAATGCAGATTACTAAAAAAACAAACCACCTTCAAATGAAGGCGGTTTGCGGCTGCTCTAATCCATACCTTTTGACGTTATCGAATGGTCACCTTCAGTCTATGACTTCAAAGCGCTCAGTGCCGCATCCGTCACGTGGATAAATCTTTCGCCACGTGCGATCACATGAATACGCATTTCAGGAAAGTGGTTATATACATAGTCCACGAAATATCCCGGATGCTCAGCGTTCCCCGCAAAAATGTCATAATGCATCGGGATCGTCATCCCGATCCCAACGGTCTTCGCCAGCTCGGCTGCTTCCCGGTAGTCCATATTGCCGATAATGCCGCGGCTGTTCCGGAATGCGTCGCGGCCATTAATCGGGAGAAGCCCGAGGTCGATCGACTCACCCTGAAGCCGTTCCGTCAATCCTTCATAAATGACCGTATCTCCGGAATGGTATACCGTAACGCCGTTCAGTTTGATCAGATACCCGACGTAACGATGATAGCCCTGCTCATCTGTTTCGAGCTCTTCATGAGCGGCCGCGATGGGGCGTATGATCACTTCATCGCCGTAATCCTTTTCCGTATCGGCGATCACGAAGCGCTCGGGGGCTACGCCCTGCTTCAATATGTCCTCGCGGCAGAATGCCGGTGCCATATAGACGGTCTGCAGGCTAGCCTTGGACATGGCCGCAATCGCCTCCAGATCCATATGGTCCGAATGCTCATGGGTGACCAGGCAGTAATCCGCATTCGTAATATGCTCCGGTCCGATCGGCGCCGGGTAGGTACGATCCGGGTTATGGCTGACATACGGATCGATGTAAATGACCGTATCCCCTCCCTTAATGATAAAACTGGCTTGTCCAAGCGGCCATACCGCGACCATGCCGTACGGCACGAAGGTTTCCTCGATTTCCTGAATCAGGAGCTGGCCTTGCTTCTGTGGCTGTGACTGGCTCATGCCTTCCTCTCCCTTCCGTTACTTTTACGGTCATACGTATCATTACATGGAGATCCCAAGTAAGCAGCGGATCTCGCTCACCTTATCCAGGTATCTTGTAACCACCCGCTCACACGGGCTAAACGCTTCTGGATCTCTCTCTAAAAAATACCGCTTTCACCGCAAACCGGGGTAAAATCAGCTGTCTGCGCCATCTCGACGGCTGGGAAATCAGCCGATACAGCCACTCGAGATTTAGACGCTGCCAAGCTGCCGGCGCCCGCTTCACTTTACCGCCGATGATATCCAGGCTGCCGCCGACACCGATGGCAATTTTCGCCTGCAGCTTGTCCTTATGGGTATGTATCCACTTCTCTGCCCGGGGTGCGCCCAGAGCGACGATCAGAAAATCCGGCGCGGCATCAGCAATCTCCTGTACGATTCGCGGTTCATCTTCCGGCGTAAAAAAACCGTGATGTCTGCCGCGTATGGCGACGCCCGGGTACTGCTGGCCAATGTTGATGACGGCCTGCCTGCTCGTTTCCTCATCCGCGCCCAGAAAGTAAAACGACCAACCCTTCCGGTCGCCCTCCTCAAGCAGCTTAAACAGCAGATCGCAGCCGGTTACCCGCTCCGGCAGGCTGCCGCCCCGCACCCGGGAGACCATGACAATGCCGATGCCATCCGCAGTGACCAAACCTGCCTCATCGACGATTTGGCGCAGCTGCGCATCCTTTTGGCAGGACATCACAATCTCCGGATTGCCGGTAACGACGTGAAACAGCCGCTGCTCCTTTTGGTCAATCACGTTTTGAAGAAGCTCTACGCTTTGCTCCATCGTCAATTTCGGGAAAGGAATCCCCATAATGGGCACATGTTGATTCATCTTTCAACCACCTCTTCTGTATCGGCGTAAACGGAATATACAAGCACATCTTTGTTCCATTTGACAATTTGTTTTTCCAGCGTCATTCCGATCCGTTCGGCCACCCGAGCGGAAGGTTTATTACTGGCATCGGGAAGTGAAACGATTTTGCGAAGCTTCATCTGCTCAAAACCGTAGTGCTTGCAAGCCGTTGCTGCCTCAGTGGCATAACCGTTCCCCCATACGCGCCTTGCGAACAGGTAGCCAATCTCCATTTCGCGAACCCCTTCCACAATCTGTGGAACGATGCCACACTGTCCCAGAAAATCACCGTTGATCCGGTTCTCCACAATCCATAAGCCGACACCGCATTCCTCATAATTTCGCAGGTTCCATTCAATCCATTCCAGCGTTTCTTGGTTGTCTTTGGTGGAGGGATAGTACTTCATTGCGACGGGGTCGGCAAAAATTTGCTGCAGCAGAGGGACATCCTCCCGTCCCATTTGCCTCAGGATCAACCGGTCCGTTCTCAGCACGACATCCTTCATCCAGGATCCCCCTTATCTTTTTTACAACGCGTTATATACGACGATGATTTACAACACATTCCGCCTACTCTATACTGCGTGCAATAATGCGGGCCGGGGATGAATTCGCCCGGATCAACAAAGGCAGAGCGATCATTTCAAAGGCGGTCAAAGATAGCAGCCGGTCAGTTTTGGTCAGATTTTCGGCAATGAATATCCCATGTCCGAATAAATATTTATGAACGTCGAACGGGTACTTATCCGGCGACGGCATATCCAGACAGACCATCTTCGCCTGCTTGCGTACCAGCAGCTCGGCGAACGCTAATCAATCATCATCAGATTCGTCAGCTCCCTGTTCCTTGCGTTCACCTAATTTCTAGGCTTTTAAGGTACCCGATGAAGGGCGGCCAGCGCCTCCTCCCGGTCCTTCATAAAGAACACATCTTCCCCCTGATTGCATTCGTAGATGAAATCCCGCAGGCTTTTGCTGGAGTAAGCTTCAAAATCACCAACAATGGCAATTTTAAATTGATAGGTCCGATATTTTTGCAGGATTTCCCCTGCCAGCCCGGTTTTCAGCTCAAAAAACGCATCAGGCAAATTCGACTGATTCAGCAGCAGCTTATGGCACGGCCCCGATGAATCCCACCCAATGCCAGCCATCAGATCCAGAGCCGTCTGGACGTCGGCAATAACGGCATGAGGGTCGTCAAGAACCGCTACCTTCGAGCCGTCTTGTTCATGTATCGTATAGTTCATACTTTTTTGCCTCCTTTCCGCTATATTACCTTGTCTGAGAAGTCTGTTCCAGTCTTTTCCTACGTCTGGTCCGGCTGAATCGCTGCTTGGCGGGCAACGCGGCACACGAGTCGCATCAGTTTGCGGTGGAGCTGCGGAAACAAGGTGAATACGACATCCATGGTGCAGCGCAGCGGCATCGGGCAAACCACAGGCTCGTTCTTGTGAACGCCCTTTATCGCAATTCGGGCGAACTGCTCGGGGCTCATCATTTTCTGTTTCTGCATCTGCTTCAGGACGAGTTCTTGATCCAAATGGAGCGCTTCGCCCGTCCGGTGGATCGGAGTATCCACGAAAGCGGGGCATAGGGCGCTGACATGAACGCCAAACGCTTCCGCTTCATAGTGAAGGGATGTGGTCAGTCCGACCACGGCATGTTTGGTCGCAGCATACGCGGCGGAGGTTGGCGATGGCCCCAATCCGGTCGCGGACGCGGTATTCGCAATACAGCCGAAGCCCTGCTGCTTCATAACCCGATAGGCTGCCTGAGTTCCATGGATGACGCCCCACAAGTTGACCTGAATGATCCGGTTCCAATGATCAAGTGTCATGTGGTACAGCTCCCCGTAAATGCTGATGCCCGCATTGTTGAACATATAGTCGAGCCGCCCGAACTCCTCATACACACTCTCGATCAGCCCTTCCACCTGATAGGCGTCCGTCACGTCCAGGTGAACGTAACGCCCTCCCCCACCCGCAGCGGTAAATCTTCGGACCGTCTCCTCGCCGCCTGCTCGGTCCACATCGGCTGCCACAACGAAAATACGCTCCCCTGCCAACGCTTCGCAAATGGCCCGGCCAATTCCCGAAGCCCCTCCTGTGACAATAGCCACTTTACCCCATTCTGCCATATCCTTGACTCCTCCTCATCAGTTTAACTTTAGAACAATTAGTACGATCGTTCTAATCTACTTAAGCGTAAAACCTCATCGTTTGAGGATTCCGCTTAGAAAAAGATCGACGCTTTTCCGGAAAAGACCATGCAGCCGTTCATGCTCCATCGTGTAAATATGCTGGCACAGCGCCCCCAGCAGCGTCCCGAATAAAAATGTCGTTCCTTGAAGATCGTCGATCTCAAATTCTCCGGTATCGATCCCGTATTGGAAAATGTCCGAGTAAACCTGCATCGGCGTAACCGCCAGTCCGTACAGCTGCTGGACCGTCTCCGGACTGGTCGCCGGATTCGCCGCCAGCTCCTGCCCTACCTTGAGCAGCGGGGTCTGATAATTGTTCATCACGAACGTAGACATCGCATACAATTTATCTCTTGCTGTCTTATAGTTCGGGGATACACCGGCCCACTTCTCGCCCCAGGCCCGCATGCCGTCCAGCGCGAGATAAACGAACAGCTTTTCCTTATTCTCAAAATGATAGTACACATGGCCCTTGCTGAACCCGGAGGCTTTGGATATATCCGAGATCGAGGTTCCGGCGAACCCCTTTTGCGAAAAGAGCTGCGCAGCCTTCTCCGCAATAATCCGCCGCGTTTCTTCACTGTCATAATGTCGTTTCAAAGCGATCTACCTTTCCTTATTTACAGAACGATCGTTCTAAAGTCATCATAAGCGATGAGGCCTGTCGCTGACAAGAAATATTTGGAATGTTCAAAAAGAAGACAAAAAGCACGACCTAAGCCGTGCTATTATCCTTTAGAAACAAGAACCGCCTCACTCCACCTCTGGCACGCCGTTCGGGTAGACGACAACTTTCAAGCACTCGCTTTTGTGATTTAAGGCCTGCTCCATCGCTTCCTGGGTATCCTGGAGCGAATAACGGTCCGTGACCAGCGTCATCACATCGGCAATGCCGGACTCAAGGAAGCGGATGCCTTTCGGATATGTATTGGCATACCGGAATATTCCGTAAATATCGACCTCGTTATCCGCGATAAAAGGAACATTCAGCGGAATTTCATCCTGTACCGGCAGTCCGACGACGGCCAGCTTCCCGCCCCGGCGCAGCGAGCCCAGCGCCGTTTGCAGCGCTTTGGGATTGCCTGCCGTTTCCCAAGCGACATCGACGCCCTTCCCGTCCGTCAACCGCTGAATTTCCTCCAGGCCGTCCTGCTCTACGACGTTAATCACGTGATCCGCTCCGAGCTTCTTGGCGGCATCCAGACGCAGTGGTTCCAAATCCGTTACGATAATTTCGGTAGCACCATACGCTTTGGCCGCGACCACGGCCATCAATCCTACCGGTCCCATCCCCATGATCGCAATGGTGGATCCCGGCGTAAGCTTGCTTCTCGCCGCTGCATGGATGCCGACGGAAAACGGCTCGATCAGCGCCGCCTCCTCATAGCTCAGCGAGTCCGGGATCCGGAACACAAAATCCTGCCGGATTTTGATGTACTGGACAAAAGCCCCGTCTACCGGCGGCGTCGCCAGAAACTGCACGTCGGGACAGAGGTTATACCGCCCCTCCTTGCAGGCTTCACAGCGGCCGCAGGTCACCCCGGGCTCCACGGCTACGCGGTCCCCCACTTTGAATCCGGTTACATCTGCGCCTACGGCGGCGATATCGCCCGAGCATTCATGGCCAAGGATAATCGGCTTCTCCACGACGTACTTGCCGATTCGCCCATGCGTATAATAATGGAGGTCGGATCCGCAAATGCCGACGGCCATCACTTTGATCAACACTTCATCTGGTGCGATGTCCGGCACCGGCACCGTTTCAATCCGGATTTGGCGCGGGCTGTGCATAACAGCGGCTTGCATCGTTTGGGGAATGCTGGAGTTCATCATCTGTGTACTTCCTTCCCTTCCTGAAATCTAATATTTTTTTAACATTGTATTATAGAAACCCGCTAATATCTATGAAAACAACGTCTGATCAACAAAAAGAATCCGCTCCCTCTTCGGGAGCGGATTCTTTCTGTGCAGCGAGATGCACCACCATGCAGAAGGAGCATAAGTCCCTTCACTCACGGCTATGTAATTGGATAACCGGAAGGAAACATGGCAGGCAAGGGCATCAACCGCTTAGGATTCAGCAGGACCTTTGGTCCGTTTGAATAACAATGCCAGAATCAACGCCACGATGGAGAAGCCAAATCCGATGACAAACGCGTTATGCACGCCGGTTACCATCGCTTCAGCCATTTGCCCAGGCGCAGTTGGATCCGAAGAGCCCTCCAGGAAGCTGGCTTGGCCGTTGGACATGACGCTGATAAAGAAGGCCACACCAATCGCACCCGCCACCTGCTGGAGCGTATTCAAGATCGCCGTACCGTGCGGATAATACCGGGCCGGAAGCTGGTTCATGCCGTTCGTCTGCGCCGGCATCATGATCATGGAGATGGAAACCATCATACAGATATGCAGGATGAGCAGCGTGACTTTGCTCGTCTCAACCGATACCTGCGTAAAGAACCACATAATGATGACCAGAGCAGCCGTTCCCGGAATAATCAGCGCCCGTGGACCGAACTTATCGAACAGTTTACCGGTAATCGGCGAGATCAAGCCGTTGAGCAAGCTGCCCGGCAGCATCAGCAGACCGGAAGCGAACACCGTCATGCCGAGTGCGCCCTGAAACAGGAACGGCAGCAGCGACATGGAGGAAAACAGCGTCATCATCATAATGATCAGCATGATCGCCGTTAGGGTAAACGCCGGGAATCTAAAGGACCGGATATCCATTAAAGGATCTTTCAGCCGGAGCTGACGAATAACGAACAGCAGCAGGGCAACCGCACCGACAATAATGGTCCAATACACTTTGGGATGCGACCAGCCCGCTCCACCTTCACCCAGACTGCTGAAGCCATAAACGATTCCGCCGAATCCGATCGTAGACAGAATGATCGACAGAACGTCCACTTTGGGTTTGGTAGGCTGCGAGACATTTTTCAAATACACAAACGCGATGATGATCGAAATGATGGCAAACGGCAGAACCAAGTAGAACAGCCATCTCCATTCAAACGAATCCAGAATCAATCCCGACAACGTCGGTCCGATCGCTGGAGCGAACATAATAACGAGACCGATACTGCCCATAGCGGCCCCGCGTTTTTCCGGCGGATACAGAATCAGGATCGTATTCATCATGACCGGAAGCATCAAACCGCTTCCTGCGGCCTGAAGCAAACGGCCAATCAGTAGGAATTCAAAGCCCGGGGCAAAGGCACAGACAAACGTTCCCACCGTGAAAATGATCATGGCTCCCAGGAACATTTGCCTTGTCGTGAACCACTGGACCAGCAGCGCTGATGCAGGAACCAGAACGCCGACGACCAGCATGTAGCCCGTGGCCAGCCATTGCAGCGTAGAGGCCGAGACTTTGAGCTCAACCATCAATTCCGGAAAAGCAATATTGAGCAGCGTCTCATTTAAGATCGAAAAGAACGCCCCCACAATCAATGAGACTAATATAGGCAGCTTCTTGATATGGCTGATATCAGCCGGTACAGATGCAGATGCAGCTGCGACACCTGTTGGATTCATATATTCTCCCTCCTGTTTCGTGCAATATGTCTATATTTGGCATCAGCGAGCCTATTTTACCATATAACTCCGTTAAAATGTTTCTTATAAATTGCTTTTTTTTAATGATTTATTATTTTAGTCATTTAAGTATTATTACACCGTCTAGAAGTTACTCATAAGCCAGTACAGAATCGCGGCTGATGATCGTACCTTGATGCTTCCCTTCGCACAATTCTCTCATTGAACCCGGCTTGTCAAAGTTGAATACATGAATAGGCAGATGGTAGTCCCGGGCCAGAATAAAGGCCGATTGATCCATGATTTTCAGATCGTGCCGGATGACGTCGTCATAATGCAGCGACTTGAATTTTCTGGCGGAGGGATCCGTCTTCGGATCGGCGCTCAGCACACCGTCCACTCCCTGCTTGGCAACGAGGAGCGCGTCGCAGTTCACCTCGATCGCCCGCTGCACAGAAGGATAGTCGGTCGTGACGTAAGGCTGGCCGTTCCCGCCGGCGAAAATGACGATATACCCTTTCTCCAGATGGTGTATGGCGCGCAATCGAATATACGGCTCGGCCACCGATGCGATGGGGAGCGAGGTCATGACACGGACCTCCTTGTCCGTCTTTGCTTTGAGAACACCGCGCAGCATCAGGCTGTTGACGACGGTGGCCAGCGTGCCGATATTGTCGGCCTCCGCCCTTTCGATGCCCCAGGTTTCCGCCATGTTTCCCCGAAATATGTTGCCGCCGCCGATAACCAGGGAAACCTCCACTCCCATACATACAACGGATAAAATTTCGTCCGCAATATGCTCCAGCCGGCCCGGATCAAAGCCGAACTGGCTCGTTCCTGCCACCGCTCCGCCGCTTAGCTTTATTAACACTCTTTGGTACGCTGCCATGGATCAAACACTCCTTTCGGTTCCGAAAAAATGACTATCGTGATACGCCCACCTAGATAAATAAGCTTCCTCAGTATTGATTTCGAAACATCCAAGTTCCTTCAGCCAACACCGCTAATCAGAAGTCCAAAAAGAAAACACTAAAGCCGCTTATGCCTTAGTGTTCAACGCTTCCTTCATATGCCGTTTTCTCAATAATGGAATGTATGCACCGCTTGAACACCAGGGATCCTCCTTTGAAATCCGTTTTTTACCAAGCAGATTATATCCTGAAAGGTTCGTCTGAAGCAACTATGGCCGCAGAGAGGTGGTCTGGCGGAGTGGACAGACCTACCTTGTGACCAGTGAGTAGTGTCTAGGTTGTACGATAAAATGGGTTTGCAGGTCGGAGATAGGTGCGGATTTTTTTGGTTTTCTATTGTGAATTTTTCATATGTTGCAATATGGATATCAGTGGTTGTTGGTTCGCTCTTTTTCAAAAGGTTGGCAGCGCAGTTGACGTAAACGTTAACAGAATAAGCAGATAGAATGAACTTAAGAAAATTAATGTTAAAAGGACGCAGCGCGCCATTATAGAAGAAAGTTCAACGTGAAAAAAGTAAACGTAAAAACTCCCGAAAAACCGGCCAAATGCGGTATTTCGGGAGCCTGATGTCAGTATGGCTATAGTTCATGTTTGCTTAAGACAATGCCCATTACAATTGAATCGATATCTGCTTAACGCCCGCTTGTGGCGTCAACAGTACCCCCTGCTCGGTCACGGCGTATTCAGCGCCTTCGATTTGAGCGATCTGGCTTATGCCGCGCAGAAGCAGCTTCCACGGCTTCGTTCCTTCCGCTTGGGCATCGATGCTCCCCCCGTTCCGGGTTACCGTTACCTTCAGTTCCTCCTTGCCGTTCGTCCCGTTCACGACGCTTGTAGTTTCCGTCCCATCCGCAAGTTCAAAGGCGTGAAGGGTTAAGCCGTCCGCGTAGTCGTAATCCGGACGCTGGTCATTGTCTCCGACCGGAATGATGCTTCCGGCCCGCGCCAATAGCGGAACCGTAAAGTAGTCGACCTGCCGGCTGATCCACCGACCTCCCTCTACACTCTCTCCGGTTACGAAATCGGTCCAGCGTCCCTCCGGTACATAGTACCGTGCCAGTCCCTGGTCGTTCATGACCGGTGCGACGAGAAGGGAATCCCCGAGCATATACTGGCGGTCCAGCACATGGCAGTTCGGATCTTCGGGAAATTCCAGCACCATGGCCCGCATGACGGGCACCCCCGTTGCAGCAGTCTGCACGGCGGAACGGAACAGGTATGGCATCAGCGTGCATTTCAGCTTGGTAAAATAGCGCAATACGTCAACAGCTTCCTCGTCGAAGAGCCAAGGCACCCGGTACGACTGGTTCCCGTGCAGCCGGCTGTGCGTGGACAGCATCCCGAAAGCGGTCCAGCGCTTATATAGGTCCGGTGTGGCCGTACTTTCAAAGCCGCTGATATCGTGGCTCCAGAACCCGAAGCCGCTGAGCGACAAGGACAAGCCGCCGCGAAGCGATTCAGCCATCGATGCGTATGAGGCGGAGCAGTCGCCGCCCCAATGCACCGGGAACTGCTGGCCGCCGGCCGTGGCGGAACGGGCGAACACCGCCGCTTCATTTTTACCGAGCGTCTCCTCCAGCACCTCAAATACCGTTTGATTGTACAGGAACGTGTAGTAGTTGTGCATTTTCACCGGATCGGAGCCGTCGTGATAAACGACGTTCGTCGGAATCCGTTCGCCGAAGTCGGTTTTGAAGCTGTCAACGCCCATGTCGAGCAGCTCCTTCAGCTTGCCCTGGTACCACCGGACCGCCTCCGGATTGGTAAAATCCACAAGCCCCATGCCGGACTGCCACCGGTCCCACTGCCAGACGCTGCCGTCCGGATTTTTCACCAGATAGCCGTTCTCCTTGCCTTCCTTGAACAGGTACGACTTCTGCCCGATGTACGGGTTGATCCAGACACAGATATGAAGGCCTTTGTCTTTCAGCCGCCGCAGCATTCCCTGCGGGTCCGGGAACACGTCGGGATCCCACTTGAAGTCACACCACTGGAATTCCTTCATCCAGAAGCAGTCAAAATGGAACACATGCAGCGGAATGTCCCGCTCGAGCATGCCGTTCACAAAACTGTTGACCGTGTCCTCGTCATAGCTGGTCGTAAACGAGGTCGTCAGCCACAGGCCGAAAGACCAGGCAGGCGGAAGCGCCGGTTTCCCGGTCAATGCCGTATAGTTTTGCAGAACCTCTTTCAGATTGGATCCGCCGATGATGTAATACTTCAGCTTTTCGCCGGGAACGCTGAACTGCACCTTCGAGACGTTTTCGGACCCGACTTCATATGAAACGCGCTCCGGATGATCCACGAACACGCCGTATCCTTCGCTGGACACATAGAACGGGATGTTTTTATAGGCCTGCTCGCTGCTGGTTCCCCCGTCTTCGTTCCATAGATCCACGACTTGCCCGTTTTTCACAAAAGGCGTAAACCGTTCCCCAAGCCCGTACACGTATTCGCCGACCCCCAGGTCCAGCTGTTCCCTCATATATACATCCGTCGATTCGGAGGATTTGATGTAAGCCGGGCCTTTATAGCCGGTGCCGGTGAGGCGGCGTCCGTTATAAGCATACGTGACGTTCCACCCTTCGTCTGGACGAACGGTAGCGGTCAGCTTGCCGCTGGTGAGTGTAACGGCGCCGTCGCGCTTCTCGACCTGGACTTTCAGATCCGGCTGCTTGTAGATTTGGAAGGCTGGGCCCTTGTCGTCCATGCCGTCATGATGGATGTATTCCACGCAGATGACGTTCTCCATCGGGGAAGAATAACGGACCGTGAGCAGCGTCGTATTCAGCGTATCGCCTTTGTGGACGATTTTTTTGGTGGATGCATACACCGTCATTTCGTCTTGCCCGGTCTCAATATCCCTTACCTCAACCGGATACAATACCTGCAGCCCCTGCCGCACATGCCAATAGCCGTCTGTAAATTTCATAGTGGGTCTCTCTCCTATCTATATCTTCTATTTAATATTGTCAGTCTTTCATGGAACCGGCGGTAATGCCGCCTACGACGTAGCGCTGCAGGCCGATGAAAATGATAATGATCGGAAGCGCAGCCAGCGTGGCGACCGCCATCAGGTTGTTCCACTCCGTGCCGTACTGTCCGATAAAGCGGTACAGTCCAAGCGTCAGCGGGCGTACGCTGTCCTCGGTCGTCAAGGTCAGGCCGAAGATGAAGTCGCCCCAGCCGAAAAGGAAGCAGAACACCGCGACTGTCATCATACCGGGTACGACGAGCGGCAGGATGATTCGCGTAAATGCCGTAAACTGGTTGCAGCCGTCGATCTTCGCCGCTTCCTCCAGCCCTTTGGGCAGTGCCATGAACGACGGCCGGAGGACGAGGACCGCAAACGGCAGCGCATGGATCATGTCCGCCAGGATGAGCCCGAAGTAGCTGTTCACGAGATGAACCTTCGAGAACATGATGAATAGCGGCATCGCCATCATAATACCGGGCAGCATCTGGATCGCGAGCAGCAGAATCATGATCAGCGATTTGCCTTTCAGATCCAGTCTCGCCAGTGCGTACGCCGCGGGCGTGGCGAACAGCAGCGACATGATCATCGTCCCGATGGCGATAATAAAGCTATTGCCGATATACCGGAGCATATCCGTATTGTGAATGAAGTTGTCATAGTAAGCCGTAAAGGTTGCGTTCAGCACGCCAAAATGGGGCGGTGACGAGAACAGGTCCGTAATTGGAGTGATCGACGTTTTGACCATCCAATAGACGGGAAACAAAAACAACAAGGTGATGACGGCACCGATCACGGTCATGCCGATGCCCTTCCATTGAGCTCGCTGGTTCATCATGCAGCTTCCTCCTTACTGGACATCCGGAGATAGATCACGGCCAGCACGGTAAGAATCGCGAACATGATCATGGATACCGATGCGCCCTGGCTGAACTGGAACTTGGTGAAAGACAGCTGGTAGGCGTAAATCGGCAGGACGTTCGACGAGTTTACCGGTCCGCCCGCCGTCATAATGAAGATCATGTCAAACACTTTGAACGTGTTTATGATCCCCAGCATGAGCAAAATCAGAATGGTCGGTCGCATGAGCGGCAGCGTGATGTGGCGGAACTGCAGCATTTTTCCTGCGCCGTCCAGCTTGGCCGCCTCGTACAGCTGCTCCGGCAGCCCTTGAAGTCCGGACAGCAGGATGATCATATTGAACGGAATGCCGACCCAGATGTTGGCGACGATCGTGGATAGCAGTGCCGTACCGTTTTCGCTGAGCCAGCTGTGCGGCTCGTGAATGATCCCGAGGCTTTGCAGGATGTAGTTAACGACCCCGTAGTCGCCGTTCAGCATCCATTGGAATACCGAAGCGGTAATGACCACCGGAAGCATCCAGGCGAGCAGCATGAGCGAGCGCATCAGACCCCGGCCCGGGAAACTGCGGTTGAAGAACAGGGCCAGCGCAAAGCCGATCGAAAACTGAAACACGAGGCTGAGAACGGTGAACAATACCGAGTTTCCAAGCGCGGTGTAAAAGACCGGATCTTTGAATGTCTTGATATAGCTCGCCAAACCAGCAAAAGCATGATGCCCCTTAAAGTTGTATACCGTCACATTTTGAAAGCTGAGGATCAGGTTATACACGATCGGGAAAATAATGAACACCAGCAGGAACAGGATGACGGGCAGAACGAACAGATACCGGGTCCATGCTGTACTTCTTAAACGCTTGGACGTTCCCGGCGATGCCGCGGAATAGGATTGGTCAGACATATGGTTCCTCCTCCTTCTCAAAATTTAGGGTGCAAGCGGTTTGATCTTGCCGTAGGCCGTTTGAACGGCCTGTTCGGGAGAAGCCTGCCCGGTCAGTACCTGCTGAAGCATCGTCTGGATCGCTTCGGAAATTCCCGCATAATCCGGGCCGTAGGCACGTGCCTTGGCAACCTCCATCGCATCCGCAAACACCTTCATCTGCGGATCCTTCTGCCAGAATGGATCCTGCAGCAAATCTTTGCGGCTCGGCAGACGGCCGTTGGTCTGAAGGAGCTTCTTCAGCCGGTCCGGCTCGTTGGCGAAACGAATGACGTCAAAGGCAGCATCCTTATGCTTGGAGGCTGCAGAGATCGCCCAGTTTTCTCCTCCGAGCACGGTCGCTCCCGTTTTGCCCTTCGGCAGCGGCACGACGCCCCAATTGACTTTGCCTTCCTTCTGCAGGAACGGGATCTGCCACGTTCCGTTCACCATCATCGCCACTTTGCCTGCGGCGAACTGCGTCGCGGTGTCGGATTGCTTCTGCGTGATCACTTCCCTGGACATGTAGTTGTTTTTGGCCATGTAGTCATACAGGTTTACCGCATCGAGCGTCCCCTGACTATCAAAGTCGGGAACGTCCGAGCCGGCCTGCAGGAGGAACGGCAAAAACTGAAACGTCCCTTCTTCCGTCTTCACCGCACTGACCGCGAAACCGTATACATTTTTCTTGGTGAGCAGCTTGGCGTCTTCCTTCAGCTCATCCCAGTTGGTGGGCGGCTTGATGCCCGCTTCATCAAACATATCTTTGTTATAAAACAGAGCCAGGTTGTTGCTTCCGACCGGAACGCCGTAATTTTTGCCTTCGTACACCGTGGAGGACCATGGTCCGTCATAATATTGATCCGCCTGGCCCCACGCTTTAACCTCGGAGGTGATGTCAGCCAAAATGCCGGCAGCGGCGAAAGTCTGATGGTCTGCGCTGTCGATCCATACGATATCCGGCCCCTGATTGCCGATTGAACCAAGCAAAAGCTTGTTTTTAATATCGGAAGAAGATACGTATGTTCGTTTGATTTTCACGTTCGGATGGGCCTTCTCATATTCGCTGATGATGTTGTTGATCGCGGTTACGCTGCCGTCCGTCGTCATCGTATCCCACCAGGTCAGGGTGACTTTTCCCGAATCGGTACCAGAACCTGCCGAGCAGGCGGTCAGCGTCAGGGTAAACAGCGAAAAGGCGAGAAAGAGCGCTTTCATTTTGCCGCGCATAAGCATGTCCTCCTTACGAAATGATCTAGTATTTTGGTTTTATGATTAAAAAAATCAGAAAATGATGTACGTACATCATTTTTCTCGTGAGAAGCCCGGCATCCTATACCTTTAGATATAGTACCGTGCGTTCTCCCTCGTAACCAGCTCCAGCTTGGAGATGTTCTCCCGCAAATTCACCTTCTCACCGCTGGCCGTATGGTTAAACAGCGCCTTGACCGCCAAATAGCCCTGGTTTACCGGGTCCTGGCAGATCGTCGCCGTGACCGTGCCGCGGTCCAGATCCTGATAAATATCCTCCGTCATGTCATGGCCGATCAGAGCCACGGTGCCGCCAAGACCCGCTTCTTCCAGATGGCGCGCAATAACATGCAGCTTGGCGCTCGTGACATAAATGCCGTCGACCTGCCGAAAGTACTCGCCAAAGCGGTCCGGATGATCGTATTCCTCATGCTTCAGCTTCAGCGGCAGTGCCATTTCGATGTTCCCCTGCTCGGCAATGACTTCGCGGAAGCCGGTAATTTTCTGCTGCATCTGAAATGTAGTCGCCGACGGCAGGCTGCTGGCATCCGATGTAATCAGTCCGGCCCGTCCGCCCTTTCCGATGAGCTTGCACAGCATGTCGGCAGCGAGTCTGCCGGCGATCCGATAGTCGCAGCCCACGTAGAACAGTCGCTTGCTGAGAGGCGCGTCGTTATTGAATGTGCATACCGCCATTCCTTTATCGATCGCCTGGTCTATGGGATCCTCCATCTGCTGCGAGTCGTTGGGAGACAAGGCCAGCGCATCGTAGGCGCCGCTGTCCACGATCTCCTGCACGATCTGTCTCTGCTTCTCCGTGTCGTAGCTCTCCGATTTGAAAATTTCAATCCGCAGGCCGTAATCCCGCAGCTCCTCGTACGCAAGGCGAATGCCGCGCTCAATCTGTGTCCAGAAATAATCCGGATGCTCCGGAAACACAATCGCAAAGGAAATTTCAGTCCCCCGTGACAGGAATCTCGCCGATTTGTTCGGCGTGTATTCCAGTTCCTCCAGCTTCTCCATAACCTTCCGGTACGTCTCCGGCTTCACATTGCCGCGATTGTTGAGGACCCGGTCCAGCGTGGCGACCGAGATGTCCAATTGCTGGGCGATTCCTTTTAACGTCAGTCTTTTATGATCCTTCATAAGTATACCTCTTGTCTTATTCTGCAGAATGAAAGACGTTTGATCTTTCAGGCAGGTTTATTGTAACTCCGCGGCTTCCCGCGTGTCAACGCTTTCATGATGGTTTGGAACAAAAAATGATGTTCGATAATCATTTTATCTCTTCTGGTCCTTCTATTCGCCTTCCTCTTACCGCCAGCCGGGATCATGGTTATTTAACTTACAAGCTCCAGTTGTTCCATTGCAAAAAGGGATCTCCGCATGAATCCCGGAAGTCCCCTGTTGGCTTACAAATTCAACTGATATAGTTAGTTAGCCGGGCTCTGCTATGGAGAGCGACGTTAAGATCCGGTCGTAATCATCCAGCGGATGCCAAACTTATCTTCCAATTGGCCGAATAAAGAACCCCAAAAAGCCGGTTTGATCGGGTCACGAACCGTTCCGCCTTCAGACAGTTTCTCAAATGCAGCATACGCTTCCGGCTCCTGTTCAAATTCCAGTACCAGGTTGATCGCTGTTCCTTGCTGCACCGGTTCGAATACCGCGTCTGACATTAGAATATTCACGCCGGCGGCAACCAGGCTCAAGTGCAACACCTTTCTTTGTATTCTTCCGTAGCGTGAGGCAATTCCCCATGGGTCTGTACCGATACAATTTCTCCTCCGAGCGCCTGAACATAAAACTCGGCCTGCGCTCTGGCATCCTCAGAAAAAATGTAAGTCATGTGCTTGGCCATCGTCATTCATCCTTTCCTGTATTGGTTCATTTAGAAGCAGGAATGGTCCCCTTGACACGTGACATGGCCGCGGATGAATATATGCTTGTCCCTTCCAAGAAAACAAGCCGCAGCCGAAAAAGCTCGGGATTACGGGTCCGAAAAGGCGCAACATTGTATGAATCGTTATGTACATGGATGACTTCCTGCCCCGCTGTCTCTACTATAACACCGCGATCAGGAACGGATTTCTTACCGATTGCTGAGTTGACTGTTGATATGAAGAAAATTGTTCATCAACAGCGGCAGCGATATTAGGATGGGAGGATCGTCCGGATGCGGAACCCGCATGTTTACCCGTTGAAACGGAACCGATTTATCGGGACCGACGACGATCGGGACCTTATGCTTGGCGCGAAGCGTCGTCTGGGGCACCAGAAAATCGGCCGCCCTCATTCCCCATGAGACCGAAGTCGCTAATAAATAGTAGGTTCCAGGCTTCACGCCGGTAAACCGGAATCGACGTGCCGCCGAAGAGATAAGCGTCCCGTAAGGTGGCAGCCCTTCAGGGATCGGTTTGGCGAACAATCCAATGAGGATGACCCCTTCGAACGGTACCTCGAAGGATATGGACCCTTCCACGGTTCCCACAGGTGACGTCAAAACTGGCAGATCATACCAGCTTTCGAGCGCTTTGAGAGAGTTTAAATGGTTGTCCGCGATGTCCCTGGAATTGCGGAATAGGGAAGGTGTTACCCCAACCTTTTCCGTAAACCGGGAAGTAAACGTGCCGAGGCTCTGCTGTCCGATTTCTAGGCTGATGTCGCGAATGCTGAGATTCGTGTGCAGCAGCAGCTCTTTGGCCCGGTGCAGGCGGAGCGATGATACGTAATAGAGCGGCGGAAGCCCCATCCGCGCTTTGAAAATCCGGGCAAAATGGTACGGGCTGTACCCTGCATACTTCGCCAGCATGTTCAGCTCCAGCGGTTCATCCAGCCGGCTCTGAATATAAGCAATGACTCCATCCAGTTCAGGAAACTTGTTGGTCATACCTTACCTCCCTTGAGTCCCGGATGGATGCGAGCGCGATGAACAAGGCCAACCCTCGCCAAACCAGGAACAACTGTTCCCGTTTATATTACCATATTTTGCCCTTCAAATAAAAGACAAATTTCAGTTTTTGGACAAGGAAGTTTCCTCTTCTAACGCAGGTTGATCCATTTCGGTGGCGAGGCCGATGTCCTTATTGTTCAGAATGTTATCCTCCAATACGGCAAACTTGTCGCCATACTCTTTAATAATGTGATTCTCCCCCCAAGAGCATAAGGAGTCCAGGATCGGTTTCAGGCTCCACCCGTATTCGCTCAGTTCGTACTCCACCTTCGGTGGAACCTGGTGATAGATGATACGGTTTACGATCCCGTCCTCCTCCAGCTCACGGAGCTGTTGGGTCAGCATTTTCTGCGTGATAGACGGCATCAGCCGCCGCAGATCGCTTGTCCGCTTCTTTCCATACGTCAAGTGGCACAGGATCACGCACTTCCATTTGCCGCCGATCACTTCCAGCGTTGCTTCAACCGAAATGTTGTATTTCTTTTTTTCCATCCAAAACCCTCCTCAACATCTATGAGCACTTTTTGGTGCCTATCGTACTAAAAAGTACGTACTGTTCAAATTTACTTCACGGGTACATAATAACATTCACCGGCCGGTAATGACTACCCTGTAGCTTGATCACAACATCAAATAGATAGAACAACATATATAGGAGTGAGATGATACCATGTCTTTGGATAAAAAACGCGCAACCTTTGCCTTATTAGCTTTAGCCATCAGCGCGTTCGCGATTGGTACCACTGAATTTATCAGTGTGGGGCTGCTTCCCCTGATCGCCAATGACCTGCACATTTCGGTAACCCTTGCCGGGTTGACCGTTACGTTATATGCGCTCGGTGTCACCTTTGGAGCGCCGATTCTAACCTCTTTAACGTCAGGTGTGCCGCGCAAAATTCTGCTTATCGGCATCATGCTGGTATTCATTGTCGGCAACAGTCTGGCGGCCGCATCCACCGGGATCGGTCTGCTGCTTACGGCGCGCATCATTTCGGCCTTGTCCCACGGCGTGTTTATGTCGATCGGGTCGACGATTGCCGCCGATCTCGTCGCGGAAAACCGCAGGGCCAGCGCCATTTCCATCATGTTCTCCGGACTGACGGTGGCGACCGTCACCGGGGTGCCGCTGGGAACATTCATTGGTCAGCAGCTCGGCTGGAGAGCCGCGTTTGTGGCCATCGTGATCGTCGGCGTTATCGCGCTGATTGCCAACCTGATCCTTGTACCGGGAAACCTGCGCAAAGGCGTCCGGACGCCAGTCCGTGATCAGGTCAAAATTGTGGCGAACGGCCGCCTGCTGCTTGCTTTTCTGATCACTGCGCTTGGCTATGGAGGAACCTTTGTGGTGTTTACCTACCTGTCGCCGCTGCTGCATGATGTTACCGGCTTTAAAGAATCAACCGTCGCCCTGATACTGCTGCTCTACGGCATCGCCATTGCGATTGGTAATGTGATCGGAGGCAAAGCGGCCAACCGCAGGCCTTTATCCGCCTTGTTGTATATGTTCCTGATCCAGGCGGTCATTTTGCTTCTTCTCACATTCACGGCTCCGTTTAAGGTCGCCGGGCTGATTACGATCTTCGGCATGGGGCTCCTTGCTTTCATGAACGTGCCTGGACTTCAGGTTTACGTCGTAATGCTGGCGGAACGGTTTGCGCCGAAGGCGGTCGACGTCGCTTCGTCCGTGAACATTGCTGCATTTAACGCCGGCATAGCGCTCGGCGCGTATTTGGGCGGAATCGTGACCGATCATCTCGGCTTGATTCATACCGCATGGATCGGCTCGATCATGGTTGCGGCAGCCGTTCTGCTCACCTGGTGGAGCCGCGCTCTCGAACGCAAGGATACGGCGCAATCGGTTAGTGACAACAACATGCTCAGTGCGCAATCCTGATGCTTTTTTAGCTATCGTATCTAATGCGGATAAGTTCTATACGGATCCGGTAATGATAAGCGAATGGGGTTTCGGAATTACGGCAGCATCACGAATTTATAACAAGAATAACAACATCTAGGGGGCAATTTATAATGACTCAACATGTACAAAGCAAAACCCGATTGAATAACGGCATCGAGATGCCCTGGCTGGGCCTGGGCGTCTTTAAAGTGGAGGAAGGCAGCGAGCTCGTCGAAGCAGTGAAAGCTGCTGTGAAGCACGGCTACCGGAGTATCGACACCGCTGCGGTCTATGCCAACGAAACGAGCGTTGGCCAGGGAATCCGCGAGGCGCTGGCCGACAACGGACTGAAGCGGGAAGACCTTTTTGTTACTTCGAAAGTGTGGAACGCAGACCTCGGTTACGATTCGACAATCGCCGCCTACGAGACAAGCCTGAATAAGCTGGGTCTCGACTATCTGGATCTGTACTTGATCCACTGGCCGGTTGCCGGCAAATATAAAGAGGCATGGAGAGCGATGGAGCAGCTGTACAAGGTCGGCCGCGTCAAATCCATCGGCGTCAGCAACTTCCAAGTACACCACCTGGAAGATTTAATGAAGGATGCGGAAATCGTACCGGTCATCAACCAGGTGGAATTCCATCCGATGCTGACCCAGAAAGAGCTTCGTGACTTCACGAAGCAGCACAACATTCAGCTGGAGGCGTGGTCTCCGCTGATGCAGGGCGAGCTGCTGAACCATCCGCTGTTGAAAGAACTCGCGGACAAATACGGCAAGTCCATCGCCCAGGTGATCCTCCGTTGGGACCTGCAGCATGAGGTCGTGACCATCCCTAAATCGACGAAAGAGCACCGTATCGTCGAAAATGCATCGCTGTTTGATTTTGAACTGTCCCGGGAAGATATGGACCGGATCGACGGGCTCAACGAGAACCGCCGTGTAGGTCCCGACCCGGACAACTTCGATTTCTAATTTTGCTTTATCATTCGCTATACGAATACGCCATCCCTCCGGATTCGGAAGGATGGCGTTTTTTAAATTCCATCGTTTTTGCACACAGTTAAAACCATGCTCAGGCATTACACGCGGTCTCTAAGAATGTATCCTTGCTTCAGCTGCACCTGCATAAAACCTTTCAAACCATTGACTTCCGCTGCGGCCGGCATTTCCGAGCCCAGGAACAACACGTTCCGTTCTGCATCCCGTTCCCCTTCTGTCAGAGCGAATGCTCGAACTGAAGCAAACATCTGCTCCAATGTGGTCTGAATGGCACTTAGCACAGGGTCCCGCTGCAGCTTGCCAGCTGCGTTCATGATCAGCATCCCGCCCGCCCTCAGCTTTTGCCGGGCCAGCGCAAAAAATTCCTCGGTCGTCAGATGATGTGGCGTCCCTTCGCGTGTAAACGCGTCTAAGATCACATAATCGAAGGAGCCGTCGGCCTGCTGCTCCAACAGTGCCCTTCCGTCTCCGATCTCGACATTGTTCCAGCCGTATTGAAAATAGCTTCTGCTCAGCTCCAAGATATCCGCGTTGACCTCGGCCACGAGGCATTGATCTTCGCGAAATTGGCCGGCAATCGTTCCAATTCCGTGTCCGATCATAAAAATCCTGCCGTTTTCGGGCGTCCGCTTGCGAATCAGCCGGACAATTTCGCGCGGATACTCCAATACGATGCGGTCCGGATCCCGGAGGTCGATGGCACCTTGAACCGCGTTGTCTCCAAATTGAAGTACACGGAAGCGGCCCGTTTGACCAAACAGCTCATGCGCTTCGTAGACGACGATTTCCTGGCTTCCGTTCGATTTTCTCGCCAATTCATACAATTCCGTCTTCTCCTTTCCTACCGAAAAGAAGGCCATCGTCTTCTCAGACAATGGCCTTCTTCCTGCAAATCGCGTCACGCTGATTAATCTTCAAGCTCCACGTTGTGGTACACATTCTGGACGTCCTCCAGATTTTCGAGCGCATCGATCATTTTCTCGAATGCCGGCTGGGACTCGGCCGGAAGCTCCACATAGTTCTGCGCGATCATGGAAACCTCGGCAACCGAAAATTCGGTTACGCCAGCGTTCTGGAAGGCTTCCTGCACGGCATGAAACTGCTCCGGATCGGCATATACGATGACGGAATCGTCTTCCTGGATGATGTCGCGAACGTCGACATCCGCTTCCATCAGCAGCTCCAAGACTTCTTCTTCCGTCTTATCTTCGACGCCGATGACTGCGGTGGAATCGAACATGTAGGCGACCGATCCGCTGACGCCAAGGTTGCCTCCGTTCTTGCTGAATGCAGCCCGGACCTCTGAAGCGGTGCGGTTGACGTTATTCGTCAAAGCATCCACGATCACCATGGATCCGTTCGGCCCGAAGCCTTCGTACCGCAGCTCGTCATAGGTCTCATCAGAGTTGCCTCTCGCCTTCTCCAGCGCGCGGTCAATGATGGCCTTCGGCACATTGTACGTCTTGGCGCGTTCCAGAACGACCTTCAGCGCCCGGTTGGATTCCGGATCCGGCTCGCCCTGCTTGGCGACGACATAAATTTCACGCCCGAAGCGGGCATATATACGACTAGTGTTTGCGTCTTTCGATGCTTTCTTCTCTTTAATGTTATTCCACTTACGACCCATACGATCCGCTCTCTTTCACTAATATCAGATTCTATCGTTCCTTGTAGAAGACGTGTTCTATTATATCGCAAAAACGGTCTATTGAACAAGCTTCTGCCTTACGAATCGCTCTTCTCCCGTGTCGGCAATGTTCTTGGTGGCACCCCTTCAAAGGTCAGCTTCACCGGCCTAATCCGGCCTTCGTGGTCAAACTCCATCCGGTCGATGCAGACTTCACGGTGATTCGCTGCGGTTTCGGTCAGCGGACGGCGGTGGTAAACGATGTACCACTCGTCTTCACCCGGAATCTGAATGACGCCGTGATGTCCCGCTCCCGTAGCCACCTCGGGATCCTGCTGCAGTATTTTGGCCTCCCGTACAAACGGCCCCAGCGGCGAATCCGAGACGGCGTACCCCACCGAATAATCCGGGCCTCCCCAACCGCCTTCGGCCCACATAAAGTAATACTTGCCTTCGCGCTTGATCATGCAGGGACCTTCCACGAAGTTCTCCGGCGTAATTTCCTTGTATACCTCCCCGTCTGAAAATGGAGCGATGCTGACCATGTCTTCGTTCAGCTTCACGACGTTGCAGTGCTTCCATCCCCCGTAATACAAATAAGCCTGACCGTCGTCATCGATAAAAACATGAGGGTCGATCGGCTGGGCGTCATGGTAAAACTGGTCGATCAGCGGCTTCCCCAGGGCATCCCGGAAAGGTCCTTCGGGCCGGTCAGCCACGGCAACACCGATGCCGCCCAGCTCCTCAATGCTCTGGATGTCGTTTGCCGCAAAATAATAATAGTAGCGTCCATTTCGCTCGATCGGGGAAGGGGCCCACATCGCCCGCCTTGCCCATGAAATGTCCTTCATCTCCAGAATCCGTTCAACCTTGGTCCAGTGAACCAGGTCATCGGAATAAAACGCATCGAAAAACGTCTGGTCATCGTAAGCTGCCGAGTATGTAGGATATACCCAGTACCGGCCCTCAAAAATTCGGGGTTCGGGATCGGCATACCATCCGGAAAAAATCGGGTTGCCTGAACGGCGGTCGTTACCTTTAAGATTCACAATGCTGCTCCTCTCCACAAGTGACTTGTCCTGTACATCATTTTACCAAACTATGGAACCGTTTTCCTAGAAAAAACGTCTATCGACGTAGCTTCAAAGAAGATAGACCGCTTCTAGAGGAGGTTTTTCTTGCGAGATCAGGATGCAGAAGCTCCGAAACTTATACTTTCTGCTCTCTTCAAAAAAAGGCGCAGGCTCGGCAGCCTGCACCTTCTTTTCTATATTATATCTGATGAATGGCTTACTGCTGCTGCACGGCACTTGGATCCATATACATAACTTCCCACAAATGGTTGTCGAGATCCTGGAAGCTCCAGCCGTACATAAATCCGTGATCCTGCTTGTCATTGGACGGCTTGCCGCCCGCTTCCAGTGCCTTGTTTACGATTTCGTCCACCTGCTCGCGGCTGTCGGCGGACACGCACACGATGACCTCGTTCGTTTTGGAGGCATCGGCGATTTCTTTATTGGTGAACGTTTGATAATACGGCTCAACCAGAAGCATGACATAAATATGATCACTGATTACCATGCAGGTTGCATTGTCATCCGTAAATTGAGGATTAGAGGCAAATCCGATTTTGGAGAAGAATTCGATCGAGTTTTTCAGGTTTTTAACCGGGAGATTCACGAAAATTTTGTCCAATTGCAGCGCCATTTAAAATTACCACCTTTTCTCGGAATATTCACGGTAACCTGAGCATGATCAGGCTCAACTTTCGCTCCGCCAAGCGGAGATTCCTGAGTCTAGTCTGCCTTCACAGATCGTGATACCGTTTGACATAATTGCATTCTATCATGGAAATGACTCCTACATTTCTTATAAATTGCTATTATCGCTGATTTCTCGCAAAAAAATGAAAAAATCCGCGATAAACGCGGATTTTGCTTTAACTTTCAGCCCCGGTCTCCCGCTTCATCGGGCTCCCGGCCCTCCGTGCCCCTCAGGCACCGCAGGCAGCGCCGACGCTCTTCTGCGCTGGAACCGGACGTTGACGAGCACAATGCTGGCAAGAACCAGAATAAGGCCGGCTACAAGATTTATCGTCACTTTCTCGTTCAGAAAAAGCACGCTCGAAAAGATCGAAACAATCGGAATCAGAAACGTAAACGAACCGATTTTGCTCGCTTCCCCTTCGCTGATCAGTTTAAAATAGACGAACCATCCTGCCGCGATAACGAAAACGGCGATAAACAGCGTATCCCAAATGAACGTCCCGTTCCACTGGATTTTCGACCAGTCTTCCATCCCCGAACCGGCCAGCAGCAAAATGACACCGCCGATCGTAATTTGCATCGCCGTCAGCCAGGTCGAGTCGACCTTGGGTCCGATCTTCTTGACATAGGCCGTGCCAAGCGCCCAGGAGAGGGCCGTGACCAGCGCCAAAATAATACCGACGGCGGAAACGTCCCCGGTAAACCCGCCCGCGCTCATGGTGGCGACGCCGGCAAAGCCGACGATCAGGCCAAGCATCTTCTGCTTCGTCATGGCCTCTCCCAGCCACAACCATGAGAACAGCCCAAGCAGCACGGGCTGGAGAAACACGATCGCCGAGAACAATCCGGCCGGCGTATACTGCAGTCCGATGGTTTGGACACCATAGTATATAACGATGCTGAGAAGCGCGGAGGTCAAATAGATCGGCCAGGCCTGACGCAGCCGCAATTGCTTCGCTTTAGGCAGAGCCACAAGCACGAGCAGCACACCGCCGATCAGTGCCCGCAAGCCGGCGAACAAGATTGGCGGCGCATAGTCCAGAGCTATTTTGGATAATGGCCAGTTGATTCCCCATACCAATATTAAAAAGATTAATAGAAACAATGTATTCTTCTGCATTCGCACGGAAGGTCACTCCTTGAATCATGGTCAATAACCATGATACAATACGTTGAACTATAAATAAAATGCATATTCCTCATAGGAGGTATAACATATCCGTTATGAATGAGACGCAGATCAGACTGTTCGTGGCCGTCGCGGAAACGGGAAGCTTTACGAAAGCGGGCCAGATGATGAATATGACCCAGCCGGCGGTCAGCCGCGCCATATCCAGCCTGGAGTCCGAGCTCGGAGTTACCCTCCTGAACCGCCATCCGCGAAACGGTGTCGTCCTGACCGATATCGGCAAACGGATCGTGGTCACTGGCAGGGAAATTTTGCTCCAATACGAAAAAATTTCGCAGGAGGTTGCCGCCGAGAAAGGACTGGAGACCGGCAGCATCCGTGTCGGAGCCTTTCCGGCCGCCGCATCCTTTTATTATCCGAAAATCGTCCGGGCCATCAACGACAAGTATCCGAACATTAATATTCAGATGTATGAAGGCACCGTGGAGGAAGTCCGGCATTGGCTCGATGAGCTGGTCGTGGATGTCGGCTTCCTCATTCCGCCGCTGAACGATCTGGACACAAGGCTGCTGCGGAACGAAGCGCTTCACGTCGTTTTCCGTGACGATCACCCCTTCCGCAATTACAAGGAAATCCGGATTCAGGATCTCTCGGATGAGCCGATGCTGGTCTGCAAGGGTGGCTATGAGCTGCCGGTTATGGAGCTGTTCCGCGCCGGGGGAGCGAATCTGAACGTGAAGCATATTACGACCAACTATCCGACCGCCCTGAATATGATCAACGAAGGACTGGGCATCTGCATCATGTCGGAGCTGTCCCTTCAGAGCGTGCCTGAACATGTCATGAGCCGGGAGTTGACTCCTAGAGCGTACCGCAAGCTGCATCTTGCCGTTCCGTCCTTCAAGCAGGCATCCATTGCCGTCAGATTGTTTGTGGATACGGCATTCCGGCTGTTTCCGCCTGCAGCAGCCCATCCCGACGAGCAAACTTAGGCGGCGAGATGTCGCACGGCATCCACGCCTTCAAACCGACTTTCGTCTGACCTGCTGGGGTGAGGCGTGATGCACCTTTTTAAACATTTTGGAAAAATGCGAAAAATTGTAGTATCCGAGAGACTTGGCCACATCAGAAATCGGCATGCTGGACTCCCTGATCATCTCTTTGGCGGCCTCCATCCGCTCGCGAAGGATGTAATCCGTAATGGACTCTCCCGTTTCCCGCTTGAACAGACGGGATAGGTATGCCGGGTTCAAATGCACACAACAGGCGAGCTGCTCCCTTGTGATCGGTTCATGGAGATGCTCGGCAATGTAGCCTTGGACGCGTTGAATGACCGAAGGATGGCTTTCTTTCTCGGACATTACGGGGATAAGACGTTGGGCGGCGAGGCAGGTCTTCAGATCCCGCTCTACATCCTCAAGCTTTCCCAGCTCCAGCAGCTGTATCCAATTCCGGAGCTTGGCAGCAGGCACCTGGCCGCTCTCCGGTTCGAACCCGGCCAGCCGGTACACCTCATTCGATTTGTTCAGATTGCCGTACTCCATCTCAAGCAGCTTTTGATAGGTTTCGCCAATTCCAAATAATGTCGACGGCTCCCCGATGTAACAGGATAAGGTGCAGTGAAAATAACGCCGGCAGGACTCCAGGTAGGCCATGCAGCGGTCATACAATGTATCTTCGAGTATTTCCCCATCTTCCGGACCGTACAAAATAACAACGTTGACCCCCTGCTTGGTTTGGATCACCTCACCGCGGCCGGGATCGAGCAGCATCTCCTCCGCAGCTTTGCGGACGTTGTATTCCATCATTTCCTCATCACGGGTGCTGTACTCCCGCATCCACGATTCCACGCTGACCAGAACAGGCATAAAGGTCGTCCCCGATAAAGCAAGCAGCTCATGTTCCTGCAAAATTTTAAGCACGTTATCCGGTGTGCAATTGATGCGCCGGGTAAGGACGTCGTTCCAGAATTTCTCGGTGATCAGTCCTTTTCTCTTCTGCCAGGTTTCATTGTACCGTGCCCTCAGCTCCGTCATCTCCCGTTCCTGCCTGACAGACTCCAGCGCCCTGGCGATCGACGACTTCAGCACGTCGTACTCGATCGGCTTCAGCAGATAGTCAAATCCGTCGAGCTGAATCGCCCGCTGCATAAAATCAAAATGGGCGTGAGCCGTCAAAAATATCGTTTCGGTTTCCGGAGAAATGTCATTTACGCGCTCCAGCAGCTCAATTCCGGTTCCTTTCGGCATTTCGATATCACAGATCATCACGTCGATCGCCGTACGCTCGAACACTTTCAGCGCGTCCCTGAGATTATACGCCTCGTAAATCTCTGAAACCTGCAGCGCCTCCCAATCGACACCGCTCTTGATTCCCATAACGGCATACATCTCATCATCCACGATCAGCACTTTATACATCAGGTTCCCTCCAGTTCTGTTCAAGATTAGGAAGCGAACTCCTCCACTCTCCGGTGGGGAATCGTCAGCGTGACGACAGCGCCGCCCTCAGGAGCATTCCCAAAAGACAGTCCCGCATCGCTGCCAAAAAAATGCTTCAAGCGGTACAGGACGTTCGTCATGCCCAGATGCTCGTTGCTTCGACTCTCCATATATGCCCCTGTCCGCAGCAGCTGCAGCGTCTCTTCGTCAAACCCGGCGCCGTTGTCGGCAATGACGATCGTCAGCTCTCCCGTTCCTACATGATCGATGCGGATATCGATATGAAACGGATGGTCCATAAAATCAAAGCCGTGCTTCATCGCATTTTCGACAAACGGTTGAATGAGCAGCGGCGGAACCGCCGCCTGGGCAAGCTCCTCCGGCAAATGGCAGGCGTATGTCACCTGGTCCGGAAAGCGGACCTGCTGAATCCGGATATAGCTCTCCAAATGCTCCATCTCCTCCGCCATTGTCACCGCCACCTGGTTCGTCCGGGTCGCAAAGCGGAAATATTGAACGAGATTCAGACACATCAGCTGAATGACGCCGTAATTTTGTATTTGGGCCAAATTGTATACGATATTGATTGAGTTCAGCAGAAAATGGGGATTGATCTGAAGCTGCAGATGCTTCAGCTCCGCTTTGTGCGCCTTGATCTGCTCCTCGTACACGCTGATTTTCAGCTCTTGAATTTCGGAAGCCATATTGTTAAAGGTTTCATTGATGATCATAAATTCCTTCGATTTGGAAGGCTTCAGCCGGTAAGCCAGATTGCCGTTCTTGATGCTCCGCATACCACGGATCAAGCTGTTCATCGGCTTCAAGATGATATCGTTCAAGTAGATCAAGTAAATGATCAGGACGATGACCGCTAAGACGGAAATCATCAGGATCCCCCTTCTGAAGTGGTACAGATTCTGCAGCATCCGGGCTTCCGGAATAAAGGCGCCCAGGCTGAGTTCCGTACTCTGAATCGGGTGCTGGACCACGATATACCGTCTTCCTTCCGCCTTTACGGCCTGATAGGTATCGGTTGTATCTTCGACCGGCGGGATGTCCAGCTTGGGAGAATCGGGAGACGCCGAACTGGTGATCAGTTCGCCCGCTTCGTTCAGAAATCCGGCGTAGCCGTCTTCCCCGAGATGAACCAGATCGAGCGGGATCATCAAGTTTTTCAGCTGAACGAACGCCCCTAAATAGAAACCGTCACCCGCATCCACAAGCCGGATCAGGGCGTATTTGCCCTTGCTGTATGGAATCGCCTTCCACTGCATGAACACAGGGCTGTCCGGACGGGCATTTTTCACCACTTGCTGAATAGCCATTTGAATCGACTGCAGTTCGTCATAAGACTGCGTCTTGATCGGCGAATTGAACAAATCATGATTCTGCACCGAATAGATAAACTGAAGGTCCACGCTGTTATCGAACCGGTGATAGCGCGTAAGGCTGTTCAGGATCCGGGCCTTGGCCAGAACATATTCGTCTTCATCTTTCAGCAGCTGGGACAGCGCGGCAATGTTGGGATCCTCGACAGCGAAGTTGTACAAAAATTTGATCTCCTTGTTGAGCGCCGCCTCGATCTGGCTTGAATACAGGATGATCGAATTTTTGTTCGAATCGGCCACCTGTTCCCGGACCGTGTTCATCGCGTAGTAATTGTTATAGAGCAAAAGCAGGAAGAGTGGAAGCGTAATGGCAATGAAGCCGATCACTAATTTGCTGCGCAGCGAACGTTTGATATTCATAGCTCTGTCGGTCCTTTTTGTCAAAATAAAGTGTTTCAGGAAGGGGAATAGGGAATCTCCATCCCCGGTTTTAAACTATACCGGTTGGAGATTCCCTCGTAACTGCCGATGTTATGGATTCGCCTTCGCCCATTCGGCGAGCTGTTTGTCTACTTCCGCCTTGACTTTGTCAAAGCCCGCCGCCTTGCGTTTTTCCTTCCACTTGGCAATGATTTTCTCCGGATCCGCGGCACCGGAGCGGAGCGTGGCGTCAAACTCTTTTTCCACGTTGGCGATGGAGGCCAGTTCCGATTTGACCGGCTCCTGGTCAAAAGCAAATCCGAGGGCGATCGACCGTTCCGCCCGCTCGTTGAACTTCTCAAATTCCTTCCACTTGTTCGGATCCTCGTTCGCCCACAGATAAGAATTGAACTGGTTGCCGAACATCCAGCCGCCCGGATTCGGGTAGGTTTGCGTGTCCGCATTAACGCCTTCCGGATAATCGATGACCTGGTCGGATTTTTTCACGTAATGCTTGCCCTCAATGCCCCAGTCCAGCATGTTGAGCAGTTTCGGATCGTTGTACAGCAGATCAAGGAACATCATGGCACGCGCCGGATCCTTGGAGGTCCGGGAAATGCCGAGCATCGCCCCCTGCGCATCTCCCGTCGTCGTGAACGGCACTGCCGTCTCGACCTGTACCAGATCCACGCCCGTCGTGACGCTCATCTCCTTGTCTTTGCCCGGTTTCAGGGATTGGGCCACGGCGAACGCCTTCCCGGCTTTAATCATATTCATTCCCTGGTCGGCGTCAGAGGTCAGAATGTCCTTGTCGAACCAGCCGTTCTGATACCACTGATGCATCCGTTTGAAGAAATCGATGAACTTGGGATCCTCCAGCGTATCGATCGCCTTGAGTTCCTTGCTTCCCCGCGGAACGGCCAGATTCGCCACGATCCCGTCGTAATTGGCCGCACTCCAAGTATTCGTGAACTTGCTGGAGACGATCGGGGTCACGCCAGGCTCGTTGTCTTTAATCGTTTTGAACATCGCTTCCATATCTTCCAGCGACTTGACGCCATTGATATCGAATTTGTATTTGTCCACCAGCTTCTTGTCGAGCAGGAAACCGAAGCCCTGTCCGAATTCCTTCTTCGTCGGCAGCGCGTACAATTTGCCGCCGATCTTCGAGCCTTTAATGAAGTCATCTCCGAGAATTCCCGGAATGTCCTTGCCGTACTGCGCCATCAGTTCGTCCAGCTCCACGAACTGGCCTTTGGCCACATCCTTGGCATACGAGAACCAGCTTGCCGTAAACAGCAGGTCGAACGGCTCGTTGGAGATCTTCATCAGGTTGGTCTTGTCATCCCATGACGCCCATTCAATCGGCCTCAGCTCGATCGTCGCGTTGATTTTTTCCGTCAGGTATTTGCTCATCTCATCCTGGACAAGCTGCAGATCCTTGGGTGCGGACGCCGGATACACCAGCGTAATTTTATAAGGCTTCAGACCGGTGCCGTTGTCCGAACCGGAGCCGCCGGCGGCCGTGCCCGCAGCTTCGCCGGAGTCACCTGCACCTCCTTTGCCGCAGCCCGTCAGGGCAAGCATTCCGCACAGCATCATGATCAGCACCAAATGGTAGGCTTTTTTCATTGTCGACGCTTCTCCTCTCAACGATTAAATGATGTAGAGTCAGCCCTTGACGGCGCCGCTCGTTATCCCGCTGATGTAATATTTCTGGAAGAACGGGTAAGCGAACAGCAGCGGAGCAATCCCGACGATGGCCAGCGCCATCCGGACCGTTTCCCGGGGCATCTTGGCCAGCAGCTCGCCTACCTGGGCGGAGCTTCCCGATTTCATCAGCAGGTATTGGATATTGGTTAACGTTTTGGTCATCAAGTACTGAATGTTGTACAGCTCGGCCTTATCAATAAACAGCATGCAGTTATACCAGTCGTTCCAATAAGACAGCGTGTTGAACAGCCCGATGGTCGCCATGATCGGCAGCGACAGGGGCAGGACGATGCTGAAAAATATCCGGATTTCGCTGGCTCCGTCAATGGTCGCCGACTCCACGACCGACTCCGGAATAGTCGATGAGAAGAAGCTTCGCATCAGGAGCACGTTGAAGGCGCTCAGCAGCAGATTGGGAATGATCATGGCGAAAATCGTATTTTTCAGGTCAAACATGTTGACGTACGTCATGTACCAGGGCACCATCCCCCCGCCGAACAGCATCGTAAAGAAAATATAAAAGGATAACGTACGCCGCAGGGGCAAATCCGGACGGGACAACGGATAGGCGAACAACGCGGTCATGAGCAAACTAACCACCGTTCCAATCAGCGTCGTCAGGATGGTGATGCCGTAGGCCTTAGCAATCTCCGAAAAATCGTTAAACAAAAACTGGTAAGCAGCAAAGCTGATTTCCTTGGGAAATAAAGAATATCCCTTCTGCAGGATCGAATCCTCACTCGAGATCGACACCATAAAAATCAGTATAAACGGGATCAATGATGCCAGTGTAAAAGCCCAGAAAAACAGGTGGATCAAGGAAGGGCCAATGATTTTTTTCACGCTTGCTGTCCTCATGACGTTCCTCTACCTTTCTTGAAAAAATCAATACACGATTGCATGCGGCTCCCTAAAACAAAGCGTCGCGCTTGTTGATCCGCCGGACGGCTGCGTTGGCTGCCAAAATCAGGACAAAGCAGACGACCGATTGATAGAAGCCTGCTGCCGAGGACATCCCGATGTCGCCCGACTGCGTCATCGCCCGGTACACAAACGTATCGATCGTATTCGTGGTCGGGATCAGCGCGCCCGTGTTCATCGGCACCTGGTAGAACAAACCGAAGTCGCTTCTGAGGATTCCGCTGACCGCAAGCAGTGTCATCGTAGTAAGGACAGGCGTGATCAGCGGGATCGTAATCCGCGTCATCTGCTTCCACTTGCTGGCGCCGTCGATGGTTGCCGCCTCGTAATACTCCTTGTCAATCCCGATAATTGCGGCAAAATAGATGACCGACAAGTACCCTACGTTCTTCCACGCGTTAACGATCACGAGAATATACGGCCAATAGCGGGGCTCGCCGTACCAGGAAACGGCTTCAGCGCCGAACCATTTGGCGATAAGCCGGTTCACCAGCCCGCTTTCAACATTCAGAAAGCTGTAGACCAGGTACGCCACAACGACCATGGAAATGATGTGCGGCAGCAGAAAGGTGCTTTGGTAGAACCGGGTGATGACCTTGTCCCTGATTTCGTTAATCAGCAGCGCTGCGAGGACGGCCAGCACCAGATTCAGGACGATAAACACGAAGTTGTATAGAAAGGTGTTCCTCGTAATGACATAGGCGTCCTGGGAGTTGAACAAAAATTTAAAGTTGTCCAGTCCTGCCCATTCGCTTCCCCAAATGCCGTCGACATAATTGTAATTTTTGAAAGCCAAGATGACGCCGTACATAGGGATATAGTTGTTGATGAATAAATAAATAACTCCCGGCAGTGTCATCAGCAGCAGCCATTTGTATTTCTTCAGTTGTCTCCGGAACGTGGAAACCCGCCGGATCTTTGCCGGGCTCACCGCATTCCGGTCAAGCTGCACCGCCTCTTGCATGATCTCACTCCTTTTTGTCGTTTCGTGACCTGTAACCCCTTACAATTCCGATTCTATACGGTGCAAGCAAAGTCCGGCTACCACGATGATGACTTCCTGCTAACGCTCTGATGACTTGTTTGCCTAATTCCCAAATGGTGGTTGACACTCCGTACGGGAATCTTTATGCTAGGGGCTGATCGATCCTATGAAAGCGAAATCATCTTTGGGGAGGTTGACCCATGAGCAATGCAAATGCCGTTTCGCGCGTATTCATTCTGGGAATGGACGGCGCCGGCAGCTTTATTCAGCACACGGCTACACCGGTCATCGACGCTTTTCTGGCAAAAGGGGCCGTCACCTATGACGCCCAGGCGCAGTCGCCGACAATCAGCGCGGAATGCTGGGGCTCCGTGCTTCACGGCGTCGTACCGGAGAAGCATGGATTAACGAACGAGGTCGCTGCGAGCGAGCCTTATCCTGCCGAATCGCCTTACCCTTCCGTATTCCGGCTTGCAAGGAAGGCATGGCCCGAGGCCAAGCTCGCCTCCTTCACCAGCTGGAGCCCGATCAATGACGGGATCGTTGAGGATGGCATCGGAATACATAAAGAATCTCTTCCGGATGCGGATCTGGTTCAGGCCATCCAGAACTATCTGGAACAGAATCCGGACGTCAAACTGCTGTTCATGCAGCTGGATGAACCCGATGCGGCCGGACATAAGCATGGGTATGGACCGGACTCGCCGGAATATTTGAATGCGATTACACAAAATGACGTCCTGTTCGGTCAGGTGCTCGGTACCCTTGAGTGGCTGGGACTTCTTGATGATAGCCTGGTGATTTTACTGACAGATCACGGCGGTGGAGGCGACGACAAATTCAGCCACGGCAGCGATCATCCGATGGACAAAAATGTGTTCTGGGGATGCGTGGGGCCGGGAATCGCGCCGGGAACGACCATCGGGGAAATCTCGATCGTGGACACAGCTGCTGTCACCGCAGCCGCTCTCGGCCTGGATATTCCGGATGCCTGGGATGCCGTTGTCCCTGCCGGCTTGCTCCAGACTCGGTCCATGCCGGAAAACGCATAGCGGGAGGATAGGCAGATGAGGAAAACATTACGATTTCGCGAGGACGGCACGTTTACCGTCGTCCAATTTACCGATACGGAGTTTTGCGAGCCTGATGATGAAGAGCTTCAAATGAAGGATATGATGCGAAGGATTATAGAGGCGGAACAGCCCGATCTGGTCGTCTACACCGGTGACGTGATCGCCAGCAATAAAAGTCCGAATCCGGCCGCAGCGTTCCGGGATGCGGTGTCGGTTCCGGAGCAGATGGGCATCCCCTGGGCAGCCGTCTTTGGAAACCACGACTCCGAGGCTCCGGATATGACGCGGGAACAGCTTCATGCCCTGCAGCTGTCCCACCGATACTGCTATGCGATTCCCGATCCGCCCCACGTCAAGGGCACCGGCAACTATTGTTTGGAAATCCGGGATTCACACCGGGACAACGTGGAGGCAGCCCTTTACTTTTTGGATTCGGGCAGCTACTCGCCGCTGGAGCATCTGCGCGTCGGATTTTACGACTGGATCCGCCGCAGCCAGATTGAATGGTATACACAACAGTCCTACCGTCTTACGGCAGGCAACGGTGGAGTCCCCCTTCCATCGCTAGCCTTCTTCCATATCCCGCTGCCCGAATATAACGATATTTGGGATTTCTCGGTCTGTTATGGGAGCAAGCTTGACCGTCACTGCTGTGCGCCCTGGATCAACACCGGTTTTTTTGCGAGCATGGTTGAGATGGGCGATATTCTCGGTACCTTTGTCGGCCATGATCACGGCAACGATTTTTGGGGAACGCTGCACGGTATCCGCCTCTGTTACGGACGGACCACCCGCAACGCTTATCTGGATCAGCCATTCATGCCCGGCGCCCGGGTCATCCGGCTCACGCAAGGGGAGCGGAGTTTTGACACCTGGCTGCATCTACAGGACGGGTCCGTCCTTCGCGACCAGCCAGTTCATGCACCGACAGGCAGACCCGTTCAGGCGGGAATGCCGGCAGCAGCCGAATAACCGCCTAAAAAAGCCGTTCAAGCGATGCGGTTTGCCTCCGCTCTTGAACGGCTTTGTTTGGGTTCAACCTGTGATTTCGGCTTTCTTCTCGTAGTAGCTTGCCGGAATGATTTTAAAAACCTGAACATACAAAAGCGAGCTGAGGATTGTTGCCACGAAGATGAAGCCGAACACGATCACCGGTGGAAACCACGATGACAGCATAATCGTGACCGGAGCGATAAACCGGCCGACCGAAAACTGCAGATTCGCCGCCCCCATGTATTGCCCTCTGGCGTGTTCAGGCGCATATTTGCTGATAAAGCTGTCGGTGACGGGGCTCCGCGATAGCTCGCCGATCGTAAACACAAACGTAAACATCAGCAGCAGCCACACCTGCGTCGTCAAACCGATCAAGAACATCCCTCCGCCAAACAGCAAGGCCGACATGATCAGGATGTTCCGTTCGGACCAGCCCTCGAACAGCTTGGTTACGGGAAGAACGCACAGCACGAACAGCAGACCGTTCAGCCCCAGCATCAACCCGAATACCTGCGCGCTGCTCAGGTTGAACGTCCAGCCGCTGAAGGACAGCAGCGCCTGTCCCGGTACGTATTCTTTGACATACATCGCTAAATACATATCCAGCTGCATAAAAGCAATCGTCACCAGGATCCCCGCGGCAATATAGAGCGCAAATACCTTGTCCTTAAAAATGACGCCGTAACTCACCACCTGCTCCTTCAAGATAGCGGTTAGCTTGCTGCGGGTACGATTCATCCTTGCCGATGCCGGGAGCGTCTCCCTGCTGAACAATAAAATGGTCAAAAAGTACAGAAGCGTTACCGACGTGCAGGTCCACAACAGCTCGTGCCGGTACTGGAAGAAGAATACCGAACCCAGCGCCGGGCCAAAGACCGCCCCGATATTTCTGCCCGTCACGAAGGTTGCGAACACCATCCGCCGATCCTTTTCCGGAGTGACGTCGGCCACCATGGCCGAGCTTCCCGGTGAATAGATCGCCCCTCCCAGCCCGAGTCCGATATATGCGGCATAATCGAGCCAATGGGACGGGGATAACGCAAAGGCAGCAAACATGCAGGACTGCATGCAGGCCCCGATCAGCATGGCGGGCCTCCGGCCGAAGCGGTCCGCCAGATACCCGCCGAACAAGCTCCCGAGCAGGCTGACCAAGGGGGGAACAGCCATCAGCATACTGGCCGCGGTCTTGCCGAACGCGTCGCTGAAAAACAGGGTGATGTAAGGAAAGTACATCCAAAACAGCAAATTGAAAAGTGTGTCGCCGATCAGCCGGATTTGCAAGTTCAAATCCCATTTAAGCCAGTTCACAACAGAGGTTCCTCCTGTTTTATGATGGGGTCGTTTCTCTTCCTGAAGAATCATTGGCGGTGACATAGCCGATCACGTGGAAAAATGGAAGGAGTTTTAATATATCACAGGAATATGGAGCCGGGCAACGTTTTTTTGCAAGCGATAACAATCCCGTTCCGATATGTGCTTGTGATACGGCGAGAACACAAAAAAACTCCTGAAGGCATCTTTCCTTCAGGAGTATATATCATCGCTACCGGCAGCCAGGAATGCTGACGGCAGGCCGCAGCTATTCGATCCGCGCACAGGCGATCCGGTTGCCGGAGTTCCCCGAAGGGTCGGTCACGTAATCGTCCGCTTTCTCATGGATGATGATCGCGGTTCCACCCGGCTTCAGGAGCGAATTGGCGGCTCCCTTTTTAAGCGTTACGGACTGGGTTTCCAAATCGGCAGTTACCGTCCCGTCCTGCTTCACCTGAATGTTCAGCAGGTCTCCGGCATGATAGCCCTTCGGATTATGGAAGCCGTGCTGCTTGCCGGTCGGGTTGAAATGGGCTCCAGCTGTTTTAAAGTCAGGCGGATCACACTTGCCGTTTTCGTGGAAATGAATGCCGTGCTCACCTGGCGGCAGATTCGCGGCTTCGATATGGATTTGAACTGCGGCTCCTTTTTGAGTCAGAAGCGCCGTCCCTACTTCTCCGCCTTTGGAATCCACGATTTTCACCTTCAGCTGCGGCTCTTCCGAATTGGCATAAGCAGCCGGTGTTGCAGCGGCAGATCCGAGCAGAAATCCGGCGCTGAGGCAGACGGACATCACCATTTTTTTCATACTTGCAATCGTCCTCCTGTATTCTGGTTTTAGGTCTCCCAAAATCAGGTTTGCCTAATTCCCGAAAAAGATAACACCTGTGCCGGACGGAAATCCGAAAAAATAAAAGCAGCCCGAAGATCCCAGAGCGGGAAATCCGGACTGCTGTAACCATGCGGGTTAAATCAATGGGCTTGGTTAGCGCGGTTACACGAGATCAGGAATATGAATCTCGACTTCCTTCTTCGTCTGCGCGGAGCGGATAATGCCGTCAATAATAGCCTGATTCCGCAAAATTTCCTCGCCCGGAATCGGAGCTGGCGTGCCTTCACGCAGCGCGCGGACAAAATCCTTGATTTTCTCCTCAAACACGTTGATTTCATGCTTGATGAGCGGAATATTGCTCTCAGTATGATGTCCCTGGATGTCATGGAACAGCGAGATGGAACCGACATGCCCATCCCATACACCGCTCCAAGGGCCGCTGCCTGCCGGAAGCACCTTCATGCCCGCATCCGTGCCGAGGAACATCGTCGCACCAAGCGTATCCATATGCATCGCCCAGGACGTCTTGAAGTTCAGGACCAGGTCTCCTTCGAACCGGACCATAGCCACGCCGAAATCCTCAACGTCAAATTGTCCGGCTTCCGCGTGGTATTTCGGATTGGTGCCAAAATAGTTCGAGGTATAAGCGGAGACGGTCAGCGGCTTCGGATAACCAAGCGTGTTGAGCGCCAGATCCAGCGAATAGCAGCCGATATCGGCCATTGCGCCTGCGCCAGCGATATCTTGACGGATAAACGTTCCGCCCGGCATGCCGCGGCGGCGTCCGCCCCCGGTTTCCACGTAATACACTTTACCCAACTGCCCGTTCTGCACCATATTTTTAATGATGGCCATGTTCGGGTCGTAGCGCGGCTGAAAACCGACATTCAGCATCCTTCCGGTTTTCTTGGAAACCTGCACCATTTCGACCGCTTCGTCCAGCGTGACCGACATCGGTTTTTCCAGCATGACGTTTTTGCCGGCCGACAGGGCGTCCACCGTTGTGCGGTAATGCGCCACGTTCGGCGTACAGATGCTTACGCCATCCAGATCAAGCTCGAGCAGCTTGCGGTGGTCGTCAAAGCCGGTCGCATCCGGCAGGTCCCAACGCTCAATGAATTGCTGCGCCTTGTCTGGCAGAATATCCGCCACCCCGACGATTTGAACATCCTCGATTCCTTTGTAAGCCCGGGCATGCGCTCCAGCGATGCCCCCGCTTCCGATAATGCCAATCCGAATTGTTTTTCCCACGAGATCGTAATCCTCCTATACTTTCGCGTTCTTTCTCCGGTATTCCGATGGCGTGTAGCCGTACCTCTTCCGAAAAACGGTATGCAGATAGCTTCCGCTGGAAAATCCGCCCTGTACAGCGATTTTCTCGATGGACCAGCGCGTCTCCACCAGCTGGCGGCACACTTCCTGCAGGCGGAAATCCTCCAAAATTTCGCTGAAGGACCGCCCGCCCCCCTGATCCTTAATGATCCGCTGCAGCTGCCTTGAGCTGATATGCAGCTTGTCGGCAACATCCTCCAGCACCACTTCGCCGGAAGAGTTGGCATGAATGTACTCCAGAGCCAGCTGGTACCGGTAGGCCTTCATGTCCCGGGACGGAAGCTCCGCTTCCCGTGGTTCCGGCTCGTAAGCGCGCACGGCACGGAGCAGAATTTGAATGATGCAGTTTTTGATCGTTGTATACAGTCCTAAATATTTTTGCTGTGAGGCGTTGAAGGCCTCCAGGAAAAACGGCATCGCCCTGTACGTATCCATCACGGGCTTCAGCGGCAGCGTCCGCAGCTTCTCGATGCAGTCATGCGCCTCGGCCGCCTCCCACGGATCGGCGTATGGACGCGGCGACTGGCCGGCATCCGGCACCTGCGACAGGTCCCTGATATCCACATGCAGACACAGCTCATCCATCGATTCCTCGGGATCCGCTTCCTGGTAATGGAGCACCTCCGGACCCGTCAGGTAGAACATGCCCTCCTGAAGAGCATAGGGTTCATCCACCAGGATCACCGTTCCCTTGCCGCGCGGTATAAAGTGAAACTCGAACTCGGCATGCTTGTGAAAGGATACGATTTTCCCCGGAGGAAAAGAAGTCAAATGAAAACGTATCACCCGAATCTCATAATTTCCCCAATAGATGCGTAAATCTAGACGCTCCAAAGCATCCTGGCGTCCCTGCATAGTTTCGTATGGAAAATTATTCATCATTGCAGCAACATCCTTATGTCTGATAAGTTCTGTGATGGTTAGCCTTGCAGTTCGTTCAGTTTAACGGCGCGGCGCTCGGCGTTAGACAGATTGGCCGCTTCCATGAGCTTCGTCAATTCGATCGCCATCGCGATGTTTTCATCGGCAGTTGTGCCTTGTTCGATATGGCTGATCCACTGCTCAAACGCGCTTTCGCGGTTGGCCGGAACCGGAATCTCGACCCAGGCATCCTTGTATTCCTCATTGCGGGTCGTACGAAGCAGCAGCTTGCTGTCCGGCGTTCCGAACAGGATCGTTCCTTCAGTGCCGTGCACCTCCACGGTAAACGGCGAAAAGTTGTTCACGAATCCGGCTTCAACGACGCCTACTGCGCCTGATTTCGTAGACAAAGTCGCAACCGCGTTGTCTTCCACTTCTTTTCCGGTTATGTATCCAAATTGCGCGCTCACGTCCACAGGTTCTTCTCTCAAGAAAAGTCGCGTCAAATACATTGGATGGCAGCCAAGATCGATCAGGGCGCCGCCGAGCGTCTCTTCCTTCTTATAAAAATGCGAAGGCAGCCAATTGGCCGTCGCCCCGTTGTGGGACAGCCGGACGCGTACATAAGTTACCTTGCCCAGGAGCTCCTGGTCCAGAAGTTCCCGAATCGCCAGCGTATAGCCGTCGTTCAGTCTGGGAAGGGATACGGTCAGCTTCACGTTATTTTTCTCCACAGCCGCAATAATGTCGTTGACCTCGCTCAGCGTTGCGGCAATAACCTTTTCCGTAAAGATATGCTTGCCGGCTTCTGCGGCTTTGATCATGACTTCGCGGTGCATGTTCGTTGGCGCATCCACGATGACCCCATCGATATCGTCACGGCTGAGCATTTCATCCAATGAAGCGTAAAAAGTTACACCCTGCTTATCAGCGGCTTCTTGCCCACGCTCCGGATTTTCGTCCCACACAGCCACGATTTCCGCACCCGGATGAGCCTCAGCTTGTTTCGTATAGTCCCATGCATGCACATGCCAATAGCTTATTTTACCGATTCTGATCATATCCAGCGCTCCTCAGTATTTAATATTAAGACATCATGCCCTTAATCTAACACATGAAAAACCGTTAATACAGTATAATATTACGACAATTTTATATAAAATCGCGCCGCAAGAAAAACCTGGTCTTAAGACGGGTTTCCGCCCCAACCGGAGACGGTTTTGTTCCGGCAAAAATTTGCGTATCATGGGAATACAAGTTCTTCTGGACTGTTAAGAAATCGGGCAGACGGCTTAATACTTTCTTAAGCTTTCTGTTCATCCGTCCTTAATCTTTGCTAATTAAAATAGAAAGCACAAGTACAATCACGATAAGGAGATTCTTATGGATGTGCTGGGATATATCGAGCGGCTGTTCGGACAGTACGGATATTGGGTCCTGCTTCTCGGACTTCCGCTTGATGCCATCGCCTTGCCGATCCCGCCAGGCAATACGACGCTTACCTACACCGGGTATTTGTCCTATAAAGGCGTACTGGACCTGCTTCCGGCTCTAGGTGCCGCCTACCTCGGCTCCATCGTCGGGCTGACGGTTACTTACGTGCTAGGGTACAAGCTGGGTCAGCCGCTGATTGAGCGTTACGGGAAATGGCTGTTTCTCAAACCGGAGCATGTGGAAAAGACCGCCAGGGTATATCACAAATACGGCAACAAGCTGCTACTGTTCAGTTATTTCATTCCGGGAGTCAGGCAGTTTATCGGCTACTTTACAGGGATCATCCGCATCCCTTACCGCACCTTCGCCTTGTACGCCTACACGGGATCCGCGCTCTGGGTTACCGTATTTATCGGGATCGGCTACATTTTCGGCAATCAATGGCAGCTGGTCTTGACCTGGACGGAGCATTTTTTGAAATACGTCGTGGCCGCCGTGTTCGCCATTCTGGCCGTATACGTTTACCTGAAATGGCGCAAGCGTACTAAGGTTCATTCGAGGCAATGAGGCAATAGGGTAAGCTTCGGACGCTGACGACCATTCGATGCAAAAAACACATTTTTGAGGAGGACCGATGCATGATCATCACCCGTTATATGGAGCAGGCGCACGGCTGGGACCGGCGCGTATTCCACTGGATTAACCGCACTCAGAATCCGACCATGCTCCATGCTGCGCTGCGCATGCTGACCCACCTGGGCGGCGCGCTGTTTACAATCACTCTGACGCTGTCCGTGGCGCTGTTTGCTCCCGAGCCGTGGCGGACAACGAGTCTGCAGAGCTTTGCCGCGCTGGCTATCAGCTTTTTGATTACGACCCTGATTAAACGCAAGGTCCAGCGGATTCGCCCTTACCTCGCCCTCGAAGGCGTTCGGGTTGGCAAAAACCCGCTGAAGGACCCCTCGTTCCCGTCTGGGCATTCAACGGCCATCTTTTCCATCATTACGCCGTTTTTGTTTATGGGCTTTTGGGTCGCCGTCCTGCTGCTTGTTATGGCACTCATCGTCTGTATTTCCCGGATTTACCTCGGACTGCACTACCCTTCGGACTGTCTGGTCGGCAGCTTCGTCGGCAGCATGACGGCAGTGCTCACTGTCGCCGTGATCAATCTATGAGTTTATATACAGCATAAAAAGTGCAGTCCGCTGGGGACTGCACTTTTTTGCGCTGCCGTTATGACCGCCCGCAGCGTACCGAGCCACTGCCGATCCGGCTGCTTATGCCATCAGGCGTGGAAGAATTGTCCCGAGCGGACTTCCTTCACATAACCGGCGCGGATGGTAAAGTCACCGAAATGCTCGCCCTCCCGGCGTTCCTTGGCATAATGGAAAATAATCTGCTTCAGGGAATCCAAAATTTCGGCCTCGCCGATATTTTCCTTGTAGAGTTTGTTGAGCCGTTCTCCGGCAAATCCGCCGCCGAGGTACATGTTGTATTTGCCCGGCGCCTTGCCGATAAAGGCGATTTCCGCCAGGGCCGGTCTTGCGCAGCCGTTCGGGCAGCCTGTCATCCGGATGACGATTTCTTCTTCACGGAGGCCCGCTTCCTCCAGGATCGGCTCGATTTTGCCGAGCAGCGTAGGCAGGTAGCGTTCGGATTCAGCCATTGCCAGACCACAGGTCGGCAGTGCCACACACGCCATGGAATTACGGCGCAGTGCCGAATAATGGATGCCGTCAGTCAGACCGTACTGCTGCACCAATTCGGTGATCTTCTTCTTTTTCTGGCTGCTCACACTGCCGATCACCAGATTCTGGTTTGGCGTGAGTCTGAAATCCCCCGTATGAACCTTGGCGATTTCGCGCAAGCCGGTCATCAGCTCATACCCTTCCTCGTCCTTAATCCGTCCGTTCTGGATAAAGAGGGTCAAATGCCACTTGCCGTTGCTGCCTTTGACCCAGCCGTACCGGTCGCCATTGCTTTCGAAATGGAACGGTCTTGCCGGCTCCAGCTCCCACCCGAGACGCGCACTCAGCTCCTGGATAAACCAGTCGATGCCGCGGTCGTCAATCGTATACTTGAAGCGCGCGTGTTTCCGCACGGCACGGTCGCCGTAGTCGCGTTGGATCGTCACGGTTTTCTCTGCCAGATCGATCACCTGCTCCGGCGTACAGAACCCGATGACCTGCCCTACCTGCGGGTACGTGGCCGGATCGCCGTGGGTCATCCCCATGCCCCCGCCGACCGAAACGTTGAATCCGGCCAGACGTCCGTCCTCTACAATGGCGATCAACCCGAGGTCCTGCGAAAATACGTCGACATCGTTGGAAGGCGGGATCGCCATACCGATCTTGAACTTACGCGGCAGGTATACCGGACCGTAGATCGGCTCCTGTTCCACGTCATGATCGTGGCTGTCCACCACCTTTTCTTCGTCAAGCCAGATCTCATAATAGGCCCGGCTCCGCGGATCCAAATGGGCACTCAGCTTGCGGGCCCAGTCGTACACCTCCGAATGAATCTCCGACTCGTACGGATTCGGATTGCACATGACGTTCCGGTTCACGTCGCCGCAGGCGGCCAGTGTGCTGAGCAGCGATTCGTTCACCTCGCGAATCGTGTTCTTGAGGTTCCACTTCAGCACTCCGTGCAGTTGAAACGACTGGCGTGTCGTCAGGCGGATCGTCCCGTTCCCGTACTTGTGGGAAATCCGGTCCATCATCAGCCACTGCTGCGGGGTAACCACGCCGCCTGACGCGCGCACCCGAAGCATAAACTGGTAAGCCGGCTCAAGCTTCTGCTTCTGCCGTTCGTTGCGCAGGTCCCGGTCATCCTGCATGTAGCTGCCGTGATGCTTCATCAGCCGGTTATCGTCCTCGGGGATCGACCCGGTGATCGGATCCTTCAGCGTATCCACCAGGCTTCCCCGCAAATAGTTGCTTCTGCGTTTGATATCCTCCACATCGCTGTGGGGCGCGCTGTTTGGTGACATCAAATTGTTATCAGACATGTTTGCTCTCTCCTTCTCGCTTGCCTATCGGATGCGCTTAATAGACATCCCGCTGGTAACGTTTCTCCTGCTGCATGCGAATCATATATTCGGCAGCTTCCTCAGGACTGAGACCGCCTTCCTGTTCAAGGATCGTAATCAGCGTGGAATGGACGTCATGGGCCATTCGTTTCTCGTCGCCGCATACATATACCACAGCGCCTTCCTGCAGCCACTGATACAGTTCCCGGCTCTTCTCCAGCATGCGGTGCTGGACGTAAACCTTCTGATCAGAATCCCGCGAGAATGCCACGTCCATGCGCGTCAGGACGCCGTCCTTGAGCCAGCGCTGCCATTCGATCTGGTACAGGAAGTCGGTCGCGAAGTGCTGGTCGCCGTAAAACAGCCAGCTCTTGCCTTCGGCTCCGGTCTCTTCCCGCTCGCTCAAAAATGAGCGGAACGGAGCGACGCCTGTGCCCGGGCCGATCATGATGATCGGGGTATCCGGATTTTGCGGAAGCTTAAAGTTCGGATTATGCTGGATATAGACCGGCAAAGCCGATCCGGGTTCGCTTCGTTCAGCCAACTGTATCGAGCAGACGCCGTACCGCTCTCTTCCGCGATTCTCGTAGCGGACGGTCCGGACCGTTACATGCACCTCGTCCGGCGACGCCTTCAGGCTGCTGGCGATCGAATACAGACGGGCCGGAATTTTGCGCAAAATGGCTACGAATTCTCTGGCCGGGATGCCCTTCAGGGAATAATCCTGCACCAGATCGAGCAAATCGCGTTCCTCGATGTAGGCTCTCAGCTCATCATGACCCGATGCGAGCAGTTCGTTCAAAGCACCGTTAGAAATGAGCGCGGCTGTCTTTTCCAGCAAAGGCTTGGTGAGCACCGTGATTTCATAATGGTGGAGCAGCGCTTCGCGCAGCGTAGCCTCATCACCGTTTTTGTTAACCGGTACGGATTCTTCGCCGGACCAGCCCATCGCCTCGATCAATTCATCGACAAGCCGCGGATGGTTTTCCGGGTAGATGCCCAGACTGTCTCCGGGTTCATACTCCAGATTCGATCCCTCCAGCGAAATTTCCAAATGCCGGGTTTCGCGGTCGGAACCGCGGCCGTTCAGGTTGATATTCTCCAGAACCTCGGCCTGGAACGGATTGGTTCTGGAATATTCCGATTCCGCGGATGCGAGCAGCGAATCTGCCGTGACAGGCACGGCCTGCGGTGCAGCTCCGGCTCCTGCTCCGGCAAGCTCGGCAAACGCACTGGCCACGCTGTTGATCCATTCCGCCGCCGGCTCGTCGAAGTCCACGTCGCAATCGACACGCGGAACGAGCCGCTTGCCGCCCAGTTCTTCCAGCCGCTTGTCAAAATCCTTGCCTGTCTGACAGAAGAACTCATAGGAGGTGTCTCCAAGCGCCAGTACAGAGAACGGCATGCCTTCAAGCTGCGGCGCCCGCTTGCTGTGCAGAAATTCATAAAAGGATATAGCGTTGTCCGGCGGATCCCCTTCGCCATGCGTGCTGACCAGAATCAGCAGGTTTTCCACCTTTTTCAATCCGTTCGGTTTAAAATCGCTCATCGAAGAAAGCTTGACCTCAAAGCCCTGATCCTGCAGTCTCTTGGTCACCTTCTTGGCCAACGCCCCGCAATTGCCGGTCTGCGACCCGTACAGGACGGTAACCTCTTTCGGCGCAGCCGGTGCCGTGCTTACCGGAGACGCAGCCGGCGCATTTGCGGCAGCCGCAATAGGGGCGGTTCCCAGCACAGCGCTACCCGTTACGGCGGCCGCTGCGATATATCCGCTCAACCAGATGCGCTGGGCATCGGTTAATGTGGGCAGCAGACGGTTGAGCAGCTCGACCTGCTCTTGGTTAAAAGGGCTGTTCGTTACTTGAAGTTCCAACAAATATCCACCTCGCGTAGCATGCATTAGTGATAATTCCTAGTAAATTACTCATATTTTCTCTCTTGAACCTATCACAGCAGGGGGGAACGGTCAATTAGAATGATCTTATAGGTTTTATCAGGTTTGCTGATAAAGTGGCTTCGTGCCGATTATTCCTCTTGAAACCGCTGTTAGATGATAAAAAAGGCCCGACCGTAAAACAAGCCGGGCCCTCCAAACGAAGGAATAAAATTCAATTTACATATGACAAATTTTCTCGCGGATCAGATCCGTTACCAGCCGATCCGGAGACCGGTCTCCCCGCCCAACCTTCATCCGGTTGCACAGCACTGCCACGGCAAGGCCGTTCGACGGATCGGCGTATCCGATCATGCCGCCCAATCCGGCATAACCGAAAGCCGAGCCGCCGCCCATGGCATCACCGTCTTGGCTAAGCGAGTAGCCCAGCCCCAACCGAACGGGAGCAAGCGCAACTTCGTCGATCCCTTCAAATTGCAGCTGTGCTGCCTCGGTTATGGTGGCCGGCTTGAGCAGGCGTCTGCCATCCACGCCCTCGCCAATCAGTGAAGCATACATGCGCGCCAACGCCTGAGCATTTGCGACGGCATTGACGGCTGGTACGGCTGCCGAATGGAAGCAAGCCGAGTTCCACTCCGGATTGGCAACCGGAACCAGGGCCGGAGGCAGCACCCGCTTGAACAGCATGTCATCGGGCATGGAAGCAATAGGTACGGCTTCGCCGCTAATTTCGGCGATCCGGGTTTCCGCTTCCGCTGGGGCCCCTAAATACAGATCCCTCTCCATTCCTAATGGCTTGCAGATCTCGTCCTGAATGATCTGGCCAATCGCCCGGCCATCCGCTCTGGCGGCCGTTTCCCCTAGAATCCACCCAAAGGTCATGCCGTGATAACCTGCCTTGGTGCCAGGTTCCCAGATAGGTTGTAACTGTTCCATCTCGTGCACCATCGCTTGCCAGTTGGTAACCAGCTCCATATCCGCGTGCGCAGGCATCAAAGGAACTCCTGCCGTATGAGTCAGAACCTGGCGGAGCGTAATCTGTTCCTTCCCATTCGCCCCGAACTCGGGCCAGTAATGAGAAATCCGCTCATCATACGCCAGCTTGCCCTGCTCGGCGAGAATATGAATCGCCGTGGAAATCACACCTTTGGAGCAGGACTGCATCACGAAGAGCGTATCCGGATGGACGGGGTTTTGTCCTAAGGCATCGGCGCTGCCTGAAAAAGCATTCACCACCAGTTCACCATGCCAGTAGGCTGCGGCTTGGAATCCTACACCGATATCGTCTTTCGCAAGTTCATCCAGCAGCCGCTGGACCTGTGTTTGAAGATTGATGAAATGCTGACGTTTGTTTATCCATGGATTGGTCAATGCATTCAACTCCCTTATTATTTAAAATGAAAAAATAAGGTGCAAAGCCCATCCAATAAAACGTCCTGAGGGCGAACTGTTAAACTGATCGTCCGCCCATGCAAAGGTTCGCCCTATGAATAGGCTTTGCATGAGCCGCTTGGCATACTGGCAAATTGATTTGCCATCGAGATCGACCGCCTTTCTGCTTGGAATTGTAGCAGAGAACTCCAGCCGCTTCAACGCCAAAATTAAATATAGCCAAACTTTATAAAGACACGGAAAACATAAACTTGAGTCTAATCAAGCAGCTATTGAGGGGTGCCACTGCGCCAACGGACGTTCGGCGTTGAAGGTCCGAAAAAAAGCCCGCTTCATTGTTTCAACGCTTCCGGTATTTCCGCGTTCGCTCGTCTTCGATAACGCCAACCCAATTCAAGCCAAAGCCAAAATCGTACGTGTTGCCATCAGAGTCCACATGGCATTCCATATCATGAGCCACATCCTCCAGCTGCTCCTCAACCGTCTTCATATGGGCCGGCATCTGCATCGGCAGCAGTCCCGAAGGCTCAACTCTGCCAGTCAGGATCTCCATAATCACCTGCGCCTGAACGCCAAAATCGGCTACAATCGCATCCGCTTCGGACTCGAATTCGTTCACCACCGCTGGATTCGAGAGCAGCATCGACACGATGACCGGCTTGCCTTTCATCGCCTTCCGGGTGTCCAGCACCGCGTCCAAATCTGTCGTATTTTGAGGCGTAACGCTTTTCCCCTTATAAGAACGGTTCAGCACGTCTTCCGGACGCGGATCGCCCGCCAGGCTCACTTCCCGTGCATGCTCGGCTGTATAAGTCCGGTACTGCAGGCTGATCGGTACATACCCGTTCCCCCGCTGCTCCACGTCCTCCTGGCTGTAACCGAAGCCCGATTTCGGGGAGGCAATGAAAACCAGGCCAAAGTCCGCCTCATCCGGTTGATCCGTCACCGTAAAATATTTGGATACCAGCTCCAGACTGACCGGATACTCCAGCTTCTCCGGGGTTTGGTTGCCAAACCAGTCGGTTCCGGCCGGCGTATATCGCTTCGGAATATATACCTTTTTCCCGGCCTTCAGCGGCAGCACCGCATTTTTATTTTTCAGCAGCACCACAGACTTCAGCTGGGCCTCATACCCCTCGCGCATAAATTCGGCGTTTCCGACAACTCGGGCGCTCGTATCCGGGTCAAGATACGGATTCTCGAACAATCCGAGCCGGAACATATTGACCAGAAGCCGGACGGCGGACTGCTCGAACCGCTGCCGCATCCAGTCTTCTCCGTGCTCGCGCAACCCGACTCCGTAGGCTTCCAGCACCGGTCCGATTTCGTTGTTGCCGCCGAACTGGTCCACCCCGGCCATCAGCAGCTTGTAATGCCGTTCACCGACGGTCAGTTCCTCCACACCCCACGGCTTGCCGCTGAGGAAAGAATCCTTGGCAGGGGACTCGTCGGCCGTAATCATCCAATCGGTGCACACAACGCCATCGTATCCGTACTGATCGCGAAGAAGATCTCCGATCAGCCAGGCGTTATAGGAATTGCCTACATTTTCGCCGTTCACGGTATCCTGATTCGCCGAAATGGTGTAATACGGCATGACGGCCGAGGCTTTGCCCGTCTTCCCGGACAGCTTGAAGGCGCCTTCTGTAAACGGAATCAGATGCTCGCCGAAATTATTCCCGGGATAGACCGCATACTTGCCGCAGCCGAAATGGGCGTCTCTGCCGCCTTCACCGGATCCGCCCCCCGGCCAATGCTTCACCATGGCGTTGACGCTGTCATAGCCCCAGCCTTCCTGAATTTCGCGTTCTCCCTCCGAAGTCTGGAAGCCGTCGACGTACGCCCGGGCCATATCGGCCGCCAGCGCCGAATCTTCCCCGAACGTTCCGTTGAAGCGGAACCAGCGCGGGTCGGTGGCGATATCGATCTGCGGGGACAACGCCGTCGACAACCCCAATGCGCGGTATTCCTTCGAGGCGATCTCCCCGAATTTCCGCGTCACCTCCGGGTCAAAAGTCGCCGCCAGCCCCAAGGTTTCCGGCCACATGGAGATGGCGCCGCCGGAGCCTGCGTTAAACTCCGAACTGGAGTCGGAGCCGTGCCGCGGATCTGAGCTGTTGTTGGCCGGGATGCCGAGGCCATGCCCTTCGGCAAACGCCTGCACCCGATTGTTCCACTTGGCAGCGGTCTCCGGGCTCTCCACAGTGGTAACCAGGATATGCCGCACGTGATCCTGTGCCAGAAAATGAAGCTGTTCATCGGTCAGCTCCCAAGGCTTGACGCCGCTCTCTTCAAAGGCTTTGCCTCTGTAGGTTGCGGAGAACCAGCCTCCGCTCGCCGCAGGCACCGCCTGATGCCGGCTGTACAGCATCAGACCGGCAATTTGCTCGGTCGTCATCTTGGACGCCAGATCTTTGGCCCGCTCTACAGGCGACAGCCGCCAATCCTCATAAGGATCCAGTTGGCCGTCCCTGCTCAGGTCCTTGAAATAAAGGCCGTCCTGTTCCAGGATCTTTACGCCCGAGGCAGCCGAATAGCCCAGCGTCGGCCCATCGGGATTGTTCACATAACGAATTTCTTCTATATTTAGCGCAGCTTTTGTATTCGACATGTTCTCTTTCCTCCAATCCATCATCGGAATTACGAATTCAGTTTCAGCTTGGTGTTCAGATCGTCGATGATTTTCGATAAATCCGCTTCCGACGTTCCCCCGCCCATCATGCCGGACAGCGAGCGCAGGGCGTCATACTTCCGCCACTTCACCACGGCCTCGAACAGCTCGGCGATTCCGTCGTCTCCCATGCTCTCTGCAAACATAGCTCCCATCTGTTTCAGGCGCTCCAGGCTGCCCTCTATCGCTTCTTCGGCAAACGCAGCCGTTTCGGGGATGGCCATCAGCTCGTAGAATTTGGTGTTGCGCCCCACTTTACGGAACGGAATCCCGGTCGATTCCAGGCTCAGGGTGACGGACAGGGGCGTATCCGCCGATGATGGACCTGCAACGATGTCGTAAGCACCGGATTCGGCAAACCAGTCATGAATATCGGTATTGAAGTAGGCAAAAGCCCGTTGATCCAGCACAAAATGGACCGTCTTCGCTTCACCCGGCTGCAGATGAACCTTGGCAAACCCCTTCAGCTCCTTGACTGGTCTGACGACATGGCTCTCCAGCGGCTTGACGTACAGCTGCACGATTTCCTTGCCCGCCACCGTACCGGTGTTGCGAACGGTAACAGACACGTTGACGGTGTCGGTATCCTTCATAGACGTTCGGTCAGCCCGGATATCCTCATAAGCAAAGGTTGTGTAACTTAGACCGTAACCGAATGGGAAGAGCGGCTCCTCTTTTTTCGCTTCATAATACCGGTAGCCCACGAACAAGCCTTCCCCGTACGTCACTTCGCTCTTGCCCCCCGGGAAATTCAGGAACGCCGGCGTCTGTTCCAGCCGAACGGGAAATGTCTCCGCCAGCTTGCCGCTTGGGTTCACCTTCCCGTACAGCACGTCGGCCGCTGCGCTTCCCGTCGCCTGCCCGCCCAGATAGCCTTCCAGCACCGCTTGGACATGCTTAAGCCAAGGCATCGTCACCGGCGATCCGTTGGACAGCACGACAACCGTGTTGGGCTGCGCCGCCGCGACTGCCTCGATCAGGCGGATGTGCGAGGAAGGCATATCCAGCCGTGTGCGGTCGACGCCTTCGGATTCGAACGAATCCGGCAGGCCGGCGAAGATGACGGCCACGTCTTTGCTTTGCGCCAGCTTCACAGCTTCTTCGATCAAGCTGTCGTCGGCCTCGCCGCCTTTGAGCAGGTAGCCCGGGGCAAACGCACAGTCAGCAGACATTCCCGCAATTGCATCGAACGGAGCGTCCATCCGGGTCGGAGTAATGTGCGAGCTGCCGCCGCCCTGGTATCGCGGATGCTTGGCGAATGCGCCGATGATGGCGACCGATTGCTCCGGCTTCAGCGGGAGCAGGCCGCCCTCATTCTTTAAGAGAACCATACAGTCCGCGGCCGCGCGCCGGGCAAGTTGGTGATGAGCCTCTGCGTCGTAGGCGAAGCCTTCCTTTTTACCATCGTATCCTTTAAATATGACAGTGAGCAGACGGCGAACCGCCTCATCCAGCACGGCCTCTTCCAGTTCTCCGGATTGAACGGCCTCTACGATCATCAGGTCATGCTCCGGACCGACATAAGGCATTTCCAGTTCCAGTCCGGCCTTAAGTCCCTTCACCCGTTCATTGATGGCGCCCCAATCGGTCATGACCAGTCCGCCGTGGCCCCATCTTTGCTTCAGCACCTGGTTCAAAAGGTAATCGTTCTCCGAGCAGTAATCGCCGTTCACCTGGTTATAGGCGCACATCACGGTCCAGGCATCACCTTCGATGACCGGGCCCTCAAAGCTGCGCAGGTAAATTTCGTTCAGTGTCCGCTCGTCGACCACGGCGTTAATCGAGTTGCGCAGCGTCTCCTGATTGTTGGCCGCAAAATGCTTCACCGACGTTCCGACGCCTTGGCTTTGGACGCCTTTCACATGGCTCACACCCATTTCCGAGGACAGGTACGGATCCTCCGAGAAATATTCGAAGTTTCTGCCGCATAGCGGTGACCGCTTAATATTGACCGCAGGCCCGAGGATAATCTGTACGTCCTCCTGCTGACACTCCTCGCCGATCGCGGCGCCGACCTCCCGGATCAGCTCGCGGTCCCAGGAAGATGCCAGACCCGCTCCGCTCGGGAAGCAGGTGGCCGGTACCGTCTTGCTCGACATGTCCCCGGGGTTGGCCTGCTTGCGCAGGCCGTGCGGACCGTCCGTCATCACAATGGACGGAATGCCGAGGCGCTCAACCGGTTTGGTCTGCCACATATTCAGCCCCGAGCATAAGCTGGCTTTTTCTTCTAAGGTCATTTGAGAGATGATGTCTGTCAGATTTCGTTTCATGATACGCTTCTCCCAATTTCCAGATTGGTTGGATTACTTTCACCGGCGTGCTCCCCGACTTCAGGCAGCGGCTTGAGCGCGGCCACCCCGGCCACGACGCAGACCGCAAGCACGATATAGAAGAAGGACCAGCCGCCGATGTTCAGCAGCAGCGGTGCGATGGCCGGCACGATCGACTGCGGCAGTGCGTTAGCTACGTTCATAATGCCGAAGTCTTTGGCCGCGTCTTCCTTGTTCGGAAGGATTCGCGAAACCAGTGCCATATCAACCGCCGTGAAACAGCCGAACCCGAGTCCCATCACGGCGGATGCTACGATAAATGCCGTGTTATGCGCGATAAAGGCATAGATGAGAATGGCTGCGATAATAATGAGTGCCGAGATATACAGGAACGGCTTTTGCTTGCGGAACTTATCGGATAAGACGCCGCCGAAAATACTCGTGATCGCCATCGCCACCATGGACACGATGTTGATGGTAGCCACGGCTGCGGTTGCAGCGCTTTCACTATAGCCCATGCGGTTAACCAGCATAACGGTCAGGTACAAGCTGCTGCAGTACCCCATCATTAACAGAAACTTGGATACGACCGCCCAGCTGAACGCCGGAAATTTTCGCGGATTTGGATATACTCTGCTCAGCTTTTCGCCAAGCGTCATCTTTTCCTGCGCCATGTGTTCGATCTGCACTTTTCCGTCCTGGATAATAAACAGGCTGATGATAGGCCCCACGATCCCGATGGCCGCAAGCAGGCTCCATTTCGTCGTCGAGGAGGCGTCCGTCATGGCCGTCATTAGCACCATGCCCAGCGCCATAGCTACCGGTAACACGGTACCCAGCAGCCCGGAGATCGTTCCCTGCTTCTCTTCCTTCACCTGATCAGGAATCAGCGCTGTGTACGCGGCCATGCCGAAGTTGAAGAACAATTGGGCGATCGCCCAGCCGATGATGATCTGCCAGATCTGCGTGGACATTCCGACCCACAGCAGTGCGGCACAGCCAAACAGCGGGCCGAGCAGAATCCATGTGCGCCGGCGGCCGAAGGAGATGTTGGTCCGGTCGCTGATCGCTCCGCCGAGCGGGTTGCCGATTAAGGCAAAAAAGGCGCCAATCCCGGATACCAAGCCGTAGGAGGAGGTATAGCCGTTCGGATCGATTTCGACCATTTTAAAAGTTAATAGAAGCGTTGCAGGTGTCATGAGAGCCAGCATCATGCAGGCATATCCGAACATGATACCGAAAGTGAGCCGTTTGAATGGCGTGATCGTTTGACCGATAATTTTTGCTTTAGCCATATGGGTTGACCTCCTCATTGGTTGAAAACGTTTACAAACCAATTATAAAACAAACCGCCCAGCTCAGGAGAGGCGGCGGTTTGCAGTCTTTTATGGCCATTTTTAATTCGTTTGTAAGCGTTTCACTTCACACAGCGAAAATTCAGGTTAAAAATTGACACAACCCCGCATCAAATGACCGGAATCAGCTCGACGAGCTCGACTGCGTGCGGTTCCAGGGTAAAGGTACAGGTCATATGGCGGTTCTCCACATCAACTTGGGTGATATGGCGACCGGGCTCTGATCTCTGCTTGATGTAATGCAGATCCTCCCCGGTCATGATAGACGGTGCACCCATTTCCACCCACATGTCAAAGCTGCTCCCGCTCGACCGGTTCAAGGAACGGCGGACGATTGTATACCTGCCGCTGTCTATTCCATCCAGCTGGAATTCCAGCTTGACGGTTCTCTCGTTTTTGAACCCACTGTACCGGCTGGTCGGTGTTACGAACGAAGTATCCCCCAGGGCATACAGGTCATCGAAGTGGCAGTAATTGAAGCACAGTATCTGATAGGCATTCGCACTCTTCGTCACTATGTAGCCTTCGCCGCGTTCAATAAGCTGATCCCCCAGCTTGGCCAGCAGTTCGTAGGCATACATAGCCGGCTTCGGAATTCCGTATTGGGCTATCAAACCCAGCCCACCATGGAACAACGCAGGGGATGCCGACGTTTCTTCGATATTGTCGCTGAGCACCCAGTAGCCGAAGCCCTGAATCCGGTCGAGATTATCGATCAAATTTTTCGCGATGTATGCCGCCTTGTACAGCGTATCGTTGGTCAGCTCCCTGTGAAATGCCGTGGAATTGAATTCCGTCAGGTATATCTCGCGGTCCGACAGGCCTTCCTTTTCAAGAAGCTGCTTCTCCCGGGTCAGCATGTCCCGTAAATAATCCGGGTTCGGTGAAATGCCCCGGAACTCCTCCAGCAGGATGCGGTACGGCTCCAGTTTGCGCAGCTCGCTTTGTTCTTCATCCGGCTCGAAAAAACCCTCCAGATTTTCATGTGGATAAAAATGGCACGGGATAAAATCGGGCAGGCAATCCCGCTCCCGGCAAAAGGCAAAAAACCGCTCGCTGAACAAGTTGGAGCGAAGCGTTATAATCCGCCCTGGCGCCCCGATCCGCAAATTCCGCGAAATGTTCTTCATCGTATGGAAAGTCCGGGAATACAACTCGAAGTACTCTTCATCCGTTCCCGGCCAATACACCTCGAGCTCCGGCTCGTTCCAAAATTCGAACATCCAGCTCTCGACTTCCGCCGGACCGTACCTATTCATGCAGTGCCGGATAAAGCGGTCAATGAGCTCGCACCAGGTGTCGAGTGACTTTGGCGGGCTTGTATAGCTTCTGCGAAAATAGAGCCCCTTCTCCGGATCGGCCGCGAGCGCGGACGGCATAAACCCGAGCTCCACAAACGGCTTCAGATGAATGGAGAGCAGAAAATCAAATAATTGGTCAACGAGCCGGAAATTGTAGACGGGCTGCCCGTCCTCCCTCTCGTTGTAAACCATCATGCCGTCATCAAAAATGCCGTGAAAACGCAAAAAGCGAAACGGGCACCGCTCCTGAACGTAACGGAGCTGCCGCTGAACGTCGGCATGAAGTCCTTCCTTGGCTTTGCCGATCGTGATCAAGTTTTTCCACGTATGCGATATCGCCTGGGTCCTCACGGCCGCATCCACCTGGCGGGTGAGCGTTTCCAGCGAATGCACTTCCCTGTCGCCCGGCGATGCGCCCCGCTCCAGGTATTGATTGATAATCCCGAGAGCGCTGGATTGATTGAACTCCATATAATTCGAAGTCGATTTTTCCTTCTTCTTTCCCGGCTCCGGCCGGTACTGTTTCCGATATTCGTTCGGCGTCACATGGTATCTGTTCTTAAACGCGGAATAGAACGACTTGGCGTTCGGAAAACCGTGAAACATGGCCAAATCGGCGATGGGGATTTCCTCTTGTCGCAGCAGATCCTCGACGGCATTTTTTAACCGAATGCTGGTCAGATAAGCCTGAAAATTCAGTCCGATATTTTCGCTGAAAAATTTCGATAAATAAGGCACGGACAGAAACTCCCGGTCTGCTATGGACTGAAGGGTGATGGGCTCGCGGTAATGGTTATCGATATACGTAATAATCCGCAGCATCCGGTCCATGTACCGCTCACTGATGCCGCCTTCGGACAGTGGAACCTTGAACTGCTTGACCAGGATGGAAAGAACGCCAAGCATCGCGGCCTGCATCTCCAGTCCGTACGTCTCTGTCTGCTTGTATTTGAGCTGGACCATCTCGGCAAGCAGCCGGCGCAGCCGGGAAACGGCATCGCGGGATTCCGGCCCGGCCTTACTGGCCTGAAATGCAAAGGAAAAGCCCTCAAAACCTGCAATATGCTCTTTCAAATAAGCGGTTGGAATTTGGTAGGTGGCGATAATGTTCATGTCCAGGCCAATGACCTCATGGACATGATGCTGGTTAATCAGCAGCACATCCCCTTCCTTGAGCGTATGGCTGACCGTGTCGATCGAAACCTCAAGCGTTCCCCGCAGCACAAAAATGATCTCAACGCTGTTATGCCAGTGGCTGGGCACGTAATTCACACTGTGCAGGGATACGTCAAACGGAAGGCTGTCATCGATCTCGAGCAGCTCAAAAACTGAATTCGCCATACTTGGGCGGCCTCCTTAACGCATCATTAGACCTAATTATAGCAGATGAAGATAGTTCGTAAGTAACGCTTGGTTTCTGACTATGGCAGATAGGTTGTCAAAAAGCCTAGCTGACGGATGCCGATACGATAATTTTCTCATCCTCTGCTGTATAAATTTGTTAATTCTCCCGGTCCACAGCAACTTTTATCCCTTTATACCGTCTGGAATATGTATCCAGATATACAAGAAAGGGTTGAGATTTCTGATGAACCACAAATTTACGTTGTTTGCCGTGTGTGCGATACTGTGCGGATCGCTCAGCGCCTGTGCCGATTCTTCGGATTCAAATCACGTTACTACAGGGTCTACGCCAAGTAGCTCCAGCACTTCCGGGCAGCAGCCTTCCGCCGATTCGGCCGGTCAATCCGGGACGAAGGGTTCCCTGCAAGCGGCCGTCATTCCAAAAGGAGGCGGGAAGATCGCCGCGGAAAAAGCGCTGTATGAAATCTATTCCCGGACAGACATTGGCGATGAGGAGAAAGTGGCTCAAATGATGCGGCAAATTGCAGGGATCAATTGGACGACGTATAACCGGATCAGCGGCCATAAGACGCTTGAGACCGTTGAGTATCTCTATAAACAACTGGATAAGATCGAAGCCGGAGATTATCCTAACATCGTAAGAGCAGGTAACGGTACGGACGGGGCTTCTGCCGAGAGTTATGCGGCCATTCTGGCCAAGCTGTACACGCGGGAACCATCCAAATTCATCGAAGCACTCGCAGGATTGGAAACTCCATCTCAAATTGAGTCCGTAGTATCCCATCTGGCTTATGGTCTAAGTGATCAGAATACCGCTCAGGTTAAAGGGAAACTGGAACAGTTGAAGCAAACAGGCGACTTGTCTGTGGCCGAGCAAAGCGTAGCGGATCAATTGCTTGATCGGTTGGATCATCCATACTAAAAAAGGCCGTATTCCCAAGTAGAAACCGGGAATATGGCCCGTGGCACGGATACGATGTACGATTTTATACATGCTGAGCTTGGTTCTACAACGAGCATCGTTCCCATCAAAACTCCTCATCGATCAGATCCGCATTCACTGCCATGGCGGCTTTGCTCCCCTGACCTGCGGCAATGATCAGCTGCGAAGGCCCGAAACGGGCGGTATCGCCAGCAGCGTACACACCCTTTACGCTCGTTCTACCCAGTTCATCCACGGCAATGCCGCCCGCTCCATCGGGCCGGCAGCCCAGCTGCGCCGCGAAGGGAGCCTTCTGCGACCAATGGGGTACGATAAAGCCTCCGGCTCGCGGTACGTATGCACCGCTGTGAAATACAACTTCCGTTAACTGCCCCCCGTCTCCCCTGAACGAATGAATCGGCTCCTCCACAACATGCAACCCCTTGACCTGGAGCCTTTCCTTTTCCCCGGACGTGAGAACAGGCTTGCCGTTCGTCAGGACGATTAAATCCCGGCTCCAATGGTGCACCGTCTTGACGAAGTGATACAGTCCCGGCTGCTCCGACAGCACAAACAATGGCCGGTCCTGCAGCTCATAGCCGTCGCAATAAACGCAATTAAAGATGCTTTTTCCATACAGCGGCTCTAGGCCGGGAATGCGGGGCAACGTTTCGTGCAGCCCGGTAGCCAGAATCAGCGTTCTGGCCCACACTTCTTCCCGCATCGAAGTGATAACGCGGAAAGCACCACGGGCCGGATGCACCTCCAGAGCCGTTGCCATGAACCGGCGAACGGTAGGATACCTCCCGATCTCCTCATATGCCAAGCTTCGGAATTGTTCGGGGCGGACACCGTCCCGCGTCAGATAGCCATGCGATACCCGTGTGACCCGGTTTCGCGGCTGGTCATTATCGATCAGCGCCGCCGTCCTGCGGGAGCGCCCCAGCACCAATGCGGCATTCAGTCCGGCGGGTCCTCCGCCGATGATCGCGCAGTCCCATATCATCTTAAGCGAATCGCTCCTTCCCTTTAGGCCGCCTGCCGGATGGTGATCATCCTGTATCAGGTCGCGACATTGCCGCCAGCGTCCTTTGGCTTCCCGCCACGCTCGTCGAACACCCGGATCCAGCGGTACCTGTTCACTTTTACGATCGCAACAAAGCATTTCAGGATTTGATCGCATTTGAGGCACATAAACGTAATAACCGGCGACAGATCAAACACAAACGCACACAGCGCCGAAGCCGGCAGCACAATCAGCCACATGAAAATGAAGTCGTTGTACAGTACGAACTTGGTGTCTCCTCCGCTGCGGACAATGCCGGTCAAGGCAGGCATCTGGTATGCCGTACCGACGACCGTCACCGACAGAATGGTCATGAACTGCAGGGCCAGCGTTTTGGAGCTCTCCGATATTGCATACAGATCGAGGACGACGTCCTTCACGGCAAACAGCAGGACCGCGGTCAGTACGCCGATGAGCAAGTACAGCAGCTGCAGCGTTTTGCTGTAGGAAATGACCTTACCCGTATTCCCTTCCCCGATCGTCTTGCCGATGATGACCGCCGTCGCGCTGGCCGATGCGTAAGTAACGACCGTGACCAGCTGAAAAATCGTGTTCGCCACGCTGTTGGCGGCGATCGCCGCCTCGCCCATATGCCCCAGGATGGCGGTCTGGGCACCCATCGATACGGCCCACAGCAGGTTGGCCATCAGCACAGGTGATCCGATCCGCAGATACTGCTTAAACAGAGACTTGTCGATGCTGTAAAAATCTTTCAGCTTAAAGCGGATCCGCTGATCGAACTTCTTCACGAAGGTGAGGACGATCACGCATTCGATCACCCTTGCGGTCAGTGTGGCGATGGCCGAACCGCTCACCCCAAGGCGCGGGAAGCCCAGGTGGCCATAAATCAGGAGGTAATTCAGGCACACATTAATGATCAAAGTGGACAGCGAAACGAGAAAGCCGATCCGCACGACCTCGACGCTGCGGAGCGCCGCTAGCAAAATGTTGGTCACCGCAAAAAATATGTACGAAAAACAGATAATCTTTAAATACTTCGCCCCTTCCGCGATCACATTCTGCTCGTTCGTAAACAGCGACAGGCAGCCGTGCGGGAAGAAAAAAACGATCGCCCACATGATCACGCTTACAGCCAGGGCGATCCGCATCCCGATGCTGGAGGCCCGTTTGATGGCGTCTATATTTTTGGCTCCCCAATTTCGAGAGGACAGGATGACCAGCCCTTCGGCCGCGCCCATGACTAGCATATGCAAAATAAACTGGATCTGGTTGGCCAGCGCAACCCCGGACAGCGCGGATTCACTGTATCCTCCAAGCAGCAGATTATCGGACAAATTGACGCCAAGCGTAATGATATTTTGCAGTCCGATCAGCACGGTTAACCGGATAAACATGCTGTAAAACGACCGTTCACGCACCCATATTCCCATGACTTCTCCTTCTTCGATATGTCGTGTAATAAGCTGATTATATTCTCAGCCAAAAGGAGCGCACAAGGCAGGAAAACGGTGGAAATGTACGGGAAAACCATGCCCGGAATCCTCCCAGCCCGCCATTCCCCCTGATTGCTCACAATACCGCACGTCTACACCGTTCTGCACGAATGACAAAAGCGGGCTCCCAGAGAGCCCGCCTTCCATCGGTTTTTCTTTCCGGATTATGCTTGTACTTAACTTACCTGCTTAGCGTCTTCCGGCTCTATGCGGTTCCAGTCCACCCTGTTTTTCTTGCGGAGCGACCAGGTAAGCAGCACGATGATGCCGATGACGACCGAGCCGATATTGATCAGGTATGCGCCGAGCGGAGAGTTGTACTGCACCTCGATTTTCATAGATCAAAGCCATTCTGCTAGAATCGTTACTCCGATCACTGGCAAACAACGCCTCGGTTCCGGCCGGCAAGTGACAGATGTCTGAAGTTTTGAACTTTTTGATGCGCGGCCGGCTTGACAGTTAGAATGAAGAACTGGAAACTAGTGGTATAAAAGATTAAATTGTAGGGATCCTATTTGGGGATTCTTATGGAGGAGGGTATCATTATGGAGCTTCAGCTATCTGGACAAACCGCGCTAGTCACCGGTTCCACTTCCGGCATCGGCAAGGCTATCGCGTCTTCCCTGGCTGCAGAAGGGGCCAAGGTTCTGATTAACGGCCGCCGTGAAGACAAGGTCCACGAAACGATCGAAGAAATCCGGGGGCGGCATACCGGAGCCGAACTCGTTCCCGCAGTCGCCGATCTGGGAACGGAACAAGGCTGCCTCACCATGATGGAACAGCATCCGGATGTCAATATCGTGGTGAACAATCTGGGCATTTTTGAACCTGCCGAATTTTTCGATATCCCGGATGAGGAATGGTTCCGCTTCTTTGAGGTCAACATTATGAGCGGTGTCCGCTTGAGCCGGCATTATCTGAAACGCATGATGCAGCAGGACCGCGGAAGAATTATTTTCATTGCCAGCGAAGCCGCCGTTATGCCGTCGCAGGAGATGGCGCATTACAGCGCCACCAAGACGATGCAGCTGTCGATCTCCCGCAGCCTGGCCGAGCTGACCAAGGGCACGAACGTGACGGTTAATACCGTGATGCCCGGCTCCACCCTGACACAGGGGGTTGAGACAATGCTCGATACCCTGTATCCGGGGGAATCGTTAACGATCGGGGAGGCTGAGCAGCGCTTCATGCGGGAAAACCGGCCGACCTCGATCATTCAGCGGTTGATCCGGCCGGAGGAAATTGCTCACCTCGTTACGTTTATCAGCAGTCCTCTCTCCTCTGCGATCAACGGGGCCGCGCTGCGGATCGACGGCGGGTTAGTTCGGAGCGTATTTTAGTGTGTACCGTCAACCGCAAAAAAAGTGCCGTTATCCCTTTCAAAGGGAGACGGCACTTTTCATTATGATACTGCTGCCCACGCCCAATCTTAATGGGAGCAGCAGTCATTTTATTCAGGGAGGACAATGCCAAAATACTGCCTGAACGCATCCCGCTTCTCTTCCGGTGTCCGGGGAGTGAGAATGCGCACCTCCTTGCCGGCAAAGATTCGGAATTCGTCGCCAGCGACCGTGTTTCGCCCTTCCGGCGTGCGGATAAACACCATCGGACCTTGTCTGAAAATCGATTCCGGAGCATGCTCGCACCAGAATGAGGCCATCACATAATCCCGCGGCAGCTGGGGCTCTTCGGCAAAAGAATAAATGAGCCGCCAATCCTCCCCTTTCCGCTCCATCAGCTGCCAGCCGAAAAACGGATCCCGGTCCAGGCGATAGCATTCGGTTCCCTGCGGCTGTTCCAGATGCTCCTTGATCAGCACCGGCCTGCCGGGAACATTTCCGCCTACCCCGACATCGCATAAATAGCGTGCTCCTTCTGCTTCAACCTGAAGCACATGATGCCTGCGCTTCGGGGGCAGGTTATCCTCATCGCGCCAAAATCTGGCGAAATAGTGGGTCACGGGAAATCCCAGTTCGCCCAGCAGCCAGCCAAACAGCGCATTGAGCTCAAAGCAGTATCCGCCGCGCCGGCGCACGACGATTTTGTCATATAGGTCCGGGATGTCTAGCGATAGGGGCACACCGTTTAAAATATCCAAATTTTCATAGGGTACGCTGTAAATGTGGCAGTGCTGCAGTTCCGCCAGCGTGTCCGCCCCATTGTCCAGCTTGCCTTGGAATCCGATCCGGTCCAGATAAGCCTGAATTTCCGGCGTCTGCGATGGATGGTTAGTCACAACGAGCTACCTCCCTGCTGTTATAGTGCTGCGCATATCCATGCCGCTGCGTGCAAGCATCGGAATATCAGCCATACAGCTAATTTCTATAGCAGAGCTTCGTTCACCTTCTGCTGCTTACGATATTTACTCTGTTTTCCGCTTAAAAAATAACCGGGTCCACCAAAATACGGCATTTCCGATCAGCAAAATCGAGAACTCCCACCCTGTCTTACCCGTTGTGATCAAGTTGATAAGCGAATTTCTTTTTACATATCCTAAGAGTATCCAGGCATCATTTAATACAAAAAAGCGCAGAACAGGAGCATTACGGGGTTGCCCCCACTCCATATTCTGCGCTGTATCGGTTTAGTACTCTATCATGCCCAGCAGGTACTCCTCTTATACCGCCGTGTATCCCCCGTCGACCAGCAAGCTGGCGCCAGTGATGAAGGAAGCATCCTCACTCGCCAGGAACAGCACGGCTTTGGCGACTTCCTCCGGCTTGCCGAGCCGTCCCATCGGATGAAGGGCTGTCAGATGTGCGGTAATGGCTTCGTCCCTGCCCTGAATGAGCGGCGTGTCGATATATCCCGGGCACACCGCATTGATCCGGATGCCCTTGGCGGCATAATCGGCTGCCATTGACTGGGTCAACAGCTTCACCCCGCCCTTGGCGGACGCATAGGCCGTGACACCCGCCTTGCCTACATGGCTGTGAATGGATCCGCAGTTCACGATCGCCCCGCCCGTTCCTTGGGCGAGCATCTGCTGGATCGCATATTTGTCACTCAAAAATACACCCGTGAGGTTAATGTCAATCGTCCGCTGCCAGCTGTCCGACGATAACCGGTCCGCCGGTCCGTCCTTGGCGATACCCGCGTTGGCGAACAGGATGTCCAGCTTGCCGAACTTGGCGACCGTCTGCTCGACCATTCGCTGCACCTCGGCTTCTTGCGTCACGTCTGTTTTGACAAACAGCGTATCGTAACCCTGAGCGTTCAGCTCCTCTGAGAGGGTCTGACCCCTGTCCGAAAAATCGGCGATAACGACTTTCGCCCCTTCGGAGGCAAACATCCGTACCGTCGCTTCCCCGATGCCGCTGGCGCCGCCGGTAACAATCGCTACTTTGGAATCAAATTTCATGATTGAACACGCTCCTATGAATTCACTTTAATGTACAGACTCTTAGATAGCCGTTGCCCCGCCGTCGATGACAAATTCGGATCCCGTGGAATACGACGACTCGTCCGATGCCAGGAATACCACCAGATTCGCTACTTCCTCCACCGTACCGAAACGGCCCATCGGCGCTACCTTTTTACCAAGTTCGGCTTCGGACATTTGGCTCACCTCGGACGCATAAGCGCCCATGGCGGTGTTGATGTAGGCCGGATGGATTGAATTCACCCGAACGCCTGCGGCTGCGTATTCGATCGCGGCGTCCTTGGTCATTGTCCGGACCGCACCTTTAGAAGCTCCGTAAGCGATATGGCCGGATGCGCCCGTCAGCCCCGCAATGGAGGATGCGTTAATGACGGAGCCACCCTTTTGTTTGGCCATGAGCGGCATCACGTGCTTCATTCCAAGGAAAACGCCGGTCACGTTGATCGCCATCATCCGGTTCCATTCCGCCAGTTCGATGTCGGCCAGCGGCTTGATGAAATAAATGCCGGCATTGTTGAACAAAATATCGATGCGGCCAAACTGCTGAACCGCGGCATTCGCAATTTCTTTCCATTCGTCCTCATTACTGACATCATGACGGAATGCTGCAGCTTCGCCGCCGGTCTGCGTGATTTCCGCAGCCGTCTGCTTGGCGCTGTCGAGATCAATATCGGTAACGACGACTTTGGCGCCTTCTTCCGCAAAGCGGAGAGCCGTCGTCTTGCCGATCCCGGCGCCTGCGCCTGTAATCAGTGCAACTTTTCCTTCGAGTCTCATCATGAATCCCTTCCTTTCATATCTCACATCATTATGTTAACATGTCTTGAGATTCAGCAAAATTTAAACCTATTGAATTTTGTTTAAGAAAAACTTAAAGATCAAAGGACGATGCTTCATGAATACGGAAAAGCTGGAGTACTTGGTGGAGGTGGCGCGGGCCGGTTCGATTTCCAAAGCGGCCGAGCAGCTTCATGTGACAATTTCAGCGGTCAGCCAAGCCATCACCAGTCTGGAATCGGAGTGGGGGATCAGCATTTTTACCAGATCCAAATCCGGAGTCACCCTGACTCCCGAAGGCAAAATCATTATCAAAAAAGCGTATGAAACGCTGGAGAAATATGAAGATCTGCTGGAGGCCGCCCGCGGATTTTCGGGTACGGTCAAGGGCCGGCTGCGGGTGGCGACCATACCAAGCCCTATGTCTCTTCTTGAGCGTGTCGTGATCGAATTTAAAAAGAAGTTTCCGGACGTGAAGCTGGAGATCGTGGAAAAAGGCTCGCAGGACATCATTGACGATGTGAACCAGGACAAAAGCGATCTCGGACTCATCATTTTGTTCAAAAACCGGTTGATCGAACGCACCGGCCTAGCCTTCGAACGGCTGCTCCCTGTCCACATGGTCGCCGGCATCAGCAGCGCGTCGCCGCTCGCCCTGAAGCCCGCGGTCGGTCCTGAAGAATTAAGGCAGCAGACCGTCGTCCTCTATAACGACGATTATGTGAAGTGGTATATGGACGACTTTCAGTCACTTTATGGCCCGGTAGACGTGCTCTTCACCACCAATAACCGGGATCTGATCTTCAGGGCGTGCATGAATCATGGCGCCGTGACCATCGGGCTCAACTTTTCGTTCATGAACGAGCCGGCCTTCCGCAAGGACAATATCGCGATTCTTGACTTCGATCTGCCGGATCACGGCCCTGTCTACCTCGGCGTCATCCAGCGCAAGGAAAAGACCCATTCGCGGGTCTCCCGCCGTTTTATGGAGTGGTTAAAACATGACTTAGAAGAATTAGGGGCATCCATGCAGTCTTAAAAGGGGTTCAACTTTAAGGAAAAAAAAACATCACGACATCGCGATGTTTTTTTGCGGTTCATATGAGGGATTCATATCGCTCATTCCGATGAATCTCGCCCCTGGATATCCCGCAGGTATTCATCCAGGCGATCCAAACGGTCATCCCACATCGATCGGAAAGACTCAAGCCAGTGGTCCAGCTCTTGAAATGGTTCGGTACGCAGCTTAATGATTCGCCGGTTGGCGGCAGGCTTCACTTCAACGAGGCCGGCCTCGTGAAGAACCCGGACGTGCTTGGATGTCTGGGGCTGGTTGAGTTCAAGCCGATTCGCGATATCTCCAATGGTCAGGGGGCCACGGTCGCGAATGAGCTCGATAATATGCAGCCGGTTAGGCTCGGCAAGCGCAGTCAAAGTTGTCGTGTTCATCTTCATGCCTCCTGACCAAATACTACCACAAAGGAATATTTAGAGAAAACGAAAATAAAAACAGCCAAAGCAAGGAAATTCCTACTATGACTGTTTGGGTCCCAAGCAATCTATACAATGGTAAGGGATTGTCTCGCCTCATTTCAGCGGCTTTTAGCGTGACCGATTCTCCGGTTTCATAAGTGCCTCCTCCGCGGAGGATGCTGCGAACCGGTCCACCCATTCGAAAGGAAGGTGATCGGTAATCAGCTTTCCGTAATATGCGGTCCTTACGATCCCCTCTTCATCGATCAGAAACTCGGCCGGAATGCGGTGGAAATTGGCCCCCTCTTCAGGCGTAAGCGGAAAACCGGCAGCCGCCGCTTCATCTGTCAGTTCATGAACATTCGGCAGCGCTAATGTAGCTTCCGTCTTGGATTCCGACGATTCGACTCCGTACAGGCTGTAGATGTCGGCATTCGGATCGGCAATGAGCGAAAAAGGCGCCTGCTGCGCGCCTACATACTTGTGCAGGTTCGCTTCCGGCGATTCAAACAACGCGATGACTTGAAGCCCCTGGCTACGCCAGTCGGGGTACCTCTGGATCATTTGATGAACGCGTAAATTGCACATAGCGCATGCCGCATTACGGAAGAACGACAGCAGCACCTTGCGGCCGCGGAATTGGTCCAGCGAAACCGGATCGCCGTGCTGGTTGATCGATTGGAAGAGCGGGGCTTTGTCCCCGGTCATCAGCAGGTTGGTCATGAATATTCCTCCTCATGGATCTTCTATGCATGAGATGCATGAACCCACTTTAGCAGGAAGCTCCGGATTCCTCTGTGACCAGGTCACCAAACTCCTCTTCCAGCAGCTTACGCTGCAAAATACGGACCGTTCCCCGGCTGGTCTCGATCAACCCTTTCCGCTGAAACCGGGCAAGTGCCCGTGTCACGACTTCGCGAACCGACCCGACCTCTTCGGCCAGCTCCTGATGGGTGATCCGAACCGTCGGCGCTTCCCCGGCCGTCATTCGCAGCAGCGCTCCGGCAAGGCGGTTGTCAAGCGGGAGGGTCTGGCGCTGCTGCGTCCGTTCCACCATGCGGAGCATGCCGTCAAGCAGTCCGCCGAACACCGTGGCGCGAATAGACTCGTACTCCTGTACCCAACGCATAAAGCTGCTTTTCCGCACAAACAGCACTTCCACTTCGGTCTCGGCAGTCAGCTCACCGGGATACTCGCGCCCGCTTAGACCGCTCAGCACCAACAGTGAGCAAATTTCTCCCGCCGTCAGCAGGTTGATGACAGATTCGGAGCCATTTTCGCCGATCACCGTGATCCTCGCGGTTCCACTGAGAAGGAACATACCATATGCCGCCGCATCATCCCGGTGGAATATTCGCGATTTGGCGCTAAATCGACGGATAAACGGCCCGGACTCCCGCCACTCTTCAGGCGAAACCGCCGTCAGGCACGGAAATACCTGGAGGGGCTTGTCACTTGATTCATGTGATATGCTCATGCGCTTTGTTCCTCCCAAATAGGTCAGCCCGATAATGACTATAGTATAGAAGATATTCGGCAGCAGCAAAAGTATAACACTGCAGCATTCGCAGGGTTAGCTGGCGCAGCGTCGGCTGGCGGCATAAAGATACAAAAAACAGCCAAGGCTGAAATGCGATGGCTGGTTGAATAGATAAAACATGTAGGTTGCGCTGTTGATAGATCACATCGGCCTGTTGGCCAATTTTTTTCCTTTAAGCATCGATCTGAAGATCAGCCTGAGCAGCGGCGGTACGGCGAAAAAGATAAACAGGGTCCGGAACAACTGATAGCAGGTGACGACCGACAGGTCCCCGTTCACTTCCTTGGCGATCAGCGCCATCTGATCCATGCCGCCTGGCGAAAGGCTGAGAAATGACGTGACTTCCGTTATCGCGTGAAACTTGGTCAGCAGCACGCTGAGCCCGAGGGAACATGCAATCAGCACGACACCGCTCAATATGGCGAGCAATATGATTTTCACTTTGTGCTTCAAATTTTCCGGTTTGAGCAGCAATCCGATATACCCACCCATCATCAGCTGCGACAGGCTCAGGACCACCGGCGGAAGCGAATGTCCCTCATATCCCGATAAATTGAGCAGGATGGTGCCAATCATCGGCCCCAGCAGAAAGGCTGTCGGAAATTTGATCCATTTGCCCACCAAGGCAAACACGACGCATACCACCGCGAAAAGCCAGATATGCGGAAACAAGGCGGACCAATCGGCCGATGCCGCCGCAGATGCGGCTCCTGATGCATGCGATCCCGAGGGATGGAACAGCGGGCTGAAGATCAAAAGAGGCACACAGAAAATAATCATGATCAGCCGCGACACCTGAAGGAAGGTCACGACCGTCAAATCGATTCCCTTCACTTCCTCCGCCAGCGTGATCATTTGGCTCAGCCCCCCGGGAATGCTGCCCATCAGCACCGTAGGAAACGGGATTCCCGACAGAAAAGCGATCATAAAGGCGATCGCCGCAGCAACGACCAGCAGCAGCGCCGTAAACAGAACCATCGTCGGCAGCTGATGCCCGATCTGCTTCAGTGTGGACAGGGTGAAGGACAATCCCATCGTATAACCGATGATGATCATCCCCGTATTCCGCACCTGCCCCGGCCAAAAGAAAGAAACGCCTTTAAACAGCTTGGAGCCGATCATGACAAAAACCATGGAGCCCAGCAGCCATGGTATCGGCATATGGATCCATTGGAAGATAAATCCGCCGATGACGGCAAACACGCAGGTCACCAAAAACCGCAGCCATTTGTTGTTCCTCCAACGGCTGTTGTTCAAGCTTGCGGTGTCTGTCATTACAGGCTCTCAGTCAGTTCAGCGATTCGCGCCCCGGCATCCCCTTGGTACAGACCGCCATGATAGCAGATGACATTTTCGATCGGATAGGCTTTGAATTTGGTGATCGACTGCATCGCTTCGTCCATATTCGGCGTCACCGGCGGATTCGGTCCCTGCAGCTCGCCGTTGTTAACGACCATGGCGTCACCGGTAATCAATGTTTTGCTCGGCTCGTGATACAAGCTGATATGCCCTGGAGTATGGCCCGGTGTATAAATGACGGTCAGTCCCCCGCCAAAAGGCAGCTTCTCGCCATCGGCAAGAAGGCGGGTCACATTGGTCACCTTTCCGGAAAAGGTCGCCTCAAAGGCTTCAGCCAGTTGGGCCGGCATCGACTCCAGCAGTCCTTTTTTACGGTCCCCGCTAAATTTGATCATTGGTTTGAGTCCGTCGATGTAAGGCTGGTCTTCCGCATGTGCATATACCTCAACGCCCTCGCCCTTAAATTGAGGCAGGCTGCCCACATGGTCGATATCCTGGTGGGTAACAATAATGGAATGAGGGGCGGCAGGGTCGATCCCAGCCTGAGACATGAGCTCCACGATTTTTTCGTAGCAGCCCGGCATCCCTGTGTCTACCAATACATAGGAATCCTTATCCCGGATGACTACAGGATGAATCACCATCTCCCGATCGCCCATGGAAAGGGACAGTTCCAGCATTTCGATCTGATCCGAAATTTTCATACTTCACGCCAAAGCATCTCGCTTTGGCTCACCTCCTGTCAACTTAAATATCCGCATAAAACTCGCTAGTTCATTATATGACTCTTGAGTTTTTTGTGTCAATTCCTTTGTTGACCCTTAGCGGACATCATGTCAAAATGTGTAGGGGTGGTAAGGATGGAGCAAATCAAAAAGCAGCAGATTATCAATACGGCAATGCGTATTTTTAAGGAAAAAGGATATTTCGCCGCCTCCATGCAGGACATTGCGGAAGCATGCGGCATGGCCAAGGGCAGCATTTATAAAGTGTTTCCTTCGAAAGAGGACCTGTTTACCGGCGTTTTCACCTTCGTGCACCGGACGATGTTCGAGCAAGCCCGGGAGCTGGATCGCTCGCTGCGGCTGGCGGGGGACCCGCCGAAGGAAATTTTGCGGCGCAAGATCGAGTTTCAGCTTCAATACATGCTGGAAAACCACTTTTTTACGAGCGAGTTCAAAGAGCTGCCGATCACCGCTAACGAAAACTTCCAGGTGGAATGGAAAAAAAAGCGCGCCGCGTTTCTAACGTGGCACCGCGACTGCTTCTACGAAGCATACGGCGATTCCATCTCCCCTTATCTTGGGGATATCGTGGCGATCTACCGCGGCATGTCGCGGGAATATTTGTCCCATGCCGTCCAAACGGCCATCGCCTGCCCGATGGGGGAACTGGCCCGGTTTTGCGTAGATCGGATGGACACGGTCATCCGCGACATGATCGATAAAGAGCCGGTCCCGATTCTCAAGGTGTCGAGCGCCTATTTTAACGACATCAATCCGGTGGACCTTGCGACCCGGCGGGCGAACCTGGGTGAGTTTCTGCAGCATTTTGCCCAAAAGGTCAAAGAGCTGCCCCAGCCGGAGCGGATTCAGAAAGAGCTGCTGGAAGTGATCGACCTGCTTCGGTGGGAGCTGGAACAGGATAAACCGAACGCGACTTTGGTCCGGGTGTATACGAACTTTCTGGATTCCGTCGACGAGCTGAGACCTTACGTGAGGCAGCTGGGCCTCATGCTGAATCATGCGGCGGAACTGCAAAAAGACAGTCAGGATCAGGCATAAAGGGCCTGACGGACTGTCTTTTTGCGGTTTTATTGATGACAGAGTCATACTCCTGCAGGCCTGACTCCAATGCCTACCGCTTTCAGGCGCGCCCGAAGCTCCCTGGCAAAAGCTGTGGCATGCTCGCCGTCGCCATGAAGGCAGACCGTATCGGCCTGAATAGTCACCTCCGCTCCGTCCGCGGAAGTTACCCTGCCTTCCTTCACCATGCGGATCACCTGCCGAACCGCCTGATCGGTGTCCGTGATGAGCGCGTGGGGCAGCCTGCGAGGTGTCAGCGTGCCGTCGGGCTGATACGTCCGGTCGGCGAATACTTCGCTGGCCGTTGTGAGCCCGTACCTTGTCCCCGCAGCCAGCAGCTCGCTGCCTGCCAGGCCGTAGAGAATCAGGGACTCGTCCGTACGGCAGACAGCTTCGGCGATTGCATCCGCCAGGGGAGCGGAGACCGCAGCCATGTTGTACAGGGCGCCGTGCGGTTTGACATGATGAAGACGCCCGCCTTCCTGTTTGGCAATCGCCTGCAGCGCGCCGATTTGGTACGTCACCAAATCCATGGCCTCCTCCGGCGAAATATCCATGTTTCTTCTCCCGAAGCCGGCAAGATCCGGCAAACCGGGATGCGCGCCGATGGCGACCCCGCGGCTTAAAGCCAGCTTCACCGTCTTCCGCATGACGGAGGGATCGCCGGCGTGGTATCCGCAGGCGATGTTGACGGACGTAATTTCCCCCATCAGCTCTTCGTCGGCCCCGATCCGGTATACGCCGAATCCTTCCCCCATATCGCAGTTCAAGTCAATCCAACCCACCAAGCCATCCGTCCTCCTTTAATTTAAGGGCAATCATCCGTGCAAGCCGCCTTAACCGTATGCCCTGATCCATCCATAATTGTTCCGCTTCCGTCTGACTGATCTCCCTAAAACGGAGGGTTGAACCGGGCGGTGTCTGTGCAACCACCGGCAGGTCCGCACCGGCAACCTGGGCGATCTTCGGATAGCCGCCGAGCGTCTGGCGGTCGGCCATCAGAATGATCGGGTGCCCATCGGACGGTACCTGCACGGTCCCCATCGTCACACCTTCCGATGTGTATTCCTGCGGGCGGTGAAGCTGCAGCCGCGGACCTTCCAGCCGGTACCCCATCCGGTCCGATTGGGGCGTAACCCGGAAATCATGATCAAGCAGCGCGCGCCGACTCACATCGTCGAAATCGCCGAATTGCGGTCCGCGTACGATCCGCACGTAAGGGTGCTCGCTGTAAGCGGGCCTTTCCGAGGCCGGAACCGCCCACCTCACCGCATCAAAAGGTTGCGTTCCCTTTGTGGATGGATGCCGCAACCGGCCATTGCCGGTCCCTATTGGAATGATGTCCCCTGCCTTCAGCGCCCTTCCCTTCATGCCGCCGATCCCGGCACGGATATACGTGCTGCGGCTGCCAAGAACCTCGGGCACATCAATGCCTCCTGCAACAGCCAAATACGTCCGGCAGCCTGACTTCGGTCCGGTGAATGTGAGTGTACTGCCCTTTCGGACAAAAACGGGCCTCCACATCGGAACCGGTACACCGTCCATCTGCGGCGAAAAATCCCCTCCGGTCAGGGCTACCCACATCTCCCGTTCCATACGGACGGACATCCCCGACCAGGTCACCTCGATGAGGGCGTCGCCCTCATCGTTGCCCACCAGCCAATTGGCCGTCCGGTGCGCGAAGCGGTCCATGGGACCGGAGACGATGATCCCGTACTTGCCGTAGCCGGATCTTCCCAAGTCCTGGATCGTCGCCATCAGACCGGGTTTTATGACCGTTATGCTCATGACTGCGCCCCCTTGATCCGCTCGTATTCCGCCGCGTCAATCTGACGGAACCGTATATATTCCCCTCCCCGCAGTAGCGCGGGCGGATCCTGATCCGGCCTGAACAGGGGAAGCGGTGTCCGGCCGATGATCTGCCAGCCGCCCGGTGTTTCCACCGGGTAGATTCCCGTCTGCGTCCCCGCGATTCCGACCGACCCGGCCGGAATGGCAAGCCGCGGCGACGGTTTACGCGGCGCGGCGATCCGTTTGTCGAGCCCGCCCAAATAAGGGAAACCGGGAGCAAACCCCACCGCATAGACCAGATAGGTCTGAGCTGTATGGAAGCGGACCACATCCTGAGTGGTCAGGTTGTTGATGGAGGCGACTTCTTCTATGTCCGGGCCAAACCCGCCTCCATAGCATACCGGGATGTCGATTACCACCGGCTCCGCTTCGGGCGTTCCCTGGATGTCCGCCATATAAGTTTCCAGAAGGGACTGCACATAATCCATCCGGCCTGTCTCGTGCAGCGGTAAATCAAGCTCGAACGGATCATAAAATACGGTCACGCTCGTAAACGCCGGAACACATTCGACAAACCCTGGAAAGGGATTTGCCTCAATGCGGCAGGTCAGCGCCTGAACCTCACGGTGCAAATCTTCGCTGACCGTGCCGCCAAGATGCACCACAACCGCCGATTCCCCTAAGGGTACGACCCTGCGCGCTTCGTTTCGGTTCATGGAATCCCCTCCTTTTGTATGTATAAAGCCTCATCATCTATATGATAGCAGAGTCCATGCGGTATGCATTCGATTTTTTCTACACGGTGGCACTTCTAACTGAAGACTGAAGACCGACCCTTCAATGCAAAAAAGGCGCCTCAGGATCCCTGAGGCGACCTTGTTGTATCTGAATGCAGTACTGCATCTTGCAATGACCACCTTGACCGGGCTACTCAGCTACGACTTCCCCCAGCTTATCCAGCATAATCTTGGTCCCGTGCTCGCGCATCGAGGCTGTATCCAGTCCGTCGAGAAACGCACCGTGTTCGGTATAAATCAATCTTGTTCCCTGCCCCGACGCCTGGAACTGCACCGACACGACCGAGATGGACATGCGGCTGTCGCCTTGATCCAACGTATACGTATAGACGATCCGCTCGTTCTCTGCGATCTCCTGGTAGACGGCATCAAAGGTAAACACCGGCCCATCCGAAGGCCCGCCGGCATTGACTTCGCGCCCCCCTACCTTAAACTCGAAGCTGTCGGCTTTCGGAAACCAGGCTGACTTCAGTTCGGGATCGGACCAGGCCGAAAATACCTTCGCGGGTGCTGCTTGATACTTGCGTTCAATAACAAATGTTTCGTGAATGACAGATCGTTCGTTACTCATGGTCATGGCCTCCCTGGATTGTTCCTATTTATTGGATCCGGCTGGTTTTCCCCGAGCGCCTCCCCGAGCCGGTCGAGGCTGCGCTCCATGCTTGTCCGTTTTTCCAAAAAGAACTTTTCCTTGCTCTTCTTCATCACTTCAAGCAGTGCGGTAAACTCGTTGACCGTCAACGTTTGGTCATGCTGCAGAAGAGCCGATACGTTTTCCAGCTCCTGCAGGAGCCGCTGCTGCAACCGGATGGTACTTCTCAGGCGGTCCATCTGGATCCGGACAATGTCGAGCGGGCTGAATTCGTTCCCATCCACGATTTCCTTGACCTCATCCAGCGACAATCCCAGCTCTTTCAGAGACAATATTTGCTGCAATTTGGCCAAATCATGCCCGTTATAGATCCGGTGACCGGATTCGGTATGCCCGGACGGAGAAAACAAACCGATTTGATCGTAGTACCTTAACGTCCGGATCGTCAGTCCCGTCATGGCCGCCAGCTCCCCGACCTTCCACTGCGTGTTCATAATCATCCCCTTGCTTCGCGAAGACTTGTACCGGTAGCTCTAATATAAAACATTACGCAGCGTAAGGTTCAAGGGATTACAAAAAAAAAAAAAAACCGAACGGCATCATGTCGTTCGATTTCAATATTCAGCAAACACGGAAAAGGATGAGTGGTATGACTGGGAATGCTAATATGGCTGGAAATATCATTTGCCGAAAGAGCCCGCAAAGTTCCGCAAATCCCCTTAGTATTGCTTAGGTCCCGCAGATTGTTGTTCCTTATCTGTCTTTCTGTATTGTTCTTTACCATTCATTCATTTCAATTTCACAGTCGTATAGCTATTGTCTTTCTATTATTGTTACTTATTATTATTCCGCGGACCTGGGTCGTACTTTTGGTCTTGCTCCTGGTCATGCTTTTGCTTTTATCGATTCGATGGTTGGTCCGGTTCTTCCTCTACCCTTTTGCTCATTTCTAAAGCTGGATCTTACTGATGAATTACTCGTGTATTGCTTGGTGAATCGCTCGGTGAATTGCTCGGTGAATTGCTGGTGTATTGCTGTTAACATTGATGGTGTATTGATTGTCGCGCTATATGATACGAGATCTCGCTTTTGTCTGCTATGTCCTGCGGTCGCAGATTGCACAATACCATGCCCACCCTGCCTTGCAAAACTCGAGCTCCTCATACGGCTCCGGCTATATTATTCGCTATCGTCCGTTTCTGTCTTTATTTCTAACACGTTCTAACCTTTTTCTTTCCTTGCCAGTTCATGACCATCCGCTTGCCGCAGTGCGGCCCAAGGGTTTGTCCGAGTGATAACAATCTCCCGACTATTCGGGCTGCTCAAAATACTCCACCTTGACGGCATGAGCGATCAGCTTGCGGAAATAAGCCTCATCCGGCTGAGCACACTGGACCCCGGTCCCCTCGAGGTACTCGAGTGTCTGCGGGCATGCGTAGCGGTAATTGGAGTTTTTCGCGCCGTCTCCCTCCAGCTGCGCCATGGCCAGCTCCAGGCCCGCCTGGTCCTTGGCCTGCTTCGGATCGAGAAGCCACTGCTCGTATTCCTTCCAATCGGTCAAGTCGATCGTATAACCGTATGCCTGGAAGAACCGCACCATGTCTCGATAAGATACCGTGACCGGGTTGCAGATATGAAACATCCGTCCCACGGTCGCGTCCTGAAGCGCCAAGGCGGTAATGGCTTCTCCTGCGTAATTGATCGGCGTCATATCGACTTCCCAGCGCACATCCGGCGCCTTTTTAAGCAGCAGCATTGCCTTAAGCATGCGGTAAAACGCATTGTTGTCGATGTTATTCTGGAATAAGCCGTTATCCGACCGGCAGGACAAATTGCCTACCCGATACACGGAAGCAGCAAGGCCCTCCCGGCCGGCTTGCACGACGAGCTTCTCGGCAGCCAGCTTGCTGTTGGTATAGACGTTCTCGACGTAAGCTTCGTCATAACCGGAGCCGGCCGTGATCGAAGCCCATTGGCCATTCAGCGCCAAATCTTCCGGAATGCCGAGCGTCGAAATAAAATGGAACCGAACGCCCGGCTTGGATTTGGCCAATGCCAGCAGACGGTTCGTGCTGTCCACGTTGACCCTGGCAAAATAGTCCGCTTCCCCAAAATGCTTGACTTCCGCACCGCAATGGAGGATAGAGTCCAGGCGATCTGCCAGCATGTCCCGAACTTCTTCGCTCAATCCTAAATGCTCCTGTTCCAGATCGCCCTGCACGGCGATGACCCGATTGTCCATCAGACGTTTGACTTCATTCCCGAAGTATCCGACCATCGTCTGTTCCAGACGGGCGTATGGCTCCTGCACGCTGGATGGCCGAACGAGACAATAAATCGAAGCTTTCGATTGGCGAAGCAGCTCGTACAGCAGGTGAGAGCCAAGGTAGCCGGTCGCGCCGGTCAGCAAAATGTTCTCCTGCGTGTATACCCGCCCTTCGGCAGGATCCTGAGGGTAAAAGCTGAGCGGAAACTCCGCCAAATCCTGCAGCGGAACGTCCTCACCGAATGCCTCCTCGGCTGTGGACGCTTCATGGGCCAGCACTTCGATCCGGCCGGCCAATGCGGCAATCGTCGGGTAGACGAAGAAATCGTTGATCTTCAGCTGCGGATAATTCGGCTTGAGCAGCACCAGGATCTCCAATATTTTCAAAGAGTAGCCGCCGATTTCAAAGAAATCGTCATGGATGCCGATTCTCGTCTGGCCAAGCGCTTTCTCCCAGGCAGCGGCCACTTCCTTTTGAATGGCCGTGACCGGGGCTTCATAGGGCGAATCGTCATCTTCCGGCACGATCTCGAAGGCCGCCAGCTTTTTGCGGTCGATTTTCCCTGTCGGTGACAGCGGCATTTGATTTACGAAGCACATATATTTGGGAACCATATAGCCGGGCACCTTTTGGCCTAAAAATTGGGCGAGGTCCTTGGAAGCAACCGGCTGCCCGTCATTTGACGTATAAAAGGCAGCGAGCACTTTGGTTCCGTCCTCTTCGGTTCTTGGAATGACAGCGATATCCTTGACGGACTCATGCTTTGCCAGATTGTCCTCGATCTCTCCGATCTCGATCCGGAAGCCCCGGATTTTTACCTGGGCATCCTTTCTCCCCCGATACTCCACCAGTCCGCTCGGAAGAAGGCGGACCATATCGCCCGAACGGTAAAATTTCTTGCCCGACTCCGGCGTAATCGGATCGGTGATGAAGGCTTCCTTCGTTTTTTCGGGCTGGTTCAAATACCCCTTGCCCACGCCGACGGAGCTGATCAGGAGCTCGCCGGTAACTCCGATCGGGCACAGCTCGTCGTGCTCGCTGACAATGTACAATTCATAATTGCTCAGCGGCGTTCCGATACATACTGTCGTCAGATCGTCCGGAACCGGATAATCGACGATATGGGAGGTTGCCACCGCCGTTATCTCGGTAGGACCGTAAAGATTGACGATCGGAACCTGCAGCTTTTTCTGCAGCATGCGTACGGCCTCTCCCGACAACGCCTCGCCACCGACGATGATGCTCTTGATGTTCCCGTATTTGGGCGCATCCTCTTCAGGCAAATGGGCGGCAAGCTGGTTGAAGAAAACGGTCGGCAGAATGGCGACGCGCGTCGCCTGCTGCTCCACCACCGCCGCGGTGAAGGCGTCGATGGAGAAACGCTCCTCATCGGTGAGCAGGTGCAGCCGGCTGCCGCAGGCCAGCGATCCGAAAATGTCATAGACCGACGCGTCAAAGCTGAACGTGGAGTACTGAAGAATCACGTCCTCCTCGGTCAGATCCATCTCCCTCCGCGTGGACTCCGCCAAGTTGACGACGCCTTGATGAGCGATCAGGGCTCCTTTCGGCTTGCCTGTGGAACCGGACGTATAAATGATATAGGCCAGATCATCCGGCTCAATGGCAACCGGGGATGCTTCTTCCGGATAGGAGTCCGCCTGTTCTCCCAATGGGAGAATCTCCGGCTTCCTGTCAAAACCGGCAAGCAGCGTTTCCAGACGGTCCACATATTCAGCATGTGTCAGGATCATCCCGGTTTGCGTGTCAGCAATAATATAGGCGTTTCTTTCATCCGGATGGGAAGGATCCAGCGGAATGTAAGCCCCCCCTGCCTTAATAACACCGAGCATGCAAACAATCGTTTCGAGGCTCCGCTTCATGAAAATAGGCACGAACTGCCCTTTTTGCAGCCCTTTGGACAGAAGCATGTTCGCGATCCGGTTAGACTGCCGGTCAAGCTGCTTGTAGGTTAACTGCTGCCCATCTTGAGTGACGGCGATCCGGTCCGGATACTTCGCTACGGTGGAAGCCATCATCCGGACGATCGTCGGCTGTTCCGGAAGGTCCATCTGCGTATCATTCAAAGCAGTATAAGCGGCCCGATCCTCCTCCAGCAGAAAAGGCAGGCGGCTGATTTCCAGATCCGCGTTGCGCAGCGCACCGCGAACGATTTGAGCGTAATGCCTGCTGAACTTGCGCACGGTCTGTTCCCGGAACAGCTGGCGCGCAAAGGCGATGCTCAGCGTCCAACGACCGGATTTCGCCTGAACATTCCAGCCCAGCCAAGCCGAACGGCTTCCATGAACCTCGCCGTACACCGCTTGATAGCCGAGGGGCTGCCCTATCATTTCTTCAAGCTCCTGCAGACTCAAATCCGCAGCGTCCAGCTCTCCCAGCTTGGCTTCGATCCGCGCATAGACCTGCCGGAACGTATCCTGTCCGCTGATCGCTGCGCGAAGCGGCAGCAGTTCTCCTTGCCGGCTCACCACGCCAAGCAGCAAATCCTGATCGGCGCTCATCCTGTACAGGAACACCGCGTAACCAGCCAGCCACCAGGCACGAGGGTTGCCCAGCCGGCTCAGTTCAGCAGCCTCTTCCGGTCCCAAGTCCAGTGTTTCCGTGATCCGCAGCAAATCGGGCTGAATTTCCCGCACCGGCTCATCCGTATAGAGATTGAGTCCGGGCAGAGGAAGCTCGAGTTCCTGGGACCAGTATGCCTTGCTGCGCTCGCTTATCGATGTTGTGTTCAAAATGTTCAGCTCCTTCATGATTACACCCGCAATTTATCGACTAAGGTTTCCAATTGGTCAGCGACCTGGTTCATCTGATTGGCGGAATCATAAATTCTGTCAAAAGAAGCCTGCTGCTCCTGGGCGCTCGTCTTGATCTCGCTGGATACGGCCGAGTTTTTCTCCGCCAGCTCCGCAAGCTGTTTGATGGAAGCCGTTATTTGCTCGGTTTCGGCAACCATCTGCTGCGTTGCTGCAGAAACCTCCTGAATTTGGCTCGTCACCGAATCGGTCGCGATCATCATGCCTTTAAACAGGGAACCGGTTTCCTTGACGACCTCAATCCCTTTGGCGACGTTCTGCTCGCCTTCGCTGATGGCCTCGACGGCCAGTGCGGTCTCATCCTGAATGAAGCGGATCAGCTCGATAATTTGTGTGGCGGATCTTCTGGACTCTTCGGACAATTTTTTGACCTCATCGGCTACCACGGCAAATCCCCGGCCTTCCTCGCCGGCCCGCGCCGCTTCGATGCTTGCGTTCAGGGACAGCAGATTGGTCTGAGAAGCAATCTCCGTAATGACCTGAACAATTTGGCCAATTTCCTGGGAACGGACCTGCAGCTTCTCAATAATGTCCACGGAATTTTTAACCGAGTGGTTGATCGAATTCATCTGCTCGATAACCTGCTCAACGTTCTCGTTCCCTTTTTCCGACTGATCCTTCATCTGCATCGAAATGTCCGACAGCTCGGACGTATTGCCGGCAATCGTGTTGACGCCTGACGAAATTTCCTCCAGCGAAACGACGCTCTCCGTGATGGACGTGCTCTGCAGTGCAACCCGCTCGGACATTTGTTCAATATTTTTCGTAATGGCCGACGAGTTTTTGTTATTGTTCTCCACAGCAGAGAACAGGAACTTCGATTGCTCCGCCGACTGCTCCGATACTTTTTTAATCGTCCCTACCAGCTCGTTGATTTGGTTCACCATCGTGTTGAATTTGGCGTTAACCTGTCCAAGCTCATCGTCGCCGGCCTTCAGCTGTACGGTAAAATCGCCTTTGCTGAGCTTGTCCAGCGCCGTCATAAGCGATTTGATCGGTGCAAACGTCCGTCTGTTCGTGTAATACTGCAGCGCCAATACGATAACCAGCGTAATCAGCAGGGCGAGCAGCGTGTTGCGAAGCAGATCATTCTGCCCGGAAGCGACCAGGCTGGCATCCACGTCGATGCCCATATAGGCAAAGATGTTGCCTCCTGCATCCTGGAACGGATACAGGACCGTGATCCATGTACCATAGTTATCTGTGTATGCTTTGGTAAACACCAGTTTTTTCGTTTTCAGCATTTCGCGGACAGCATCGGCATGTATTTTGGGCTGCTCGTACAGGTCGCCCAGATGCAAATTATCTTTGGCGAACATTTCCAGCACAGCCGACGGCATCGAAATTATCGAGGTTTGATTGCCTCCTTCGAGCTCTGGCCCGAAAATATACCCTTGGGCAATATTCGGATGTGTACGGGACAGCTCGTCAAAGATACCCGTTAGCTTTTGCTGGACAGCGGCGTTGGGATCCTTAACATCCTTGGCCTGCTCGACATCTTGTACCGATACGCTCTTCACCAAGGCATCCATCGTTTTACCGGAATCCGACTGCAGCTGCTCGGTCAGAACGGTTCCCTGGATATAAAAGCTTGCGCCAATGACGACTGCCCCGGTGATGAAAATATAAAGACTGGTCAGCAGCATACTTCTGCTTACAATACTTAAATTTCTAAACCGCCATTTCTTAGAAAATTGCTTAAGCTTGCTCATTTTCGTTTCTCTCCTTTAGTCTGTCTCTCTATTATGTAATCTCCAGGCACCTATCCACCCGGCTATCCCAGAAACGATCTTGGATTTCCGATCAACACCTCCCTGTGGCAGAAAACAGCATGTTCAGGGCAAAAAAATAGCAACCTATGGGAATGCAAACCACAGCTCACCAATTCATCTGCAACTGGCTGACATATCCCGTTTCGGAAGTAGTCCCTATAGCTTTGCGTCACTGCTTTTCAACAGTTTTGCCTATGGATTTCACGTGTACATTTTTATAGAAACTAATAAATAATTAGTAACTATAAATTGTTCATTTCGCAAACCTAGTCTACCATAATTTCCATGGATATTTCCATTCATTTCAGAAATTAACCCGCAAACATTTCCATATCCAACAATTGCTCTATTTCCGGCGTGTAAATTTCGATCAGCCCCTTTGCTTTCGTACAGACCGCGAGCTTATATGGTCCATCCATAGGGATCAGCATAAACTGATAGTTGCGTGCTTCAATGTCGGGACCGCTGTACTCTATTTTTCCGTCCGGACGAACCGTGATCGTAAATGAGCCCAGCGGCTGACTTAATCCTCTGCCGATGCACTTGATATAACTTTCTTTGAGCGTCCAGATGTCATAAAACCGGTTCAGCCGCTCTTCTTCGGTCAAGTGTTGAAGCATTCCGAGTTCAGCGGGTGAAAAACATGATTCAGCAATTCCCGGGTTCACAGGGAGCACATGCTCAACATCCACTCCGAGTTCAGATGGGCCGAGGGCGGCTACCACCCAATCTCCGGAATGGGAAAGATTAAAATGAATATCCGGTTCGTCTGCAAAGGCCGGTTTGCCAAATTCGCTGCGTGTCCATGGCTTGGAAAAGGCTGCAGCAGGCTTTACTTGGTTCACCGCCCAGCGCACCATGACCTCGCCGAACAGGCTTCTTACAGCATCCCTCCTGTTTCTGATTCGTCGTACTTGTTTGGTTCGTTCGGGAGAGACCCGTTTCATAAAATGATCGAAATGCGCCGCAGAAACGTTCTTGATCCCAAGCATATACAGTCTGATCATCAAGCCCTCCTGAGCACGCAGCTCCATTCGTAATCACCAGGTCCGCTTACAGCAGCTTTTGCTACTAAAATGAAAGGCGCGAAATCTAGTACATTTTCCCCAATTCATCGATTTGTTTAGGATGAACCTCCTACGAAAAACTAACGTTCATTATTACTATTCGGCCAATTTTTCCTATTTTTTAATAGCTTCTAGCATTTGTACACAAATTGATCAACAAATTAGGTACAAACGTCTACACGCGACGCCTCTGGGGACAAGCCTCGCATTCCCTTCAGGCAAAAAAAGCCGGATCCTCGGAAACCAAGAATCCAGCCTTTACCCGTACATCACCGCTGATCCGGGGCAGCTGCGTGGGAATAGCTCTCCAGCGAACGAGCCTTTCAACGAAAAAAAACCGTCCGGCAGCAGCCGGACGGTTGTACTTGATTGTAGCGTATTGATTGACAGGGCTGAACTTATCCTTCGGCCGTGACAAGCTGGTCGTCGAAATATACCGTTTTGCCGGTACGGGCAGACTCGTAAATGGCCTCCAAAACTTCCGTTACGACCAGCGCCTGTTCCGGTTTGACCATCGGCTCGGTATCGTTCAGAATGCTCTCGATCCAAAGACGGCATTCTCTGCCGGCTTGGCTCTCGGAATTGCCTGCGAAGTAGGCGACTCCACCTGTCTTCAGCTCCGGCTTCTTCGTATATAGCACACCAAGGTCCTCACCGTTGATGCGCAGGCCGTCCTTCATGTCCGCGCCGCCTTCCGTACCGGACAGGGATGCCTGAGCTTCACCCACGTCGAGCGTGTTGAGCGCCCAGCTCGCTTCCAGAATGACGGTTGCGCCGTTCTCCATCGTAATAAAGCCGAACGCAGAGTCTTCCACCTTAAATTCTTCCGCCTTCCATGGGCCAAAAGCGTTGGCAGGGCTTTCCTTGTCGCCGAGTTTGTAGTACACGTTGCCTTTGACGCTCTTTACCTTGTAGTTGTCCAGAAGCCAGAGCGTCAGGTCCAGCGCATGCGTACCGATATCGATCAACGGACCGCCTCCTTGCTCTTCCTCGTTCAGGAACACGCCCCATGTCGGCACGGCGCGTCTGCGGATCGCATGCGCTTTCGCAAAATAAATGTCGCCGAGGTCGCCTCTTTCGCAAATTTGCTTGAGGGTCAGGGAATCCGGACGATAGCGGTTGTCATAGCCGATGGTGAGCTTCTTGCCGGTCCGCTTGGCAGTCTCGACCATCGCTCTTGCCTCTTTGGCTGTCTTGGCCATCGGCTTCTCACACATCACGTGTTTGCCTGCTTCGAGGGCGTCGATCGTAATAAAGGAGTGCGATTTGTTCGGTGTGCACACATGCACGACGTCAATGCTCTCATCCTTCAGCAGTTCTTTGTAGTCGGTGTAAATTTTAATCGTATCCTCTTTGCCGATTTTGCGGGCGGACTCGATGGCACGCTCTTCGATGATGTCACAAAACGCCACCAGTTCTACGTTTTTCTGGTTAACCAGGTTCGGGATGTGCTTGCCGTTGGCGATGCCTCCACAACCAACGATTGCTACCTTCAATACTCTATCGGTATTTTGCGCCATGACTCATTCTCCTTTTCATATATAAAATGGGATTGTACCAGAATTACAAAATTTCCCGTAAATACTTCAGGCTCTGGCCGATGCTGTCCAGCTGCGGAATTTCATATTCCTCCTGCTCGACCGTAAACCAGTTGACGCCGTACTGCTTGCCTGCCGCCGTAATGGCACGGAAATCCATGATGCCGGAACCGATCTCCGTATTCCGCTTGTCCTCTGGGCTCTTCATATCCTTAATGTGCAGAATGGCGCAGCGCTCTTTGTATTTGTTGATAAAGTCCACCGAGCGCAGTCCGGCGTGCTCCGCCCAATATGTATCCAGCTCGATGAACAGATGATCAGGGTCCGTATTGTTCACCAGCAGGTCCAGCCCGTATTCGCCATCGAATTTCTCAAATTCAATGCCGTGATTGTGGTAACCGAAGCGGATACCGCTCTGCTTGCAGCGTTCGCCGAATCGGTTGAACAGCTCCGCAGTACGCTTGTAGCTGTCAGCGCTGTTTCTCATTTCCTCCGGAAGACCGGGACAGATGATGTAAGCGCTATTAATTTCCTGCGAATACTCGATCGTCCGATCCAGGTGATCCGTCAGCTCGGATACGCCGATATGGCTGCCGGCCGCCTGCAGGCCATACTCGTCCAGCGCTTTCTTCAGATCCGAGGCGGAAGTATTGAAATAACCGGCGAATTCGACGCCATCGTAGCCGATCTCCGCAACCTTCCGGAGCGTCCCGAGAAAATCAGTTCCTGTCAGTTCCTTGATTGAATATAACTGCAATGCCACCTTTTCCATCCTTTGCACCCCTTCCGTTGATACAAAGTAACGATACCAAAATCCCTCGATAAGTTATACAATGAACCTATTCTAATATATTAAATATTTGTCATTGTATAACGGGAGCGTGCGAAAATGACCGAGCCTTATTTTGAGTCGAACCGCCCATCCATCGGGACGATCCACTATCCGTACGAATGCATGATCCATCAAAGCGCCGGCAGCCGCTGGATCGTTCACGCCCACTGGCACATGTATATCGAGATTCTTTATTTTCTCACGGGAAAAGCCAAGGTGTTCCTGGGAGGAGAGTCCCATACCCTGAGCAAGGGCGATCTGATCGTGATCCACTCGCATGAAACCCACTCCATCTATGCGCTGGATGGGGAGCCGGTCTCTTATATCGTCATTAAATTCGATCCTGAAATTTTGTACTCGACATCCAGAACCGTATTCGAATCGAAGTACGTGCTGCCGTTTACGATGGCGGAATCGAACAATCAGCGGATGTTCGCCGAGTCCGAAATCAAGGATACGGTCGTCCCTGGCCTGGTTCGCGAAATTTATGACGAATTCACGACCCGGTCTTACGGCTTCGAGCTCGCGGTCCGGACGCTGATCTGCAGGCTCTTCCTGTGGTTTTTGCGCGAATCGAAAAACCTCGGCCTCCATTGGGATGTTGCCCACTCTCTAAAGGAGATGGACATCCAGATGCTGCAGAAAGTGTTCGAGTACATCGACGACAACTACCGCTTTGACATCAACGCCCAGGCCGCCGCGCGGATTTGCAACCTGAGCTACAGCTATTTTTCGCGCCGCTTCAAAGCGATCATGGGCAAAACGTTTACCAATTATTTGAATTATATTCGGATTACCGAGGCGGAGAAGCTGCTCCTGACCACCGAGATGACCATGACGGAAATTGCCCAGGAGACGGGATTCTCGAGCTCAAGCTACTTTATCCAGCAGTTCAAGCAGTACAAGAACATTTCGCCGAGCCAGTTCCGTAAAAAGGTCAGCAGCGAGAATGTTGAAATCCAAAACTCCCTCATCCGCAAAGATATGATATAATAGTCCGGCGCAGCACCCTGCGCTTAACTGAAGAAAATCCGCGCGTTCCCGCGCGGGAGAGGTTCGCGAACTCCCTCTATAAAAAACTAAGACTGCCCTCTTTGGCCATAAAGACCGGGCTTGTTTTTTTACGGATGCCAGTTCAAGAATCCTCTCTCTTCTGCCGGAGATCAGGTGCTTTCCAGCCCTGCCCTTCCGGACCAATTCATGAAGGAGAGGTTTTTTTATGCTCAAAAACGAAAAAGCGGTCGTCGTGTTCAGCGGCGGCCAGGACAGTACGACCTGCCTGTTCTGGGCGCTCCAGCAGTTCAAGGAAGTCGAAACGGTTACGTTTGACTACGGTCAGCGCCACCGGTTTGAAATCGAATGCGCGCAGTCGATCGCCGCGGAGCTCGGCGTGAAGAACACCGTGCTGGACATGAGCCTGCTCAATCAGCTCGCACCGAACGCGCTGACGCGAAGCGACATTGAAATCACACAGGAGGAAGGCGAACTTCCCAGCACGTTCGTGGATGGCCGGAACCATCTGTTCCTGAGCTTCGCCGCCGTGCTGGGCAAGCAATCCGGCGCCAGACATCTGGTCACCGGCGTATGCGAAACGGACTTCAGCGGTTACCCCGACTGCCGGGATGCTTTCGTCAAGTCCCTGAACGTGACGCTGAACCTCGCCATGGACTACGACTTTGTCATCCATACGCCGCTGATGTGGCTCGACAAAGCGGAAACCTGGAAGCTTGCCGACGATCTGGGCGCCTTCCCGTTTGTACGCGAACGCACGCTGACCTGCTATAACGGCATCATCGGCGACGGGTGCGGCGAATGCCCTGCCTGCAGGCTGCGCAAGGCTGGTCTTGATAAATACCTTCAATCCAAGGCGGAGGCGCTGCAGCCATGACCAAGACTCCCGGCGAATTCCGCATCGTGGACCGGCTGCAAAAGCTGGGGGAAGACATCCAGCCATCCGACCTGCGCTATCATCATAAGAGGGTGCTTGTCAGCAAAGAGTTTACCTTCGACGCCGCGCATCACCTGCATGCCTATGAGGGCAAATGCAAAAACTTGCATGGCCATACGTATAAAGCCGTTTTTGGGATCAGCGCCTTTCCGGACGAGGTCGGCATTACCGCCGATTTCGGCCTGATCAAGCAAATCTGGAAGGAGCGGATCGAACCTTCCTTGGACCACCGCTATTTGAACGAAACGCTGCCCCCGATGAATACGACCGCTGAGAATATAGTCGTTTGGCTGTTTGAGCGGATGGAAGAGGCGCTTAACTGCGGGAATTACCGAATCGAAGGCAGCCGGACCGAATTCGTCCGTCTGTACGAAACGCCGACGAGTTATGCCGAGGCGAGACGGGAGTGGATGTACGAATGAACATTCCCGTGCTTGAAATTTTCGGCCCGACGGTTCAGGGCGAAGGCATGGTCATCGGTCAGAAGACGATGTTCGTGCGCACGGCGGGCTGCGATTACCGCTGCTCCTGGTGCGACTCCGCATTTACATGGGACGGCAGTGCCAAGGCGGACATCCGCCAAATGAGCGCTGGCGACATCTGGGAGGAGCTTCAGCGGATCGGTGGCGAGCGCTTCTGCCACGTCACCCTGTCCGGCGGCAATCCGGCTCTGCTGCCCCAGCTCGGCTCGCTTGTGAGCCTGCTGGAAAGCCACGGGATCCGGATAGCCGTCGAAACCCAGGGCTCCCGCTGGCAGGATTGGCTCGACGACATTCACGAAGTCACGCTGTCACCAAAGCCGCCGAGCTCCGGAATGGAGACCGACTGGGAGATGCTGGACAGCATCGTGACCCGGCTTGCGGCCAGACCGGCCGCTTACGCGTACAGCTTGAAAGTCGTCGTCTTTGACGATGCCGATTTAGCCTATGCCGCCAAAGTCCATGCCCGGTACCCGCAGGCGCCGATGTATCTTCAGGTCGGCAATCCCGACCTGAAGCGGATGGATATCGCGGGCCATGCCGCCGACCTGCTCGCCCGCTATGAGCGGCTCATCGACGCGGTGGTCGCTTCCCCCGAGCTGAACGCGGTCCGCGTGCTGCCCCAGCTTCACGCGCTGGTGTGGGGAAATAAGCGCGGCGTTTGACCAAATCTGCAGCAGCCTTAAGCTCGCAGATTCGGACGGATGCCAGCTGAAAACATTTTCCTATTGAACAAATTAGAAACGATCCAGGAGGAATTACGATATGTCTAGAAGACAGCCGCACGAAATGAAGGATTTGACGCTTCTCGGCAACCAGGGGACCAAGTATGTGTTCCAATATGATCCTGAGCTGCTCGAGAGCTTTGATAACAAGCATGCCTACCGCGATTATTTCGTTAAATTTAATTTTCCCGAGTTTACCAGCCTGTGCCCGATCACGGGACAACCCGATTTCGCCACGCTTCATATCAGCTACATTCCCGACCAGAAAATGGTCGAGAGCAAATCGCTGAAGCTGTACCTGTTCAGCTTCCGGAATCATGGAGACTTCCATGAAGACTGCATGAATATTATTATGAACGATCTGATCAAGCTGATGGAGCCGCGCTATATTGAGGTATGGGGGAAATTCACGCCGCGGGGCGGCATTTCCATCGATCCGTATTGCAATTACGGACGCCCGGGAACCAAGTATGAGCAGTGGGCGGAGCAGCGCATGATCAACCACGACCTGTATCCGGAGAAAATCGACAACCGTTAAGGCGATAAGCCGATACACGCAGCAGCCGCGGGATCCCCCGCGGCTGCTTTGCGTACACCTGGGCGTCTTCTTTACGCCTTCTCCATCGGCCAGGCAGCCTCCAGCTGGATCCCGTTGTTATCAAGAAAGATGAAATTGCGAATGAGGCCCTGATCATAAATGTCCGTCATGACAACCCCAAGCTCTTGCAGCCTTTTCCGCAGCTTCACCCCGTCGGTCTCCGAATGCAGGCTAAAGGCTACATGCTGCAGCGCTCCTGGAAGAAACCGGCTCAAGCTGGACGAATTTCGGTCGGCCGCGAGCTGCTTGATCTCTTCGGAGCTCTGGCTGATGACAGCCTCCTCGTATTCAAAGAAATGAATTCCCCAAGACCGGGTATCCCCCGGTTTAATGAAGCAGTGACGTCCTCTTTTCCCGGCAGCAGAGAAAACAGGACCAGCCTCCATGCCAAGCGTGTGGACGTAAAATGCGATCGTTGCGTCAAGATCGGGTGTCACCAATGCCGTATGGTGAAATCCTTGCCAGCGGACATCAGGCGCCGACGATTGAGTTTGAATGTTACCCATCTGATCCATCTCCTTTTGCACTTTAATTAGAATTCTAACTATATGAACAAAAAAAGAGGACTCGCTTCCTCTCTTCTATTAGCGGTCCATGCGCTGTACCACTCTGATCAGCAGACTCCTAAGGGATTCATACTCCTCCGTGGTGAATTCCTGTCTGACCGCATGATCGATCCGCTGCGTCAAATGCCGGGTCCGGGCGGCAAGCTCCTTGCCAGGCTCCGTCAGGTAAATTTGCTTGGAGCGCGCGTCTTCCGGATGGTCGCGGCGGTAGACCAGCCCCCGCTTTACCAGCCCGTTGATCAGACTCGTTACGCTGGGACGCTCGATCATCAGGATCGGCTCCATTTCGGACGGTGTAATACCGGGATAATGGTCGATAATTCCGAGGGCACTCCACTGCGTGTGTGTGATGCCGTATGGCTTCAACAGCCCTTCGAGCTCCCTTCTCATCGCGATATAAGCCGTCTTGACCAGGCGTCCCAGCGGGCCTGCGTCCCATTCCCAAACGTTCCCATTTCCTTGCTCGCCACTAACCATGACCAAATCCTCCATTTAGTTAGAATTCTAACTACAACTCTAAATCACGCGCATGGATTTGTCAATTTCGCAGTGTCACTTGGGCCATTGTGACATACGCTATGTTAACGACGGATTTGGGAAAGGAGCCCGCCATGCTCGTCTTCATTCTGCCTTCCCTCCACCTGCGCCACGCACAATCAACCGCCAGTTCCGTACAGCAGGAGCTCCCTGATTCGAATGTCGTCGTGCTGGAACATGGCAGTCTCGGTTCCCGGATGAACCAAGAGCTTGCCTCGTACCAGGAGTCCTACTTTCTGACGCTGCACGCGGGGGAGCGGCTGCTTCCGGGCATGGGTGCCTTCCTGCGCACAGAGCTTTGCAATCTTCCCGAAACGTCGGCCGGCTGCCTCTTCAGCCCCACAATCCCAGATGAGGGCGGACGCGAACGGTTCCAGCCGCCCAGAGGCCCGCTGATCTGGCGAACGGACGCTGTCATGGCGCCGCCTTCACCAGGTTTCACGGAAACAGCGCTGCTGCCTTTCGAATCCTACATCCTGTTAGACAAACAATACCAGCTGAGCGCCGCTTTCACCTGGACTTCTACCCGCAATTCTCCGGTGGTTCCAGCTGTCTCCTCCCCGTTACCCTGGCAAAAAAAGAGTGAGGAGTGGGAGCTGCTGTGTCCGCTGCTCGCTGCACCGATCCAGGTTGAGCCGAGGACGGACGCGTCACATAAAGTGCCGCTGGTAACCGTCCTGCTATGTACTTATAATGATGCCGAGTATGTTCCCTGGGCCGTCCGATCGGTCATGGCGCAAACGCTGCCCGATTGGGAACTCTTAATCATCGATGACGGGTCGACCGATCATACGGCACATATCTTGGACTCGCTGTATCCGGACCACCGCATCCGCACCTGCCGGCTGGAACGCAATTCGGGAAAGGCCCATGCTCTGAATTCGGGATTGTCCATGGCGAAAGGAAGCTGGCTGCTCGAGCTCGATGCCGACGACTGGCTGTCCCCCGACTGCCTGGAACAGTTATACAGCAATGCTAGCCTGCACAGGCAGGCAGGCGTTATATATGCCGATCACATCCAGTGGGAGGAACGGAAAAATAAGCAGCTGATCTATCAGGGCGTACGTACCGCCATTCATCCTTTCTCCACTGCCAGTGTAATCGAAGCCGGCATTCCCATCGCCCCGCGGATGTTCAATACAGCCAGACTTAGATCGTTGTCCGGCTGGAGCACGGATTCCCCGTTCGGCGGCCGTCTGTACGAAGATATCGAAATCCTCGCCAGAATGTCGGGGTCCGCCGAATTGTTGCGTGTCAATAGGGCACTGTACCATCGGCGAATCCGCCTGCACAGCATTACGCACCGCCATGCAGATCATTACCCGGAATGGCTGAGCTGGATGAACGCCGGGGACAATGGGACTGCACCGAAACAATGATCGTTTACTGAGGAAGGATGCGGACCAGCGCTACGCTGCCCGTGGAAATATTTACGCGCTGCGTTGTTGGGATATAATTAGTACTCACCGTATCCACGGCAAGTATACCGCCTGAAGAAGAAACCAGGGTGCCCTGTATAAACTGATTGGGCTGCAGCACCTCCACGTGTCTGCCAACAAAAACGGCAAGTGCTTCCTCAAAGTTCATATGCTTTCCCTCCTGAATTCACTAAGGTTATGAAACGGCCAGCAAGCTGCGGAACGGAATCAACACGTTGCTTCCATCCTGTTCAAGAACCTGCACATAATCTTCGCCAATCAGAATCAAAGTGCCGAATATGGTCCCCACTGGCGTTTCCAGCGTGACGCGTGTATTGATCCGCGGTGTGAGCAGGGCCACGATGCCTGTAGGTCCAGTACCCGGCGCTGGTCCTGGTCCTGGGGCTGGACTTGGCGCCGGTCCTGGTGCCGGTCCTGGACCGATGCCCGAGCGGCTGTTCAGGTTGGCAACCTGCTGCTCTAGCTTGCTCACTCGAGCCGAAAGCTCCGCCACGGTACCCGCCACGCTCTCGAACTGCTGTTTCAGTTTCAACAGCCGGTGCTTGATATCATGGATCACTTTCAGAAGCGGCCACGTTCTTTTCCTATGGTGATGCCGCTTCTTTTTGTGATGTGCGGGTATTCCGTAATCCTTCACGTGTTTTTTCATGAATACCAATTTCACTTGACCTACCTCCTTTATAGTCATTGGTACAATATGTGAGTAGATTACGATAGGGACCAGGCCAAGTGGAAGTTGATCAAAATGCCCAGCGGTAAGCTTTTACCCGGGCATTTCTCCTAAAAATGATCCTCTCGTATGGTGTTATACCCAAACGTAAATCTGACCCGGTACATATTTTGTACATAGACAATCGTTTAGGGAGGAGAATAACGCTTGAACAAACCGAGGAACCGATCCAGGAAGGGATCCCGTCCATTGTCTGCCTCCGCGGCCCATAAATCAAAAAGCAATCATTCTGCCAAGCCAAAACACACCCTAGACCCGCGTATAACCGCACTTGCTTCACCGCGCAATTCTCTGCCGATGGAGCCTTTTCCAGGGCAGCGCCATGGGGCGTATTCGACCCCTCGCTTCCCAAACTCGGCTCCTCCTACAATGAAGCCCATACAGGATCTTCAAACAGCAAAACCCGGTCCGGATTCGGCGGTACCCTATGATATCATCCGGTTTCCCGTTATTGACTGGGACTTCCGCTGGCAGCGTCCGCAGCAGTTGTCCCGGCAGTTCGCCGCACGAGGTCACCGCGTTTTTTATATAACGACGGACGTCGTCTGCAACTCAAAGGAGCATGCCGCCAGGGATGAAGTCTGCTTATATGTCAAATTCAAAAAGGTAGACCGGAACGTATGGTTGGTGACCCTCTGTGCCCATAGACGTCTAAACTTGTATCAGGACCAAATGGACGATTTGGATATCCAATATTTGAAATGGTCACTGGAGCATGTCCTTGCCAAATTTGCGGTCACCTCGTATGTATCCATCGTCGACCTTCCGTTTTGGACTCCGCTTGTCACGGCGATGAACCGGCACAACATCATGTATGACTGCATGGATGATCATGCCGGCTTTTCGACCAATCATGCCGACGTTATTCATCAGGAAGACCTGCTGATCCAAAAAGCAAATGTGGTGATCACTTCCTCGCAAGTGCTTCATCAGCGCGTCCGTGAGCTGAATCCCGCATCGATTCTGGTGCGCAACGCTGCCGATGTCAGCCATTTCGCCGGCTGGGCGGGCAGCGCCCCCGCAGAACTCAGCAGCATTTCCGGCCCGGTGATCGGTTATTACGGCGCGATCTCGGATTGGTTTGATATCGGTTTGATTGAAACGATGGCCCGGAACAGGCCGGAATGGACCTTTGCCTTAATCGGCCATACGTTCGGCTGCGACACCTCCGGGGTGGAACAGCTGCCGAACGTCCTGCTGCTCGGGGAGAAGCCCTATGAGGAGCTACCCGGCTATCTTCACCGTTTTGACTGCGCGATCATTCCGTTCGTCCAGAACAACTTGACCCAGGCGACAAACCCCGTCAAGCTCTATGAATATTTGGCTGCGGGCAAGCCGGTCGTTTCCACCCCTTTGCCCGAGCTGACCGAAATCGCCTCGGACATGGTGGAAATCGCGGATTCCCCTGCAGCGTTCGAGGCGGCGGTGGAGCGGACGCTCAGCATCGAGGCGGCGCAGCCGGAAGCCGCGAGAATCCGGCGTAAATTTGCCATGTGCAATACGTGGGGGCATCGATACGAAATGCTGCATCGTGCCATTGAGCGGTTTATTTTTCCGAAGGTCAGCATCGTCATCGTGACCCATAACAACTGGTCGTTCACCCGGCAGTGTATGAACAGCCTGCTTCGGAAAGACGCCTATCCGAACATGGAGATCATTGTAGTCGATAACGGCTCCACCGATCAGACCCGTGTTCAGCTTGCGGCGTTGGCGCAGAAACCGGTGCAGACCGTCTTTTCACCCATCAATCTGGGGTTTGCCGAGGCGAACTCATTGGGAGCAAGCTGTGCGACCGGCGAATATCTGATTCTCCTTAATAATGATACGATCGTCCCCGACTCGACCTGGGTTCCCAAGCTGATCCGGCCGATGCAGGAACACAGCGATATCGCCATGACCGGACCGATGTCCAACCACGTAGGGAATGATCAGGCGCTGGACTTTTTTATCGGTGACCCCGTACAGGGAGCGGATCCCGGCTGGCTGCAGGAGTTTTATGAAAATTACCGCGGACGCACCCGCGAAACCGGACTGCTCGGATTTTTCTGTGTGGCCATCCGGCGCAGCGCATTTGAAGAGATCGGGCCGCTGGACCGCCATTACGGCATCGGTATGTTTGAAGACGACGATTACTGTGAACGGGTCAAGCAAGCGGGTTACCGGATGGTGATCGTTGAAGACGCCTTTGTGTACCATCACGGCAGCGCAACGATCAAGAAGTTGAAAAGCCAGGAATATCAAGCGCTGTGGGAACGAAACAAGCATTATTATGAAGCAAAGTGGACCAAGTCGTGGCAGCTGCCCAAGGGTCCGTTGAACCCTTTTAACCTGTCCGCAACCCCGGAAGAAGTCCGGGAACAGGCCGATGCTCTCCACCCTGGAGAAAAGCGGGTGCTGCTGCTTGGTGAATTGTCCTGGAGTGACGAACCTGCAAGATGGCAGCAGCTGGTGAAGCAGTTCGCACAAAGGGACGACTGCAACGTGATTGTCTACACGCTGACATATCTTCAGCATCCCGTCGTGGGTATCCGCAAGGCCGGCCCCCGGCTGTATTTGACCAACCGGATCGATTTGTTCAGCCAGGTCAGCTTCGATTTAGCCGTTTATTGCGGGTCGCAGCAGTTGTTCGAAGAGATTCATGCCAATCATTATGCGGTGGATAGAAAATGCTACCAGGCTAGTCAATTCGAGCCGCTGGCCGCCAAATTACCGGAAGTTCAGCTGTACGATGAGCCTGAAGCGTCCCGGATCGTTCAGCAGTCACTTGCATGATAGGCCTTTACGATGGCTGAATCATTCGATTTGAGGCAAAGGGATGTCACAAATAAAGCCCTCACCCGGATCCCGGTTTATTCCCGGTTCGGCAGTGAGGGCTTTAGTTCTTTTCATGCTTCAAAGGTTTGGAGTGCTCTTACCATTGCCATTCAGCTGTTCCAAATAGCGCTGAATGACGGCCGGGTGCTCTCCTTGAAAAGGGACCGTGGCAATTTGGTACTCTTTATGGCTGTAATTCCAATCCGGTTCCCCTACATTGTTCAGCAGATTGACATCTCCTCTGCGGTTGTCGTTATATTTGATCCGCTTGCCAATCGCATAGTGGTAATGGTATACGTTGACATCAGCCCGTACGCGCGGAAGGCTCCAAATGCTGGCTCCGCCGGCCGCTTCCAAAGTGCAGTGATGCTTCTCGTCCCGGTAACGGATTCCTTTGCCGGCCCGCCACATCCGGGTGATGTCATTGGACCAGCGCTCATCCCCTGGACTGTTGACCCGAATCGTGTTCGGATCCCTCCAAAAGTTCACAAACGGAAATTGATAGACATCAACGGCGGTGTTTGCCATCAGCTCAGGCAGCAAATCCCGGAACCTGTCGTCCATCATTTCATCGATATCGAGGTTCATAATCCAGTCTCCGGTGGCCTGACCGATCAAAAAGTTCCGCACTTCCGATTCGTTCCAGTCCTCGGTATAGGGAAGACCTGTCTGCGGCATCGTAAACAGCTTGATCGGATACTTTGTCTCCAGCCGGGCAATATGCTCCATGCTTCCGTCCGTGCTTCCCCCATCCACGATAATGATTTCATCGGCAAAGGCTGCCACGCTCTCCAGATACAAAGGAACAAAGGTCTCTTCGTTCAGGATCGGGACAATGACCGATAATGTCATAGATTCTGCTCCTTCCTTTCCTGTTCATCCCATGCTGCCCTTGTTACGACAGAACGCCTCACAGTCATGGCTTACCCGCCTGCTTTTTCCCGAATCAGCTCGTTCATCGACTCCCTGTCTCCGCGAGCAGCTCTGTATCGTTGAAAAAGACTGTAATTATGCTCATAATGGGGGTTGCCCTGCGGACCTACGAAAGGATGCCAGAAATGGTACATCAGTCCGTCAAGACGGATATGCTCGCCCACCAGTGTATCCATCGTATAAGCAAAAGCCTCGTCCTCGCCCCCCCAGCCGATGAAACGCTCATCGTAACCGCCAATCCGCTCAAATGCGCCCCGGCCGACAATATTTAAGCCCCCGACGAAAAAGGCGGCATGTTCCTCCCTAGTATCCGGTTCGGTTTCCAGGGGCCAGATTGCCTCACCCTCTATGACCAACCTGGAGATGCGCTGCGTCAGCCGGTTGATCCGGCTGAACGGAATGACCCACCGCCCCTGCTCGATCCAGCGGACCGAATCGGCCACCAGCTGCGGGTCGTAGACGATATCACCGTCGGCAATAATGAAGATGCTGCCGCTTGCCCGGGACGCCGCCCGGTTAATCGCCCTGGATCTGCTGAAAGGTTCGTTCGCGCCGATCTCCCCGATGCAAATGTCCGCCGAGGGCAGAATATGCTTGTAAAACCGAAGGACAAAGGACAGCGCCTCATCCCTCGGCCCGCCGTCCGGCTGGTATGGGATCAGAACGGACAATTCGTCATGCATCCACATCTCACCTCCGCTTCCGATAGATTAACTGGCTTGCCGGTCTATGCTTTTCGAAAAACACCGAGTTCCCGGTATTTCCCCGTTCCGAACGTATCCGCCAGCTTTTCATAATGCTTAAAACCGGTATTATCCATCAGCATCTTCTTCTCCGCTTCAATGGCATCCCCGGATTCCCAGAAGAGCAGACCGCAGACGCTTCGGTCCAGCTGGGCGAGAAACCGCCTGCAAGCTTCCGGATCTTTCATGACATGATAAAAAACGGTCAGCAGCAGTCCGATATCATATTGCTCTACGGCTTCGGATTCTTCAAAACGCTCCGTCATGACGGAAAATGCCGTCCGTTCCATCGCGTTCAGCTTGTGAAGGAGGGCATAGTGGACCGGATCCGGTTCCACCCCGGTGACGTCCGCCCCTTCCCTGACGAAATGCCTGGAATAGTAACCAATGTTGCAGCCGATGTCCAGGACGCTCCGCCCTTTCAGCTTCCCTGGCCCCAAAAACCGTACAATGTGGTCCAGCCTCGTTGGATATGTCTCGTCCCGCTCGCTGCGCATATCATAAAACTGCGGGTGTAAGATCGGCGTGTAAATCAGCGTTCGATGCTGGTCCTTCATCGTTTGCTCGAGGTCAGCCGCTGCCGCGGAGTGAAGCCAGACCGTATAATCCTGCAGCGGGATTCGGACCGGAATCCTCCGAAAGCCGAGGCAGTACAAAAAACAAGCCCTGTGATGTCCGTCCAATACGTTGAAATATCCGGCCGGATTCCATTTCGCTTTGACCGGATGATCGAAAAAAAAGTCCGGTCCGTCGAGGAGCTCGGACCGCATATTGTCGTATTCCAGCCGTCTTTGGTTCAGCAGCTCTATTCCGGACATCAACGGCGTTATTCCCCGTGTCGCGTGAATCTGTTCATACCAATTTTGGTAAGCATCCGGTGCAGCGCCCGGCACCCCGGCAAAGTAGCGGTACAGCTCCCGGTGTGGAACGAGCCGCATGATGGAAATGTCGGCATACTGAAGATGGTGTTCGTACCAACGGTCAGTATACGATTCGATCAGATGGTCGGTACGGGCCGACCGGACATCCAATTCGGTGAACAGCAGCTCAACAGGGATTTCAGTAACTACGTAATCTCTGCTGGCACCATGCCCCGTCATATGGCACTTCCCCCATTCGGTGTTGATATTGACCAAAGCCCCTGACTTTTATCCGTGCTGCTGTGCGCCCTGGAACAAATAGGTGGCAAATTCACGCTGAATATAATCCTTGAACATATGCTTGGAGGCGGTTGGATAATGGTCCAGCTCCTCTTCCCTCCAAACGCTGCGATGGGTTTCGAATGCATTGCCGTATTCGGCGCCCTGCGGCCAATCGGGGCCAATTGGAACGTTCAAGAGCAGTCTGCGGCATTGCTTCAGACACGCTTCAAGCAGCTCGGTCCCGCGCTCCTTCTCGAAATGCTCAAGGACATCGCCCATAATAATCAAGTCATAGGATCCGAGCTGCCGTTTCATCATCAGTTCGTAGGCATCCCCAATATATATATGGTTGTAAAAGTATGCATGATAGTCGTCCACATTTTTCGGAAAAACTTCGACCCCCTCGATCCTCGTTTGCCACTGTTCTCGAAAGACGCGTCCCTGCCAGACATCGAGAAATTCCCTGCAGAGCATGCCCCACCGGCCGAACCCGACCCCGATGTCAAGAACGCTGGACGGAGCTGCCTGCCGGATGAGTTCCACACAATAAGACAGGTTCTGCCAGTTTGATGTGCCCATGTGAGTCGTCACCTCCTAAATTCCAAACAAGACGGCGAGCCAGCGTTTCACGCCCGCTTCGATGGTCCAGTGCGCTTCGATTTCCGTTCTGCACAGACGCCCGATTTCCCTTAAACGCGATCTTTCCTGCAGGCAGCCGTCAATGGCCTGGATAAATGCCCCGGGATCGTCACGGTCCAAAATTAAATGATGCCCGCTGGGATGGGCTGCTTCCTTTACGTAACCGACGTTGGTGGACAGCACCGGTTTGCCGCTGGCAAAAGCCTCAAGCGCCGTCGCTCCGCCCCCTTCATTCGCCGACGTGATCAGAAGCAGGTCAATATCCCGATAGAAGCGCGGCATCTCTTCGTGCGCATATGCTCCTGCCGTTTCAACGAAGCGCACTTCCTGCCGGCCGGCAAAATGACTTTTGATCGGCTCGTACAGAGCCGCATAACGTTTGGATGCCTTTCCCGGATCTCCTGCCCACCCAATGACGAGCGGCCGGCCTTCCTGCTCCAAGGGCTCCCAGTCCGCAGGAACGGGATGAAACAGCGAATGGTCGACAAAGTGTCCGATATGGCGGACGGAAGCAGCCGGTGCCATCGCTGCGAGGCACTCGGTCAGCTTCAGATTCATCGCCCCGATCGAGCCGATACGGGGAATCACCAGGCGTAAAAAATCGTGATCGGGTACCGGCTTGTCAGCCCATTCACGGAACGTGTCGTAATTTTTGCTGAAATAATAATAGGAGACCGCAGCGGATGAATCGATCCGGATATGCTTAAAGATGGCAAATGCCGCCAGGCCCAGGCACATGGCGGAGATGCGGGAATATTCCCGGTTCAGCGCCTCGCTGCCCCTGCTCCCGATGCTCTCCTCCAATTGTTTGGCGGACATGATATCCAGGCAGGGATGATGCTGTTGAATGATCTTGGCCGTCTTGCCCAGGATCCACCAGTCGACATCGTAAATGAGCAGATGCTTTTCGACCGTCCTCGCCTCCTGTCAGGCTTCTGGCTGGAATACAGCCCGCCAGCCGCCGCAACTTAATTACGTCCTATACGATCATATTCCAGCGCAGAGCCGCGAGTTACGGGAGGGGGCAAAATATGGGACCGACTCAGCAAAAAAAGGCAGAAACCGCATGGGTTTCTGCCTTTTGCTCATTATTGAAGCAGCTGTTTCATTCTCTGTATGGTCTCGTCATTGTATGGCAGGTTCACCGTGGCACGAAGATCATAAGAATCCTCCACCTGGAACGTAATATGGCTGAATTCAAGCAGCCCCACGCGCGGATGGTAGATTTTTTTCCGGCCTTCCTTGACGTTCAGCACATCATGCTGGGGCCACCATGCCCTGAATTCCTCGCTTTCCTTGTTCAAATCTTCAATCATCCCGCTCCACCATGGATCCTCAACATTGAGTCCGTATCCCGCACGAAACTGGGCGAGCCGAAGCCGGGCGTTTTTCTCCCAGCCCTCGCCCAGAAGCTCCTTCGTATAGGGAGAAACGAACATTCTCCAAACCGAGTTCCGCTCCCTGACCGTCATCTGCTCATAATCGCCGAACACGAGCCGTGCCGCCCTGTTCCAGCCGACGATATCCCAGCGGGAATTGGCTACAAACGCCGGGTGTTCCCCCTGTTCGTCCAGGAATGTCTGCAGGAGCGGACTGATCGCCATTTCCGGCTGCTGATAATGAAACGGCAGAAGTCTCGAAGCCAGCAGGAACAGATGCTTCGTTTCATTCTCATCCAGCTGCAGCGCCCTGGCGATGCTCTCGAGCACCTGAGTGGACACAGAGATGTCCCTTCCCTGTTCAAGCCACGTGTACCAATCGACACTCACGCCAGCAAGCAGCGCCACTTCCGCCCGCCGAAGGCCGGGCGTTCTTCGTCTCCCTCCGCCGGGGAGACCAGCCTGTTCCGGAGTCAGACGGGCCCGCCGGGTCTGCAAAAATTCGGCAAGCTGGCTCGTACGCTGATGCGTTGTCTCCATGTAAAGACCCTCCATTTTCTATCCGAAGTGGGCAAGATGACCGATACCTAGGAGTACCACTCCTAGGATAAACCGCTCTCTTCATCCCCGTTTCTTCTGAATATACACTATACAACACATCGATGGGTTTGAAAAAGATCAAGGGAGGGTTTATGGAATGAATGGAACATCCATCACGGCCGGGACCAAGCCGGCCAACCAAAAAAACCGGTCTTCTTGGCTGCTTGCAGGGCTGTCCCTAGGCTACTTCATCGTGCTGCTGGACACGACGGTCGTCACGGTCGCGCTCCCTGCCATCCGGGATACGCTGGGCGGCGGACTCAGCGGAATGAGCTGGGTAACGGGCGCGTATACGATGGTATTTGCCAGCATGCTGCTGGGCATGGGTGTGATGGCCGATCGATGGGGGGCAGCCCGTGTTTTCTTGGGCGGGATTGTCTTGTTTATGCTGGCTTCGGTCCTCTGCGCCGTTTCGCCTGCCATCGGCTGGCTGATCGGCTTCCGGGCGCTGCTCGGCGTCGGCGGAGCGGCACTGCTGCCGTCTTCCCTGACGATCATTGCGGAAACCTTTACGGACCCCGCCCGCCGGACCAAGGCGCTCGGCATCTGGGCGGCCGTGTCGGGCTTGGCGCTTGCCGCCGGTCCGATCATCGGTGGCATTCTGGTCGACACCCTGGGGTGGCAGAGCATTTTTCTGCTGAATATCCCCGTGGGCATCCTCAGCTGGCTGTGGACGCGGGCGAACGTGGACTTTTCAGCCCGGAAACCCGCGCCGTCCGGCATGGATCCCGCCGGTCAGCTCACCGGCCTGCTGGGCGTGGCGGCACTGACGAGCGCTTTTATGGAAAGCGAAGATCTCGGGTGGGGATCACCCGTCATTCTTGTTCTGTTTGCCGCCGCCGCCCTGCTGATCGGCCTGTTCGTCTGGATCGAAAAGCGAAGCCATTCGCCGATGCTGCCCCTGTCCTTGTTCAAAAGCCGTGTGCTCGTGACCGGATTAACGGCCGGATTGCTTATTAATTTCGGCCTTTCCGGCGTGCTGTTTGTCATGACGCTGTATTTCCAGCAGCTCCATCGTTATTCAGCTATGGGGACAGGCCTTGCATTTCTTGCGCTGACGCTCCCCATGGCGGTGAATCCCATGCTGATGAGCAGGTTGATCAGCCGGTATGGAGCAGCACGCACCATCGGTACAGGATTTCTCCTGGCATGCACCGGAATGCTGATCCAGGCTCTCCTTCCTGCAGATACAGGGTATATTCCCACCGGGATCTCGTTGCTGCTGATCGGCTGCGGCATCTCATTCATCCTGCCGCCGCTCGTCTCCGTGGTGATGAGTGCAGCGCCGCAGGGCAAGACGGGAACGGCTTCCGGCGCGCTGAATGCCTTCCGTCAGCTCGGCGCTACGCTAGGAGTGGCGCTGCCCGGCGTCCTCATGGCCGCAGCCCCCGATTTGTCCCAAGGCGTCATGAGTTCCTTGCTGCTGACAGGCATTTTGTGCCTGGCTGGAAGCGTGCTCGTTTTCCGCTATATCGGGGGCACATCAACCAGTTCGTCTCGAAACCGCTAATCGTCAAAAAGCGTGCCAGGAATTTTATTCCGTTGGCACGTTTTTTTGCTTGCGGGCCGGCGCGGATTGACTTCCTCCATTTTGATATGATAGGGCATCAGCACGGCCTTGATCTCGTATCATTTTTCCGACAAACAGGATTTGATGAATCATCTGCTAATAAAGCTGGTGGAGCAGTCAACGTCTTATATTTTGGAACGGGTCGAGCAGGCAGGCACCCCGCAGGAGAAGCTCAGCGCGTTCATCACTGCCAGTTTGGCGTATCAGGGAACACATCCTGCCCACAATACGGCTTTGGTCGAAATCGTATTTAATGCAAGGACGCCTGATAACGTCCCGTATTACAAGCTTGATGAGGAGGAGGAAGATCCTCTGTTGCAGACACTGGGGACTATCCTGCGTGAGGGTCAGGAGCAGGGCGTTTTCGGGGACTTTCACCTTTCCGTCATGTCCAACATGATTCAAGGCGCGATCGGGGAATACATGCTGAACCCGGCGGTCATCGGCAGGGTCGACCTGGAGACCTACAGCAGCGAACTTGTCCGTATCATTCATCGGGCCGTCCGGGCGTAAGCAGGTAGCTTATTCCTCCCATACGTCTTCCAGGGGAAGCCCTTTCTCCTCTCTGGCCGCATCGACGACCGATTGAATAAATGCCGTTTTGGCCCGCGTGTAAGCATTCATCGATTCAGCGCTTCGGGCCGCCTCCATTTTAATGGCTCCGTATTCCTCTACGAGCTCCGGATGCCGGCGCAAATAATCGCGGAGCAGAATTTCATTGCGGATATGGAACTGTTCGTCATAAGGCATCAGATGAACATTGTGCGTCCAGATTCCCTCTGTCGATTTGGCAAATAAATGCCTTCCGCGCATCCCGGTCTCCACGTAAGAATAGCTGGCCGGATCCAGCAGGTCTTTGTAATAAGCAGCCGGACGGAACGGCTTCACGCCCACGAACATATCGACCACTGGTTTGGCCTGCTGCCCGGGAATGGCCGTGCTGCCGACATGCTCGATCACCACTGCATCCAAGACCGCTAATCCGGACAGCCGTTCTCTCTCCAGGGCGAACACATCTGCCCATTCCGGCGAATAATCCACAATTTCGATCCCGCTATCCATCACGAACACCTCTTTCGTATATTTTGCCCTTCGACGGCCGGACCCTAAGCTGCGGCCGCTTCCGTGCCTTTCCATCATACACACCCCGGCCGGCAGTTCCAACCCTGTTTTTCCCAGGCTAACAGCGCAAAAAAAAACCGCGCATGCGCGCGGCTCGGGCTTATTTGCCCGTTGTTAGGTTCACCGTATTGGAGGCTCCGTCCCACACGACCGAGTAACCGGATATTTCCGACATGTTGCGAAGCGGAAGCATCAGCGAATTCCCCTGGAACCGGGAGGCGGTGATGTTTACCGTTTTGCCGTTCACGACAGCCTTGCCGGAGAGCGCCTTATGGGTAATCTTGCGATTTCCCGTGTGGACCGTCACCGTTTGGGTGCTGGCGTTCCATTCAACCGTCCCGCCCAGCAGTTCGAAGCAGGCGCGGAGCGGAATGTAGATGCGGGAATCGACCATGATCAAATCCTGCTTCAGCTGAGCTTCCCTTCCATTCACTACCAGCTTACCGTCAAACGACTGCACACCCACTGCATAGCCGTGATTTTGGGCGATCGTTTCAAAACTTTGGCTGGAGGTTGTTATAATAGCCATCGTATGCAGGGGCACCTGCTCGAACAGCCAGTGGATCTCGTCATTGTACATGCGGATGCATCCCGCGCTGACGTACTTTCCGATCGAGTTTTTGTTGCTGTTGCCGTGGATGGCGTACGTCGTCCCCATCGTCCCGTTGACATTGAGGCCGATCCAACGGTCGCCGAGCGGATTGCGGGGATCCCCCCCGGGAATTTTTTCTTTGTAATACGGACGGTTTTTGATCTTGTTGACGATTTCGAACGTTCCTTCAGGCGTCAGTTCAGGCGACTTTCCCGTCGCTACCCTGAACTCCTTGACCAACTCCCCACTGCTAAAATATGCCAATTTATTCGTCTTTTTATTGACGATAATGAGGTCTTGCGAGGCAATTTTTGCCTCGGCCCCGGCCGGAAACATCCAGCAAAAGGACAGAACTAGAACGAGTGCTGCCGCGGCATAACGGCGATAAAGGCTGCGGACTGACAGTGGCGAACTCCCTCCCTTCAGATGGTAAACCCATATTCAATATATGGCGCGGGGGCGATGTCCTACGACCGTCTAATTTCAAGCAAGCGGTTCCAAAATGTTTTGTAAGCGTTTATAATGTTCCTAGAACGGACACATTTTAGGGATTTAAAGGAGTGATGATGCTGCTGCAGTACCATATAGCCGCGATGGGAGGCCGAAAACGATGGCAAAATACCGAATCTTATTAACGTGTTTATTGCTTGTTGCTTTCATGGTTAGCGGATGTTCTAGCGGGTCTTCATCTAATAGCAAAGTGAAAACGCTTACTCTTTGGTACTGGAACCGGAGTCTGGACGATAATTTGATCAACGCGGTCCAGAAGCAGTTTCCGGGAATTCGCATCAACGCCCAAAAAATCGGGGGCGACTTCAAATCCAAGCTGAAAACGACGCTCGCTGCCGGCAGTGGCGGTCCGGATATCGTCGCCTTTAACGACTGGGTCACCGAGCTGTTCCCAAGCGCCGACCGCTTCTACAACCTGTATGATCTCGGAGCGAAGGACATCGAAGGGGACTACCTGGACTGGAAATGGCAGCTTGGGGTCACGCCGAAGGGCGAAATGATCGCCATGCCGATCGACACGGGCCCGACCGCATTGTTTTACCGTGCGGACCTGTTCGAGCAAGCGGGGCTCCCGACCGATCCGGAAGAGGTTCATCAGATGATGGGCACTTGGGAGGACTATTTCGCCGCAGGCGAGAAGCTGCAGAAGGCGCTCGGCGGCAAGGTGAAGCTGCTGGACAACATCGGCCAAGTCTACAGCCAGGTCAATGCACAGTCGGATAAAATTTATTTTGATAGAAATGAAAATTTCATCGGTGAGGATCCTTCCTCCTCCATGAAGAAGGCATGGGACCTGGCGGTCAAAGCCTCTCAAATGGGGCTGCTCGCCAATGCCAGCACGTTCTCCTCCGAGTGGAACGCCGCGATGAACAACGGCAAAATCGCTTCCTTCGTGAGCGCCGTATGGGCGAAGCAAATCCTGATGGACGCGGCCCCGGATACGGCGGGTAAATGGCGCGTCGCGAGAGCTCCGGGCGGAGACGGCAACAACGGCGGCTCGTTCCTCGCTATTATGAAAACGAGTAAATACCCGAAAGAATCCTTTGAGGTGATGAGCTGGCTCCTGAATCCCGAAAACCAGGTAACCAGCTTCAAGGAACTTAACTTGTTCCCATCCGCCTCCAAGGCGCTCGATTCGGACGTCATGAAGCAGAAAGAGGACTTTTTCGGCGGGCAGGCTACCGGTGAGATTTTTACGGAGTCCGCGCGCAACGTGAAGCCCTCCTATTTCGGCACGAAATACGCCAACCTGAACGGCATCGTGAGCCGCGAGCTGTCATCGGTCGCCCTTCAGGGCAAAAACCCGGATAAGGCATGGAACGATGCACTATCCAGAGTGAAAAAGGAGCTGCTGCGTTAAACGGTCATACCATCCCGACAATGGAGGTAGAGTCTTATGGGTCAACCATTACAGAAGCGAACTCAATTCGATCCCGGCAGCTCCATGCAGTCGCCGGAGCGGAAGCGGAGATTGGGGTCTGAAATATGGAAGCACCGGAAAGAATACCTGGCCATCTCCCCATTCTATATTTTGTTTGCCGTCTTCGGCTTGTTCCCGATCCTGTTCTCGATGTATCTTTCTTTCCAAAAATGGGACGGCATCGGCGTCATGACCTTTAACGGTCTGAACAATTATCAGTTCATGGTCACCGATCCGGAATTTTGGAAGGCGGTCGGCAACACACTTTTGATCTGGATTTATTCGACCATTCCGATGCTGTTCTTCGCGCTCATCATTGCGTTTTTGCTGAATGCGTCGTTCGTGCGGTTCCGTACCTTCTTCCGGATCGGTTACTTTCTGCCGAACGTCACTTCACTCGTTGCGGTGGCGATTGTGTTCAGTACCGTATTCTCCAACAACTACGGACTTTTGAATTATTTCCTGTCCCTGTTCGGGATTTCCCCTGTGGAATGGCTGAACAAAACCTGGGGCATCCAGCTGGCCGTATCTATCATGGTCATTTGGCGCTGGGTCGGTTACAATGCCATCATTTATTTGGCGGGACTCCAGAGCATACCTACGGTCCTCTATGAGGCCGCCAAAATTGACGGAGCCACCGGCATCCAGTCCTTTTTCCGCATCACAATCCCGAATTTACGGCCTATCATTCTTTTTACCGTCATTACTTCAACCATCGGAGGCATGCAGATTTTCACCGAATCGCAAGTGCTCGTCGGCAACGACGGCGGCGTCAGCGGCGGAGGTCTGACGATCGTTCTCTACCTGTACCGCGAGGCATTCGTGAACAATTACTTCGGTTACGGCTCGGCCGTCGGCTGGGGCATGTTCATATTGATTGCCCTCATCTCGATCTTCAACTGGCGGGTAGTTCAGGGCGGCGGTGCCAAAGATGAATAAACGGGGTGATAAGCATGGTTAAAAGGAAGTCTTCTATCCTGCTGTATTTCGGATTGATCGTCGGACTCATCGTTTCCATTTTTCCTTTTTACTGGCTGGCCGTCATGGCTACACGTACCACTGCGGAAATCTACAGCTTCCCGCCCAAGTTCTGGTTCGGGACGCAGTTCATCAGCAATGTGACGCGAGTGTTTCAGAACATCGATTTCTTCGGCGCGTTTCTCAACACGCTGTTTGTGGCCTGCTGCAGTACTTTGCTGGTCCTGTTCTTTGATTCCCTTGCAGGCTTTACGTTTGCGAAATTCAAGTTTCCCGGCAAAAAGTGGCTGTTTGTCCTGCTGCTCGCCACGATGATGGCGCCGTCGCAGCTCTCGCTCGTTCCTTCTTTCGTCATCATGGCGAAGTTCGGGTGGGTAGGCTCCTTCAAGGCGCTGATCATTCCCGGCATGGCCAACGCCTTCGGCATTTTCTGGATCCGCCAGTACGCGGAAGAATCCGTTCCTTCCGAACTGCTGGATGCCGGCCGCATCGACGGCTGCGGCTTCTTCCGGCTCTATTGGAACGTCGCGATCCCGATCCTTCGCCCGGCGTTGTCCTTCCTGGGAGCGTTCACCTTCATCGGTTCCTGGAACGATTATCTCTGGCCGCTGATCATTCTAAACGACGAGCGTAAATTTACGCTGCAGGTGGCGCTCTCCTCCCTGAACGGAATTTATGTGACCGATTATGCGATGGTCATCGCGGGCACGCTGCTCGCCGTCATTCCGCTCATCATTTTGTTCCTGTTTGTCAGCAAGCAGTTTATTTCCGACATCGCAGCCGGGGCGATCAAAAGCTGACGGGCTTGCCAGTACTTATTGAAAAGGGAAGTCTTATGCCAGTCCCTATAAACTGTGGGCTTCTGTCAAAAGAACCCTTGGCAAATGGAAAAAGGAAAACCCGCCCATCCGGGCGGGTTTTCACGCTGTTTATAAGCAGTCCTATCATGGGGCCATTATCGCTTGAACGCAACGTCGACAGCGATCGGCCGGTGATCTGAAGCTTCCGTAGCGATCACTCGTGGATTCGAATGCTGAACTTGAGGCGAGGTTACGATGTAATCGATCGTTTCGGACGGCTGGTCGGCCGGAAACGTATAGGCATCCTCAACGCCTTGAAAGCTGTTGACGAATAAACCGCTGTCTAACAGAGCTTGAACCTCCGAACTGCCAGGTTCCGCATTAAAATCGCCCGTGAGAAGCTTTGGTCCCTTAGCCGTGGAAGCCAGGTTAACGATTTCCTGCACCTGCGCCTTCCGGCTTGCGGCATCGAGTCCCAGATGCGTATTATACACATCCACATGAACTCCCCGTAAATTGACCACCGCATGCAGAACGCCCCGCTGCTCATCGCCGAAGCTGCTGAGCAGCACATTGTCAGAGCGGAGGATCGGATACTTGCTCAGAATAGCAGTTCCATATTGACGGTTGTTCATCTGGCCTTCCGCCGGTTCCCAATCCAGATTGGCACCATATGCGTAGTGATAGCCGAGCAAGCCTGCTAATTCCTTGGCTTGGTCCTGAAAGTCGCTCCGCTCCCCGAAAAACCGGTCCACTTCCTGAAGGCCAACGATCTCCGCGCCGGAATCCCGGATCACATCCGCAATTCGTTTCAGGCTAAGCTGTTCATCCAAACCGACACCATGATGTATGTTGTACGACATCACGGTTGTGCGAATTTCCTTGCCATTCCCGTGACCAGCCGCCATGGCGCTCGTTGAGAACAAAGATACGATCAGCAGGCTGACGATCGATGTGATGAAGTGTTTTTTCATGATTAACTCTCCCTTCAAAGGTTAGATAACGACTTCTATTCATGAAGAAGCGACTCCGCATCGCGAAGCAGGTACTCCGCAGCGTCGGTGGATACATGTTTTCCCTTTTGAGCGTTGACTTCATGGATAAAGCTGCTTACATTTTGATTCTGCAGCTTTTTCAGCAAGCTATTCGCAATTCCTTTGTTGTCAATCCAGCCGGCTTCTGCGAAACGCTGAACCAATTCCTCGAGAGCCGCGTTGCTTGTTTTCACTTCAAAATCAACGGACTTTGCGCTCGTATTCCCCGCCAAATCGCTGGCTTTAACAGTGAACGTATGCGCTCCCAGAGCCAGCTCGTACATTGGCGTGTCTTTTACATCCGTCAGAACTTTTCCATCCAGCAGGACTTCCGTTTTCGCGTTATCGACACCTGTCAAGGCATCCGATATTTCAAATCGCGGTTGGAACGTACCAGACGTGAATTCAGATGTAGTCACAGGGCCCAGCCTGATCTCGGGGGCTGTCCAATCGACGGTTATTTGGCTCGCAGCCTGAAACCCCCCATCTTCCGTCGTTGCCGTAATAACAGCTTTCCCCTCCCCTACTGCCTTCACCCGTCCTTCAGCGTCTACCTCAACCACCTGATCATCATCGGTAATCCATTTGACTTTTTTATTGGTCGCGTTGCTTGGACTAACGGCAGCCTGCAGTGCCGCACTGCGATCGGAAGACGCATTAAAAACGATCTCCGGTCGGTCGATCGAAATACCGGTGACGGGTACGTGTTCAGGGGTATGCTCAACGATAAGCTCATTTAGCGCGATATTGCCCCATACCCGGTTCGCATCATTCACTTTCAGCCGCAGTTTATAAGCATGAACGGTCGGAAACGTGACGGCTTGGCTTTCTTTGGTGCTGTCGTTAAGTTTCCATTCGACCGATGCACCAGGAAATGCGGTTAGCCAGCCGCTGCCGTCGTAATACTCCACATCAAACTTGGTAATCCCTTGACCTATGCCGAAAAAGGTAACCAACGTGACCTTGTTGACAGGTACCGGATCATGCCCGTAATCGAGCGTAATATATCCCGGGAAGGTTATGTTGACGTCGCTTCCCCATGCCGAGTTCAAATTGTTGTCGATAATGTTTGTGATCGTGCCCGCTCCAGTAGGGAAGGACGTGGTGACCATGTCTTTGGATAAATCCGGATTGTTATATAGTTCTAGTTCGTTCAGCGTGATCCTGCCGGACTGCGCATTTCCTCCATGCACCTTCAATCGGATTTTGGAAAAACGGGTAAGCGGAAACTCTACAGATTTGATCTCATTCGAGCCGTTATTCAAATCCCAGGACAGATGAATATCCCTTCGAATAGGCACCCATCCTGAACCGTTGTCGTATTCCAGATCGAAGTCCGTCATCCCCGATTCCTGACCGAATCTCGTATTGATCTTCAATTGATTGGCAGAAATGGTTTGACCGCCAAAGTCAAGCGTGATATATCCCGGAAAAGAAGGCGAAGCCTCGGTAGACCAAGCGGTATCATAAAATTTATCATTGATATTTTCAATCGGCTGTGAAGACGAAGAACGAAATGTCGTGCTTGCGGCAGCCTGCGGAGCCAAGTCATCGACAGGCGTGCTGACCGGCCGGATCTGAACGACGTCGATGGGATCTGGTATAGAACCGGCTGGAGGCACGCTGCCTTCGTATTCGTGTGCGCCGATATCCGGAGCCTCATTGTATAACGGATTGCCGAAGTAGTCCCTGCCTCCGTTTTCATTGATGCGAATGCCTGCACCGATCAAAGGAGAATCGGTCAGCAGCTTATAACCGTCGACGGTATTCATCCCATCCGCTCCGCTGCCGGGATTCGCAAATTTCGGATCGCCGGTTACCCCATGGGCATCGGCCTGAACGAGCGTGTTCCCCCCGTAATACGCGTTATAGTCGAAAGTTTGCCCCCTCAAATCCCAGCCTTTATCCCCTAAGCTGTAATAGACATTGTTATAATTTTTGATGTTGCGCGGAGCGCCGGAAGCCTTGGTGAAATAATCGCTCATGACTGGGTTGCCGGATGCTTTTCCGACGTAAACCGTATTATTGTAGTTATACACGTTATCGATCGATCCGCTGTACCGGAAAATGCTTTTTCGGTCATTCTGGCTGATGTTATACCTTACGACCGTATTGATCGTGTCATACGTATCGTTTACAAACAGCATAAATCCGCCTGCGTTATCATGGCTGTAGTTATACTGTACGAGCGAACCGATGTTTCCTGCGTCCACGTCGAAGCCGTGACCGTCTTCAGCGAGTTGACGCTGGCAAATGATTCGTTGAATTGGACCAAATTGTTGTCCGAATAGGCCCACCAAATGGAAGCATTGGTTGCCAGGTATGTAGCCTGCCCTACCGTATTGCGCTCGACAACCGCTCCATCGGTTACGTTCCAGGCAATTCCTCCCGTTGCGGCTCTGAGGACGGTGTTGTTGGATATTTTCACACGAGTCGAAGGCGTCCAAGGCCCGTAAGGCTTCGGCACCCACGGCCATAAATCGCCCATTCCGTTACGCAGGATGCAGTTGGAGCCGATGTAAATGCCATAGGCATCCACGTCCGTCAGCATATTACCGTCAATCAGGACGTCGTCAAAAGCGCTGGGCGTCGTTGACCCGACCGAGTCGACAATAATTCCGCCGGATCGAGTCGTATAAGAACCGTCTACATCATGAATGTTTAAATTTTTGATATGAATATGGTGCAGCAGTCCCGCTTCTTCGTTTAAGATGTAGACGCCTCGCCGTTGTCCGCGCGGGTTTTCCCAGTCCCTGTCAAATGGCAGTGGGGAGCTGTTCGTCACTTCCAAATTGTTGATCTCCCAGTACTGCTGATTTTTCAAAAAGACAGCTTCCAGCTCTGACGATACGCCGGCGATTAACGGCTTGCTGCCTTCCCCATACCTATCAATGATGATGGGACTCCCCTGTTCGCCCGAGCCTTTAGGCCACAGCCTGCCATTCCAGCTTTCCCCGGCTTTAAACAGAATCTTGTCCCCCGGTGAAAAGGTGGTCGCATTGACTTTGTCCAATGTCTTCCAGGCGGAATCTTGGCTTGTTCCGTTGTTCCGGTCATCTCCTCCCGTACGGTCTACGTAGTAAGTCGTGCCGGATGCCATCGCGGCCTGCGGCAAAGCGGTGAAGAAAGAACATACCATGGAGACAATCAAAATCAAAGTCATGCAGAACACTTTACCTCCCCATTTCCTCAAAAAGCATCATCCTTTCGTTTTATCATGTATGTAAAGCCGATTAGGCGTTACATCGTTACATTTGAAACGAATCGTATGGTCCCTGATTCACGACGACCTTTGCTTCGGAGATGCGTTCGCGGACATAGCGCTCGTATTTATAGTCGATGTAGTCTTTGACTACTTGGTCTTTCACAGCGTCAAATGCCTGATCCTTCGTTTCCGCGCTTTTTCGAGACTCGTAAAACCGCTTCAGCTGCTGTTCATCGGGCTTCCAATCCTGCTCCATCAGATGGTTTTTGACGGATACGATTGCGTTTGTCATGACGTATTCAAAATAAGCATCCTCACTGTAGGAGGCGGGTCCGAAAACAACCTGATGATCGCGGATCGCCTTTTGCCTTCTCTTGTTTTCACGCTCGAGGGATTGTACAAAACTGTCCTCATCGATATCCCGCAGCACTCCCTGCTCCTGCGCAATGATTTGCTGAATTTTGATGTTCACACTTGTTTCCAGCGCTCTTTTTTTGATCATCTCCAGCGGAAATTCTCCTCCGTAAGACGTGGTCCAAAACGCCGGCGACGGCTCAGCGCCATATTTTTCATAAAAGTAGCTGATGACTCCAGCTTTATTTGCAGTGATGGCTCTGCGGAATTCGTTGACATGAACGGGTACACCGTTTACCGTCGCGATCACCTCAGCGTGATGCTTCGTCTTGGAAAACCCGGACCCCGCGGTGAATATAACGATCACAGAACCTAAGACCAACAATCCGGCCGTAAACAGCCATTTGGGACTGCCAAAATGATGAATGATTTTAACCATATACATCCCTCGCCAGCCTATTTTTTATCATGCTGTAATCAACATCGCCTTTAATCTTTGACGTGTTATATCATTATAAAGCCCGAAAGAAAGCGCATCCATTTCGCGATCTTTACAAACCTTTCACTTTCTTTACCTCATGGATCTGATGGGTGGATATATCGGGATCTCTTAAGCTTTGGATTCAAAACACAAGGCCGGCTCAACGAAAAAACTCTAAGCCTGATCAATGATCAAACTTAGAGTTGCAAAGAGCTGGTTCCAGACCCATAAAACGACTATCCTAAATCCGGCTGCTCAACAAAATCAATTTCCGGCAGTTCCGTGCCGTATAATTCGAAAATGACAATTTCATTGGCACCCTCCCGCAGCAGCGGCCCCGGCACATACAGCGTTTTTTGCGGCCCGATGCTCCAATACCGGCCCAGGTTGAAGCCGTTGATAAATACGACGCCTTTGGTCCAGCCGTTCAAGCTCAGAAAGGTGTCTGCCCGTTCGTAAACCTGCAGCTCCCCACGGTAAAAGGCAGGGCCTTGCTGCGGCTGCAGTGCGTGAAAATCGAGACCGGACAAGTCGGTTAACGGCAGCGGGTACGTCGTCCAGTCCGATAAAAACTGCCTTCCGTGCCGCACGCCCTCGGTGATCCCCTTTCTGTCTTTCATATACGGGCCATAATTGATCCGGCCCATATTCTCCACGAGCAGCGTAAGCTGGACGCCGCCCGGCGGAACCGCGAACTCGATTTTCGTACCCGGCTCGCTGCGGTCCAATGTCCCGGCAAGTTCCCCGTTCAGATAGACCAGAGCGCGGTCACGCAGGTCCTGAACGTACAGCTCCTCCTTAGGCCGCGGGCCGGGGATCAACGTACTGTACTGAATAAAACCGTAGTTCTGGCCGAGCTTCTCCATCGGTTCGGGATAGGGAGAGCGCACCGCCGCCGAAATCCGGTCCAGATTGCCCGCCAAGGGAGCAAGCTCCGTCATTGCCACTTTACCGTACGCTTGCTTGGCGATGGGGTCCGGCAGCCCGTCCGCTGCAAGCGGCTTATACTTTGCGATGATGTCACGAACGGCAAAATATTTGTCCGTCGGCTCACCGTTTTCGTTTAACAGCGCATCATAATCGTAGCTGGTGACCGTTGGCTCGTAGCTGTCTTCCGTATGGCCGTTGGCTCCGCTCCAGAAGCCGAAGTTTGTGCCCCCATGGAACATATAAAAGTTAACGGAGGCTCCCAGGCTCAGCATTTCATCCAGAACAAAAGCGGCGTCTTCCGCCGGACGGGTATGATGCTCTTCACGCCAGTGGTCAAACCAGCCGTCCCAGAATTCCATGCACATGACCGGCGCATCCGGCTGATACTCCCGCAGCTTCTCGAAGGATTCCCGGGCGCGGGAGCCGAAATTGACCGTTGCAAGTACGTCTTCCACCATCCCGCCCTGGAGCATGGCGTCTTCCGGGCCATCCGAAGTAAACAGAAGCACGTCCATCCCCCGGCTGATCATCGCGTTTTTCAAATAGTTCAAGTACGGTTTGTCGTTGCCGTAACTCCCGTATTCGTTTTCGATTTGCAGCGCGATCACCGGGCCTCCCTGGATACAGAGCAGAGGCTTCAGCTTAGGAAGGAGCACATCATAATAATCATCAACATGGTCGAGGAACGGCTGATGGTAACAGCGCAGGCGCATATCCGAATCCGCCAGCAGCCAGGAAGGCAGTCCCCCGAATTCCCATTCCGCGCAAATGTACGGTGATGGCCGAACGATAACATAAAGTCCGAGGCTGCCAGCCAGTTCGATAAACTTCACCAGATCCGCGATGCCTTCAAACTGGAACTCCCCTTTCTGCGGTTCATGCAAATTCCACGGCACATACGTTTCCACGGTGTTCAAACCGCAGGCTTTCAGTTTGATGAGCCGGTCCTCCCAATACTCCGGTACGACACGGAAGTAGTGGATCGCTCCCGACAAAATTTGAACCGGCTCATCATTCATATAAAAAGCAGATCCCGAATATCGAAACGTAGACATAAGTTCCTCCTGTGGTTAGGTTGAAGGTATTGTATTAAACTGATGGCTCGCGGACGGCGTAACGCTGTTCAAACTCCTTCAAACGGATGATCTCGCCTGCAATTCTGGACTCTTCAGCAGCAAAAGCCATCAGATGACTCTGGACGGAATGGTCTGCAGATGTAAGGCCTTGAGCCTTGGCGTCCGCCCGTACCAGCTTGAGGAAATCGCTCATCAGCTTCATATCGCCGCCGCCATGGCCCACATGGCCGCCCATGTCCCCGAACGTAATCCGTTCGACTTTGCCACTGCCGAAGTGAATGATTTCGATTTCGTTTTTCTCCATCGCTCCGCGGATTTCCCCGGTCGTGCCCATCAGCTTGATCGTGCGGCTGACGTCTCTTGTAAATGCGCTCATCGTAAACGCAGCCGTGATGCCGCCCTCAAACTCGAGATTCACGACCTGATGGTCGACGACGTCGTTATCGCAGTGATATACGCATCTGCCGTACGGCCCTTCCTGCAGCGCTTTGTAACGGGCTTCGTAGCTCATGTCGTCACTGATGGCCGACGTCGGCCAGTTCGTATCCTCGGTTAAATATTGATCGGGCGCATAATAGAGGCATTCATCCGCGACCGGACAGCCGTCCAGACAGCGGAGCGGAGCTCCTTCAGGCGCTTCGGATGCCGTAAAATGGCTGAGCGTGCCGAAGGAAGATACTTTGACGCAGTCCGCACCGGCAAGCCACAGCAGAATATCCAGGTCATGACAGGACTTGGCCAGAATCATCGGACTGGAGTCCTCCTTACGGCGCCAATTCCCTCTGACAAAGCTGTGCGCTTGATGCCAGTACCCCACATTCTCATTATGCTGGATCGACATCAGCCGCCCGATCGCACCATCTTCCAGCAAGCTTTTCAGCGTCTGGAAAAACGGCGTATACCGGAGGACATGACAGATGGAAAACACAAGTCCGGCTTGTGAAGCCATCTCCCCCATCCGGATGCATTCCCCGGGATCTGGTGACATCGGTTTTTCCAGCAGCACGTGATAGCCTGCCTGCAGCGCCTGCATGGTCGGCTCGAAATGCTGTTGATCCTGTGTACAGATCAGCACGGCGTCGGCCATCTTCGGAGCTTGGAACAGATCGTCCCAATGCTCAAAGCACATCGAATCCTCCAGCCCGTGCCTCGCCTGAAAGCTTTCCCTCCGTTCCTTGACCGGCTCCGCCACGGCAACTACCTCAAGCTCATGCGGATGCGACAGCGCGTATTCCAAGTAATTGATGCCGCGCAGGCCCGCTCCGATCAAGGCAACTTTCACTTTTTTCACGTCTTCTTTCCCCTTTCGTTATTCCTTGACGCTTCCGACCGTCATCCCTTTGACGAAGTATTTTTGCAGGAACGGATATACGACCATGATCGGCAGCGCCCCCATAAAAATCTGCGCCGTCTGCAGCGTTTTCTCGCTCAAATTTTCCATCGCTTTGATTTGTTCAATGGAAATGGACGTCATTTGGGAATTGATCGACATAATGAGCGTGGACAAATAGGTCTGCAGCGGGTATTTCTCCGGCGAATTCAAATATAAGATGCCGTCGAACCAGGAGTTCCAGTGGCCGACAATCGTAAACAGGCCGATGGTCGCGATCGAAGGTAAAGAGACCGGCAAATAGATCCGCCATAAAATTCTCCAGTGTCCCGCGCCGTCGATCGTGGCCGCCTCGTCCAGCTCCCGCGGAATGGTGCGGAAGAAATTCAGCATCAGCACCATGTTCCATACGTTCAGTGCGCCCGGCAAAATCAGCGCCCAGATGGAATCGATCAAACCTGTATTTTTCACGATAATATACGTGGGAATGAGACCTCCGCCGAAAAACATCGTAATCGCAAAGAACCAGACATAGACCGTCCGATACTTAAACTGGTCGACCGACTTGGATAGCGGATAAGCCGAAATAAAGCACAGGAACATGTTGACCGCCGTGCCGAGCGCTACCCGCTCGATCGAAACCCCAAGCGAACGGAAAAACTCTACCTTTTGCCCCAGGTACCGGTATGCGTCAAAGTTGAAGCCGACCGGCCACAGTTTGACTTCGCCGGCCATCGCCGCCGTATTCGAACTGAGGGACACGGACAGAAGGTGGATAAACGGAATAATGCCAAGAAGCGTAATCGCCGTCAGCAGCGCCGAATTGAAAATGACGAACATTTTTCTGCTCAAAGTGGGTTTGTGCATCTCTCTGCCTCCAGCTTAAAAAATGCGATAATTGTTGTATTTGTAAGCCGCGTAATAAGTTAGCGACACCAAAACCAAAGATATCGCGGATTTAAACAGTCCGACGGCGGCGGCAGGTCCGAATTGCTGACTGAACATACCAAGCCGGTATACGAACGTATCGATGATATCCGCTCCCTCATACACGGTCGGGTTATACATGATCAGGATCTGCTCAAATCCGGCGTTCAAAATCCCGCCAAGGCTGAGGACTCCGAGTAATATCAATATCGGTGCCATGCCCGGCAGCGTTATGTGAATCATCTGCTTCCATCTTCCCGCACCGTCAACCTCGGCCGCTTCGTACAGCGTGGCATTGATTCCGGTAATGGCGGCGAGCATGACGATCATGTTATAGCCCATCCCTTTCCAGACATCCGAGCCGATTACAATTCCACGGAACCACTCATTATCCAGCATGAACATGATCGGCTTCAGTCCCATGGCTGTCATCAGTCCGTTAACGGGTCCACTCAAGGAAAACAGCTCGATAATGACACCGCCTAGAACGGTCCAGGACAGAAAAAAAGGCAGAAATACGGCCGATTGGATAAAGCGGGAAAACCACCGCTTGGTGACTTCATTCAGCAGCAATGCCAGGATTAACGGAACTAACAGGAACAGCACCATTTTAATAACCGCGATCACGATCGTATTCCACAGCACCTGCTTGAAATCAGGCATGGCAAATACATATTTGAAATTGTCAAAACCAACAAACTTCGAATGAAAAAAGCCGGACAGCGGCTCAAACTGCTGGAAAGCCATGACGAGACCGGCCATTGGGCCGTAGGCATAAATTAGCGTCACGATAACGCCGGGCAGCAGCATGAGATGAAGGATATATTCCTTTTTCAGCGTTCTCACAGATGGACCTCCCCGTTCAATCGTAAACAGGAGGAATCGCCAGGACTAAAGCAGGCTCCCTCCCGTTTCACTTCATTTCAGGATTGCTAGCGGCAATCGCGAATCGAATTATTTCGCAGCCTGCTGACTGTACCAGTCGTTAACCTCTTTGGTAATTTGATCGCCGCCAAGGGATTTCCAGCTCTGAACGAACTTGTCGAAATCGTCCAGGGATCCGCCCAAGATGATCTTCGTAAACGCTTCCTGCATCAGCTTATCGAGCTGGGCGCCCTTTTCGACCTGCGTTTCCGTCGGCAATCCGAAGAACTCGTTGTTCACGAAAGCTCCGCTTTCCTTGATCTTCCGTGTCATCCCCCAACCGCCGTCTTTCGCCGCGCGGCTGAAGTATTGGCCCCAGTTTACGCCTTTGGAAGCGTTGGCCGTGTTGCCTGCAAGGTAATCCTGGGCTGCTTTGAACACATCGGCCACATTTTTGTAGTTCTCGTCATCCAGCGTAATTTCGGTCTGCTTCGCATCGAGTGCCTTGTTGACTTCCGTGTAGATCGTATCGATCTGGGCCGGGTTATAGATCCGCGGATTAAACCAGTTATAGACGTATCCGTTTTCCGCTTTGTTTTGTTCCATGTATTTCTTTTTGCCTTTTTCGATGTAGAAGTTGATCATTTTGATGGCAGCTTCCGGATTTTTCATTTTCTTGTTGACAGCATACACTTTTCCGCTCCGGATCTTAGGCACCAGCGATTTGCCCGGACCGTCCAGACCCGGAATTTGAATGGCGATCCACTCTGCCTTCGGATCCTTGTCCACGTTTAGGTTCAGCGGATAGTTCGGATACCACCATTCCCCGTAGACGATGCCGACTTTGCCTGCTGTAATGTCTTCGACAGCCTTGTTTTCGTCCTTCAAAGCGAACTCTTTGTCCAAAATGCCATCTTTATACCAGGATTGCAGCTTGCCAAGCGCGTTCTTCACTTCCGGTTGAATCAAGCCGGGAATCAGCTTGCCGCTGCTGTCCTTGATCCATGCGGATTGATTGTCGCCAATCGAAGGATACGCCCCGAAGCCGTTAAAGAAACCACGCAGATCATAAGCCCAGAAGAACAGATTTTTTTGCAGCGATACGCCGTACGTATCGTTTTGTCCGTTTTGGTCCGGGTCGTTCTCAACAAATGCCTTCGCGACCTTATCCAGGTCATCCATCGTCGCAGGCGGCTGCAGTTTCAGGTTGTCGAGCCAGTCTTTACGAAGCCATAGCAGCTGCGTCGACAGGAAAGGGTCTTCAAATGCAGGGATACCGAGCAGTTTACCGTCTTCGGAGAACGTCTTCATCGCAAAGCCGCCGTCGGACTCCATGTATTTCTTCAATTCCGGTGAAGCGTAATCGTTGTAAGCTGCGGTCAAATCAGCAAGCATGCCCTGCTTCTTCAGCTTTTCGAAGTTTTTCTGGTCCAGCTCCATAATGTCCGGCAGGTCGGCCGAAGCCATCGCGAGCGAGAATTTTTGCTCGAATTGGCTGGATGGAACGGTCCATTTGTACTTGACCTCGATGTTTAACATGTCTTTCAAATCTTTGAGGTAAGCATTTTGGTCAGGCGTAATACCTTTCGGTGTCCGCGGGTCCTCTGGCGGGTTATAACCCAGCACCTCCGTTACGGTTACCGTTTCAGGGTATTTGCCAAGCGGTTCGGGCGGTGCGTCTGTGCTCTTGGTTTCTTCCTTGGCTGCCGGGTCTGCGGCTGAGGTTGCCGACGAATCGTTCCCCTGGCTCGAGCATGCCGTGAATAACGAAAGAGAAATCGTGGCGAGCAAAAGCAATTTCCATGGCTTGTGTAATTTCATATTGATGGCCTTCCCCCTTTGTATGCTGTCATCTTGTTATCGCTTCACGTCATCATTATAGATTCCGAAGGAAAGCGCTATCAATTTTGAGTTTTTTACTTTGCTTTCACTTTTTTTACCTATTTGGAGTTTCGGTATTCCTGGGGAGAAACCCCCATCTTTTTCTTGAAAAAGGTCGTAAAATAGGAATGCGAATCGAAGCCGACCCGGGCGGCGATTTCGATTAACTTCAGATTGGTGTGCTGCATCAGGTGAAGCGCGCATTCCAGCTTTTTCGACTGGATGTAATCCTGCAAATTTTGACCGGTCATCTGTTTGTAGTAGCGCGACAAGTAAGATGGATTGAAATGGACATGCTCCGCGATCGCGGTCAGGGACACATCACCGGACAGATGGTGCTGGATGAAGCTCTGAATCTGGTTGATCACCCAGGATTTCATGTCTTCCTGCTTCATTTGCCCGGAGTCCGGCGAAAATTCTTGATGGGCCTGCTCAATATCAATCACGATCATCTTGTGGCCGAACGAGACTCGGGACTCCAGTGCACCGAGCAGCGCGCTGTATTGGTCGCGGATCGTCTCCCAGCCCTTGCTTAAATCGCCGGAAACGCCGAATGACACGGATGCGCCAAGCAGGCCTTCGCATTCATTTTGCACCAGTTCCAGGATCCCCTTCATATACGCCATGAATCCTTTCCAAGCCTGTGCCTCCGGATCAGGGTGAAGGAAACGGCCGAGCAGTTCCGCCTGCGGCTGAAGCAGCCACACAACGATATGTTCATCCGATATGGAGGACTCACAGGTGATCGAGTCAGGCAGGTTATTATGAAACGCCCTTTGCACGGATTCCAGCGCTTCCTGCGGTTTCAAATCCTCCGGGTTGTCGATCCTGCCGATGACTAAAAATGCCGGTTCTTCTGCGTTCAGCCGGAAATCCAGCTCCTCGTACCGGGGATCGGCCAGAAGCGAAGCTGCAGGTTCCCCCTTCAGCATTCTTCTGATGCGTTCATTTTTCAAGACAGGTGCGGCGATTTGAAAATGCATGCTGGCCTTTTCTTCCCGGATTCTGCGGCTGTTCTCCTCGTCAAGCTTATGGCAGGCTTCCCCAACGGCCCGAAAAATCGGGTCGATACCCTCGGTTTTTAATATGTAATTGTCCGCACTCTTCCGCAGTGCAGCCTGTACGTAATCGAATTCGCTGTAACCGGTCAGAAAAATGATTCTGCAGTGCGGCCAATAATAAGCAATTTCGTCGACCAGCTGCAGTCCGGTTTTTTGGGGCATCCGGATATCGCTGACCAATATGTCGAGCTTCATCTTCTTGGCGATGCTCAGCGCCTGCGCGGCTGAATAGGCTTTACATACATCGAGTTCGAATTCCGTATTTTCCTGAAAAAGCTGAATCAGCCCGTTTACGATAACCGGCTCGTCATCCACGATCAACAATCGGTACATGATGCTGCCTCCTTTTATGTCTCTGGTATAATGGTCAGGTTGATTTTTAAGCCGCCATGCATGCTTCTTGACGCCGTTAAGCCGCTCTCCGGCCCGTACTTGAGCTTGAGGCGATTATTGACGTTGATCAAACCCGTGTTCTCGATCGATTTTGAATCCCTGGCGAGCTTGGTGTTCAACTGTTCGATCATGGCATCGGTAGCCAAATTCCCGTTATCTTCGACCGTCACGCACAGTTTCCCTTCCCGGTATTCCGTCCGGATGTAGACCTTCCCCTCCATCATGCCGTCTTCAAAGGCGTGCTCAAACACATTTTCCACAATCGGCTGAATGATCAGCCGCGGCACTGTGATTGTAGCGGGGACATCCGTCTGCTCCTCGTATTCGAAATGCACCCGATTGGAAAAACGGATGCATTGAATATCGCAATAATCGAGCGCATGTCGGTACTCTTTATCGAAAGGCACCTCGTCCGCACCGCTTCTCGTAATGTACTGGTAATAGCTGCCGAGACGCTGGGAGAGCTCAGCAGCGCTGTCCGAATCGCCTACCTTGCACATCATGTAAATATTAAAAAAGCTGTTGTACAGAAAATGCGGATTGATCTGGGATTGAAGCTGCTTCAGCTGGGAGCGCTGCAGCGCTATTTTTTGCTCATAGTTATCCTCGATCGAATTTTTGAGCTTGCGTGCCATATTGTTAAAGCTGTTGAACACGTAATGGAACTCATCCTTCGTTTTGGATTCGATCATAATGTTCAAATTGTCGGTCTCGATCATATGAAACGCCTTGACCAGTTTGGATAAGGGCCTGTGGATCATTAGATTGACGGAAAAAGAGTACAGAATCATCACGATGATCGCGATGATAAACAGGGTGTAGAACCATGTAATAAATTGGCTCAACGGGCGCGTGATCTCATTTTGATTCACATACATGATGAGCGATAAATGCAGCGAACTGACGTCATTGGGTGTAATAAAATAGTTCACGCCGTGCATCTTCCGCATCTCAGGCATACTCGAATTATGCAGGCTTTCATCATCAAAAAGCCCCAAAACCGCAGCGGACTCCCCCTGCTCCTGCGCTGTCGTCAGAACGGTTCCCGCCTCTTTATCCCCGAGCAGCACTTCGGATTGCGGATACAAATTGGCGATTTCCTTTAAAGCCTCCAGCAGCTTGGGTCTGGAAATCTCGATATAAGACCAGACCGCGCCGTTATTTTCCGTTTCGATGAAAAAAATCCGGCTTCCGCTCCTATAGAACGATGGTTTGGGCGTAACGGCCATGAGCGACGAGATCAGCTTCAGTTCCTCATTGGGCGTATTGGTCACACCTGAGTCCGTGGAAATCGTTTTGCCGATGGCTTCGACGTACACGCCCGCATTCACTACATATTCGCTGGAAACGGTCAGTGTCGCAAGCCGGTCCCGGACCTGATCGATCAGCTCCACCTCTTCATAATTTTCCAGCATGCTGCCGCGGAAGCTGAGCTTCTGCAGATCCTTGTCATTTAACAGCTGGAGCTGCAGGTTTCGGATAAAGTACATTTCTTTATCGAGCTGCTTGCTGTAGAAGGACGCACCTGCCAAAGATGAGTTCAAAATCGCATCCTTGGTGATGGACATCCCCTTATAGTTAAGCCAGATATTCATCGAAATGAGCGGAAGCAAAAATAAAATAAAAACGATGACGATTTTCTGATACACGTACCATCGCGATGCTTTTCCCGCAGATTGCAGCTTCATGCTCTACCCCCGTTAGTCCAATGTCGCCGATAAGCATGCCCTCAGCATACTCATAAAACTTTCTTTTTTCGATAAAATTCTTCTTTTTTCTCCTGGAACAATAATTCAGCAAAAACAGTCCACATCCTTCTCTTGTTCCATTTTTGAATGATAAATGTCCTCTGTCCTGCCTAACCCACAGACCTTTACCCCGTTTTGTCCTGTTTTATGATATAATGGATTGCTTGCAACTTAGGTTGATATGCAGGAATTGCTTCATCTCACATTTTAAATACGCTTGGAGGATAGATCACCATGTCACCCGCTAGTCCAAATATTCATCGTCAGAATCACAGAAAAACGATTTGGCTTGTGGTTCTGTTTATTCTCATCGCCGCCATCGGCTTGTCATATGTCAAATGGTGGCCGTACTATCAAAAAGCATTTAAAGCCGCAGCTGAGCACAGCATCGGATCGTCCATTCTAGGAGCGGGCGGATCGGCGCCTTCCTGGAACTCGGCGGTTTCCTATGCGGAGACGTACTTCAAGTCGGTGTGGAAAGCGGCCGTTCTCGGCATTCTGCTTGGTTCGCTGGTCCAGGTGCTGCTGCCCGTCCAGTGGCTGTATAAACTGCTTGGCAAAACGACGTTTAAGAGTACCCTGATCGGCGGGGTCGCCTCCCTGCCCGGCATGATGTGCACCTGCTGTGCCGCTCCGATTGCGAGCGGCCTGCGCAAGCGCAACGTGTCCGTCGGGGCGGCGCTCGCTTTCTGGCTCGGCAACCCGCTGCTGAATCCGGCAACGCTTATCTTCATGGCTTTCGTGCTGTCCTGGAAATTCACACTGCTGCGCATTGTTCTGGGACTGGCCCTGACGTTCGGCGTGAGCTACTTCGCGAACCGCTTTGCCGGTTCCTCCGAAGTGCCAGAACCGCTGGAAGAAGCAGCGGCTGTCAAGGAAACGGACCGCGGACCTTTTCTGGTCCGCTGGGCCAAGAGCCTCGGCTTGATGTTTCTCAGCGTCGTTCCGGCATACCTGATTGCCGTCCTGCTGCTGGGTGCTTTCCAGTCCACCCTGTTCCCGGTATGGGTAGGTGGCGGGATCGCTGCTATTATCCTGTTCGCCGTCGTCGGAACGCTGTTCGTCATTCCGACGGCTGCCGAAATTCCGATCATCCAGTCCTTTCTGTCCCTGGGCGTCGGTTCGGGCCCAGCCGCTGCGCTCCTCGTGACGCTCCCGGCAGTCAGCCTGCCGTCCATGCTGATCGTGGCCAAGTCCTTCCCGCGGAAAGTGCTGCTGTTCGTGTTCGGCGCGGTCATCGTGACCGGACTAATCAGCGGCCTGCTGGGCGCTTGGCTGCTGTAATTGCGGTGAAACGCATATAAAATCAAAGCAATCCATCCACAGGAATTTTGTGGGTGGATTGCTTTTTTCTTTGGGCTGGATAAATGAATGGGAGGCAAAGAAAAATTAAGACGTTTTTTTAGTTGACTACTCAACTTAATTGCGTTATCATTTTCGTAGACTAAGTTTACAAGTCAACTAAATGAAAACTAAATGCACACTCGGTGCCCAACAGCAGCGGTGTGAGCAGAAGGGTGAGATACGTATGGTTAGCGGAGCATTTTCTTACGAAAAAAAGCGTCAACGGGTATATGATTTAGAGATGGCTTATGTAGAGGTCGGCAGTGGTGATCCGATCGTTTTCCTGCATGGTAATCCTTCCTCCTCTTATCTATGGCGCAACATTATTCCTTACGCACAAAACGCCGGGCGCTGCATTGCCCCCGATTTAGTCGGGATGGGAGATTCCGATAAACTGCCGGTTAGCGGTCCGGACGCCTACACCTTCGTTCAGCACCGGGAATACCTCGACGAGCTTCTTAACAAACTTGGGATTCATGAGAAGATCACCTTCGTCGTACACGACTGGGGCTCCGCTTTGGGATTTGATTGGGCGCGGCGGCATTCTGGCGCTGTGGACGGTATCGTGTATATGGAAGCGATCATCAAATCCAGCAGCTGGAGCGAGATGCCGGAACAAGGCCGTAACATTTTTCAAGCGCTGCGGTCTGAAGAAGGTGAACAGATGATACTGGAACAAAACTCGTTCCTGAATGTCAATCTTCCCGTCAATGTCATTCGTCAGTTAACAAAGGAAGAGCTGGAGCAGTATCAACGGCCCTTTGCCGAACCAGGTGAAGGCCGTCGTCCGATGCTATCCTGGGCAAGGCAGCTTCCTTTTGACGACGAGTCAACGGCGGAGGTGAATGAAATTGTCGCGGCTTATGGCCACTGGTTGGCACACAGCCCCGTCCCCAAATTATTCATCCATGCAGAACCAGGAAGAACTTCGCAGTCCCAACTGGATTTTTGCCGTAGTTGGCCCGAGCAGACCGAAGTGACGGTGCCAGGGCTTCATTACCCGATGGAAGATGCCCCCGATAAGGTTGGGGAAGCCCTTGCCTCTTGGTTGAAAAGGCTGAAATAGAACTTGGACCAAATCTGCTTGTGGAGAGGAGAACATGATCAGATGACCATTTCGCGAAGGGAAGTCCTATCCGATGAATTGCTGTCATGGACAGGTGTAACGGTTAACCCCCACCGATTCGGCGGAATTGAGTTTCTTTATGGGGGAAAAGAAATAGGTCATTTACATGGGGACCATCTGGTTGATCTGCTCTTGCCCAAATCGAAACGGGATGACGTGGTAGCCACCGGTCTTGCCAACCCGCATCATATGTTCCCTCATTCGGGTTGGGTATCCATTCATTTGAAGTCTGAAAGGGACATGACCAACGCAGTTGAACTTTTGCGCTTCAAGTATGAATATCTGGTGAAAAAGATAGATGGTTCCAGCTTTGAAAAAGAAACAAGCGGCTAAAATCCAGCCGCTTGTTTCTTTGAGGTTCTGGGTTGTTTGTGGCAACCATGGTGCCGAACGGAAAACGATGACCGCGGGTCACTTATAAATGCGAACCTCCGGTCGCATCGAGCATTTGCCCCGTCACCCAGCGGCCGTCCGGCGAAGCCAGGAAAGCGACGGCATCCGCGACGTCCGCGGCCTCTCCGATTCGTCCAAGAGCGGACATTTCCGCCGCTCCCTGACGGGCTTCCGGCGTGTTCAGCCAAGAGGCGTTCACATCGGTGTCGATAATGCCGGGAAGCACGGCGTTTACGGTAATGCTGCGCGGACCCAGCAGCTTCGCAAGGTGCAGCGTAAAGGTGTTCACCGCCCCCTTGGTCATGTTGTAGGACATGATATGCGGAAATGCGATTCGGGTCACGCCTGAAGAAATATTGATAATCCGCCCTCCGTCCCGCAGCCGATCCATCGACTGCTGCACGAGAAAGAACGGCGCTTTCACATTCACGGCAAACACCTCGTCGAAGTCTGCCTCCGTTGTTTCTTCCATCGTTTTCGATGTTCCGATGCCGGCATTGTTCACCAGAATGTCATACTGGCGGCTGCCTGTCCGCCGGGTCAGTTCTGCATCGAGTGATTCAAGCAGACGATGGACACCTTGGATGTCGTGAAGATCGGCACCGATGGCAAACGCCCGGCCTCCCTGTTCCTCAATCATCCGTACGACCTCGTCCGCTGCATCCCTGCGGCTGCCGTAGTGAACCGCGACAAGCGCGCCCTCAGAGGCAAGACGCAGTGCGATGCCCCTTCCTATCCCCCGGCTTCCTCCAGTCACAAGAGCTGTTTTTCCTTCCAATCTTTTCATACCTGCTCACTCCTTCTTCTGTGGTTTGTAAACCCACTGTACACCCTCCCCTGAGGGGAGAGTCAACACCTGGAGTGAGCCTTCGTTCAACAACACCAAAATCAAGGGCTCAGAGTACCGCGCAGCAGGAGGATTACTTCCGACCTGCGGAATTTTCCGTACATGTCTTGTTCGGCGGCAATATAGACTTCACGGACCGGCTCACCGGGTAACGGTTCATATCCCTGCGATGCGGCCCATGCCATGACGTGCGCTGCTGCAGGACAGTGGGCGGCATAGGGGTTGCAGTCATGAATCAGGGATGCGGCGGTTTCATAGCCGGGCAGTTCTACGATGCGGACGCGCCCGCGCTCCGGAGTTGGTTCCTCCAGCGGAAATGCCACCTCGATGTCAATGACTTCCCTTTCGCCTTCCCCGCTCGCGTCATGCCAGAGAAGAATCAGCGGCCCGTCCGGTGTTCCACAGCCGCCAGTCATGACGTAGTCCCTGACCTCATTGACCAGCAGGCAGAGATCCTGCCGCGGGATCGTATCCCTGACCGAGGCGGCCCATTGCGGCTGCAGCTCACGGAGCGTTACGGCTTCGGGTCCATCCACCGCAGCCGCCCCGACTTGTTCCAGCCGCTGCATTCTCCGGTCGATTTCTTTTAGCTGACGCTGTGCTTCCTGGATGGCGGTCTCCAGATCAGCCCGCTTCATAGCGAGCGTATCCGCAGCCGTACCGGGCGTTCCCTCCTCCTGAAGCAGTGGAGCGATCTGCTCCAGTGTCAGCCCAAGCTCTTTAAAAGCGCGGATGCGTTCCACCGTCAGCAGATGATCGGCGGAATAATATCGATAGCCGGAACTCTCATCCACAGCAGACGGTTTCAGAATCCCCAGCTCATCGTAGTAACGCAGCGTTTTGATCGATATCCCGCTCATTTTGGCAAAAGCGCTGATTTTAAACATGCTCTTCGTTTCCCTTCCGAGGTAAGATCTCAGCTTCATTGTATGGAGGTACAGCAGCTGCGTCAATTAGGGATTGGTAAACACCTAACCATTCTGCACTGCCAAAAAAGGCTGCAGTCCAGGGCATCCATGATGCCTCCAGATTGCAGCCGCGGTGATCTTTGCTCAATTTTTTACTTAGTGAACCGGAGAATATTCCTTCCCTTCGCCGCTTGCGGGAGCAACCTCCGCCGTATGATCCAGCTTTTTGCTGCCCATAAACAGTGCCGCAAGCAGGGCCAGAATCGCTGGTACGCAGGCCCATGCGAACGTCTGGACGATTGAAGAAGCGAGCATCTCGGAAATGTTATGCAGCACTTCAGGCGGAATGAGCGAGCGTGTCTCCGGAGCCAGCAGCGCATGCGGATCCTTGATATCGAGCCCCGCCGGCATTGCCGCTGCTCCTCCCGCGTTTGCTGCGCCAGCCCCCGCAGAGCCGAACCCTTTCGTCATTTCACGTGTAAACGAATGGCTCTGAATCAATCCGAAGGTCGTGATCCCGATCGTCATGCCGAGCGAGCGCAGAAAGTTCAGCGTCGAGCTGGCCGTTCCCCTTTGCCGGTAGTCCAGGCCATGAATGGCGGCGTTTCCGAGCACCGAAAACGACGCGCCGATTCCAAGCCCGATCAGAATCATATAGATCGTCACGATCAGCCGGGTCGAGTTCACCGATAAGGTGGCGACCAAGGCCGTGCCGACCAGGAATAACAGCAGCGTCGGAATCAAAATGTTCCGGTACGGCATTTTGTTCATCAAACTGCCGCCCAGCGTCGCCGTGACGACCGAGCCGACCATCATCGGCAGCAACACCAGCCCTGAATTGGTGGCCGAACCGCCCAGCACGCCCTGGATAAAAATCGGAATGTACACCGAAGCCGCGATAAACGCCGCGCCGCTGAACAGGCCGACCAGGACGCTGGTGGCGTACAGCCGGTTTTTAAACAATCCGAACGAAATGACCGGCTCTTTCGCTTTAGTCTCGGCATACAGGAAGGCGATCAGCAGCACCGCAAATCCTCCGAACAAGGAGAGAATCTCCCAGGAATCCCAGGCGATTTCCTTGCCGCCCAGCTCCAGGGCGAACATGAGGCAGATCACCGCTCCCAGCAGCGTAAAGGCGCCGAACCAGTCGATCGGCTGCTTGGAATGCTCATGCGACTCCTTGTAGAAAAACGCCACCATGATGAAGGCGATGACGCCCAGCGGCAGGTTGATGTAGAAAATCCACTCCCAGGCGATATGATCCGTTATGTACGCCCCGAGAAGCGGTCCGAAAATGCTGGACATGCCGAACACGGCGCCGAACAAACCGCCGAGGCTGCCGCGCTTCTCCAGCGGGACGGCATCGAACATGATCGTAAACGCGATCGGGACCAGCGCTCCGCCGCCAATACCCTGAACCGCCCGGTACAAGGCCAGTTCCGTGATCGTGGTCGCCGTGCCGCACAGCGCAGACCCCAGCATGAACAGAATAATCCCGAAGACAAAAAACTTTTTGCGGCCGTACATATCCGACAGCTTTCCGAAGATCGGCATCCCGGCCATTTCCGCCACCATGTAGGCCGAGGTGACCCATACAAACTTATCCATGCCGCCGAGCTCGCCCACGATATTTCCCATGGCCGTGGCGACGATGGTGTTATCCATCGAGGCCATCAGGATGCCCAGCAGCAGGCCGGCGATGACGACCGGAAGACTGCTTTTTTGTGCAGGTTTCACGTTCTCAAACACTCCTTTAAATTTCTGATTTCTCTGTAACCGGTTCTAAGTGTAAACAAAAAAGTATGACAACTGTATGTCATACTTCTGAGTATTTCCGAATCATTTTTTTTAGTTTGGCGTGAACGGCTTCGCGAAGCTCCGGGGGCTCCTTCACCTCGGCACCGTCGCCGAAGCTGAGCAGCATCGGGATAAGCCACTGCGTTCGCTCCATATGCTCCAGGGTAATGCTAAGCAGGAACGAACCGTCGTCGAGATACGTTTTCTCCGCTCCATAGAAATAATCCATCGCTCTCGCCAGGCAGTCGGCGGAAAAATGAATTACCGCATGCACCGGGTTTCCTTGGTTATGCAGCTGCTTAAACGTCACTTCTTCGGGAGCCGCATGCTTATGCTTCGTAAAATGCTCGCCCATCGCCTGCAGGTCGGCCATCCGGGACAGCCGGAATTTTCGGTAATCCTGGCGGTCCCGGCAGTAGGCGAACAGGTACCAGACGTCGTACTCGTAAATCAGCCGCACCGGCTCCACGACGCGCTCGGTCTTCTCGTTCCTGGCGTTGATATATTTGAAGCGCACGACACAGCATTCCGTGATCGCCGCCCGCAGCAGCCGCAGAGAGTCATTATACAGCTGCCGGCTCGCTAGATTCATCGACAACACCGGCGAATCCTTTTCGTGCTGGATGGTCTTCAGCTTTTGAATCGTTTCGGCCGCCTTTTCGTCCTCAAACACGGTCGACATGCTGGAAAGCAGCGTCACGAGCGACCCGACGTCATACGAACCGAGCAGGCTTTTTTCCATTTTATAATCCTTGATAATGCCGAAACCGCCTTTGACCCCTTGGTAGGACACCACAGGAATGCCAGCCGCGCAGATGACATCGATATCCCGGTATATGGTCCGCTGCGAAACGTTGTACTTCTCGGCCAGCGCCGACGCGGTAATAATTTCGTGATTCAGCAGCATGTAAATCATCGATATGATGCGTTCGAGCTTCAATGCATTATCCTCCTGCACCTGTTCGCCGCCGTTCTTCAAACGGTTAGCGGTTCTCTACGCTTCATTATAATTTACGGTACTTCTTCAGCGCAAAACTATTTAGCAGGATGAGCGCGAATTCGGCATGGGCCGCCTTCTTTACGCCTCCACGGTCTGCGTCTCGACGGTACCTCTTGCCGTTTGCCGGTTTTGCCGAACCTTCAGAGCCGAGCCAAGCAGAACAACCAGACTAACCGCGGCAATACCGGTTAACACGGCTGTCGAATGATTCCAATCCAGGCCCCGGCCGAAGAAGAACATTTCACGAAGCCCTTCCACCATAAACCGCATCGGCAGCCAAGGGAACACGTAGTCGCGGTAGATCGATCCCATCATCTCGGCAGGAAGGCTCAGCAGGGGAGCCCCGAAGAAGAGCAGCAGGATAAACAGCACCATCGACTTGAGCCCTGCCCAGGACAGTACGGCGGAGATCATCAGGAAAAAAGCAAAGTAGCATAGTGACAAAAATATCGCTGTAGCCGTTCCGTCCGGAATATGGAGTCCCCAGCTCCCAGCAAACCAGGTCAGGCCGAACCCGGCAATGAGTGCCAGAACAGCTCCCGCAACGGTCTGGACTACTCGGGCAGCGAGCAGAGATCGGCGGTAGGCAAAGTTCAGCTTGCTGATGACGAGATAGAACATAACCCCGCCCAAGATGCTGCCCATCCAGATCGGCTGGAATAACGACACCGGTGCGTTGCCGTTCGCCGTATGGGTGCCTGTCTCATGGACATTTTTTACGTCCTTCGCAATAGGCGCCGCCAGCACGGATGCCTGCTGCACCGTAACCTTGCCGCTCTGCTTACCGGCTGCAGCCAGCAGGTCAGCGCGGATCTTCACATTCATCGTGTCGACGATTTGGTTCAGCACCTGACCGGCCATGGTGGAAGCCGAAGCGCTCATGCCTTGGTTCACGTAAATGCGCAGCTGAGGCTGCACCGGTTTTTCCGTGAGCAGCGTCGCTTGATTCTGGCTGAAATCGGCCGGAACCACCAGCGCGGCATAATATTTCTGTTCATCCAAACCGGACATCGCTTCCTTTTCCGTGTTTACATGAACCCATTCAATCGCCGGTCCATCTGCTGAAGCCGTGGATGAAGTCTGCTGTTTGATCATACCGGTCAGCGTTTCTCCCATATTCGTCGCTGTTCCGTTCGGCAGCGTTGCGCCTTGATCCTCGCTGACCAATGCGATCGGCAGCCGAACCGGGGTCGGATTAATGGTCGGAATCATCGCCAAACTAAACACAAATATAACGGCGCCTACGATAAGCGGCAGCACCCACACCAGCTTTTGCTTCATCAAAGTCATTTCACGCATCACTCCTATGCCTTTATAGTTTGTTCAAGATAATGAACATCGCGTTGATTATCTTGGGCAAACTCATTATAATAAGAGCGCATAGACGGTTCAATAAACAATAATCCGGAATGTGCGCATTACTCGACACATTCTTTTAAAGTGTCTACCTTTCAAGGAGTGATCACATGGACGGGAACACAGACCGGCGGATCGTGCGGACGCGGCTGGTCATCCGCGATGCGCTGACGGAGCTGATTGAGGAGAAGGGCTTTGAAGCCGTATCTGTAAAGGATATTACGACTCGGGCGAATATTAACCGGGGAACGTTTTATTTGCATTATCGTGACAAATTCGACCTGCTCGAGCAGAGCGAAGCCGAAGTGATTGAGGGGATCATCGCGATCATTACGAAGGCGACGTCAGAGGATCTGGAAACGTACCGGGAAACCGGCATTTCGGTCTCCCTGATCGTTACCGTGTTCGAATATATCGAGGAGCATGCGGCTTTTCTCAAAGCCATATTGGGGCCAAAGGGAGACGTGTCTTTCCAATCGCAGCTGAAAGCGATGTTCCGGAAAAATCTGCTGGAAAAAAATTTATCGCCGCTGATCCGCAAAGAGAACCTGCAGGTCCCTGCCGAATACTTCCTGTCCTATGTGTCTTCTGCACATCTCGGCATTATCCAGCAGTGGCTGATGAGCGGAAGACAGGAAACGCCGGCAGAGATGGCACGCATTCTTTCGCTGCTCACGTTCCGGGGTCCTTTCTTTGCCGCAGGCATAGCCGTATCGGATCCTAAGGCTTGACGCCAACGACGGTAAGCATGTACATCGTTATGGATTCAGCCTCAGACTGAACCCATTGGCGGTACTCCCGCTCCGCGTGTTCGTATTCCCCGCGTGTTATGAATCCATCCCGCTCCATTTGCGGGCCCCGGCTGGAAGCGGTATCCGCCCACAGGCCAGACCGCTGCGCATAATCGGGATCATCCCGCCGCACCTCTTCATGGCAGGGTGTGGCCTTGATCTGTGCAAGTCCTGCCTGCTGCAATAAGTCCGGGAGATCGTCCGCAATCCGGTTGTTTAGGCCGGCATCCTCCCGCCAGGCTAGATATGCGGAATAGAACACGAGCATGCTGGCAGGCGGCTGCGGCGACCAGGCGATTTTTTCGTGGTTATAGTCGGCAATGACGATCCTCCCGCCAGGCTTTATAGCCTTTACCATAGCCTTGAGCGCCGTCAATGGATCGGGGAGCCATACCATGAGCCTTGAGCAGGTGACGATATCAAACCTAGGACAACCCTCCATAGCTTCCTCAAGCGAATAGATATCCCCTTCCATAAACGACAATCCGGCAACCTTTCCATGCGTTTGCTGCGCCTGCGTAATCAAACGGGGGTTTTGATCCACCCCGACTACGCTGCCTTCCGGACCTACGGCTTCCGCGATGCCGCGGGTAATGGCTCCCGTGCCGCATCCAACATCCAGTACCGACATGCCCTTCGTTAACATTCCTTGCAGGATGGGATGCGATAATCCCAGCGTTCTGGCCTGAAGAACATTCGTCAGTTTGCCGGATAATTCGGTACGCCGGGTCATCGGCTCATTATTCATTTGCTGCCGCCTCCTGTTCATTTCCGGATAATTATTTTCAGATTAAGCTTACACAAAGGATTGTTATAGTTCTAATATATAAATCGTATAGATATAATAGCTTTTAACTATAAAAACTGTGATCCACGGCATCCGATCAGGAAAGCTGGAGGTTTCCCTCCCCACTATTCATGCGCCGCAACAGAAAAAAAGAGCCCCATTACCATCAACGTGGGCTCCCAACCATACCATAAACTTTATAAGTGATGACTGTTTCATTCCAGCCGGGATCCGGACTTCCTTAGAACGCAATGGCTGCTGCTGGCTGAACCTTCGCAAAATCGCGGAACATCCCGTTGTATTCCTCGATAATCTCCCGGGCGGTCCTGCCGCCTTGGTCATACGTCGTGTGCGCGTCTTCAACGACCACCACCTCGTAGCCCAGCTGTCCAGCGCGCTTGCTGGTAGCTTCAACGCACATGTCGGTTTGAATACCGGACACGATCAGCCTCTGCACGCCAAGCGAATTCAGTTTCTCCTGCAGGTCCGTCTCGTGAAACCCGTCGGGCGTAAATTTCTGCACGACGATCTCCCCTTCGGCAGGAGCGATTCGGGACTGAATCTGCCATGCAAAGCTGTTCGGCTCCAGCTGCTCGCCCGGTTCTTCGTTATGCTGAATGTAAACGACAGGTACACCGCTTGAGCGCGCCTCCGTGATAAGACCTTGGATCTTGTCCAACAAAGCTTCGCCGTCAAAAACGGGATACTCCGGTACAAACATGCCTTCCTGCACGTCAATAACCAATAATGCGGTACCGCTGCTCATTTTGCTTTCCCCTTCCAGGATGGTTTTCATTGGCTCTCTGTTCATATCCGCATGCTGTCTTGAAATTATCATACCGGAACATATGTTCCTGGTCAATGCGAAATTATGCTATGCCGTGAACCACTCCGGGAAATGCTTCCGCAAATACTGCAGCTTAACCTCGGTCTGGCCTGCCCCTCCGCCCTCATGTCCGTTGAACGGATAGATGACGATGTCCTTGTCGGTTTGGATCCGGTTATAGGTCGCGAAATACATCTGTGGCGGACAGGTTTCGTCCTTGAGTCCAACGCTGGCTAATACCCGGCACGCGATACGATCGGCCATATTCATCGTGTCAAAATAGCTCAGGTTGTCCATCACAAGATCCGTCTGCTCAGGGTGGCGGTTTAAGTACTCGGCTACCGCTGCGAAAGCCCCGTGGTTGCCTTCGATTCGGCAGACGAGATTGCTGTTGCTCGGCACGTCAACCATCGCCAGCACAGGACGGTCGTCCAGGGCGGATACCGCCGTCCCGAGCGCACCGCCTTGGCTGCCGCCCTCGATCACGATTTTTGAAGCGTCGATATCCGCTTGTGCGCAGGCAAAATCGATCGCCTTCAGCGCATCCATGTATGCATAACGGTAATAATACTCCCATTTGTTATGTACGCCTTTGCTGGCCACGTTCGCCACATACCCGTGCGAGTATGAAGCGCTGTTGCCGGTCCGTCCGCCTTGGTCACGGCAGTCCACCGACAATACGGCCATCCCCATCATCACCCAGTGCATCAGCTCGGAAGGCTTGCCCCTGCTTCCGGTAAAGCCATGGTAATGGATCAGGCAGGGATATTTCTCTTTGTTGTCAAAAGCGGGAACGATCAGCCAGCCGTAAATTCTCGTCTCATCCATTCCGCAATACGAAACGTCGTATACCTTCACGTGCCGCGCCGGATATTCGATCAGCATACGCTCCGGTTCCAACGGAACCTCCTTGGCCTGCCTGATGGTCGTCTCCCAAAACTCGTCGAAATCGTCTCTCTTGGTGAGAGGGGGAAGGTAACTGTACAGTTCCTTCGACACCTCGTCCGTGTAGCCCATCGGTTTCATCCTCCTTCATACCAAGCAGTATACCGGATATGCCCCGTATTTGCACAGGTATTTGCCTCGGTCGTCCGATAAGAATATTGGCAGCTCCGGGCTATCCCATAGGACAGAATCAGCTTCGGCATCGCACACCCTGAGAGACATTGTTTAGACACGTCAAATTCCCCGCAACACGAAAAAACCGTGAATTCTACCGTCATACGCGGATAGAAACACGGTTTGCCCGCACGCTCTCAAACTTGCGTGTCACGCCTCTGGCTCGCCCATCAGCCAGCGGTTAGACTCGTTCGCTTCCGTAAACTCCTTAATGTCGTAGGAGCCATAGTAACGCTCCTTAATAAAAGGATCCTGCATGACCCAGTCCTCAACCTCTTCGGCGCTGCGTCCGCTGAAGACCATTACCGCACCGTCCCCGTCTGTAAAAGGTCCGCATAACCGCAGACAGCCTAACCGGCTCATCGCCTCAAGGTGCTGAACATGCTGCTCTAGTAAATCAGTGCAGAGACTCCCGGTTTGTTTATCTCCTAATAACACCAAAAAGCTTTTCATTAAGTCCCCTCCATCCGAATGTACGTTCCCATTCTATTATAACGGATGGTTACGAGGGATTCATAGTTTGTAGAAAGCGGCAGTTATGCTTGACGATTCATCAAGCCCCGGCCGATCAAATTGGCGGAGACGGGCTTGATCCCGAGTTCCCTGGACCAGACGGACAGCTGCCCTACATGGTGAATCTCGTGAGCGATCATATGCCGGACCACTTCGCCCCATCGGTCCTCAACAGGGTGACCGTCTGGATGGACATCGCGGAATACGTTGTATTCCCAAGCATCATTCCAGGAGTAAACAAACTCCTCTACTTCCGGCTTGAACGATTCCTGCAGTTTCAGCACCTTGTCCAGACCGCGGTACCCATCAAAGCTCTCCTGAAAATCAGGCTTCCCCTGCAGGCAGCGGACCCAGCTCCATTCCACATCGACGATATGAAACAGGGTGTGCAGAATACCGCCCACTCCGCCTGTACGCGTGCGAAGCAGCTCCTCCTCCGGCACGCTCTCACACCAGCGGAACCAATCTTCACGAATCTGCCAATTATATTGGAATAACGTTTTAATGAGCAATCTCCTCTTTCGTATCGGAATCTGTCTTTGTCATTCATGCCTAAACGGCTATTTCATTTACTCATAAAGCGCGCCGGAGAACAATGGAAAATAAAAATATACCCGTTTTATACCGATGCCTTTCAAGTAGAATGAAAGATTATATCTTGGTTTTGAAGAGGTGTGGAACCACGGGTCACTGCTGCCCGGGCTTGTCATGTACCTCGATGACGATGCTTCCACTTGCTTTCCCGTCGATGTAGGCGTCCAGCTTCCATAGTCCTTTGGCCGGCAGATTCAGATAGCCAACAGATTCGACGTACTCCCGTGGCTCCTCCACAGGATCGTCATTCTGGATTTGCGTCTTCCCTTCAAAAGCCGTCACCTGCTCTCCCGTCTCCCGGCTTGTTCCGATGACTTTCACTTCTTTATCCAGCAGCCGCCCGGTTTCTTCCGGCGAGTCACCCCAAAAGTGGAGGAGCTGCTTGTTGCTCGAATTCGCCTGTACTAAGCCGTCTACGATGGCAAATCTGTCTTTGATTCCCTTGAGCCCGTACGGCACCGGATTCCCATCAGGTCCGGATTTGGAAATCGTAAACGAGGGGCTCTGCTGCCAATCTTCCGATCCCCCTGCTGTTTCTTTCTTAACTTCGCTGCAGCCGGACAGCAGGAAGACAACCAGGAACGTTGCCCATATCAATCGCAAAATACACTCCTCCTTATTTTGAGTCAGGGGCTGGATAAAGGGATTTTCTCGTAAACCTTCTGCCCGCCGTTCCATTATTAACCGGATATTTTTTTCTCCAGCGATCGGACCTGGTCTTTCAGTTCCCGAATCTCCCGGTATAAGTCCTTGTAAGCGGAATAAACGAAGGATCCGATCACCATCAGCAGTAAGCCTGCGGTGGGAAGGAGGAGTTTCAGGCAGTCCCATACAATATAATACACATCTGGCGTATCCGATCTCGTCGTTCTGGGTATCCAGAGTGCCAGTCCCCAGAGAAGGAGCATCAACCCCGCGATCATGGAACAGACATAGAGGATCCGGTATTTACTAGTTTCCATTCCACTGCTCCTTTCACAGCTCCATCCCTTACTATATACCATATTTTTCAAACAAAGTCTGCCTTTACCCATGATCCAAAAAGCACATTGTCCGCCCCAACCATCTATAGGCATGACCTTAAATAAAACCCAAAAGCTTATCCATTCTGGACTCCCCTGCTGTCCACCGTGCCGCTGCGGTAATCCAATGGTGGATGAACCATTCATCCACCACCCCGGCTATCCATGAAAAAAGGAGCAGGCATCCCGCCTGCTCCTTCTTACCGTTTGCTCCGTCCGGAAGGGGTAAACAGCACCGGCCGGGACGCAGACTTTGCCTTCTTCAAGCGCTGCGCCTTGCTTGGGAACCGGCTCCCTGAAGCAATCGCCGCGGGTATGACCGCCGCGGGTGCGACCTGCAGCAGTCCGGCGCCTACCGCCTGCCTGCCTCCCGGAATCTGAAGCGCACTGGCTTCGAAACGGCGCTTAATTTCGGCCGGCCTCATCCTTGGGAACAGCGCCCTTAACAACGCGGCTCCCCCCGTCACATGAGGAGCTGCCATCGAAGTTCCCGACATCTTGCCGTACGTTCCTCCGGGCAGGGTCGACAAAATATCGACGCCCGGCGCCGCGACGGAAATGCCGTTCCCCCGGCTCGAAAAATCGGCGACCCGGTTCGCTCGATCCGTCGCCGCAACGGCGATGGTCTCGGGATAGCGGGCCGGGGCGTCGATCAGCGGGCTGAACATCGTCCCCTCGTTTCCCGCGGACGCCGAAATGACGGCCCCCCGCTTGGCTGCCCGTTTAATGGCGTCCCGCAGCGCCTTGTTATTGCCTGATCCGGTCAGCCCGAAGCTCATGTTCATCACTTTGATTCCACGTTTGAGGCACCAGTCGATCCCTTCCACAATGTCGGAAACAAAGCCGTTTCCGTTTTGGTCCAGCACCTTCACGGCGAACAGCTTGACTTTGGGCGCATTGCCGAAAATTTTTTGCCGTCCGGTGGCGGCCGCGATTCCGGCCACATGCGTGCCGTGGCCGTTGTCATCCTGAAACGATCCGCCGGTAATCGTATTTACACCGCCCGCGATACACAGATCCGGATGTTTGGCGATGCCCGTGTCGATGATGGCCACCTTTACTCCTCGGCCCATCGTCCGGTTCCACAGCTCGGGCGACTTCACCCTGCTGACATTCCAGGGAATTTTGGCCGTGTCCACCAATGCGCTTTTCTTGGTGGCCTTGTTCGCACCGCCGCGTTTGGCGGCAGCCGCAGGCTTGATCGCGTGCGCCTTCACTTTCGCGTCCCGCTGGACATAGGCGACACAGGGATGCTGTTTAATTTTTTCCATACCCGTGGAGCGATGGAAATGGCAGCAGATCAGCCGGTGGCTGTCCACGGCCTTCACCGGTTTGATTCCATTTGCGTTGAGTATATCAAGGCACTGCCGGTAATCCTGCTGCGTTTTGAACACGACGATCTGACGACTTGTTGTTTTACTCGGACGACTTACGGCCGTTTTTTTCAATAACTTCTCCAGCTGCTTCACTGTATGCACCTCATTTGGAGGATGTATTCCTGATAGAATATGTGACATCGCCCGCATTGGTGTGCCTTTGCCGTGCTGCCTCAGCATTAGCCCAGGAATAACCTAAACCGCCCGGAAGAGTCATTAAACCAAATGGTGCGGATATGCTGATATCTCCGTTCTGGTTCGCGAAGCGCACACTGTGCCATGCTGATATAATGTCGGCTTCGGTTGCTGCCTTTCTATCGTCTTCCCAAATTTCATGCATGCTGTGCCTGGAGCAATCGTTGAGCATAAAAAAAGCCCCCGTCCTTCCTACGCAGCATTGGCGTAAGACAGACTGAGGGGCGTCACCGTTCTCAAATCTTCTTATTCTATCATTCTAATATCAAAACCTATCACTTTGCTGACCTGTTTATTCGTTACCTCTTCGCTGCGATCTTACTGCTGATCCTTTGTCACCAGCTTCAGCGGCGCCGGGATCGACTTGTCGACCGTTTTGCCCTGCAGCACGTCCTTCGCCGCCTGCACGGCCATCTGGCCGATCAGCTCAGGCTGCTGCGCCACAGTGGCGGTCAGCTTGCCGGCTTTGATCGAGTTCAGCGCGTCTTCGTTGCCGTCGAACCCGATGACCGGGATATTTTTGCCGGAGCTTTGGATCGCTTCGATCGCGCCGAGTGCCATCTCGTCGTTGTGGGCAAAGACGGCTTGCACGTCCGGGTTGCCCTGCAGCAGGTTTTCCATGACGTTCAGACCTTTGGTCCGGTCAAAATCGGCCGCCTGCTTGGCAATGACGTTCAATTCGGTGTCGGCCACTTCGTGGAAGCCTTTGCCGCGTTCGCGGGTTGCCGATGCCCCCGGCACGCCTTCCAGCTCGATGACTTTGGCGCCTTTGCCGAGCATCTTCACGATGTATTCGGCCGCCATTTTGCCGCCTTTGACGTTATCCGATGCAACCAGCGCTTTGACGTCCCCTTTGTCTGAAGAACGGTCCAGCGTAATAACCGGAATCCCCAAATCGTTGGCGTTCTGCACGACAGTAGAAATTGCGGCGGAATCCGTCGGGTTGATCAGGAGCACGTTGACCCCTTTTTGGATCAGGTCGTCCACGTCATTGCTCTGCTTGGCCGAGTCGTTCTGGGCGTCGACGACGATCGTTTCCATGCCCTGCTTCTTGGCTTCGGCCACCACGCCGTCCTTCAGCGAGACGAAGAACGGATTGTTCAACGTGGAGACGGACAAACCGATTTTCATTTCCTTAATATCGCCGCCCGTTTTGGGCTTGGCCCATTCCGGCGGTTCCAGCGAACAGCCTGTGGTCAGAATCAACAAGAGTGCAGCTGCAATTAGCGTTAATTTTTTCATGATGATCTACTCCTTCTTATGCGGATTTCTTCCGGTCGATCAGGACGGCGATCAGAATGACGATCCCTTTGACGACCATTTGGTAAAAGGAAGAAACGCCGAGCAAATTCAGACCGTTGTTCAGTGTACCGATAATAAGCGCGCCGATCAGGGTGCCGACGATGCGTCCGCGTCCGCCGGACAAGCTCGTGCCGCCGAGGACGACCGCCGCGATGGCGTCAAGCTCGTAGGATGTGCCTGCCGTCGGCTGCGCCGAGTTCAGGCGGGAGGTCAGGATGGCGCCGGCCAGAGCCGACAGCAGTCCTGCCAGGGAATAGATCATGATTTTTACGCGCGGTACCTTGATACCGGATACGATCGATGCTTTTTCGTTACCGCCGATGGCATAGGTTTTACGGCCAAATGGCGTTTTATTAAGAATGACCCACAGAATGACAAACGTAATGATCATGGTGATCGCCGGTACCGGGATACCGAGCTCGTATCCGCGCCCGAACAGCTGGAACAACCGGCTGTCGCCAAGTCCTGTAATCGGGTTACCGTCCGTGTACACCATCGTCAAGCCTCTGAATACCGTCATGGTCGCCAGTGTAGCGATAAACGGCGCCATTTTACCTTTTGTAATGAGCAGGCCGTTCACCATACCCATCACGCCGCCGAGAAGACAGCCGATGATGATCGCCAGGATCGGATCAAAGCCCGACACCAGCATATTGGCGACAAACGCACTGGACAATGCAAGAATCGAACCGACGGACAAATCGATGCCGCCTGTCAGGATGACGAAGGTCATACCAAACGCGATAAGCGCGTTGATCGACACCTGGCGGAGCAGGTTCAGAATGTTAAGCGGTTCCAAAAAGCTCGGATTCAGCACCGACACGATGATGATTAGGATGATCAGCCCCAGCAGCGGGCCCAGCTTTTGTGTCACTTGCGATAGTTGGAAGCCTTTTGGTTTTTTAGCGTCTTGAATGGTTGTCATGTTACTGTCCTCCTGTTGCTAACGTCATTATTTTTTCCTGCGTGGCTTCTTCGCTGCTCAGTTCCCCGCTGATTTCGCCTTCATGGACGACCAGGATCCGATCGCTCATGCCCAGCACCTCAGGCAGCTCGGAGGAAACCATAATAATCGCAACGCCGCGTTCGGTTAATTCGTTCATCAGTTGATATATTTCGCGTTTCGCCCCGACGTCGACCCCGCGTGTTGGCTCGTCCAGGATGAGCACTTTCGGACCGATGCCGACCCATTTGGCGATGACGACCTTTTGCTGATTACCGCCGGACAGGTCGCCTGCCGCGGTTTCCGCTGACTGCGTTTTGATCTGCAGCCGTTTGACCAGCAGGTCGACGAAGTCTTTTTCCCGTTTCCCGTTAATAAAGCCTTTGGACGTAAAACCGGACAAGCTTGGCAGCACCATATTTTCCCGGATCGAAAAATCGAGCAGCAGCCCTTCATCCTTCCGGTCCTCGGTAATAAAGCCGATGCCGCGTTTGACCGCATCGTCAGGCTTGCGGATATGGGCTTTTTTGCCCTTAATCCATATTTCCCCGCTGTCCAAGTGATCGAGCCCGAACAGGGCGCGCATGATCTCGGTCCGCCCCGAACCCATCAGGCCGGAGAAGCCGACAATCTCGCCGGAACGCACCTGGAAGCTGACGTTCTCGAACAATCCCTTGCGGGTGGCGTTCTTCACTTCGAGCACCACATCGCCAGGCGAAGGGTTCCGGTGCGGGTAACGCTCGGTCAGCTCGCGGCCGACCATTTTTTTCACGACTTCGTCAAAGTTGGTATGCGGTATGTCCTTCGTATCCACCGTTTTACCGTCGCGCATGACGGTGATCCGGTCGCAGATTTCAAATATTTCTTCCATCCGGTGCGAAATATAGACGATGGAAACGCCTTCCTTTTTCAAGGCGACAATGACTTCGAACAGTTTGCGGATTTCCCGCTCGGTCAGCGCAGCCGTCGGCTCGTCCATGACGATGACTTTGGCATCGGTCATGAGCGCCTTGGCGATCTCGATCATCTGCTGCTGGCCTACCGAGCACTCCCCGGCTTCACGCTGGAAGGGGATGTCTACCGACAGCTTGTCGAATTGAGCCTTTGCCAGCGTTTTCATTTGTTTGGTGCTCAGCAGTCCCCACTTCGTGGTCATTTCCTTGCCGATAAACAGGTTTTCAATGACAGTCATGTCGGGCCAAATGTTCAATTCCTGGTGGATAAAAGCTATGCCCGCTTTTTCCGCTTCCTTCGGGTTTGGAAAATACGTTTCCTTGCCGTCGATCCGGATGACGCCCTCATCCCGCTGATGCAGACCGATAAGAATGTTCATCAGGGTGGACTTGCCGGCGCCGTTCTCCCCCATCAAGGCGTGAACTTCGCCTTCCCGAAGCTCAAAATCCACTCCGCTCAGCACGTGGTTGGTGCCAAAGGATTTATAAATGCCTTGCATTTGTATGTGCATAAGGGTTCCTCCTCTTTATCCAAAATGGACGCCGGATTGCAGAATGCAGTTGGCGAACGGCTTGGCTTCTCCGGTCCGGATGACCGCCTTGGCTGTGCGGGTCAAAGCTTTAAACTGTTCGTGAGGCACGTCCTCAATCGGGCAATCCACAAATGTATGGTCAATGTAAGCTTGCGCCTCTGGGTTATCCGTTTTCATTTCCGCGGCGACGATGACCTTTTCGATTTCCATGTCCTCCGCGATGGAACTCACAACCTCCTCAAAGCTCGGATTCCCAAGCTTCAGGGCGAGGTCGATTTTGGTGACCCCTTCGGGGATGGGAAGGCCCACATCGGCCACGACGATCGTGTCGGTATGGCCGAGGTCGGCGAGGACTTTGGCAATGTGACTGTTCAGCATCCCATGTTTTTTCATTACAGGTTCTCCTCCACTTCTTGACGCGTTGGCATGCCGCCCTGCGCGCCGAACTTCATGACCGACAGCGAAGCGGCACGGTTGGCGAACCGGACGCTGTCCGCGATCGGCTTGCCTTCAGCCAGCGCCACGGCAAAAGCGGCGTTAAAGGTGTCTCCCGCTCCGGTCGTATCAACTGCTTCGACGTTATAGGAAGGAATCACAACCTCTTCCTGTCCGTCAAAATATCGCACGCCGCTGCTGCCTTCGGTAATGAACAGCTTGTTCGGATACCGGCGCAGCGCTTCGGATACTCGGCCATCGCCGAACATGATCGCAGCTTCGTGCTGATTCGGCGTGATGTACGCCGCGTTCTCGATCACTTCGTCCTTGACCGGACGCGCCGGCGCCGGATTCAGCAGCAGCGGGACGCCGTGCTCGGCACAGATCCGGCTAGCGTGCTCCACCGTTTCATCGGGAATTTCCTGCTGGATCAGCACCATATCGGCGGCGGTGATCGCTTGTACAGCCTTGTCGATATAGGCCGGTGTGACCTCATCATTGGCTGCTTTGACAACAACGATACTGTTGTCCCCTTCGGCGAGCACAATGTGAGCCGTTCCGCTTTCCATATCTGTAACCGGTTCCACATTGTCTACAGAAACTTCATTGGCCCGGAAATTGTTCAAAATGGCTTCGCCAAAATGATCATCTCCCACCCGGCCGATCATGCTGACTTTCGCTCCAAGCCGGGCGGCTGCCACCGCCTGGTTGGCTCCCTTGCCTCCAGGCACGGTTTTAAAGCTCTCTCCGAGAACGGTCTCCCCCGCTCCCGGACGTTTGGACGATGTCACTACCAGGTCCATCGAGCTGCTTCCGATTACGCAAATGTTAGCCATCTTAATCCACCTTTCTGGTCGTATCCCGCTCTACAAAAGATACGGGCAGTTGTATATTTCGATTGTCCACTTTTCCCTGCTCGATCAGACGGATCAGCAGCAGCGCCGCTTCCTTGCCCATGTCGTAGGCCGGCTGCCGGATCGTTGACAGCGACGGGGAGAGCAGGCTGCTGAGCGGGATATCGTCAAAACCGATCACCTGCACATCCTCCGGCACCCGCTTGCCGAGGCGTTGAGCCTCATGCAAAACGGCGGTCGCCACGATATCGTTGCTGGCGATGACCCCGTCGGTGTCGAGATGCTTGGCGAACAGCTCTTTGGCCCAGCTTTCCGCTTCCGCAAAGGAAAAGGACGAAGTCTGAATGATGTTGTAGTCGATCCCCGCTTCCTCAAGTACCTCCACGGCGCCTTGGAACCGGTCCTGGGCGGGACGGATATGTACAGGTCCGCGCAGGACCGTGATCCGCTTGCTGCCGCGGGCGATCATTTCCTGGGCGGCCAGCCGTCCGCCCTTGCGTCCGTCCGAGTACACTGACGGGCTGTCGCTGGACGTCCGGTCCAGAAACACGACCGGGATGTTCAGCTTGGCGTATATTTCCGAATCCGGGCGGTTAGTTGAAGAGATGACGCCGACCACGTTATTTTGAATGAAGGTCTGGATGTACTCCTGTTCCTTCTGCTCGTTCTCGTCACTATTGCCGAAAATGATGCGGAATTCGTTAGCCTGCATGCCGTCCTCCACGCCCCGCGCCAACTGCGGGAAATAGGGGTTCGTAATGTCAGGCAGCAAAAGTCCGATCAGCCTCGACTTGCGTGTGTATAATGATCTTGCAACCTCGTTTGGCGCATAATTCAACGCTCGAACCGCGTCTTCCACTTTCTTGCGGGTATCGGCGTGTACGTATCCTGTTTCATTAATGCACCGGGATACGGTCGCAACCGAAACCCCTGCATGGCGTGCTACATCTTTAATCGTTACCATCTGAAATTATCACCTCGAAATGTGGAACCGGTTACACACATAAAGTAACACATCACTTTGCGTTTGACAATAGCGCTTTCAAAAGTTTTTGATTGGATAATTTTTGCAGATGGCATAAAATGCAGGCGCGGTGCGGAAAAATAAGCACAGTGTGCTTGGTGTCCTCAGTGCCGTATAGGGCGTAAAAGTAACAGCTATTTTGTGATCATTACTTCCGCCCAGTCATCCATTGCTGCGAACAACGGAAAAAGTGCAGTTCATTTCCGATTCACTGGCTTGCGGCCGTTTCACCGGAAATGAACTGCACTTATGCAACTAGTAACTTGTAACGCTCTGTTTTGTCAAACAAGAGTAAATTTCAGGTACTTCGAGGCACTTTGCCCCTTGCCACTCAACCGTTCTTCATTCCTGCCTCATCCCTGCTGTATTCCTGCTGTATTCCTGCTCATCCCCTGCCTATTCCTGCTTCATTCCGGACCGCTCCACCCATACGATCTCCGCCTGCGGATCGGCTTTGCGAACTGCTGCCTTGAAGCGCGGCACATCCAGCAGATGCACGCTGTACACCAATCGCGTCTGAGCGGAAACCCGCGCGTAGTCGCTGTCACGATCCATCTCACGAGCACGGTCATGGCCGATCCCGACATCATTCCACGCGAGTCCTTCAAGCCGCAGCCGGCTTTTCATTTCGGCTTCCACCTGCCGGGGATTCGACGTCGTCACGCCGGCCAATCGGCGAAACCCGAATATGACGATCCCGGCGGTTTCATACGCCGCCAGGCAGGCGAACGCGGAGTACAGCGTCCGCTCCCACCCCAAAGCCGCGCCGGCGGTGACCAGCACCAGGGCGTGGCAGAGCAATAGCAGCCGCTCCACGGAGATGGCCGGGCGGGTGCCCGCCTGAATTCCGGCCGATCGGATGCGGTCGGTTTTTTCAAGGCCGAGCGCGTCCAGCAGGCCGCCTGATTTGACGGCCAGCCCGCCGCCGAAGCCAAGGCACAGGCCGCCTGCCAGCGCGGCAATGACCGGCTCGCCGCTGACGGCTGGCAGCGGCGCCAGCAGGAACGCCGACCCGGCAAATGCAAGCAGCCCCGGGAGCACCTGGAGCAATATTTTTTTTCGGCCCAGAAGTGAATAAAAGAACAGCAGCGGCAAATTGAACAGCACCAGCAGCATCCCGAAATGATTATCGGTGTGAAACGACACCAGGCCGGAAATGCCGGTGACGCCACCGGCGATCAGCTCGTGCGGATGCAGAAACAGCTCAACCCCGACCGAGGCGGCGATGCCGCCGATCACCGATTTGAAGATGGCATGCTTGCTGTTTCTGCCGGAAGCTCCAAATGTTTTTCTCATGACCATACGGCCTGCTTGATCGGATCATGCATAACCTTCCCTCCCTAAACTGAAATGGAAGTCCATTGGATGGGATCGCATTTACCCAAACATTCGTTAGTCTTATCCAGCCACTTCACCATTGCGAACAATGGAACTAGCCATGCAGCAGTCTTACGGCTTTTTACAGCGCCTCTTCCTTCTGAATTCCCGGTTTTCGGTCCTTAAATTTGATCCAGCGGTTCAAGAAGGTAAAAATCGATTTCGACTGCTTGGTCAGCAGCGGACCCAAGATGGCCAGGATCAGCACGTAGATCGCCGAGAACGGCTGGAGGATTTCCATCAGGCCGCCGTCTTTGCCCAGGTTCGCCATAATGATCGAAAATTCGCCCCGCGAAACGATCGTCAGCCCGATGTTGGCCGATGCTTTGGGAGACAGCGAAGCCGTTCGCCCGGCCAGCATGCCTGCACTAAAGTTCCCGATCAGCGTCACAATGACCGCTGCCAGCGCAAGCCATATAGCACTTCCGCCCAAGGACATCGGATCAATGGACAGGCCGAAGCTGAAGAAAAAGATCGCCCCGAAAAAATCCCGGAACGGCATGATCAAATGCTCGATCCGCTTGGCGTGTTCCGTTTCGGCCAGCACCAGCCCGACCAGCAGCGCCCCGATCGCCTCGGCCACGTGGATCGTTTCGGAAAAGCCGGCGACCAGAAACAACGCGCCGAAAATAACCAGGGCAAACAGCTCGTTGGAACGGATCCGCAGCCATTTGTTCAGATAAGGCACCGCTTTACGTCCGAGAATAATGACGGCGAGCATAAACCCGAGCGACACAAGTGCCGACAGCAGCACGCCGCCGATCGAGCTGGAGTCGCTGAGCACAAACCCGGACAGAATCGAGATATACACAGCGAGGAAGACGTCCTCGAACATGATGATGCCGAGAATCATTTCGGTTTCTGCATTGGCGGTCCGTTTCAGGTCCACCAGCACCTTTGCTACGATCGCGCTGGACGAAATCGTCGTAATTCCCGCGATAATCAGCGTCTCGGCGAGCGGAAACCCGCTGAAGAATCCGAGCATCAGCCCAAGCGTAAAATTAATACCGATATATATTGAACCGCCTACGGCGATCGACCGTCCCGACTTGATCAGCCGGCCGACGGAGAATTCGAGCCCGAGGTAGAACAGCAGGAACAAAACGCCGATCCGTCCCATAAAATCGATAAACGGCGCGCTGTCGATAAACCGGAAGTCGAAATGCCAGAGCTCCATCGCATGCGGACCTACCGCCATGCCGATCAGGATATAGAACGGGATCACCGAAAACCGCAGCTTTGCCGAGATCAGTCCCCCCAGTGCAATGAGGACTAGCGCTAAACCAATTTCAAATACCAAATGCTCCATCCTTTCACCCGCTTCCGTTCATTAGAATTTGTTTGAACCGCTTTTGCTGCTCCCGTTCTCCGATGGCGACAACCGTCGCCTCCGCGTTCAGCACGGCTTCCGGGCCGGGATTCACTTGTTTGCCGTTACGTTTATCCAGCAGCGCGATCACCGAAACCCCGGCATTTTGCCGGATGTTCAGCTCACCGATCGTCTTTCCCGTGCATCCATAATGCGGCTCGATCCGGTACCACTCGATCGTCAGCTCGTCAAACGCCATTTCCACCCGTTCGAGCTGCTTCGGTTTGTACGTCATACCGCCGACAAGAGCGGCCAGCTGCCGCGCCTCCGGATCTTCCAGGGTCACCATCGAGATGCTTTGGTCCAAATCCTCGTACGAAAAATGGTACAGCTCACGCCGGCCGTCATCATGAATGACCACGACCATCCGGTCGCCGCTGGCGGTATCCATTACATATTTCATCCCGATTCCGGGCAATACAGACTCACGAATATCCATGAGAATAGCCTCCTGTAATTACATGTTTATATTTGAGAAACATTTCACATATCATTGGGTTGATGTAAATGGCAGAATGCCACGTTTTTTCAAAAAAGCTCGAGGCAACCGCAACAAAACACACTCAGACTAAATGCTGCCGTAACAAAGGTATACAACTTGCCATCAAAGCCATTGCAATCCGCAGCAAATCCAGCACTGCATCAAAGCCCAAAAAGCCTGGCCGATCCACCATAAATAACAACAAAATATGCCTAACTGATTTACTTTCATGCTAAATACAGCCGTTGCCGAAAAAACAAACGATCAACGATAAATCGTGACAAAATACCAATAACGAAATTCTTCACACGTCAGCAAACACTCAACGGCATTGCCACACGCAGTGAACAGCAGCTATCACAGAGCCAAGCCATCCTGCGGTCTTTCATCCATTTTTGGGTACACGAAACGAACCGTCCCGCTATCGGCTTTTTTACAGTCCAGGTGCGAGAATGCCCCGGCGCATGCCAATAAGGAACCGTCTATTCAGGAAGGAGATTAAGCCACATAACTCGAGGTAAATTTTATCGGAAGCAGCAATAAATATTTTTTACGGAGAAAAACACACGGAACAAAGGGTAGCCGCGGTTTCGGAATACGCAGCACAAGCAGCAGCGGCAGCACAAAACAGAGAGGAAGCGCTGACGCCAGCATGATCAGTCTCTGCATGAGGGTTGGCGTTTTCCGTACCAGCGGTTTGCTTGGAGGATCGATCCGGCTGTACACCGTCTCGGTTTCCGTCGAACTTGCAGGGGAGGTAAACACTTCTTCTTCCAGGGAAACGGGAAAGGTTGCCATCTGAATGACACCCAGAACGACAATGAACATCATCCGAAGTCTATTCATCCATGCTGCCATCCTATCCCCCCTCTTGTGAAAAATTCATATATGATTATTCTAACACAAATTAGAGGATGTCTTCAAACCGAAGGACAAGCCGGGACAAGCTGTGAACACCCTGATAAAAATTTTTGATCGATTTTGAAGGGCTGACGCAAGCGGTTGCCTCGATACCAGAACTCCAGAGGTGATGACCTAGACAGCAATAGCAATAGGACCAAAAAACCGGCGGAACCAAGGAGTTCCACCGGTTTTCTTCACAATCTCACCAGAAAAACTTGCAGATAAGCTTATTCCGCCCAATTCACCACGATCTCAATCCCTTCCGGTACGCCGGGGTATCGGATCAAGACCGTTTTTGAACCGGGATCATAGGCACAGGCTGCCGGCTGTCCCCCTGCCGTCACTGCCGACGGTTCAGCCGGAACGCGAATACGCGTGCTGACCGTCATTTCGGAAGGGGACTCGGAGACGAATGTCAGCTTGCCTTCGAGGTACTGCTCCTCGCGAATCCGGGATGCGCTGACAAGAATGACCGGCTTATCCTGTAACTGTGCTGCCGGATGGTCCAGATCATACAGAAGGCGGTCATCACCGGGCTGAAGTTCCACGCGGCTCAGCACGTGCAGCTCCGGATCAAAGAGATCGACGAACGCCCCTTCGAGCTGTGCCGCCGGCTCCGCGGCATCGCGCTCGTCGAGCGCATGCGCGATCACATACGGACCGCGCCGGATGTGAAGCAGGCCGCTCTCAAGGTACGCGTCCTGCTCCCCGCGGAACTGGAGCGCCTGACGCACGCTGCTCCGCACCTGCTCGGCGCCTGCATCCGAGCGGGACAATTCCGCAGGATGCTGCCGGTAGTACAGCACGGCCCCATCGCCGACCCGGTGCTCTCCTTCGCTCGGGTTACGCCCCAGCCCCATCGACTCGAACAGATGCTCTTCCGCCCGGTCATAGGCGCGGCCGGCGTCGCGGTTCCACCATTCCTGCACGTTGTGGAATGGATCGCTCCCGTCGCCGTAATAGATCAACACGCCTCCCTCGCGGACCCACTGCCCGAGAACCTGGTGAATGCCGGGATGCTCCGGCTTCATCAGCTCGTAGCTCAGCAGGAGCACGCGGTAATCTGCCAAATATCCGGGAAAGGTCAGAATATTGTCCAGCTGGACCGGCCGCAGCGGAATGCCTGCTTTGACGAGCGGCAGCGCCATCCCGTAAAAGGCGGACCAATCCAGCAGCTCCTGCTGCGCTTCGCTCAGCTGTTCCGTGCCGGAGGTGCCGTCGTACTTAAACTCCTGTTTGCGTCCGTCTTCGTCCGGATCGACGTCTCCCCGCTGATACATCGCGGAGTTCGCCAGCAGAACGCCGACGCCGGTCGTCGCCTTGCCTTCCTGCACATCCCCGTCATACCGGTGAATGTCCCGCAGCACATTCATGACGGTAAGCAGCGACGTTTTATAGCCGGCCGGGATGACTTCCTTGCCGCTGCCGCCCTCTTTCGGATACCCCAGTTCGAACACCCGCCAAGGCCAAGGACATACCTCGTATTGGGAAACGCCCGGATGCAGCAGTGAGGCCACGACGGTCGAGCGGTAATTGTACGCGTAATCCTTCCACGTATAGCGCGGATTGTCCTCGATCGGGTCGTGGAGGAACCACATTTCGCGGCCTGTGCCGCGGGTCAGCTCCTGCATGACGCCATACTCCAGGAATGCTGTTTCAAATGTACGTTCCTTACGGACACCCTTATAGACGTTTGCGGTCCGTGCAGTTCCTGTCCAGATCTGGGCGATGAAGCCGTCGCAGGCCGGCATGTTCACGAGCAGCGCTTCCGGGCTGATGATCCGCCACTGCGTGTAGTTGATCAGGCTGTGCGTCGGGACATAGAAGCGGACTGTGCGTCCATAGTGAACAAGCGCATACTCCTTCATCTGGCTGCAGATCCGGTCCAGCGTCCGGTAGTACACATACGCTTTCAGCTTGGAAGCGCGATATTGAGCGTCAGGCGACGAGTGCGGAGGAATCCAATCCTCACCGTAGTAGTTCCGCCACTCCCGCTTGAAGGCTTCGGAGTAACCCGAAGCCGCCCAGAATTCCGGCTCCTCCATATGGATGGCCTCGACGCCGCTGTCGATCGCCTTCTTGATATGGGTCGCCAGGTACTCGGCGAACGAAACGGTCGGCACCATGTACGGGACGTCCTTGCCGTGGCTTACCTGATCCCCCGCCCGGTTGACCTGGGCTTCATCCCAGTGATTGCGCCCGTCGAAGCGGCCGTACAAATAATCCTGGTACTCCCCCCAAGATACGCCGGTCATCAGATGAACCGTGTATCCTGCCTGCTTCCAGCCTTGAATGCGCTCCGGCAAATCATCCGATATGCCGTAGACCATAACGAAATCCGTGCGGAGATCATACTTCGGCCCGTAAGGACGGGATTCCTGAAATCCCGTCCACTCCGGCCCCTTGCTTCCCAATCGGCTGCTCAAGGGTAAACCCTCCTTTAGTTAGGCATCGACAATTTGACGACTTCTTTCCCTTTCAGCTCTTCGTTTACATACTTCATGGCGTCATCGTAACCGGTGTTCTTGATTTGCTCGCGAAGGTCGTTTATCACCTTCAGGGCCGCATCGTCCGACTTGGCGAAGATCGCCTGCTTCCATACGTCGTTGATTTGGTCCATGGACGGCTTCAGCGTTTCCCATTGCGGCGATTTGGTGATCACATCCCCCGGATTGAAGGCGGAAATGACGCTGATGCCGTTCGGACGCAAAATTTTACGCGCGTTGTCCATCGCTTTCAGGCGATCCTGATCTGCCCAAATATCACCGCCGCCGACCGAATTAATGCGATCCATGCCGGTCATATTTTCCAGCCCAATGCTGATGCCTTCGTTCTTCTTGGCCTTGCCTGTCGTGTCCGCTGTAAACTTGTCGAACCATTCTTGTTTGGCGGTCGGTTTGCCATCAACCATATCCCATTGCGTTCCCTGAATGCCGTAATGCACAAGCATAAAGCCTTCGTCGGAAGCGAGGAAATCGAGCAGCTTCAGCGCGGCGTCGACGTTTTTGGCTTTTTTCGTGATGACGGTAACGTTATTTCCTTGAATGTTCAGGTCGACCGGACGGTTCGGTTCTGCCCCTGCCCGCTCAAGAGGTCCGACAGGGACGTAATCGCTGCCCGGATGCGCTTTCACATATTCCTTGGAAGCGTCCAAGATTGCTGGATAATGCGCTGACAGTACCGCGATGCGCCCCTGCTTGATTTTCTCGTTCGCGATCGGGTCGGTCTGCGTAAAAGCATCCGGATCCAGCAGTCCTTCGGAAATCAGCTTGCGGTAATACAGCGTGTAATCCTCGTAAGCTTTCGTAAAGAACACATGCTCCAGCGTACCGTCGCCTTTGTCTTGGTAATCGGCCCCGTAGAACATTGTATTCCCGATGCCTACCGCCCATCCGTCATGGAAGCCGCCGAGCGGAATGACCGGAGCGCCGTTTTCGCTCAGATTGGCGTCCTTGATCTTTTTCAGGAAATTGTAGAAATCGTCCTTGGTCTTCACGGACTGCGGATCGACTCCGATCTTATCGGCAATGTCCTTCCGTACGTAAAATCCGTACAGCCAGTCGTTGACGTCCTTGTCGGTTGCCGGCTGGTTCTGGTACAGCATGTACTTCTTGCCGTCAATCCCGCCGATCGCTTTTTCGTACAGCGCCGGCGGCACGTTTTCCTTGGCGATCGCCTTGGCCAGGTTCGGATACTGGTCGATTTTATCCGTCAAATCCACAAGCTGGCCTTCTTTAGCTGCCTTGATGATGCCGTCCAGCTCGCCGCCCCAGGCAGGTCCGGTATAAATGTCCGGCAGGTCCTGCGTTGCAAAAATCGTGTTGACTTTCTCGGCCTCGCTGCCTTTCGTGTAGTCGATTTTTACCTTGATGCCGGTTTTCTCCTCGATCGCTTTAAGTACAGGGTTCGTTTCCGAATCGGAGCCTGAGGAACCGTTCCAGTTATTCAGCACCGTGAGCGTAACCGTTTTGGAGTCCGCGCCTTTGTCTCCCCCGTCCGCACTGTCGCCGCTGCCGCTGCTGCTGCATCCGTACAGCATGCCGGATATCAGGGTAAACGCCATCAGAGAAGCTGCCAATTTAAACCGCTTTTTTCTCATATGAACCCTCCCAATTTGAATGAATGTATATGATATAGTCCCGCATGCAGGACGTCTACCCTTACCCTTTGACGGATCCGATCATCGTTCCCTTGACAAAATAGCGCTGCAGGAAAGGATAGATACACAGGATCGGAAACACGGTAATGACGAGCAGTGCCATCCGGAGCGATTCCGGCGTAGCCCCCGCCGCGCTGACATTGACGGTTTGTCCACCCTGCTGCGCAGCCCGCTGCATCGAGGACGACAACGCCTCCGCTTCGGTCAGCATTTGCTGAAGCAGGGTCTGCACCGGGATGAGGCTTTTGTTGGACACGTAATAGGTGCCGGTGAACCAGTCGTTCCAGTGCATCACGCCGACGAACAGCGAAATGGTCGCCAGTACCGGGCCGGACAGCGGCAGTATGATACGCATGAAGATTTGGAAATCGCCCAAGCCGTCAATCCGGGCGGCTTCCTCCAGCTCTTCAGGAATGCCTTGTATAAAAGTCCGAATAATGACGATATGCATAAAATTGAACAGGAACGGAATGACATACACCCAGAAGTTGTTGATCAGGTGAAGCTTCTGCAGCGTAATGAAATACGGGATAAAGCCTGCGCTGAAAATCGTGGGCAGAAAAATGTAAAAGGTGAAAAACGTGCGCCCGGGCAGCGTTTTTTTGGCCAAGGCATAGGCCATCAGCGTACTGAGCAGCACGCTAAGCACCGTGCCGAGCAGCGTCCGTAAAATCGTGATTTTATAAGCCTGCCAAATCTGCGGATTATCGAACACCTGGGCGTAATTGTCCAGCGTGAATTTCCGCGGAAAGAAATACAGAGCCCCCATCATGGAATCTTTACCGTCATTAAGCGAGTAGACAAGCACGTAAATGAACGGATAAATCATGGAAAAGGCGAACAGCGTAAGCAGGAAATAATTCAATGCAGTAAACCAGGAAAACGATCGTTTCTCCACGTAGGTTCCCTCCTTAGAACAGTGATACGTCGCTGACCTTCCGTGCAATCCTGTTGACGGTGACGATCAGGACCAGCGCAATCAGGCTCTGGAACAAGCCGACAGCCGCCGCATAGCTTAGCCGGCCCTGCTGGATGCCCTGAGTGATGACATGGACGTCGAGCACGCTGCCGATGGCTGCGGTGGAAGGACCGTTCAGAAGCAGAAGCTGTTCGAAGCCCGCGCTCATCAGGCTTCCCGTCGCCAGAATAAACAGAATGACCGCAACGTTGCGGATGCCCGGCAGGGTCACGTGCCAAATCAGGCGGAAACGGCCGGCGCCGTCGATTTTCGCTGCTTCATACAGCTGCTGGTCAATGCCCGCAATGGCCGCCATGTAGATGATCGAGTTCCAGCCGATGTTCTTCCAAACATCCGAGCCGATGATGACTTCATAGAACCACGAAGTGTTGTACAGAAATTGGATCGGCTCTACGCCCATTGACGACAGCAGGTCGTTGACCGGCCCGCCATAGGTAGCGAAGAGGCGCTGCATCAAGGTGACGACGACGATCCAGGAAATGAAATAAGGCAAATAGGATAAAGTTTGAACGGTTTTCTTGAATTTCAGATTTCGGATTTCATTGAGGAGGATCGCAAGGATGATGGGCATCGGAAATCCGATGATTAGTTTCATCAGGCTGATGATGATGGTGTTGCGGATAATGTCTGTCGATTGGTAGTAGTCGAAAAACTGCTTGAAGTATTTCAATCCCGCCCATGGGCTGCCGGTAAAACCGCCCACGAACGTATAATCGCGGAAAGCGACCTGAATCCCGTAAAGCGGAACGTAGGAGAACAGAAAAAACCAGATGATCCCCGGAAGCATGAACAAGTAAAACAACTTATGCTTCCAGATCCGCTTCCACAGTGTTGACGAACTCATAAGCTCCACCTCTGTTTTCGGATAGTATAGACGTTCCAGGTTTCGGCAAAGCGCTTGGTACTCAGTCTTCCTCCCCTCAAATCTTTGTAAGCGATTACACAACATATTCAGCTGTTCTCTTATCTACTTGACCTCCCTTGAAACGATGTCGATTCATGGAAGCTCTTGGATTAATCATAATATAATATAAATATTTAACATATTCAATATGTTAATAAAAATAAAAAAGACCTTTTCGAAGTGAAAAGGTCTTTTTTCTATACTGCATCGCTTCTTCCGATGGAAAATTAACGCGGTTTCACAGGCCCGGTTGTCTGTCCGACAACCAGCTCGGGGACGAGCAGCGTCTTCGTGTAACCTCCGCTCCGGTCCGTCCCCTCCCCAATGATGTCCACCAGCGTTTCCGCCGCGCGTAAGCCCATTTCATACTCAAACTGCTTGATATGCGTAAAAACGCTGAGCTCTTCCACGACGGAGGTCGGGTCGTCGAAGCTGACGATCGAGAGGTCGTCCGGGATGGACAGCCCGTTTCTCTTCGCCATCTGCTGGATCTGCACGCCAAGCTTGCCGTTCAGCGTGATGTAGGCGGTCGCCAGACCGCTGCGGATATACCGGTACAGCGGGTGCTTCTCCGGCTCATCCGAAGCATGAATCCGAAAGCCCGTAATGATATGGGCCGGGTTGATCAGCGCGCCCTTGTCCTTCAAGGCGTCCATGTAGCCTTCGATGCGCTCCTGGACGGTGACGGTCTGCAGCGGAGAATCGGAGCAAATGGCGATTTCACGGTGGCCCAGCTCCCACAAATGCTCTACGGCAAGCCGCGTCCCCAGCCGCCCGTCGGCCGCGATGTAATTGGTTTCGACACCCGGCAGAAACCGGTCGATCAAGACGAAAGGAAAGCCGGAGAACTTCAGGTTCAAAATTTCGTCGTTGTAATGCTCTTCGTCCACCGGGAACACCAGAATTCCTTCCGCACCGATCTGTTTCAAGGTTTTGATCGCTTCCTTTTCGTGCTCCAAATCCCCCTCGGACAGCAGAATCATGGTCCGGTATCCCTTGCTGCTGAGCCCTCTGCGGACACCGTCGATCAGCCGGACGGCAAAATAATCGTAAATCGAAGGCATCACAAGCCCGATGAGCCCCGTTTTCGGCTTCGCCTCTTCCGGAGCCCGGCCAAAGACCGGACGCGGTACCTCAGCTTCTTCCGCGGCCGCCGGCTCGCTGACAAAGCTGCCTTTTCCGGGGACCCGGCTGATGACGTTTTCGTTCGCGAGGCCGGTCAGCGCTTTCACAACCGTAATTTTGCTTACATCAAAGCGGTCCATGAGTTCCTTCTCCGTCGGGATACGATCACCGGACTTCAGGCCTTCCGATTCGATCAGTTCCCGGATGTACTGCTGTATTTTTTGATACAGCGGGGTCCGTGCGGTAACATTCAACAGGATCACCATACTTTAATTTGAGATTTTGTTATATATATTATCGGCTGGAACATGGGTTCGCAACATTCATCCTGACTAAAAAAATGGTCTATTCGTCTGATTCCTTAATTTGATATATTATATATGTTATATTGAATAACGGATTTTGTATAGCGGGGTTTTGCAAAAATGTCGCAATAACGCAAAAAAAGACGACCGCAATGCGGCAGCCTTTTTTTGAATCCATGCCTTTTCGAAATCGGAGTGAGCTTACACATTCAGCTCCAGCTTGGCATGATATTGACGGTACTGCGGGTCCTCCCCCGCGACCATCATTCCCATGCCCCAATCGATATGAGTCTCCCGGCTAGGCGGATCGGCAGGATCGCGGTATTGGAACAGGACGTTTCTGCGCGGCCGGCTGCTCTTGTTACGGTCGGACCCGTGAATCGTCAGGTAGTTGAAGAACAGCACATCGCCTGCGCTTGCCGGGCATGGTGTTCCCATGCTCACCGGGTAATCGCGGTGATCGAGGTAGTACCTGCCTACATGGGGAAGCGGTCCCTGCTTATGGGATCCGGGCACGACGCACAGGCAGCCGTTTTCCATATCCGCATCGTCGAGATGAACACTGGCGGCAAGCATCGTATGGCGATCATGAGGGAAATACGGATAATCCTGGTGCATCGGAAAAGCGGCGCCCTGCTCCGGCGGCTTGACCAGCATTTTGGTATGATGGAGCTGGACGTTGGGACCGATCAGCTGCGTCAGAACGCCCGTCATACGCGGATGCGCTACGGCACGGGTGAAGCTTGCGTCGTGAAACTGCAGATCGTGAAAGCCTTTGAGCACCAGCTTCTTCAATTCGTCCTGGGGAATGTAATCGCCCTGCCAAGTATGGTTGGCGTCCTGCTTGGCCGCAGCCGCCTTGGCAATCGTACGCTCCACCGCATCCTGCATTTCCTTGACTTCCTCTGCGCTGAACACGCCGCGGACGAGCAAATAACCGTTTTCGTTATAAAATTCGACGTCTTCTCTGCTAATCATCTTCCCGTTCCCTCCCGTAACATTTGAATGACAAATCGTGAATACGCCTTCATTATAGGGATAACTGACACCTGACGTCTTTGCCGGATTGGAACCTGTTTTTGTCGGATTCGGACACGAATGAATGAGGAGGACTTGAAATGGATCATCTCGTCTGGGGAGCCGCCCTGTCTAAACTGCATTCAGCCGTCGGAGAGCTGACCGAAGAGGATTTATGCATCCGCATACATTATTGGGGAGCCCTTGCGGAGCACCGGAGCAACTTAGAGCATAAGCATTCTTTTTTTGAAATGTGTTATGTCGCAGGCGGTGAAGGAACGTATGTGGATGAAGGCCGGATCCATCCGTTAGCAAAAGGAACGCTGTTCATTTCCAATCCCTACCGCATGCACCGTATTGAAAGCACAGGGATGCAGCTCATATGGCTCGCCTTCGATGTGGATGCCGGGCGCACCTCAGCGCCCTGGAACGGTCAATTTGCACGGCTGGCGCAGTCGGACTGCTATATTCTTCACGGAGCTGAAAACAGCCCGGCCGTCCTGCTCTGGAAAGCGATTATGCAAGCGGCCGCCGAACTGGATACCGCCCGATTTCCGCTGGACCGGCTGGTCCTTGCGCTTGTGGCTGCGCTGCCGCAAACCTTTACACCGGACCGCCAGCAGCACAAGCCGACGCTGCCTCCGCCCCGCTCCGCTTCTCTGAGGCAGGCGCTCCAATTCATCCGTGATAACCTGGAGTCGCCGCTAAAGCTGGAAGATGTGGCGCGGTATTTTCATATATCGGGAAGACATCTGGCCCGTTTGTTCCAGAAAGAGCTCAAAATGACCTTCACGGCATACGTCCGCCAGGAAAGGATCCGGCTTGCGGCGTACCTTCTGCGCGAGACGGACCGCTCCGTCAAGGAAATCGCCGACCTAACAGGATTCGGCTCCGTCCACTATTTTACCAGGATGTTCTCGGCTGCCGCCGGCATTCCCCCGGCCGCTTACCGGATCGCGCCACAGCAAAAAGGCATGCCCTTCGAAGATGAGCATGCCTGATTTCAAAATGTGTTCATAGGCGTAACATTTGTACGATTACTACGCGGGCTTCACGCTCTCCCGGTAATGGGCGGAGCCTCATTGGGACCAAAGGATACATTGATCCGATGATCCAGCACGACGGAGTCTTCCGTTTCAAACCGGATGCCCGTCGTAATATGGAACGGCGTCTCAATGAAGCGGATGCTCAGCTCCAGCGTATCCGGGGACTTCCATGTAAAGCTTGACACCGTTGCGGTCTCGCGGGGCATGATCAGATCAGACGTGCCTTCCAGCCATTTCCCGCGTCCCAAAGGCAATGCAAAATGCTTCCCGCCGGTCTCATACAGGTCAACCACCGCCTGATCGGCCTCGAAACGGACCGAAATCCGGCTCCAGTTCATGTCGTTGTCGTCCAGCACATAGTTTTTGCCGCTGACGGCGGATTCTAATTCCGGTTGAATGCTGTACGCGAGCGGAGCAAGCTGCAGGCTGCGGACCCGTTCCTGCAATCGGTCCTGCGTTTCTTCGTCCAGCGGGAGCTCCTCTCCGGCCATCGCTGGCAGCAGACGCTCCCAGACGGCGTTCATCACTTCCTGCATCTGGTTCGTTCCGCTCGTGACAGCAAGCACCGCCTCCTGCTCCGGCATGACGATGCAGAACTGGCCGAAGGCTCCGTCTCCGCGGTAGGCGCCGTGCCGGCATCTCCAGAATTGGTAGCCGTATCCCTGCGCCCAGTCGCTTTCCCCGCCGTCTCCGTTGGAGATCTGTTTCGAGGTCGCCTCATCTACCCACGATTCCGGAATCAGCTGGCTTCCGTTCCATGCCCCTCGCTGCAAAAACAGCTGGCCAAACTTGGCGATGTCTTCCGTCGTGATGCTCAGTCCGAAACCTCCAGTGTTGATTCCCCGCGGACAAGACTCCCAGGTGGGGTTGTGAATGCCCAGCGGCTCAAACAGCCGCTTCTGCAAAAATTGAAGCAGCGTCTGCCCGGTCACGGATTGCAGAATGGCCGACAGCATATAGGTTGCACCCGTGTTGTACACAAAATGGGTGCCGGGCGTATGCTCCACCGGAGCCGCGAGAAAGGCCTTGGCCCAATTCCCGTCCGTGCAGCGGTCAATGGCCCCCATCGTATCCTGGTCATTCCCCGTGCCCATCATCAGCAGATGCCGGATGTTCATGGCAGCCAAATTCGGGCTGACTTCCTCCGGCAGGTCGTCCGGGAAGAACGTAACGACCTTGTCTTCCAAAGACAGAAGACCCTCATGCACCGCGAGACCGATGGCTGTGGAAGTAAAGCTCTTGCTCAGCGAAAACAGCATGTGCGGCAGCTCCGGGGCATAAGGCCCCCACCAGCCTTCCGCAGCCACCTGTCCGCGGCGAAGCAGCATAAAGCTGTGCAGCTCAATGCCCTTGGCCTGTACCTCGTCCAGAAAATGAAGGATGGCCGCCCCGGGAATGCCCAGCGCTTCCGGTCTGCTTCTTGGTAATTGCAGGCTTGTATTTTCCATGGTTTCACACCCCTTTCGTTACAAACGTACCGCAGCCGCATACCAATTTCAAGCATTTTGTTTCCGCTTACAATCGGATTCCTTTATCGCCTTGCGTTAACCCTGTCCTGCTGTGCTATTATAATCCCTGATACCAAATCAAGATGGGAGGCTGACATGTCATGAAGTACCGCAGATTGGGCGGCACAGGCTTGGAAGTATCTAATCTTTGCCTGGGCACGATGGCTTTTGGAAGATGGATCGACGAGGAAGCGTCGGTGCGGATCCTGGATCACGCGATCGACCAGGGAATCAATTTTATCGACACCGCCAACTATTACGGCAAGGGGCAGGATGCCGACGTTCCGCACGGAACAGGCGAAAGCGAGGACATTATCAGCCGTGCCCTGAAGGGCAGACGGGATCAGGTCGTTCTGGCGACGAAAGTGGGCATCCGGTCAGGGTTCGGGAAAAATGACAGCGGCCTGTCGCGGACCCATATTTTGCGCGAAGTCGATAAGTCGCTGCAGCGCCTTCAGACGGATTATATCGACCTGTACCAGGTACATATTTTCGATCCGCACACGCCGCTGGAAGAAACGCTGCGGGCTCTGGACGACCTCGTTCGCCAGGGAAAAGTAAGGTATATCGGCTGCTCCAACTATGCCGCCTGGCAGATTGCCAAAGCGCATGCGATCAGCGAGCGGATGAACCTCGAAAAGTTCATTTCCGTGCAGCCGCAGTACAACCTGCTCTCCCGGGAAATCGAACAGGAGCTTCTGCCGTTCTGCGCCTCGGAGGACGTCGGCGTAATGGTATACAGTCCGATGGCGCGCGGGATGCTCTCCGGCAAGTACAAAGCTCCAGGGGATGCCCCACCGGAGAGCCGTGCCGCCAGCGGGGAGAAGCCGCTGCAGCAGTATTTTACCGAGCGGAATTATGAGCTTGTCAAAAAATACGCGGTGCTTGCCGGTCAATACGAAGTCAGCCTTTCCCAATACGCACTGTCGTGGGTGCTTAATCAGCCCGCGGTCACAGCCGCCATCATCGGTGCCAGCAAAGTGCATCACGTGACGGATGCCGCGCAGATCAGCGACTGGTCCTGGACGCCGGAAATGCTGCGGGAAGCAAGTGATGTCCGCAGTTCTATGGATGCATCGCAGTCTCATTAAAAAACAGTCCCGGCCGATATCTTGGCCGGGACTGTTTTTTTGTCATGCTCACTGGCGCGCCTGTCAACGGATGGCGATTATACCTAGGCACGTTCGGGCTCCCATTCGGCATTCAGCACATATGTTGACCGTATTTCGGTATGATGGTCCAGATCCGGCGCTGCCGGAATCCAGATCCCTATCCCCGCTATACTTCCGGTGTTGGCGTCGGCGCCGCATATTTCCCGTTGGAATACGTCTGGTCGATAATGCCGCGGATCTCTTTCACGCTTTTGCCCTCTTTGACCAGCGAAGCTGCCGTAAGCGCCGTCTCGACGCACACGCCGCAGCGGGTGCCGTGATCGTCCCAAACCACGCTTCCGTCCGGGTTGACTTCTTTAATAAAGCAGTTCAAATTGCTTTTGTGGCCTGCACTTTCCCCGCATCCGCAGTAACATGGAATTTGGCTGAGCACTTCCTTGACGCCTGCTGCCGCCATATAGGCCGTTCTGACAGTATCATTCGCCGGCTGCAGAAACGTAGGAAGCTGCTCCTTCCCGCCGGTCGTCTCCTGCAGATCGCCGTTGGCGGCCATCTGCTGGTGTGCGCCGTGATCGTGCTGCATCGTCTGCTCCGCCGAATCCGGGCCGCCCTTATCCGAGCAGCCTGATACCAGCAGCCCGCCAAGGACGATTCCCAGCACAGACAGCCTCGCCTTACTGCCCATCATCATGTATCTCCCCTTTGATTGTTGTCCATTTTACATAGTATACCATGCCGCTTGCCGGATATATAAATTCGGATGGCTTCGCAGCCGGTCACGGTGCCTGATCATGTCAGACCCGAGTGCCGGCGGGGGCATGTACATTTTCTTAACAGTAATTATTCCGTTTAAGGTGCCGTTTTGATATAATACAGGTATCTAACCTTTATTCCGGATTTTCACAGAAAGGTGATTGCCATGGAACAGTCCATCCATCCGTCCCAGGAATGCGACGCAACCTGCACGGGCTCAGACAATGAATTGGGCAAAATCAAAGAAGCGCTGATCGATGATCAAGCTGCCTCGCAGGTCGCCGATTGGTTTAAAGCCTTTAGTGATCCCACGCGGGTCAAGCTGATCGACGCGCTGCTGCAAAGAGAACTGTGCGTGCATGACCTGACCACCCTGCTCGGCATGGGCCAATCCGCGGTGTCCCACCAGCTGAGGTATTTGCGCAATTTGCGGATCGTCAAACGCCGCAAGGAAGGCAAAACGGCCTATTACTCGCTTGACGATACGCACATCGAACAGATTTTCCTGCAGACGCTGCAGCATACCCAGCATGGATAAATATTTCTAACCCAAGACCCTCTGCCTTTGGCGGAAGGGTCTTTTCTTTTTTACATATATAATCCAACCGGTTAGGCTTGGCCCGTTCAGGGCTTAACCCCTGGGAACAGTCTTCGGGCACGAGTACGGACGCTTCTGCACAATGAAAAGGCAGCAATAAAACGAGCGACTATCAGCTCCCCAAACGGCAGCGGGCGGCACCGCATGCAGCGGACCGCCCGTTAAACACAGTTTTGGAATCGTTTCATTATTTCAGCTTCAGCACCCGCATCGCATTTAAGACGGCCAGCAGGGTGACGCCGACATCGGAGAAGACGGCTTCCCACATCGTTGCGATGCCGAAGGCTCCAAGCAGCAGGAAGATCCCTTTGACCGCCAGCGCAAAAACGATGTTCTGCCATACGATTTGGCGCGTACGCCCCGCAATGCCAAGCGCGGTGACGATCTTGGACGGCTCATCGGTCATAATGACGATATCCGCCACTTCAATGGCAGCGTCTGATCCGAGGCCGCCCATCGCAATCCCCACGTCGGCTCTCGCCAGCACCGGCGTATCGTTCATGCCGTCCCCGACAAAAGCGATTTTTTCCTTGGGCTGCTTCAGCCGGCTCAGCCGTTCCATATGCGTTACCTTATCCTGTGGAAGAAGCTCGGCATGCACCTCGTTGACGCCAAGCAGCTTCCCGACCTTCTCCGCCACCGGGCGTGCATCGCCTGTCAGCATAACCGTCTGTTTGCCCCGCTGCTGAAGCGCGCCGACCGCCTGCGCAGCATCTTCCTTCACCTCGTCCGAGATGAGCAGATAACCGGCGTATTCTCCGTTCACGGCCACATATACGACGGTGCCCGGCGCATCCGGCTGCTGAGCCGCAATGCCTTCCTCCTTGAGCAGCTTTGCGTTGCCGGCCAATACTTCCACGCCGTCCAATTTCACGTGAACGCCGTGTCCCGCAGCTTCATTGTAGTCCTGTATTCGCGACGCATCTATTTCTTTCCCGTAGGCTTCCCTGATCGATTCGGCAATGGGATGGCTCGAATGAAGTTCCGCGAAGGCTGCATATTCCAGCAGCTGTTCAGGGCTGATCCCGTCGTGGGCCGGACGGGTTTCGGTTACCCGGAACGTCCCCTTGGTCAGCGTGCCGGTCTTGTCGAACACGACGTATTTCACATCATTCAAGGCTTCCAGGTAATTACTCCCCTTGACCAGGATGCCCGCTTTGGAAGCGGCGCCGATCCCTCCGAAAAATCCGAGCGGAATCGATACGACCAGCGCGCAGGGACACGAAATGACGAGAAAGATCAGCGCCCGGTAGATCCAGTCGGAGAACGTCGCGCCGCTCACCACGAGCGGTGGAACAATCGCAAGGAGCAGGGCGACGATGACGACGACCGGCGTATACAAGCGGGCGAACTTCGTGATGAAGTTCTCGGTAGGGGCCTTGTTGCTGCTGGCGTTTTGGACGAGGTCCAAAATTTTGGCCGCGGTGGACTCCCCATAAATCTTGGTCACCTCAATCGTAAGGACGCCGTTTTTGTTGATGAACCCGCTCAGCACCTCATCGCCTGCTTCCAGCTCACGCGGCACGGACTCGCCGGTCAGCGCCGAAGTATCCGCCATCGACCGGCCCTCAGTCACTTTGCCGTCGAGCGGGATCTTCTCTCCCGGTTTGACGATGATCAATTCGCCGACCTGGACTTCCTCGGGCATCACCTGTTTCGTTCCGTCCCCTGTCTTCAGGTTCGCATAATCCGGCCGGAGATCCATCATGGCGCTGATGGATTTGCGCGAACGGTTGACCGCAATGCCCTGAAACATTTCGCCGATCTGATAGAAGAGCATGACGGCAACCCCTTCGGGATACTGCCCTACGCAGAACGCCCCAATCGTCGCAACCGACATCAGGAAGTACTCGTCAAACACCTGGCCCCTAAGGATGTTGCGGATCGCCTGCAGAACGATGTCTCCTCCGGTAATGAGATAGGCCACCAGAAACATGGCGAGCTCGGCCCACCCCGTGACCGGCAGCAGCATCGCGGCTGCCGTGATCACTGCCCCTGCAGCCAGGCGGATCGACATGACCCGGATGCCGGAGCTGCCGTGATCATGCGAATGACCGTGATCATGGCCGTGGGCATGATCATGCGAATGACCGCCCGCTCCGTGGTCATGACCTTCGTGGGAATGACCGTGATCATGCGCGTGCCCATCATGATAATGGCCGCGGGACCTTTGCGGATGATTTCCTGCCGCTTTCGGAACCAGCTCACGCACGCTGACATGCGGCTCTAATTTTTTGACTTTCTTCGTAATCTCCGATATCAGCTGGCCTTGATCTTCTGAGGATTCAAAAGTCAGCGTCTGCTTGACGAAATTTACTGAGCAGGAAGAAATCCCGTCCATCTTCCGGACTCCATCCTCGATCTTCATGGCACAGTTTGCACAATCCAAGCCTTCGAGCAGCAGCTCACGCTTCACCTTAGAGACGGCTTCAGTCATCAAAATGCCTCCGATCCAATCACGAATATAATATGAGCATATATTCATATATAAACCTGTTAAGCACATTATATTCAGGGATGGAGAAGAATGTCAACCAGCTTTTCCGGGCTTTTCCACCAATGATGGAGAAAAACGAAAAAAAGGCAGAGGCTGTTCCCCTGCCTTTTCCTGCAGCTCACCCGGTCTCATCCGAGACGCACGACATCATCAGCTCCCGGTATTTCCCCGGCGTGACGCCCTCGATCTTTTTAAAAGCCCGGATAAAGACAACGTCGCTCGTATACCCGACCAATTGCGCGATTTGGGCGTTTGTGAATTCCTTGTCAGCCATATGGCGTTTGGCAAGCTCAATCCGTTTCTTGGCGATATGGTCGCTGAGATTGATCCCGCTCTGTTTTTTGTAAAAGGTCGAGACGTACTGCGGCGTCATGTCGAAGTGATCCGCCACCATGCCAAGCCCCATGTTCGAATCGGTGAAGTGCTCATCCACGAACTGATCCATGTCCTGCAGAAGCTGGGCGCTGTGGCCGCTCTTGTCCGCAACCATGCTCTCCGCCAAAATTTCATACAGTCGCTTCATCCGTTTGTGCATTCCTTCGGCCGTTTCATAGGAGAAGATGTCCTTCACCAGATCGATATCAGGTCCGAGAATGTCATTCTGGTCCATGCCCGTGGCGTTCATAATTTTTAAATATGTACTGGTGATGTTAAAGAACAGGCATTTCCCGTATTCCGGCGTGATGCTGCCCGACTCGAAATTCATCGCGTAAATCGTGTCCAGCAGCTGCAGGGCATGGTCGGCGTCACCACTCCTTACGAAATTAATCAGCTGTACCTCAATATCGACCGGGTAGTAATAATGGGAGTGCACATCCGTAATATCCTGAAAATAAATGATCGTCCCGCCGCCCTTAACAATCCGGAATTCTAAGGCAGACGCCGCTTCCGCATAGCTCTCGCTGATGCTCTTCGCGCCGCTGTGAGGCAGGCCCACCGCCACGGTCACATCGATCTTGAAGCGTTCCTCGATCATGCCTTTGAGCGCTGTGGCCAGCTCACGGGTCACCCTCTCGCCGCCCTCGGCCTGTTCCGCGGCAAAGTTGCACACAATCGCTACCCGGTCCCGGTCCAGCTCAACGGCAAACGCCTTGTGCGGATACTCGATCAGATCCGTGCCGATATTGGATACGATAAAACGGGCAAGCGCCCACTGCTCCTCGCTCGGCTCCGCGTTGAACCTTGCGATGCTGTCCAATTGGACGACCATGACCGAGAAGTCGTCACTGACGAACGTAATATCCATAAACCGCAGCGACTGGCCGCCTTCCCGGGACGCGTCGACATCCATCTGCCCCCGGAGCAGGCGCAGCAGGAAGTTGGAGCGGATGACGGGCGTCTGCTGGGCGAGCAGGCTGCGTAAATTTTTTTCGGTATGCAGGGAGCCTTCAATGGACTGCAGGATCAGCTCGTATTCGTTGACCTGCGGCCTTCCGCTCCATTCATTGCCCCTGAGAATGGCATTGACCGTTTTACGCAGCGGACTGTAATTTCGGTAAGCGAAGATGAAGGCTGCGGTCAGTCCCACGGCCAGACAAAGGGCGAACAGGATCAGCGCCCACTGCTTGATCAGAATGATCTGCTGCATAAAGACGCTTTTGGGCGTAACGAGCACGTATTTCCATCCTTCTTTTTCCGATGAGGTATACGATACCATTTTCTGATCGCCATTAATCGTTTGGTTGAACAACCCGCCGGTTCCCGTGATCCGGGACAACAATTCGCCCGGCAGCGGCTGGCGGTCCGTCGCCATGATCGTGCGGCCGTCCGAATTCACGATGTAGATCGAGCTGTCGCTCGCGGATTCAATCTGGGCAAACATTTCCTTAATCTGACTCTCGTCGATCAGAATGACGAAGGTCCCCGTAATATCGCGCCGGTCCCGCCCCGGAAGCGACTGGGCGAAGGTGATGACGTTCAGCGGCGTTTTCTCGATGCTCTGCATCGGATCATACTCGGCGGTGCGCAGCAGCGTGGCCGATGGAAGGTAATCCATCGTATGGAAGCTTGTGAGCATGCTTTCCCGCCAGCGGTCGTAACTCATGCCCTGATAGCTGTAATACATATCGTAAAATTTGTGCGAATCGGTGAGAAGCCCGGGCCTCAGCACCAGATCGCTGTTGCGGAAATAGACATAGTAATCCAGGATAAAGTTCGTCAGGCTCCCCTGTCTTGACATGGTGTTCCGCATAAATTCGATGAACTGGTACCGGTCGGGACCGCCTGCATCCTGGTCCAGTTTGAGCAGATACTCCAGCTTCGGATCGAAAATGATCTGCTGGGCCAGCTTTTGCACTTCGCTTAATTTGCTGTCCAGGGACAGCTTGAGCTGCTCCAGCATCGCTTGATTGGAACGGTTGGCACCGCTTTCCAAACTTGCTTCGACTTTGGTGTACAAGAAGGCTCCCATCGAGACCGGGATGAGCAGCAGAACCAGATTGGAAATCAGCATCGTCATCCACACGCTTCGCAGATGACCGATTCCAAGCGGACGAAGCAGCCGTTTCACCAAGCATTCCCCCTACCTTGTTCATGTATCGACCGACATGCGCATCAATGAAACTTGTATGTTCATTATAATGCAAGGGACAGGGCTCCGGGCAGTTTTTTATTCCTTGATGGCGCCGATCAGCACCCCTTTGACGAAATACTTCTGCAGGAATGGATACAGGCAGATAATCGGCAGGGTCGACACGATGATGGTCGCGTATTTGATCGTTTCGCCGATCGCATACTTGTCGTCCGCAGCCACGCCGGTGGACATGGAATCGGTGGAATTGGCGATGAGGATTTCGCGCAAAACGAGCTGCAGCGGGTACATCGTCCGGTCACGCAAATACACCAGTGCCGGAAAATACGAGTTCCAGTGCCCAACCGCATACCAAAGAATCATGACCGCGATGACCGGCATCGACAGCGGAATGACGATTCGGAACAGTATGGTCATCTCGCCGGCACCGTCGATTTTGGCCGACTCTTCGAGCGACACGGGTACGCCCTGGAACGCCGTCCGCATAATGATCAGGTTAAACGTGGAGATCGCACCCGGGATCAGCAGCGCCCAGGGCGTATTCATCATGCCGAGCTTGCCGACGAGGATGTACGTCGGGATCAGTCCGCCGCTGAACACCATCGTCAGGACGATCGCAAACATCATCAGGTTTTTAAAATACAGGTTCCGGCGCGACAGCACATAAGCCCCGAGAGCCGTCATAAACAGGTTAATGGCCGTTCCTGCGGCTACGTAAAACAGCGTATTCCGGTACCCGCTTGTGATCATCGGGTTCTTGAAGACGGCTTTGTAAGCCTCGAAGTTAATTCCGAGCGGGCGCAGGAGGATGCCCCGGTGCTGGATAAAGCTCGCCGCGTCGCTCAAGGAAGCGAATAATACATACAGGAACGGGTACAGTGTAACGAAGCAGAGCAGCAGCATCAGCAGCGTATTGATCACGCCGAATACCTTTTCGCCGTTCGTTTGTGCAATCATCGGATGATTCCTCCTACCACAGTTTGTTTTCGGACACGCGTTTGCTGATGGCATTTGCCGACACGATCAGAATCAGGCTGATGACGGAATTGAACAGGCCGACCGCCGCGGTAAAGCTGTAGCTCGCCTCCAAAATCCCTTTTCGGTATACATAAGTGGAAATGACATCGGCCGTTTCGTAAGTCAGCGGATTGTACAGCAGAAGCACCTTCTCGCTGCCTACCGACAGCATGTGCCCCATATTCAGAATGAGCATGATAACAATCGTGGGCATGATGCCCGGTATAGTGATATGGAACGTTTGTCTCCAGCGGCTTGCGCCGTCGATTTTGGCTGCCTCATACAGCGTCGGGTCGATATTGGCGATCGACGCCAAATAGATGATGGAGCCCCAGCCGATGCCCTGCCAAATGCCGGACGATACGAAAATAAAACGGAACCAGCCGGCCTCCTTCAGAAAATCGATCGGATCGACGCCGATGAAACCCAGCAGCTGATTGATCAATCCGTCACGGCTTAGGAAGTCAAACATCATTCCTGCGACCACGACAATCGAAATGAAATGCGGTAAATAGGAGATCGTCTGCACGAATCGCTTGAACGCCATTTTGCGGATCTCGTTCAGCAGCAGCGCCAGCAGGATCGCCGCCGGAAAACCAAACAGCAGATCATAGAAGTTGATGAGGACCGTATTGCGGATGAGCCTCCAGAAATAAATGCCGTTAAAAAAGCTGTCAAAATGCTTGAAGCCGACCCATGGGCTTCCCCAGATCCCTTGTGCCGGCGAGTAATCCTTAAAGGCGATCAGGAGACCGTACATCGGTCCGTAATGAAAGATCAAATAATACGCAATGACGGGGAGCGCCATGAGATAAATGATCCAGTTGCGGCGGAGATCCTTACGGATGGTTTGCCCCGTGGTTAGATCGGTCCGGCTGCGCAGCGGGCGCTTCTTCATCAGTTTCTTATCGGTTACCTGCCACATGTAACCCCCTGCCTTTCCTGCGGAATGTGGTGTTGGAACAAGGGGCGTGCCGGGAAGCGGACATCCCCTGCCCGGCATCTTCGCCGCCTTATGTTTTTTGATTAACGCTTATTGAACCGGTCAAGGGCGGACTGCTGGATTTTGATCGCGTCGTTAATGCCCATCGCCTCGATTTTTTTCACGTACTTATCAAAGTTGTCGATCGGTTCCGCGCCCATGATGAATTTGAGGAACATCTCGTCCTTATAAGTGTTGATGTCCGTCATGATCGAAGCGAATTGGGAGCTCTCGTCCTTGGTCGGCGTCACGAGCGGCATTTTGCGTTCCCCGGTCGGCTGGGACCATACGGTCAAGGCATCCTTCTGGTTCGGGAGGGCCAAATACTGCATCTGGAATTCATCGCTGAGCACGAACGGCGCGCTCCACGTCGAACGGTTATGCTTCGCAAAGGACTGCTGCAGGCTGACGCCGCTCGGCGGGTTCAGCACCTCAGGCAGGAAGACCGGCTTGCCGTCCTTCATCGTATACGCTTCTCCCTCTTTGCCGTAGTTGAACAGGAGGTTGCCCTGTTCTCCGTAGGCATAGTCCAGCCACTTGACTGTTTCGGTCGGGTTCGTATTGCTGGTCGAGATGGCGGCACCGATGCCGTTCGTGGCGAAATCCTTTTGTCCCCAAATCGGCTTATCGCCTTTGTTCAGTACCGGATACGGAGCAGCCACCAGATTGAATTTCGGATCCTTATCCTTCATCAAGTTGGCGTATTTGCCAATGCCGCCGCCGTTATACGTTGGAGCGGCGCCCAGCTGGTTGCCGGTCATTTTGGCATCGAACAGCTTGTCGTTCGGAGCGGCGAAATCCTTGTCGAGCAGCCCTTCCTTATACCATTGGTTCATCGTGGCCAGAAATTCCTTGTACTCCGGCTGGATCGGTCCGTATTTGACGCTGTTGTCGATCTGGTAGAAGCCGTAGTTGATGCCCCATGCGCCAAGGAAAGGCGCATCCGTGCCGATATCGTCCTTCGTAAAATACAGCGGAATTTCATCGGCTTTCCCGTTGCCGTTCGGATCCTTCTCCTTAAACGCCTTGAGCACTTCATGCCATTCATCGATCGTCGTCGGCATCTGAAGGCCGAGCTTATCGAGCCAATCCTTGCGGATCGACGGGCCGTAGAAGACACGGACCTTATCGCCGCCGCGGAAGAACGGGAACATATAGAGGCTTCCGTCGTCGGTGGTCACCTGCTTTTTCCAGTCGGGATGCTCATCCAGCAGTTTTTTCAAATTCGGCGCATTTTGGTCGATCAAATCGTTCAGCTTAATAATTTTGTTGTCCTGGATCGCCTTCTCCGGTCCCCCCGGATACCCGATCCATGACGTTTCGATCACGTCCGGCAGTTTCTCGGAGACCATCATGAGGTTGAACTGCTCCTGAGCCTGGGTGGAGTCGGTCGGCGGATGCTGGAAGTCCACTTTAACGCCAGTGATTCGTTCCAGTTCCTTATACATGCCCATTTCCGCGTACGTTTTCATTTGGGCGGCTGCAGCGGGATGCATGCTGACCCAATAGGTCAGATGGGTTAATTTTTCCGGTTCGGCTGTTTTTCCGCTAGTGGACGCCTCCCCTTTCGCCTGATCGTTACCCGAGGTGCCGCCGCAGGCCGCAAGCGACAGAACCAGGGCGGCTGCAAGCACCGCAGTACCCCATTTTTTAGCTGCTTTTTTTCTCATGTAAGCGCCTCCTTTTTGAAATAAATCCAGTTGACCGGACTCTGGTTTAATGTGAAGCTGCCGGTACCCAAAGTATAGGGAACCTGCCTGTTCCCGCGATACTGCCGCTTTGAAAGGAGCGCAGTATTTTCGTAAGATGACGGACTGATTTTTTTAATGCTGCCTTAACTTTTCTTCATCCGGGCGGCTAATCCTGGACCCGCACAAGCCTTACGGCACGCAGCTTTACCGCGTCGGCATGCCAGATTTCCGTGAATTTGGGAGACGGGTCCTTCAGTTTGGAAGAACGGAGCGTCAGCCTATGGATTCCGGGCTCCAGCCACGTCACTTGTCCCAATCGGGACCGTATCGGGATGTAGGGATGCTGGCATGATGGAGAATCCGGATCCTCCCCGTCTTCCGCCGGATCGGTAACCAGGCAGCTTCCATCCGTCTCCAAGACGACCGGTTCCGGATACAGCCCGGGCCAATCCTGGTCGTGCCGCTTGAAGCTGATCAGCATCAGTTCATAGGTGCCCGGCTGAACGAGCTTGAAGGTCCATTCCGCCTGCCGCAGCGCCGGAATCCCCACTGCCTCGTCTTCCTCCCTGACAAGGGTTACGCTCGCTTGGGGGACATCCAGCTGCAGCCGGCCGCCGTCAAGCTGCGTTAACGTCCGGTCGAAATCCGGCTCTCCGGCCATTTCCAGGGCAATAACCGTCACATGCTCGTCAGCCGGTTCGGTTGGAAGCTCCACCTTGAGCACATGCAGATCGAGCCCCTCGTCAACCGATTGCCTGAACGCCAGTTCTTTTTTCTCCGGATCGGCCAGGCAGTATATACGTGATACCTCGCCGCGTATGCCGTGCATCACCAAGCTATCCGCAGGCCATTTGTCGTTATGAACGTGCACATACACTCGTCCCGGGCGGGTTGTCACCGCTCCAAATTCCAGCTCGGCCGGAAACGGGCTGCCTCCGGTACCGTAAATGGCGTCGCTATTCCGCCGCGTCCATTCTCCGACCTCCCGCAGACGTTCCGCGGACAGCTCCGGAATCGTCCCTTCCGGCGTTGGACCGACATTCAAAAGCAGGTTGCCGCCCTTGCCAATGACGTTTACCAGCTTCTTGATCACCGCCTCCGCACTCTTCCAAACCTGGTCCCGGTCCGTGTAGCCCCATGACTGGTTCAGGGTCATCGGCGTTTCCCACGGCCGCTGATCTTCACCGCTCATCCCGATCTCGTTATCACCCTTGGAGACATAATCGCCCATGCCGATAAAGTGTGACACCCTGGAATTAATGAGGCAGTCCGGCTGCAGGCCTTTCACAAAGGCTACGATATCGCGGCTGTCCGCTTCCGATAACCCGCCCGCCGTATCAAACCAGAGCAGGCCGACCGGCCCGTAGGAAGTGAGCATCTCCTTCAGCTGCGGCTTCGCCTTGCCTTCCCAGTATTCGGGGAAGTGCTTCTCCGCCAACTTGTAATCCCACGTGTTGTTATGCTCTTTGTGCAGCGAATGGGGATGGTGCCAGTCAATCACATGCGAATAGTAAAAGCAGAGTACGATTCCCGCCTCGCGGCAAGCCTCGGCAAGCTCCTTCAATGGATCGCGCCCAAACGGCGTCGCGTCCACGATGTTGAAGGGATCGGCCTTGGAATGGAACATCGCAAACCCGTCATGATGCTTGGCCGTAATGACGATATATTTCATCCCTGCGTCTTTGGCGAGCTGTACCCAGGCCGCGGCATCAAATTGCTGCGGATTAAAGTCCCCGGCCAGCTTCTCGTATTCGCGGACGGGAATCTTATCGGCGTACATGACCCACTCGCCCTTGGCCAGCGCTGCGTACAGTCCCCAGTGGATGAACATGCCAAACCTCGCATCCGTCCACCATGCCGTGGCCGGATCGCTTCTCTTGTGCACTTCTTGCTCTCCCATACGTATTACCCCCTTCTACCAATACGGCTTCCAGTCCCGGGTTACGCGAACCAGTGCCTCGTACATGTAATAGTCGCCCCAGATGCAGCACTCGTCGACACCGTTTCCGCCCGGCTTGCTGTATACCGCATGCAGCAGAATGCCGTTCGACTCCGGCACGTGCCAGGTCATATAATGATCGATCAGGGATTTCAAAATCCGCAGCGCGGCATTTTCGTACAGCCGTTTCAGCGGATCGGTCAGCGGCAGATGCGCCGCGGTCTCGATCAGGCCGCAGACCGCAATCGCCGCAGCGGAGCTGTCCCGCTCCTCATCCCCTTCCGTAAATACGAGATCCCAGTAGCATACCTCGTCCTGCGGAAGCCGGTTCAGGAAGTAATTCGCCAGCCTGGACGTCAACTGCAGGTACCTGTCATCGGCGGTGTAGCGGTAGGAGAGCGGGAAGCCGTAAATCCCCCAAGCCTGTCCGCGCGACCAGCATGAATCGTCCGCATGCCCCTGCGCGGTGGAGCCGTACTTCGGCTGTCCCGATGCGATATCCATGTAAAAGGTGTGATAACTGGACGCATCCTCCCGAATGAGGTGCTCCGCCGATTTCCGGGCGTGCGACTCGGCCGCAGCCCTATATTTGGGGTTACCGGTGACGTCCGATGCCCAGTACAGCAGCGGCAGATTCATGAGGCAGTCAATGATGATCCTCCCCTGCTGCCTGGGATCCTGGAGATTTCCCCAAGCCTGGATGATCCCCGCCTTGTCCCAGTAACGCTCCATCAGCAGATCGGCCGCCTGCACGGCGAGCGTCTTGGCTTCCTCGCTGCCGGTCAGCTTGTAGGATGCCACGCATGACAGCGTATAGAGGAATCCTAAGTCATGCGTGTCCGTATAGCGCCGTTCCTCCACCCTCCTGCGGTAGCTGTCCAGCTGGCCTTCCGCGGCGGCGCGGTACTTGGCATCGCCGGTCGTTTCGTAAGCGAGCCACAGCATCCCGGTCCAGAATGCCGGCGTCCACTCCGTGTTTCCGGTCTGTCGGTATACCAGATTCGTGCTGGCCTCCGACGGAAACGTGTCCTGAAATGTCTGAAGATTCCGGTCCACCTGGCGCCGAATAAATTCCATAGCCTCCAGGCACCTTTCCCGCGTAAGCCCGGAGTCCTCCTTATACCTCCCTGAATTCTTGATGTCCTCGTCCTTCACCTGCTTCATCGCTGCCACCCTCCATGATTGTTGATATTGGCGTTCGTCATGAACTGAATTGTAACCAGGCCATGCACTCTTCACAATCGCCGTTATTCGTGGTAATACTGCCGTTTTTTCTGGTTGCAGCAGGATCTGAAAATTCGTCGGTCTCCGAAAAAAACGTCAGGAAGGTCTTCAAGCCGGGATCGAAACCGATGTCTACAAGGTCTACAAGCTTGCAGCGGCATCGAGCCGAGCACGAAAAAAACGACCCGGCTGCGGCGGCTCGTGAAAGCTCCGCATTACTCGGATCGTTTGAAATTCAGGATCGAGGGATCTCGATATGAAAAGTCTCCTGCAGTCCGCGGACCCCCTCGTCGGTAATGCGCAGCGCCCGGGTCCCTTCCATGCGGAGCAGCCATCGCAGCTCGAGCAGCCGCTCAAGCAAAGCGCTGCCCAGCGAGCCGGCCAAATGCGGCGTGCGCTCGCTCCAATCCAAGCATTTGCTGCAGAAGCTGCGCCGCCTTTTCCGGACCGCTTCCACATCGATGCCCATATGTTCGAAGAAGGCGGCCCCTTCCCCGGTAATCGCAAAGGCGTCCGCTTCCTCACGGATCACGCCGGCTTCGATCATCGCGTCCCTCAGGCGGATGCCAAGATCTCCGGCGACATGATCGTAACAGGTTCTCGCCCGCCGCAGGTGGCGGTTTTCCTCGGATTGCCTCAGCGACTTGATCTCAACCGGCGGCGCAAGCAATAGCAGCGTCTCCACCACGGTAGCCACGTCATGGCTTTTCAAGCCGTAATACCGGTGCCTTCCCTGCTTGTGCATGGCGACCATCCCCGCTTCTTCCAGCTTGGCCAGATGGTAACTCGCCGTCTGCGGCGTGATCCCCGCCATATAGGCCAGCTCACTCGCCGGATGGAACCGACCGTCCATCATGGCGGTCAGCATCGCCGCACGCGAAGGATCGCTGATCATGGCCGCGGGATGAGCCGCAATCGGTCCTGCCTTCATCCTGCCCCCTCCTTTGCATTCCACATTTCGATGAACATTGTAATATGAACCGGTTACAATGTTCAAGTACATTATAAACAAGGAGGCGTATGCCAAATGGCCGCAGCAGAACCGCAAACCCGTGCTATCACACCGAAGATTTTATATTATGGCATGCCTGTTATCCTGATTACCACGCGTAACGAAGACCACACATCCAATATCAGCCCGATCTCCTCTTCCTTTGCGCTGGGGGACAACATCGTCCTGGGTATTTCAACGAGCAGCAAAGCTTATGACAATTTGACCCTTCACCCGGAGTGCGTCATCAATCTTCCTTCCGCCCCGCTGTGGGAGAACGTGGAGCGCATCGCCCCCTATACCGGGAGGACAATTGTCCCTGAGGTTAAAGAAGCCATGGGGTTCACGCACGAAAAGGATAAGTTCGCCGCAGGCGGCTTTACCGCCATCGATTCCGAGGTGGTGCAGCCATCGCGCATATCCGAATGTCCGATACACATTGAAGCACGGGTTCAGCGGATGACGGTGCCGGAATACGATCCGTTCTTCGCGATCGTGGAAACCTGTGCCGTCCGGGTCCATGCTCATGACGACATCCTTATTGGAGATCATCATATCGACCCCCGGCGCTGGAATCCGCTCATTTACAACTTCCGTCACTACTTCGGTCTGGGAGATCCGTTGGGAGCGACCTTCCGGTCGGAAACGTGAGCCCTTTTTGCCACCATGTCTATTCAACCGGATATCTCTAAACAAAAAAAACCCTCAAAGACGCACTGTCTTTGAGGGCTTTCCGGCTGAAATTCTAACGTATGCCTGCATTTATAGCTTATTTCCTATCATCGGCAGCAATCGGAGCAGCATACCGCCGTCCCCGTCTGGCCCTGGCGGTTCTTCCGTCCCGGCTCATCCTTGATGATATACAGCTGACGGAAGCCGACCCGTTTCAAGAATCGGGCCGCCTGTTTGCTCTGCCGACTGCTGCCGCCCAGAATCACAACCGGTTCGGAGGTGGAGAGCTCCTTTTTCCAAAGATACGGCAGCCGGCCGAGCGAAATATTGACCGTGCCATTCTCATGCTCCCGCAAATAATCCACCGGATCTCTCACGTCCAGCATTTTGATGTCTTCCTGATCCCTGGCGATGACCTTCAAATCGTCGGGATGGATGGGCGTAAGACCATGGACAGGCAGGATATTCCGGAGCAGCCATACTCCAATGACGATAACGGCTGCCAGCAACAACCAAATCATCCGCGTTCCTCCCTGGTTATATTGTAGCGAGGGATCATGTCCTTGGCCGCTTCACAGCAGCATAGTGCTGCCATACAGCAAAAAGGCGATAATCGGACAAGCATCCATTAACATTTTCTATAAGTCATTAACAAATTTGATTATAACCCCGGGGAGGAAATTGTCAATGCAGGATCATGTCTATTTTCCTTTCTATAATATAAAGGCGCATGTCCCGTAACCGATTTGAACACCCGGCCAAAATGCGTAACGCTCCCGAAACCCACCTTCCTGGCAATAAGATTTAACTTCAACCTCAGGCTTATGGTACCAGGTTGTCGACAAGGGCGACCGCCCGGACAACTGGCTGGAAAGTTCCTGTACCGCCCTGTATGTACACGCCATTGCCAAAGCGGTGCGGTTCGGTTATTTGGACGAAAGTTATCTTCAGTACGCCTGGAAAGGATACCAGGGCGTTATCGACACGCTGAAATTTGCCGAGAACGGCCGCGTGATCATCGGCCAACTCTGCATCGGCACAGGCATTGGGGACTACGCCCACTACATTGCCCGCCTTACGAGCGAGAACGACCTCCACGGCGCCGGCGCTTTTATTCTGATGTGCACGGAAATGAACTTGGCAAAGCAAGCAGACTGAGGGCTCACCCGGAGCAAGCCGATCCCGCGCCCAAATCGTTTGAGTCCGTTTACTTGGTACGGACCTCAGCTCAGCCATGATTTTCCGGACTTCGTGTTTAAGAAAAAAACCGCCTCCACACCGGATGTGAACTGTGACCCATAAGAAGGACACTTTGAAAAAAGTGACCCTCTTGTGG